>NZ_AP018549.1:1291754-1937632 GCF_003584685.1 Lactobacillus paragasseri
TCTCAGTATTATCACCCGTACGAGAATTGAACTCGTAACTCCACCTTGAGAGGGTGGCGTCTTAACCATTTGACCAACGGGCAAATTCAACATATGTAAATATAATTGAATATCGTAAATCTGTCAAGTTTCATAATAATTTTTCTTAAAAAGTAATTTTAAATGAAAAAAGCTGCATCACGTCTTACTCACCATGATGCAGCTTTTCAATTATATCACTTATTATCCTACTTTATGACATAGTTTTACTACTTTTCTCAATCTCTTTAATTCGATTAATGTCCATTTTCAGCAGATTTTGTTTTAATTCTAGCCACTGTTTACTTAAATTTTTACTTTTTTTCTTAGCTTTTGTTTCTGAATAAGTAACTAATTTCTCTAAGTTAGAAAAGTTCTGGATTAGTTGATGCGCTTGATTTTGAATCAATTTAAAATCGTTTTTCACATCTTTTGTATTTTCACTGACTTGTAAAATTGCACGAACCTGCGGTTGACAAAAATCTTGCAAAACACTGGCAATTTCTTGCAATTTTGCAACATCTTTTCTATCAAAATGCAGTAAATCCTTCTGTTCATCCTTTTCTACAAGATCAATTGCAACCTCATTTCTAAAATAAAGCTCTTGAGCAAAACCATGGATATCTTTTTCTACCGCCAAGAAATTCTTGTTCATTATTAATTACACTTTCTTTTACTTATTTTCTTTACTCAGCTTAAACATAATCCAATCACATATCAAAATCAAAATTCCAAGGCCAAAAGTGAAATAAAATGCTGCCATACTTCCCTGAGCAGTCAAAGTAGTGTATTTTGCTGTATGCTTATTCTGAAAAATAGCTATAATTGCTGCTAAAATTGCTGTTCCCATTGAACCAGCTAGTTGTTGCGCTGTCTGACAAACAGCAGTTGCGTCTGACTTAAGGTTATTATCTACTATTTTCAAGCTTTGGGCCATTGTATTACTGAACGACATTCGATGTCCTAACATCAAAATTCCATAAAAGCAGATAATCATCCAGGTATTTAAGTTTAGTCCCCAATTAGCCAATAAGAAGCTCCCTAATGCCATTAAAAAAGCTCCACCATATAATGGCACTCTTGCACCTAAGCGATCATATAAACGGCCAAAATACGGATTTAAAAGTCCAGCAATAATACTTCCTGGAAGTAAAACCAGACCACCGATTAAAGAGCTTTGTTTGTTAACAATTTGAATATAATTGGGTAATACAAAACTTACACCAATATTGATAAATTGAAGCAAAAAGTACGCAAATGCACCAAAAACGAAAGCTTTATCTTCAAAAACTTTCAAGTCAAGCAACTTTCGAGTAGATCTTTTTGAAATTGTTACAAATAAAATGAACAAAACAACCGTTAAGATTAATAGTCCCCAAAGACGCCAGTTTTGTAATCCTTTACTTAATTGATTTACACCAATAACTAAGCTTACTAAACTAAGACTTAAAAATATATAAGCTAGCCAGTTAAATGACTTCTTTTGAACCGGATGATAACTTCCAATTACAAAAATACCGGAAATAAAGACAAAGAGGGCAAAAATTGCAGCAATAATGAAAATCCAGCGCCAATTAAGATAATACGAAATACTGCCTCCAACTGCAGGACCTAAAGTCGGTGCCATTGCAATTACTAAACCAGCAATTCCCATGTAAAATCCCCAGCTTTGCCTAGGCATTACCTCCACGATTAAATTAAACATCATCGGAGTGCATAGACCTACTCCCAGAGCTGAAATTAATCTTCCTAAAAGCAAAATGTAGAAACTTGATGCAAAAGCAGAAATCATGCTTCCAGTTATAAAGGCAACTGCTGCTGAAATGAACAATTGTCTTGCTGTAAATCGTTCATTTTGATAAGAAGAGCTAATCATAATAATCGCAATCATCAGCAAATAGCCAGTTGTAATCCATTGAATAGTGTCCAATGAAACTTGGAATTGCTTCATCATAGCAGGAAAAGTTACATTTAAACTAGTTTCAGTTAAAATTCCAACAAAAGACATGAATGCTGTTGCCAAAACTGCAAGTGTATTTTTAGTTTGTACTTTCATTTTTTCTCCAATAAAAAAGAGTGGAGGCAATCGCCTCTACCCTTTCTTTAACTATTAATTATAGTTATATTAATCCGCATACTATCAAAATATGCTAAGTAGATTTATTTTAAACGTTTAGTCAAATCATCATGTAAGTCTTCATAACCAGGCTTGTTCAAAAGACCAAACATGTTTCTCTTGTAACTTTCAACACCTGGTTGGTTAAATGGGTTAATACCGTTCAAGTAACCTGAAATACCTACAGCTAATTCGAACCAGTAAATTAAGTAACCTAAAGTGTGAGCTGATTGATTTTCAATATCAACAGTCATAACTGGTACTCCACCATCAGTATGAGCTAAAACTACACCTTCATATGCACGATCATTTACGTAGTTCATAGTCTTACCTGACAAGAAGTTCAATTGATCTAAGTTTTCTTTATCGTCTGGAATAGTTACATCATGTTCTGGATTTTCGACACGAATAACAGTTTCCATTAAATTACGACGACCTTCTTGGATATATTGACCAAGTGAGTGAAGATCAGTAGTGAAGTTAGCGCTAGATGGGTAAATGCCCTTTTGATCCTTACCTTCTGACTCACCCATTAATTGCTTCCACCATTCACCAAACATTCTTAATGATGGTTCATAGTTTTCAAGTAATTCAGTAGTATAACCCTTACGATAAAGAATGTTACGAAGAGCAGCATACTGGTAAGGATTATCTTCTGATACATCTGGATCAGTGTATGCAGCACGTGCATCTGCAGCACCCTTCATCATTGCATCAATATCTCCACCAGCTACAGCAATTGGAAGTAAACCAACAGCTGATAATACTGAGAAACGACCACCAATATCATCTGGAACTACAAATTCTTCGTAGCCTTCTGCATCAGCTTCAGTCTTTAACGCACCCTTAGCACGGTCAGTAGTTGCATAAATTCTCTTAGCAGCTTCTTCTTTACCATACTTCTTGATTAACTTATCCTTCAAGACACGGAAAGCAATTGAAGGTTCAGTAGTAGTACCAGACTTAGAAATAATATTGATTGAAAAGTCCTTGTCTCCTAACCATTCAAGTAAGTCATAGAGGTATGAACCTGAAAGAGAGTTACCACAAAATACAACAGTTGGATACTTTTCTTTTTCTCTGCCATAAAAAGAACTATTTAAAAATTCAATTGAAGCTTGGGCACCAAGGTAAGAACCACCGATACCAATACCAACTAAAACTTCAGAATCATTTTGAATCTTCTTAGCTGCTTTTTTAATACGGTCAAATTCGTCTTTATCGTAATTAATTGGTAAATCAATCCAACCACGGAAGTCACTACCTGCGCCAGTACCTTCGCGTAATTCTTTATCTGCAGCAGTTACCATTGCTTGCATTTCCTTTAATTCATTTTCATGAACAAACGGAGTTAATTTACTTGCATCAAAGTGAACAACTTTACTCATTATTTAAACTTCCTTTTTTGTAACTTTTTTCACGTACAAACCTTATTTTAGCAGTTACTTCTTCATAAAACTAGAGTTTTTATTATAAGAATCGATAAATAATTCGATATATTATAAAACCAATTATCGTACCGCAAACATTAAAAAAGACATCGTCTATATCACTTACACCAGTTTCAAGAACAAATTGTAATCCTTCAATACAAACTGAAAGACAACCACCGGAAAAAATCGTTAAAAGCATATTTTTTTTCTGAATAACTGTTGGAAATAATAAACCAAATGGAACGAACCATAAAATATTTCCAAGCGAATTATAGAAAAAATCAAGCATACTCTCTCCCTGGGTCAGCTTAAGCGTTTCTTTCATAAACACTAGATTAATATCACTTAAATTGCGATGAAAATTAAAGGTTAATTGCCATGGAAAATATGTATCTCTAAATACCGTAAGCATTAATAATAAAATGACATAAAAGCTAAAAATCCAAATGCATGCTTCTGATTTTAATGTTCTTCGATGTCTTATAAATAATAGCCAACATAAACGAATAATTGCAAAGATAATAAAATAAAAAATTGTCTTATCTAAACTATACAAAATTAGCTTAATTAGAGCAAAATGATTAATATGTGCTGCATAATGATGATAGATATATTCATATAAGGGTTGTAAAAAAAGCATAACCTAACCGACTCCGTAATTTTGGCTTAATTATAACGTAAAGCTCTCTATGAAAGACATTTTTTTCTAAAATATTAAAAAATCGCAAACCTTTAACAAAAGTTTGTCGTTTTTTAAAATTACCAGTAAAATATTCCTTATTAAAAGGAGTAGTGAAGCGTGAATAAAATAAAACGTAATTTTTGGCAAACTAGAATTGGATTCTTAACAATCCTTACACTTTGCTTTTGGGCAAAATATATGTATGCGGCTTATTTTGATTTTAAGCTTGGTTTAAGTGATCCATACCAGCATTTTATTGTTTGGTTAACTCCACTTGGTACATGTATCATTATCTTGAGCTTAGGACTTTATTTTTCTAAACCACTAATTTCATACATTGCTATGCTGGTTTTAGATACAATAAATACAATTTTGCTCTTTGCAAATGTAATTTATTATCGTCAATTCTCAGATTTTTTAACCAGTAAAACTATCCAAAATACCGGTAAAGTATCACAAGGGCTAGGTAAAAGTACTGTTGCTCTACTGCATCCCAGCGATATCCTTCTCTGGCTTGACCTTATAATCATTATTATCTTATTAATTATAAAGGTTATCAAAATTGATCCACGTAAATATGGCTTTAAGCGACCATTTGCAGTTTCATCATTTGGGGTTTTCATGCTAACTTTGAATATGTTTTTAGCTGAAACTTCACGTCCACGTCTGTTAAGAAACACTTTTGATCGCTCCTATGTAGTTAAATACTTAGGAATTGATACTTATTCAGTATACGATCTTTTAAAAAGCGCACAGTCAAACCAAGTTAAGAAAAATGCTAATGCCGAAGATATTAATCAAGTATTAGCTTTCACTAAAAAACATTACGCTAAAGCTAATCCAGAATATTTTGGAAAAGCTAAAGGTAAAAATGTCATTGTCTTACACCTCGAAAGTTTCCAGCAATTTCTAATTGGCTTAAAAGTTAACGGTCAAGAGGTCACGCCATTTCTCAACTCGCTTTATCATAGTAAAGATACAGTTAGTTTTAGCAACTTCTATCATCAAGTAGGCTTAGGCAGAACTAGTGACGCTGAGAACATGCTTGAGACTGGAACATACGGTATTTCAGACGGTTCATTATTCTCTTCCCTAGGGTCTGAAAATACATTTCAAGGTGCTCCGCAAATTCTTCGTCAAACTGGCTACACTTCAGCTGTTTTTCATGGTAATACTGGAACATTTTGGAATCGAAATGAAGTATATAAGAATCTTGGCTATAATTACTTCTTTGATGCAAACTACTTTTCACAAAAGAAAAATGACAAAATTGGATATGGACTAAAAGATAAGTTATTATTTGGTGAAAGTATCAAATATCTTGAACAAATGCAGCAACCTTTTTATGTTAAATATTTAACTGTTACTAATCACATCCCATTCCAATTAGACCCAGAAGATAAAGACAATAACTTTACTACTACTGATACTTCAAATACAACAATCAATAACTACTTCGAAACAGCCCATTATCTTGATCAATCAATCAAAGAATTTTTTGATTATCTAAAAAAGAGTGGTCTTGATAAAAATACAATGGTCATTCTCTATGGTGACCATTATGGTGTGGGTAGTTCAGACGACGAACTATCTGCTTTAGCACCTGTTCTAGGCAAAGACTTCAACAATTGGACATCCTATGATACTGCTGAACTTCAAAAGGTTCCATTCATGATACATATGGATGGAATCAAAGGTAAAGTAGATAATAAAATTAGTGGTGAAATTGATGTACTTCCAACCTTACTGCACCTTTTAGGAATTTCAAACAAGAATTATATTCAATTTGGACAAGACCTATTTTCTAAACAATATCGTCAAGTCGTTGTCTTTAGAAACGGCACGATAATTACTCCTAAGTACGTAATCATTGGCGGTAAAGGAACCAAAGGAACAGTTTACAACCAGCAAACTGGAGAAAAAATTACTAAATTTAATAAAAAGCAAAAAGAAGAAATCAATAAATTAGCTAGTTATGGACGCACTTCACTACACTATTCAGATTTATTGAATAATCATAATCTTTTACGATTCTACACTCCTGCTGGCTTTATTCCGACAAATCCAAATGAGTTTGACTATAAAGTCAATTATCAAAAAATGCTGACATTACGAAAACAACTTGGTAACAAATCTACGTCTCTATATTCTCAGCATAAAGGCACAACTACCGATCTTTACAGCACAGATGCTTCTGAAATTGATAAAGACGAAATCAACAAGGTTCCTGAGAATATTCAGTCTGCTACAAGCGACAAAGACAAAAACCATCAGGACAATGCTCCTAAAAAAGATAATCCTGAAAAATAAGTCAAAAAGTGTCTGAGAAAAACCCAAAAAATGAAAAATCCTACTAAATCTAACATTGATTTAGTAGGATTTTGTTTTAAGTTAAGATCTGAAATTTATTAAAAATAAGATTTGCCTTTGACACTCTTTAATCTTTAATAAATTCTTTATAACCCTTATCATACAAAGTCACAGTAAATTTTGCTCCCTTGCCTGGTTCTGAATCTACATCAATCTTACCGCCATGTTGCTTAATAAGCGATAAAACAATAGAAAGCCCTAAACCTGATTCTCCAGACCCAATTTTAGCTCTAGATGGATCAGCCTTATAAAATCTTTCAAAAATATACTTCATCTGCTTTTGATTCATGCCAATACCAGTATCTGCGATTTCAAACTGGGCTCCATGTTTAATTCTCCAAGCAGAGATTTTGATTTTTCCATTTTCAGTAAATTGCAAAGCATTTTGAACTAAATTGACCATTATCTGCGTAAATCTGTCTTTATCTGCATAAACCTCAACTTCAGGTGGACAATTAAGAATCAACTTATCATTTTTTTGAATAGCTTTTTGTTTCATCTGAGTTAGTAAGTTCGTTAAGACTTCAGTAGCATTGAATCGAGATTGAATTAGACTAATTTTATTATTTCTGATTTTTTCGTAATCTAAGTTTTCATTTACTAACCTAATTAGTCGTTTAGTTTCACTATGCATCAAAGCAATTGACTTAGGCTTTGCCTCTTCAGGAATAGCATCATATTCAAAACCCTCAAGTAATCCATTAATTGTAGTTAAAGGCGTCCTCATTTCATGGGCAGCGTCAGCCATAAATTGCTCTCGTCTTTTCTCTTGTGCCTTGATTTCATCATTTGACTCTTTTAACGCATTAACCATAATATTAAAATTACGTGCCAAGTCATCAATTTCATCAGTATCTTTATGTTTCAAATGCACATTAAAGTCACCTTGAGCGACTTTTTTAGTAGCATTTGATAAAAGTTTGATTTTTCTAGAAATATAATATGACAATATAAAGCTAATTAGACCACCAATTACCAGAGAACTAAGCAAGGCTGTAATTAGATTATGTTTTTCACGTACAATCATCTGTTCGACATTCTGTACACGTGAACCAATCCAAATAACTCCAACCAGTTTTCCTTTGCTACGCCAAGGAACAATTACACTGGTATAAGCATCCTTATTAGAAAAAGACGTCACACGTCCATCTTCATGGTCATTTCTAATTCGAATAGTTTTTCCATTCTTCAGTTGCTTAAACAATTTCTGTGGCAAAGCCCAGTTCATTGTAGTTTCAGGATAAACTTGCCTATTTTTATTATTAAAAATGCGAAGATTTACATCTTCGCCTTCCATTACTACCTGTAAATTCTTTAAAAATTTTGCATCTAATTCATGTCTAGGATTATCTTTAGCTAAAGCTAATTTTCCAATTGAGGTTCCATACCCCTCTAAACGTGAATAGCTTTGAGAATATGCCTGAATGGTGGCAAAGTGAATTGTGGATGAGCCGATAATTACAATACTGGTAATAATTACCAGCAGAAAACCCAACATTTCTTGGTAGAATAGTTTCAATTTCTATACCTCAGAATCGTCAAACTTATAACCCACGCCCCAAACTGTTTGCACCACTTGAGGACCAGCTTTCTCTAATTTTTGCCGTAATTTTTTGATATGAGCGTCAACAGTTCTTTCTTCACCGAAGAATTCATATCCCCAAACTAATTCTAAAAGCTTATCTCTAGAAAAAACTTGTTTTGGCTTTTGAGCCATAGTATAAAGTAAATCAAATTCCTTCGGGGTTAAACCTTCAACAATATTATCATCAAAGCGCACTTCTCTTCGATCTTTTGAAATCTTTAAATGCTTAGTAATTACATCGTACTTTAAACCATTAGAAGCATGCATATCTTTTTCTATATGACTTCTTCGATATAAAGCTTTAATGCGAGCAATCAATGCTAATGGACTGAATGGTTTAGTAACATATTCATCTGCACCAATGCCCAGTCCCAAAATTTGATCAGTTTCTGAGTCACGTGCCGTTAACATAATGATTGGAATTGAAAGAGAAATAGCCCTAATTTCTTTAGCTACTTCCATTCCATCCTTCTTAGGCAAGTTAAGATCTAACGTTACAATGTCATAAGAATCTGGATGCGCCTTAAACATCTCAACAGCTTCTACACCATCTTTTGCTATATCTACTTCCCATTGTTCTTTACTGAAGAACATCTTCATCATTTCTGCAACAGAATTGTCATCTTCAACCATTAATATCTTTAGCATTATTTATCCTTAAATCCTTTTACTCTAGTATGTTTAATTTTATCTGGTTCAATATAATCATGTGGTAATTCATGCCGGGCACGTAAAAAAGCCTGCAATTTCTTTTCAGTTAAGATTATCGGAGCCAAAATAAACAAATAAAAAGTAAGCAACCAGATTAAGAAATAGCGATTCCAGTGTAATAAATGGATTCCTAATCCTAATAAAAATTGAATTAAACCAAAAAGCATAAAATAATTTCGTGCAACTTTTTGAGCATACTTGTAACTTGCCTTATTAACTGAAGCCAAATATGACATATATCCATAAACTTGATTCGGATTAGGTGAAGGAGCGATCAGCCAAATGACTCCGATTACAAACATTATTACCCCGCAACCAATATATATCATTTGACCAACTCCATTCACTTAAATTTATTCTTTACCAGGAGCTGAAATTACTAAACGTAAGTCACCGCTAAAACTAAAGTCCTTCATTTCATTAGGAATAATAAAATTAGTACCCAATTTAATATTATATTCTTTGCCATCAGCAATAAACTTACCGTTACCTTTAATTACAGAAACTAAAAGATAAGGATGATCATTTAGACTCCAATCAAAACTCCCATCAACATCGATCTGCCATAAATAAAAATGCGGTGACATTGGTGGCTGAGCCAAAGTAGTAATCTTTGCATCTCCTAATGTTTCAGATGTAATTTTCAGCTTCGGATCTTTATGTGGTACTTGAATAGTATCAAGAGATTGCTTAATATGCAACTCTCTCTTTTTACCAGTTTTCTTGTCTACTCGATCCCAATCATACAATCTATAGGTTACATCACTTGATTGTTGTGTTTCAATAACCATAATCCCTTTAGTTAAAGCGTGAACCGTTCCAGAAGGTACATATAAAAAGTCTCCCTCTTTTACTGGTACATAACGTAACAGTTTGGACCACTTTCCATTTTTAATCCAATCTTCTAATTCTTTTTTACTGGTTGCATTGTGCCCATAGATAAGTTTAGCACCAGGTTCAGCATGAAGCACATACCAACTTTCAGTTTTTCCAGAATCATTTTCATGAATTCTAGCGTATTCGTCATCTGGGTGTACTTGAACAGACAAATTATCATTTGCATCTAAGAATTTAACTAATAGCGGAAATTCCTTAGTTTTTGGATTACCAAATAATTCTGGATGCTCTAAATATACTTCTCTTAATGTCTTTCCTTTTAAAGGACCAGCATTAACTGTTGAAGCGTCATCTTTGTATCCTGATATTACCCAAGCTTCTCCAACTTTTCCATCTGGAATATCATATCCTAAAACTGTATTTAACTTACGGCCACCCCAAATTTTTGGTCTAAAATATGGTGTTAAAAATAATGGCTCCATAAAAAATCACCTCAATAAAAGTATATATCTTTTTGAGATGATTTTGAAACCACTTTCAGCTATTTTTTTGAATATTTTTTAATTCCAGTAATTAATCGATTAATCCCATCTTTTACCATTGAAATTGGGGATGCAAGATTCAACCTTAAAAAGTTTTTACCATTACCACGATAAATGCTACCTGGTGAAACAATTAAACCAGTTTCTCTTCTAATATAATCAGCTAGTTCTTGACTATTTTGTGAGATTTCACTCACATCTAACCACATTAAATAAGTTGCAGGACCAGAAACAATTTTTATATCTTTTAACTGTTTAGTTATTTTCTTTTCAGCATAAGCAAAATTATTGTCAATTACCGCTAATAACTCATGCAACCAATTAAACCCTTCCGTATAAGCAGCAATTGTCGCTGGAATAGCTAAAAGATTAGGTTCAGCTAGTTCATCGCTATTTAATCCACGATTAACGATATCACGTAAATTATTATCAGGAATAATCACAGTTGCGGCATGAAGGGCGGCAACATTAAAAGTTTTACTTGGAGATACTAAACTAATTACATTGCTTCTTAAGGGTTTAGCAATAGAAAAAGCAGGTGTATATTTGACGTTATTACGCACTAAATCCCCATGAATCTCATCAGACAGAAGAATTACATGATTTTCTTGACATAAAGAAGCAATTCTTTTCACTTCGTTCTTTTTCCATACAATTCCTGTAGGATTGTGCGGATTACAGAAAATCATCAAAGTAGTTAAAGGATTAGCCAGCTTTTCTTCTAGATCTTGCCAGTTAATTTCATACTTCCCATTACTATAAATTAAATCACTTGATAATACATGCCGACCGTTATTTTCAATAGAATTATAAAAAATATTGTAAACTGGCTCTTGCACTAATACATTATCACCTATATGAGAAACACGTCTAACAATTGACGAAATGGCTGGCACAACTCCAGTAGCAAAAATCATCCAGTCTGGATCAGCATCTGCACCATGCTCTAATTGATACCAATGACTTACTGCATTAAAATAATCGGCTCCGGCTTCTTCATAGCCAAAGGCACCTAGTTCAAGTTTTTCACGCATTGCTAAAACAATCTCAGGTGCTGTTTTAAAATCCATGTCCGCAATCGACATTGGTAATTCACTATCTTTAACATTCCACTTAACTGAATCTGTATGTCGCCGATTTATCACGGTTGTAAAATCATAATCCAATTTTATTCACCCTCTTGATTTTGATCAGAAACTGAACCTTTTTTAACGATTGCTTCCTCAGAGATAATCTTAGTATCACGAGGATCCACCTTTGCTGGATCAATAATTAATGTTTCAATCTTCTTCGCTTTAATTACTCCAGAAATAGGATTTTTAACGCTCGTAATCTTACTCTTGATAGTTGCGTTAATGTTACTACATTTTTCTAAAGCTAAAGTCGTCTGATTTAAAATACAGTTTTCTAAAGTAACATGATCCATGTAGCAAAGCCCTTGATCACTTTCAATAGTACAATCTCTGAAAATAATATTGCTACTATTCCAGCTTAAATATTCCCCATCTATTTGACAATTAATTAAAGTTACATTCTCACAATTCCAAAATGCATCTTTAGATACAAAACTACAATTTTTGCAGACAATATTTTTAGCACCATCAAAAATATAGTTTCCAATCACGCGCACATTTTCCATATAGATGTCAGAACTATCTTTTCCAAAATAGTCACCATTAATCTCAGTATTTTTAATAGTAATATCCTCACAAGTCCACATTGTTTCTTCAGCATCAGAAAAAAATACGTGATCTAAAGAAACATGTTTACATCTTCTAAATAATTTAGGAGCCTGCAAATTGGAGTTTTTAATTGAGATATTATTAGTGTACCAAATACCACTTCTAGACATTGTTTCAAATGTGCTATCAGTAACTTTAATATTATTTGAATACCATAAAGGATATTTATATTTAAAAATATTAGCCTTTATTTCTAAATTCTGCGTTTCTTTTAGCGGCGATTCTCCTTCACCGAACGTAACATTCTCTAAAATTGCGTTAGAAAGACCATATAAAGCTCTTTCTCCTTCAAAGTATTTTTCATTAATTTCTTGCATAAATTTTCTCTTTATTAAACTCTTTCAAATATTTAGTCTAAATTATGAAAAGTAAATGTCTAATATTTGCTAAGCATAATGAAATATATTTTTATGCTATAGATTGGCTTTTCACCACGATTACTTTTCAAATTTATTATAGGGAAAAGATAATTTTGAGAAAATTTACAGTTTTTCATACTAGAATAAATTATATTTATAGCAAAAAAAGATGAGTCATATTAAAACTCATCTTTTTTATAAATTTAGTTATTACGCTTGCGTTTTGAAATACCTGCTAAACCGATAACTCCTAACATTGAGCTTATAGCACCTAAAATTGTTGCAGCAATACCGTCTTTAGCTCCTGCCTTTGGAAGTTCTGACTGAGTAGTTTTCTTAACTGGAGTAGTTGGAACTTCTGGAGTACGTGGAGTATCAGGAGTATTTGGTGTTGTTGGGTTTTCAGGTTTCTCTGGAGTTGTTGGAACATTTGGAGTCACAGGTTGATGTGGTTTCAAACTATAACTATTAATTGCATCCCAATCAATAAACTTGCCCCATTCTCCATCTAAAGCAGCACTATTTGGAGAATCTTTTTCGAGACTACCAATCATATTTTTATTTTCACTATCACCATTCCAAACCCAAACACCTTGATTAGTTAATTTGGCTAAAACAGTGGTAGTATTATCTGGATTCAGTTGCAAGATAAAGCTTGGTGCCCAAGTCGAATTGTTACCTTTTCCAGCTACTTCACCACGATTAGTCATATAAGCTGTAATTAAAAGTTGATTTTCTTTTCCTTCAATAGGAACTGCATAATATGAATATGTCGCCGTACGCCAATTTGCGGGTACTGAAGCGGTTAATACAACACCAGAACCATTTAATGGCACATAACCATGCGTTAAACTATCAGAAACAAAGCCAATCATCGCTACATTGTCTCCAACAACCTTATTAGCAAGCCGAGTAATTTCTCCTTTAGTTCCTCGAGACAATCTTGTTGCTGAAAATAGATAATACTTATTTCCAACTTTAACAATATCAGGTCTTTCCATTTCATCGCTAACCATTAATGACGTTACTAAAGGTGAGTAAACATCATCTAACTTAACAGTTGGATTGTTTTGATCCCCACTTAATTTTAAAATTCCCAGTGCACCATTAGCCACAGAAGCGAGAGCTTGATCATCATTATTACCAAAATAGCTCAAGAAATTATTGACATTGAACTTATCATTTCCACCATAATTAGCCCATCTATAAACTTGATCTTCGCCTTGGTAATTATTGCTTCCAGTGTTTGCTTCAAATACTAAATAACGATCACCATTCTCTTCTTCCACTACATGAGGATCTCGTAATGTATAATTATCTCTATTTCTATTTTTACCATTTGAGAATTGATCATAAGTTTGATAATGTTTACCATCACCAATAAAAATCACATGATCATTATCAACACTAGCAATTGAAACACCATTGTTATCAACATTTAACTTCAAATTAGCTGTTGCCAACTGTTGATCATTTAGCTTACCATTTGATGTATCATTTTTTGTATAAAATAGTTGAACAGAACCATCTTTATTTACAATGGCAGATCCTGACCATTCCTGTAAATCAGGAGTTTCATTATATCCAAAGATAGAACCCGCATTTCTCCAATGCGAGAATTCATTATCATTATATTTATTATACAAAAGATAAATATGATTATCGTTCTTTTTAGGCATTCCCATCATTGCAATGACAAGTTGGTAGCCCTTATAGTTTGATACATAACCAGTTATAGGGTCTTGTACTGGCCACGAATCCCAGATTTCCAAAGTTTCAGTTTTACCAGTTTGTGCATCTTTAGTTTCCGCTGCATCCATATTTTTTATTTCTTTTGCATTAAAATATGGAACTGCATATTTTGGATCTCTTCTTATAAGAGCCTGTCCAATTGCATCTAAATCGTTTAATGTTAATTTTGTTCCGTCTTGTGGATCATTATCAAAATTAACTTTATTTAAATTATTAATTTGATCATTAGTTAATTTTGTGACATCAATACCAGAATTATTAACAATTTCTTTGATTTTTCCCTTTAATTCGGTTTTCTCTGAAGAAGTTGAACTTTGCCCTTGAGAATTATTATCCTTAAAATGATCGGAAATATTGTCAGAATCTTGGTTTAAATCACTAGAGGCTTTACCATTATTAATGATTGCAGAAGAAATTGGAGTACTTCCTACTTGTGTTGATGAACTATCTTCCTTACTGTCATTAACTTGGCTACTTGTTTCTTTACCAGAATTTAAACTAGAGTTTAGATTTGTCTCAGTTCCAGCTACTTTGTCGTTCGTAGCATTTTCTTTTAATCCACTATTATCATTTTTGTTAACCGAAGCAGATGCTTTTACTGTGGTAACTTGACTAGCATTAGCATTATCAACAGTATCAGTATTAGTAGCAGCATTTACAGTGGAAGCACTTAATACAATTGCTGCTGTAGACAAGGTCCCCATTAATAAAGATTTTCCGCTTAAAGACATCTTTTTATGTTTTTTATTTTCCAACATCTTTTCTCCTCCTACATGCTAAGCGTTTAACATTTCAACTAACAGACTATCATCTTTTATTATAAAAATAAATATTATTTTGAAAAATTTGTATAGCTTTAAAGATCTACACTTTTTCATTAAATGTTAATCGTTTATCAATTTTGTATCAAAAAGACATATAAAAACCGTATTGAATAATAAGATTCTATAATTTTTCATGTTGATGAATATTTATGATATTCTATTGAAAAGATTTTCATTATATAAAGAAAGAGGTGAAGAGAAATGAATAAACTCATTCCACAAGAATATGATGAAGTTATTTTAAAAACAGGTGAATTAGTTTGTCTAATGGACCAATTAGATGCAACTCACTTTTTACCTGATTATGGCGTTGAAACTCCTGAACAAGAAAAGAAAACAATGGCTATGATGCCAATTTCAATTGACGATATAGAAAAAGTTGTTTATAGACCTAAAGGCGCTCAGTAATTGACCGAGCTTATTAGCTAAAAACTGTCATTAAAATTTCTAGTTAATAAAAAAGTTACCTTCTTAGGTAACTTAAATCAACTTATTTAAATATCTTCTATAAACTCCATTTCACAGCTAAATATATAAAAATAAAACCACCTTTTTAGCCAAAAGGTGGTTTTATCATGCTTGAGTGTTGATAAATCAACATTCCTTAAACCATTTATGGAGATGAGGGGAATTGAACCCCTGTCCAAACGTATTCCGTCGTTAACCTCTACGATCATAGTTATATTACTTAAATTTCGTTTTGATAAAACGCCATATAACAGGGCTAAACTATCAAAACTAACCTAAGAATCTTATTTCTAACTATTAAGGTAAGTAGTTAAACGTAGCTCGTTAAATGGTAAGACCCGCAGACAGACACGAGCAATCCGTCATTGGATCACGCAGGCTGACTAAGCAGCTACTGCGTAAGAATTTTCGTTATTTGCAGTTATAATTTAACTGTGACGTTTTAACGTAGACGTGACCTACGAATCGCAGTCAACGCGAATCTACGCCTGTCGAATCCCAAAACATCCCCAGATGTTTCAATGATATCACAGTCACTGTTAAAATGCTATAATCTTGCTCTCACGATTACTTATCTAATTTAGCTAAACGAACAACGTCACGTGCGATCATTAACTCTTCATTGGTTGGAACAATCATTGCAGTAATCTTTGAATCTGGTGTAGTGATAATTCCTTCCTTGTTGGCCTTATTAGCTTTTTCATCATATTCAAGACCAAGCCAAGTTAGGCCATCCATAATCTGCTTTCTCACACTTGCATCATGTTCTCCGATTCCTGCAGTAAAGACTAAAACATCTAAACCACCCATTTCAGTCATATAAGCTCCAATATAGCGAACAATTCGGTTAATAAAAATATCTTTTGTAAGTTTAGCCTGCTTATCACCATTTTTAATTGCTTTTTCAATATCTCTCATATCTGGGGAGATTCCTGAAAGACCGAGTAAACCAGATTTGGTGTTTAACATCTTAATAACTTCATTAAAGCTAGTAATGTTGCCTTTTTTCATAATAAATTGAAGTAAAGAAGGATCAACGTCACCACTTCTAGTACTCATTGTAATTCCTGCAACCGGACTGAATCCCATTGAAGTATCAAAAGACTTCCCATCTTTAATAGCAGTGACAGATGCACCGCTACCTAAATGACATAAAACCATCTTTAAATCTTCAACTGGCTTCTTTAGTAAATCAGCTGTGCGACGTGATACATAACGAGCTGAAGTACCATGTGCACCATATTTTCTAGCACGGAACTTTTCATAGTACTTATATGGTACTGAGTATAAGTATTGGACAGGATCTAACGATTGGTGGAAAGAAGTATCAAAAACAGCAACCTCAGGTACATTAGGTAAAACTTTCATGAAAGCATAGATGCCGTCAGCCTCAGCTGGGTTATGCAATGGTGCATAGTCACTCATATTATAAATCTTCCAAAGATTATCATCTGTAATGACTGTACTATCAGTAAATTCTTCACCACCAGCAACGACACGATGCCCTACCCCAGCAATATCTGCTAAAGAATCGATAACATTGTATTCTTTAAGCCAACTTAGCAACTTTTGAACTGCTTCTTCTTGATTAGCAATATCACTTTGTTCATCATGTTGACTACCATCTGCTAAAGTCATTGTGAAAACAGAACCTGGTAAACCAACACGGTCAGCCATACCAGATGCAATTACTTTTTCATTATCTAGAGAAAATAATTTGTATTTAAATGATGAACTACCTGAGTTTACTGCTAAAACTTTTTTCATTTTATATACCTCTCGTATTATATAAATTAATTTTCACTCTTATGATACCAGTCATTTAGTTTCATATTAAATGCTACTAAAGATTCTGGTTTCTTTAATGAATCTAATTTAGCCACCAAAACTTCACGCTTGAGAGCATGCTCCCCATGATTTTGGAAAACTAAAATTGATTTTTGTTGAATTTGGCTTGAAAACATGTCATCAGGCAAATCGACAATCGCCTGAATATTAACTTTTTTAGCCAGCCAAGTCATGAATTCAGTAGATCCTTTACCAGTAAATAGTAATCTAGGTACTACTAAAAATGCAAAACCATCACGCTTAAGATTATTTACTATTTGTTCAATAAATAAAGTATGGGCAAACGAATGTCCCTCTTTTGCATGATTTTCGAAACGCTCAGCATTATTATCCAATGGATAATAACCTACTGGCACATCACTTACCACTATATCCGCTTTTTCAATCATCCATGGATCTAAAGCATCTTGACAATATAAATCAATCTTTAAATCTTCAAGATGGGCGCCAATATCTGCTAAATCCAATAATGCTTCTTCATTATCAATTCCAATTAATTTGTAATTGTTTTGTGAATGATTTTCCTGAATCAGCTGTCTAATAACCGAATAAAGTAAATTTCCAGTTCCAATTGCGGGATCAACCACAGTTTTTTTACCTGTCGGAACGATTCTTTGCCAAATCAAAGCAATTACTGTAGCAATTACTGAAGGTGTGGGCATCAAGTTATAGTCACTGGCATCTTGAATAATTGCTTTTAAAGTTAATAAAGTAAATATTTGTACTTTTAAGGTACGTGGCAAATTATCATAATCTAATTTACGATACTCTTCAGTTAATTCAGCTACGGTTTCTTTATCTGGGGCACCTGATTCTACTTTGATTTTTCCATTTTCTAGATTATCAAAGGTTTCCGTCAATGCCGATGAAAAAGAAACATTCAGCGCTTTTTGTAAATGCTCAATAGCTGTCTGAAATTTTGGATATAATTCTTCTACTTTTTGCATTTTTCTTCCTTCTTTAATATTCCTTCTAATATTCTATAGGTATCATCAAATACTAGCAAGCAATCATTGTTACTTGGAAAAATAATTTATCAAAGAAAGATTACTTTCCATATTTTCAGTAAAACTACGTTGATACATCATTACAAAGGCAATGCAAATATTAATAAGCAGCAAACTACTAATTAAGGCACTTCCCTTAAGCCTTTTTACTCTTATCTTTTTTCTCATCCTGTATTTTATTTTCCTTTTTCTTTGGTAAATCTGTTTTGAAAAACATCTCACTTTGTCTACCATCTTTTTCAGTTACTAAAATAGAAAAAGAATCTTTTGAAGTAGAACATTTTATTTTTTTAATTTGAAAAAGTAGCGGCATGTGTCCTCCCTCATCTGTTCTCATTCTCAAAACATCATTTGAACTCATATCAATTACATATGTATCGTAAATTAAATCACCATTCTTTTTCTTCTTATCCGATAACTTTCTAAGAACAATTTTAGTTGGATCTGAACCCGTTGTACTTACTTCAACATGTCCACTTTCTTTTAAGAAATTATTTATCTGTACATAACTATACGAAATTTCATTAACTCCGGTTTTCTGGCGATTAACTTTTCTAAGTGTGCCTATAAGTCCAAATAATATTTGCGCACATAAAATAGTAACTGCGATTGCAAATACAGCTTCTAATAAGGTAAAACCCTTTATCTTTTTCATTATTTTATTTTCTATGATAGACATGATCATGCACTAATAATGTCTTCTTATCACTGTGTCTAAAAATATATTCCGCATAAGCCTTATCTACTCGTTTTTCAATCTGTTTTTCAGTCTGTCTATTTTGTTTAATTGTTATCCCTAAAAGCAATACTCCTAAACAGGCTATCGTGAAGCCTACACATGCTTCCAATAAAATGAAGCCCTTGACTTTTCTATTCTTCAACCATCCTACCCCATGTCATCTGTATTTTAATTTTCTTTTCTTTGCTTCCACTCTTAACAGTAATTGTTCTCGGCGATATGGTTCCGCGATTGCTAATATATAAATTATCAAAATTATAAACTCTAACATGTCGATTCAAATATACTTTTGACACTTGATGCGGCTCCATTATCTGAATTGAAGAATTATTGTCAAAATATGATAAAAAATACGACTTCTTTTCTACTGTTGAGAGATGCAAATACTTATTGATAGTTGATCTAATTTGACGCGTGGTACTGTCTAAGATTATCTGTTCCTTAATATTTTTAACATAAAGCGTTGGCATTAACACGAGTAAACAAATTATTGTTAAAGTAACTATCGTTTCAATCAAAGTAAAAGCTTTTATTCTCTTAAAAATCATTTCTGCGGTAATTTTTCATATCTTTCTTTTTGTTTTTGAGAAATATATTCCTTCTTTACTAGCTCTTCTAATGAAGTACCATCTCCATTATCTTCAGCTAATTGTCTTTGGGTCTCAATCGTTGTTCTTAAGGCTTCATCTGTTTTGGTAGTCGCTCTTTCTTTTTGCTTACTTAAGCCCGGAACAATTAACAAAATTAGCATCGCAATAATGGCAATTACAATTACCATTTCAACTAAGGTAAATCCTTTTACCTGTTTATTTTTCATAATAAAATGCTTTAACTTTCTCATTTTTACCTCTACATTGTTTCCATTAAATGATACATTGGCATTAAAATTTTTAAATACATTCCTAGAATACAAATTCCAATAAAAATAAAGCACAGCGGCTGCAAATTAACGATTAAACTGTTTAATTTGAGATTTAATTCATAGAAAAGTGTCTTGCTAAGCAATAATGCTCTTTTCCCAATTTGCTCTCTTGTCGTTCCAGTCTCTAAAAGCATAATTAAATTATTAGAAATAAAAGCTTCACTCTCAATAATTGCTTTAATTTCAATTCCTTTTTCTAATTGATTCTTCACTTTTGCTCCTAAAACTTGTTGCAACGAATTCTTTGGTTGCTGATCAGTAAGTTGACAAATTTTTTGCAGTGAGAAGCCATTGATCAGTAAAATAGCTAAGTCAGACACGATAAGATAGTGAACATATAAATTTAATGTTGGTCCAATTATAGGTATCCTAGTTAATTTATTCAGGGCATAATAATCTTGTTTATTGAGCAACATGATTATCTTACTAATAAGAAATGCGCCTATAATAACTAACAACACAAGTCCACCTAACATTAAATTACTCGTCCAGTCATTATCTGACATTTCTGTCTTTAAAAAGGTTTGCATACAAATCAATAGCGTAACCATCATTCCAATTAAAAGTGCTGGATAAGCCAATTCTCCTCGCAATTTCTTTAACTGCTTATTTTTCAATCGAATAAGTTTACTTAATTGGTCTAAACAAGACAATAAATTTCCGTCAATAATCGCCATATTTATTTGTGCAGATAAAGTACTAGAAAATCCCACTTCATGCAATACATCTCCAAGTTGCCTGCCTTCTTCAACTTGTTTACTTATATAGACTAAGTGGCTAGAATTACCACTCCATATTTTAGGCAGTAGTTTTAAACTAGCATTAAGCGAATAACCATTAATTAGTGCTTGTTTTAAATAATCAATAAAAATTAATTGAGCAGCGCTGTTTAGTTTATCCTTCTTCATAAAGATGCTTCGTATCTTCACTAATCTTTCCTCTTTCAACTAACTGCTCTAAATTACTTTGCCAATTACTCAAATCATGGCGATTGTCATTAAACGCAATAGCTTGATCAAGTATTTTTCCATACCTAATATCCATTAAACAAGCAACTTTATTTTGATTTTTTATTGGTAGCAACCTTTGATAAGAAACAGCTGTCAGACAATTGCATAATTCATCTTTAGTGATTCCTAATCCTTCAAGACGTGAAATTGTTTGCAAGGCTGTTTTCGCATGAATAGTTGCTAAAACCAAATGTCCACTTAAAGCTGCATTAATACTGTTTTTGGCAGTTTCTTGATCTCGAATTTCCCCAATAATTAAAATATCCGGCCTATGTCGTAAAGCAGCCTTTAGTAAATCTGGATAAGCAATTCCCGCAACAAGATTTACCTGTGTTTGTAAAAAATTGGGATTCCAAACCTCGACCGGATCTTCAATAGTCATTACAACCTTTTCTTTTCCCACTAGTTGTGCTAGTTCATACATGGTTGAAGTCTTTCCCGATCCTGTTGGACCACTAGTCACTATCAACCCCCGTTGATTAGTAAGTCTTTTTAGCAAATCGAATTGTTCCGAGAGAAAATAATTATTACTTTTTTCTCCATAAATTAATCGAATTACTAAAGACTCATCTCCCTCAAATTCCCCCACACTTGAAAAGCGTAAAAAAACCTTTTCATCCCCAAATTTAGTCTGATAAGCACCCACTTGTGGTCTACGACGCTCAGATATATCCATTTGCGCCTGAAACTTGAAATAATTAAGTAATTCTTTTCCTGCTTGCTGGCCTAATTCTTTTATTTTACTCAAGCCTAGGGCAGTTCGAATCTTTATTTCATAGCCTCCAATAGCTGGAAAAATAAAGATATCACTAGCATGGCTTTTAATTGCTTTTTCTAAAATAACTTCTGATACTTCGTTCATAATTAATCCCTCCTTTGCCATACACTTATTAGTACGCAAAAATGTAATAGTTTTTTTATTATTTTAAAAATTGAGTAAAAAAAAGACTGACGCAAAGGTCAGCCATAAAAAAATAGACCTAAAATGAAAATTAGGTCTATTTCTTGATAAATTATTATTCATCATCATCTGCAGCAGCAGTATAAACATTAGAAACATCATCGTTATCTTCTAATGCATCAATTAAATGAGAAAATTGCTCTTTTTTATCTGCTGGAACTGGAGTGGTGTTTTGCGGAATCATAGTTAATTCAGCGTTAGCTAACTTGTAGCCAGCTTTTTCTAAAGCATCACGTACAGCTGTAAATTGCTTAGGATCAGTGTAGATTTCAAATGCATCATCACTAGTTTCTAAATCATCCCCACCAGCGTCCATAACATCAAGTAAAACTTGGTCTTCGTCAGCATCAGTAGTGGAACGATCAATTACAATATATCCCTTACGGTCAAACATGTAAGCAACAGAACCAGTTGCACCGAGTGAACCTCCATTACGAGTAAAGGCAACACGAACATCAGAAGCAGTACGGTTCTTGTTATCAGTTAAAGCTTCAACCAAAACTGCAACACCACCGGGTGCGTAGCCTTCATAGGTAATTTCATCATAATGTTCATCTGAATTACCTTCAGCCTTCTTAATAGCACGTTCAATATTAGTCTTAGGCATGTTTGCTGCACGTGCTTTATCCATAACCATACGTAAAGTAGGATTTCCTGAAGGGTCAGGACCACCACTCTTTGCAGCCATATAAATTTCACGAGATAATTTTTGGAAAACTTTACCTCTCTTAGCGTCTTGCGCATTCTTGCGGCCTTGAATATTGTGCCATTTTGAATGTCCTGACATAAGAATCCTTCTTTCTTTTTATTTAATATAGTTAACCTTGTCAATCATAACGCACTCAAGGTTTAAATTCAATCTATGATTAATTATGAATTACTTTTTTCTTGATGGTGTCTAATCCAGTAGATAAAAATACAGAATAAAATAGCTAAAAGCGCTCCGGCTGAATCGAGAGCAACATCGTGAAGACTTGGAGTTCTATCTCCAGTCAAATATTGGTGAAATTCATCTAATCCCGCTAATCCAATAATCCCTAGCCAAATAAATAAGGGGCCACACCATTTTTTAAATAAGCGGTCTAAGCCTAAACAAGCAAATAAACCAACTAAAAAATATGATGAAAAATGGGCAAATTTTCTCATGACAAATTGAGTCATTCCCGCTTCCCCATTGTCCAAAAATGCATTGTGCCAACGTCCAGCATAATAGATATTCCACTTTCCAACTACTCTTTCAATAATTGGAAAATGTCGATGAATAAATCCTGGTGACATCTCTTGTTCGTGATAAGTCATTGAACTAGAAATAAATAAACCTAAAAGCACTAAGAGCATTAAACAAACAAAGATCATTTCTCGCTTCGTTAATACTGTTTTTTTCATTTTTCAACTTTCCTACTTTCAAGTTCTTCAGCAACCAAAATAATTATTTTTTTAGCAATTTCAATTTTAGTTGTCTCTACTATATTCTCGATTGTTTTACCTTGCCTTAAAATCGTAACTTTATCTTTATCGCTACCAAATACTCCATGACTGACATCATTTGCAACAATCATATCAGCGTTTTTCTCTTGCAGTTTTTTAGAAGCATTTTCTAATAAATTGTTTGTTTCAGCGGCAAAGCCAACAACAACTTGGTTTGCCTTTTTTATACCTCCCATTTTTTTCAAAATATCAGGAGTTTCTTTCAAATAAATCTTTAACTCATCCCCCTGATCCTGCTTTTTGATTTTATGAGTAATATAATTTACCGGTTCATAATCTGCTACAGCAGCTGCCATAATTAAAGCATCTGCTCCTAAAAAAGCAGTCTTAACAGCTGAGAGCATTTCTTCAGTAGTTTCTACCTTAATATTTTTTAAATTAGGTGAGTTAGGTAATGAAACAGCAATGTGTCCTGAAATTAAAATCACCTCTGCCCCAGCAGCAAGAGCAGCTTTAGCTAAAGCTATTCCCATCTTACCACTCGAACGGTTACCCAAAAAACGAACTGGATCAAGTGGAGATATGGTTCCACCTGCAGTAATTACAATTTTTTTACCAGCTAATACTTTTTTAGCTTGAAGAGAATCATCTATCCAAGCCATAATGTCATCTGGCTCTGGCATCCTTCCCTTGCCGCTATATCCTTCAGCTAAGCGTCCAGTAGCGGGCTCCATTACAGCAATTCCATCTTGTTTTACTAATGCTAGATTTCTTTGAAAGGCAGGATTACTCCACATATGACTGTTCATAGCTGGAACTACGTATTTAGGTGAAGCTGTTGCTAAAAAAGTCGTAGTTGCCGCATCATCAGCAATACCATTTGCAATTTTGGCAATAAAATTAGCAGTTGCTGGGACTACAACAGCCATTTCTGTCCAATCAGCCAATTCAATATGCTGGATCTGATTAGCTCTTTCTTTTTCCCAGAGATCAGTCAATACTGGATACTTAGTTAAAGCAGCTAATGTTTGGGTACCGATCAAATGGACAGCTTCTTTTGTCATAGCTACTCTTACTTCATGTCCTTTTTTTTGAAAATTTCGTACAACATTAATTGCTTTATAGGCAGCAATACTACCTGTAATATAAATTGTAGCTTTCATTTCTTCTCAACCTTAATTTCATAATTTCTTTCTACTATAACACAAGCCAACTAAGACAAATTATTAAAAAATAAATTATCAAATTAAAAAACATTACCAGATTCTGATATGATTTATATTGAATAAAGATATAGCTCCAATACCTTGAAAGGATAAATATACAAAATGAAAAAATATTATCAAAAGATTTTTTCTCTTTTTATTGTAATGGGAACATTATTTTTTGTTCTTACTGGTTGCTCCAAAAAGGATAATTCATCGTCTAACAAAATATCGATTGTTACGAGCACCAATGTTTATGCTGATATTGCCCAAAATGTTTTGGGTAAGTACGGTAAGGCAACAGCCATTATTACTAGTAGTTCCACCGATCCCCATGATTTCGAACCAACTACTGCAGATGCAAAAAAAGTTCAAGACGCCAAAATCATTGTAGCTAATGGTTTAGGATATGATTCCTGGCTAGCAAAATTAGCTAAATCAAGTAATAAGTCTGCTGTCTTAGTTGGCGAAGACTTAATGAATTTGAAAAGCGGTGATAATCCTCATATCTGGTTTGACTTAAATATGCCAACCAAATATGTCAACTATTTGGTAAAGCGTTTATCTAAAATTGATAAAAAGCATGCAAACTATTATAAAGAACATGGAACTAAATACTTAGAAAAAATAAAAAAAGTTCAAAAAATGGCTGATTCTATTGATGGTACAAAGCAAAAGCCAGTATATGTTAGTGAACCAGTATTCGATTACGCTTTGAAAGCTACCCACTTTAAGATTGGTGATAAAGCTTTTGAAGAAGCAATTGAAAATGAAACCGATCCAAGTGCCAAAATTGTTCATCAAATGAATCAAACTATTAATAATCGTGGTATCTCTTTCTTTGTTAAGAACTCCCAAGTAAATAGTTCCACTGTTAACAATTTCGTTAAAAGAGCTAAATCAAAGAAGATTCCAATCTTGCAAGTTCGTGAAACCATTCCAAACAATACAACTTATTTGAAGTGGATAACAGAAAATTACCAAAATTTAGCAAATATCAATAAAAAGTTAAAATAATTACCAAAAAAGAGGCATAAGCCTCTTTTTTATTACCCTAAAATATCTTTTAATTTGCTATTAAATTGCTTAGGAATTTCCGCCATAATTACATGACCAGTTGGTGACATAATAAAACTATCTACTTGATCATTTTTTTCTTCAAGAAGTTTTTCATATCCTTCACGATAATACGGACTCTCCTTAGCAATAAAAAAAGTAATTGGAATTGATGCGTTTTCTATAACTTTTCGCCAATCTAGCGACATATGATTTTCTAATAAGTCCACATTATCTTTTCTATTAAACGGATCTTCTTCTTTTGCTTTCGTGAGTTTGGCATAAACATCATCATCTAGTCCTGCAAAAGTTTCGTGAACATGAGGTCTTTCTTGGCATTTTTCATGATAATTTTCACTTGTATAGTCCATAAAACCATACTTCCAATTCCTATCATTAAGCATCTTAGGTGATTGATCTATCACTAATGCACGTTTAACTACAGTTGGCCATTTTTTTATTAGACAGAAAATAATCGAAGCGCCCATTGAGTGTCCCATGAAAGTAGCCTGTTTAATTTTTAGAAAAGAAATTAATTCTTCTAAGTCTTGTGTTAGACGGGCAATATTATGACCTTTTTCTGTTCGTTGGCTCTTCCCCATATTCCGATGATCATAAGTAAGTACTTGATATCCTAAATTATTAAGAAATGATACTTGAGCAGACCATATTTCTTGATATGCCCCAAAACCATTAACTAAGACAATTGTCTTCCCTTTCCCAGTTAATTTATAATTAATTTTTATATTATCACTTGTTTCAAACAGCATTTTTACTCCTTATTCTGCTTAATTCTAATGAATAAACATCCAACTACAGCAATAATCGCAGTAATCAGTGCTTGACTTAATCCACTACTTAAACTTACATTGATCCCGGTATAAACGCTTTGTTGAAGCGAGCTTGTGGCAATTTCAGCTGCATACGATAAAACCCCATATGAGCCTACTGCGGCAATTAAAAGTGGTAAAATTGCAATCTTTTTACCAAATAAAACCATTACTATTGCCAAAATATAAAGACCAATTAGTAGGAAATAAATCAAATGATAAATCTCGGCTGCTTGTTTTACATCAGCAGAATTCTGCCTTAATTGTTCATTTACTAATTGTAATATTAACTGATTAAAAACTTGTTCTTGCTGCGTATCATTATTTAGTTTTAAATCAGATGCAGCTAATTTACCATTGGCCAAATAATTACTACTCAATTGATTTAGCCCTTGATATGATGTCTTTAATTCAATATTTTTGGGTAACTGTGATAAAAGTGTATCTTCGATTCCTGATTCTTGCAAAAAGGCAACTCCCATTTGCAAGTCACTATTATTCGCTTGGTCAACAACTTTATTAATTGAGCTTTTCACAAGACCAGCGGTACTATCAACTTTCAATTCAACTGGACTTGTTAAAGTCAAACTCAATGAAATAAAGATTAATCCAACTACAACTAATCTCCAAATCCATTTTATAAATTTCATTTTTTCTCCTAACGAAAATTTTAATAGTCTTTTATAATCCCCAAAATAATACATAAAGTTTTTTGGGGTGCTATATAATAAAAGTGTAACAAATATTAAAGGAGTTCAGCATGATTGATGAAAAACTAAAAGAATTTTTCAATAAATTTCCTCATATCAAGGAAAATAAACCTTTACAAAATACTCTGAGTAAAAAAATCAACAATCTAATAAAAAAAGAAATTCAGCATGGTGCAAGTCAGGTTGAAGCAGAACAAAAAGCACTTTTAAATTTAACTGATCTAGACACTTTATTATCACAATTAAAGAATTTAGAAGAAACTGACTACAGTAAATACAATGACTTTTTTGCTAAAATCTTTGATTCAAAATTAGTTAACGAATTAAATCTCAAATTAAATCAAATTGATGAGATTCACCTTAACTACCGTTTGGGCGATATTTTGGTCTTACCCACTAATTCATCAAACTTAATTGTGCATGACTTTATGTCTCGAGACATTGAAAATCTTCATTCAACGGTCGAAAAAGTTGGCAATGTCTTAAAAATTACCCAAGGTCCACGTAAGCTGGTTGGAATTTTTAAAAACAAAACTTTATTATTTTTACCTAAAAATTTTACTGGTTTTCTAACAATTAGAAGTCAAAGCGGTGATGTTTATATTAATAAAGTCACAAATTATTTCCTGCTTGATGTTACTGCAGTTTCTGGAGATTTATTGTTAGCTCACTCTAAGCTTAAACGCGTCCAGGCAGACCTGAAGTCAGGTGATATTGCTGTTTCTAATACATCTGCGAATGTATTTCATATTAATGCGCATTCTGGAATTTTAACCAGCGATCATGTTTGCGCAAAAGAAGAGATTTCTTATCATACAAGCAGTGGAAACATAGATTTAGATAATATTTCTACCAAAAACTTTTTTATTGATACAAAGAGTGGAAAAATTATTATTAATGACCTTAATAGCGAAAGAATGGATTTAGTCACTGATACAGGAAATATGAGCCTAAATAATATTAAAGGTAGCGGTGATATTAAGTCTGGAATTGGTAAAATAAATTTATCAATTGCTGATAAATCTAACTTTAGTTTTTTAATTAAAAGCAGAGTTGGAAGTATCCGTGTAAATGTACCAAGAACAGAATTATTTAAATTCAAAATTAATACTAAAAAAATCGGTCCTACCGATCTTCCACTCGACTCCATTATTTATGGCAATAATGAATACGATGAAATCGAAGGATACGTTGGCGATGAAAATTCAAGTAATTCACTAATAATCACAAGTGAAATCGGAAAAGTATCAATTAAAAACTAAAATTAAATAGCCTTAGAAAAAATGCTAGCAAACCTAAAATTTGCTAGCATTTTTTCTAAATCATTAATCCAACTTTATATCCTGCAAAAACTAAAATTAAGCCACCGCCATAAGATAATAAAGCATAAAGAAGAAATATTTTATAATTATGGTCTTGCCAATGAGAAAGCAATTCAACATTTAATGTAGAAAAGGTCGTATAACCTCCCAGTACCCCAGTTCCAACCAAAGCATAAATAAATGGCGATAAGTTACGCGAAAAAACTAGTCCTAACAAAAATGCTCCAGTAAGATTTATTAATAAAGTGGCATAAGGAAAGTTGCTAGACCAATGTTTTTTACCATAATTAGTAATTCCGTATCTGAGAACTGCTCCCCAAATTGCTCCAAAACCAGCTGTTACAAGTGTACTTATCATGCTCTTATTGCCAACTTTCTACCTAATATTTTTCCTGTAATCATTCCTAAATAAGCAAATAAAAATCCAATAAAGATTGAACTAAAGAAATATATCAGTGCCTGATTATTCATTCCGTTTTCTAATTGCTTAAACGTATCCAAATGGAAACTAGAAAAGGTTGTAAATGCACCTACAAAACCTGTACTTAACCCTGTAACTAGCCAATCTCGTCCTTCTCTAAATTCAATAAAGAAATATGTTAGAAATGCTAATAAAAAGCAACCAATGATATTAGCTACAAAAGTTCCAGCCTGTGACCAAATTACATTTAAATAAGCACGTAATGCACCTCCAAAAAATGCAAATAAACTGACACTGATATAATTTTTTAACTTTTTATTCATTAAAAACCAACCTTCTTATTGCATATGCAATTCCATCTTCATTATTTGTTCGAGTAACATAATTAGCTCGCTTCTTTATCTCTAATACCGCGTTTCCCATAGCCACTTTATAAAAATCTGGAACGTCAAACATAGAAATATCATTTTTTTGATCACCAAAAATCATTACTTCATCTTGTTTAAGATTAAGTTTCCGTGCCAATTCTTTCAAAGCGTTTCCTTTTGAAGCCTGCTTAGAATTAATTTCAATTAATGTTTCATCAGAGGTGGAAACATTATATTTTTCAATAACTTCTTGAGGTAAACCACGATAAACCCTTTCCATTTCTGATGGAGCACCTGAAAACATAGCTTTTGTAAATTTTAAATCTTTTGCTATATCTTTTAACTCACAAACTTCAATTGGCATTCTAGTTAGCCAACTTTCACGCGATAAATAGTAGTTGACAAAGTGATTTAATGTAATAAACTTATCCCTTACTTCAACATGAAAGTTAGCTTTCAGTTGCTGAGCTATTTTTTCAAAAAACTGGAAATCTTGATAATTTAGTAATTCTTCAACTACCGCATTTCCTTGTGCATTCAAAACCAGAGCGCCATTAAAAGCAACAGCATATTGATTAGGATCTTGCAGATCTAACTGATCTAAATACTCTTTAATTCCTGGAAATGGCCTCCCCGAGCAGGGAACGATTTTGATACCTGATCGAGATGCTTTTTGTAAAGCTTCCTTTGTTTCATAACTTATTTCTTGTTTATCATTCAATAAAGTTCCATCAAGATCAACGGCAATTAATTTTATCTTCATCAATTTTCTCCTATGTAAACGTTCGCTTTCCTTTCTATTATACAAAAAAAGACGACGCTACTCCCTTATTACACATAAGAAAGTAGGCGTCGTCAGATCTTAATCGGTTAAATTGGTGAACGCCATCACCTATTATAATTTAATCAAGGCAGTTTATTTTGAACCCATTTCTTCTTCAACGACTTTAGCCACTTCTTCACAATACTTATCAGCTAATTCTTGTGTTGGTGCTTCAGTCATAACACGAAGTAAACTTTGAGTTCCAGATGGACGAACAAAAATCCGTCCTTCATCGCTCAATTCTTCTTCTACCTTTTTAATTGCTTCGGTAATACGCTTATGTTCTTTCCAGTCTTTTTTATCCTTAACAGGAACATTGATTAAGCGTTGTGGATATTCCTTAAAGTCGCTTAATAATTCACTTAATGACTTACCAGTATCCTTCATTACGTATAATAAATGCAATCCGGTAAGCATTCCATCACCAGTATTATGATAGTCACTGATAATAACATGACCAGATTGTTCACCGCCTAGATTATAACCATTAGCTCTCATTTCTTCTGAAACATAACGGTCACCAACTTGAGTTCTGACATTCTTAAGGCCACGTCTTTCTAAAGCCTTAGTAAAGCCTAAGTTACTCATCACAGTTGTAACAATCGTATCTTTCTTTAAACGGCCATGATCAGCAAGATATGAACCAATTACATACATAATATGGTCGCCATCGACTTCGTTACCATTTTCATCAACAGCAATACAACGGTCAGCATCCCCATCAAATGCTAAGCCCAATTGAGCACCTTGCTTTACAACTTCTTCTTGTAACTTCTTAGTATGAGTTGCACCTACATGATCATTAATATTTAAGCCATTGGGATGAGTTGCGATTGTAGTAAAATCAACGCCCATATCAGCAAATAATCTTGAAATTAAAGCACTAGCTGCGCCGTTTGCACCATCTACAACAACTTTAATTCCGCCTAATTCTTCAGGTAAAGTATTTTCAATAAATTGCAAGTACTTTGAAGCACCTTCGTGGTAATTCGTTACAGTACCTAAACCTTCAGCTGAAGGACGTGGAAGCTTGTCTTCTGGTGCATCAATTAATTTTTCAATTTCTTCTTCTTTAGCATCAGATAGTTTTAAGCCATCACTACCAAAGAACTTAATCCCATTATCTTCAACTGGATTATGAGAAGCTGAGATTTGAACACCAGCATCTGCACCTTGAGCACGAACTAAGTAAGAAAGGCCTGGAGTCGTAATCACACCAACTTCTAAAACTTCAATTCCTACGGAAAGTAAACCAGAAATCAATGCATATTCTAACATTTGTCCAGAAATACGAGTATCACGCGAAACTAATACTTTAGCTCTTTCACCATCTTTTTTATCTTTGGTAAGAACATATCCTCCATCACGACCTAATTTAAAAGCCATTTCTGGAGTTAAGCCAGCATTAGCAACTCCCCGTACACCATCTGTTCCAAAATATTTAAGCATAATTTTTAACAACCTTTCCTTGTTTTATTCCTTTTTAGCAGTAGTATCAGTCACCTTTATATGAACTGGTATTACTGATGGTGAAGCCTTAACTACGCCCTTTGGTAATTTAATTGTTACATCTCTTGTAACATCTTGATTAATGCCACTTAAATCAACCTTTAAAGGAAGAGATGTTATTTTCTTTAACGTATTCTCATCACCATATATCTCAACTGTTTCTTCTTTCGCGGTTAATGAATAAACATGAGTTGATGATTCATTTTTTGACGTCACGTTTATTTTAACCTTTTTTTTCGACAAGTTAATTGGGATAGTAATGTGCGCTGTTGCTGGATCAATAGCAACATTGAGTTGATGTCCTTCTTTATCAAGTGCTACCAGCATTTCTTCACGCTCAAATGTGCTGTCTATTCCCTTTGGTAAATTTGCACGAGCTACGATACGATCAACTTGGTTAACTTCGCTCTTAGCGCCAGTAATGTTAACAACTTCTGGATCGCTCTTTGCTGTGCCAAGATTATACCCATGAGATACAGCACTCTTATTATACTCTATTTGTACAGGAAGGGTACGAGATTTTCTTTTTTGAATGTTTACGCGCACTTTACTTGGACTCACACTATAAGTTAACTGAGTACTTAAACCATTTACCTTAATTGGTACCGTATGTTCTCCAGTTTTTAAATGGCTTAAATCAATATAAACACGAAAATTTTGAGTATTAATAGTTGAAGTAACCAGCGCATTTGATCCTTCTAAAGTAAGATTTATTTTTTCGGGATAGCCAGTTACATAATACTTATCAGTATTAACAGAAACTTGCAGGGGAGCTTTAATTACTTGCGTCTTGGTTGCAGTTTTCAGAGTTTCCTCTCGACGTCCTTGAGTTACAAACCCCTGTTGATTAGACGAAACATAAATGGCCAGTAAAATTGCCAATATCAATGCAACAATGCGATAGAACCAAGGTTTATCAAAAAACTTTTTCATTTTTTATTTGACCCCCAATTCCAAACATGATTTACAATTCGTTGATACCATTTTGGCTTCTCTTCTTCTTCCTTTGGAACTAATTGAGCATTTAAGTACTTCAAATACTCTTCTCTAGTCAAATCAAGCATAAATTGGCTATTACGAGTGATTGTTACACCACCTGTTTCTTCAGATACAACAATTGTAATTGCATCAGTAACTTCTGAAATACCCACTGCTGCCCGGTGACGAGTTCCTAGCTTTTTAGGAATCATACTATTATCTGAAAGTGGCAAATAAGCAGCAGCAACCGCGATTCGATTGTTTCTAATAATTACTGCACCGTCATGCAATGGCGTGTTAGGAATAAAGATGTTGATTAATAACTCGCCAGTAATATCTGCATCAATCGGAATACCAGTTTCAATATAATCTTCCAAACCAGTATTTTGCTGGATCGTAATTAAAGCCCCAATTCTTCTTTTGGACATATATTGAATCGCCTTATCTAATTCTCCAATCATTTTCTCAGCGGCCTGTTTTTCAGTCATAGTTGTGCCACCAAAAATTGGCGATCTTCCTAAATGTTCAAGTCCACGTCTAATTTCTGGTTGAAAAATAACGATTATTCCAATTACAGACCAAGAGAGAATTTGATCAACAAAATACGTTAGGGTATGTAAGTGTAATAATCCGGCTATAATTCTAACTACGATAATTAGAGATATTCCTTTAACTAATTGAACAGCCTTGGTTCCTCTTACCAACATAATTAAGCGATAAATAATATACCAAACAATCAGAATATCAATAATGTTCATTAAATTTTGCCAAGTAAATATTTGCTCGATGTTAAATTTCACTACTCATCCCTCCTAAGCCTTAATTATACCTAAACTACCGTCTTATCGACCATACATTTTAAATTCAAGAAACAGATCATTATATTCCTGAATTTTCTTAGGGCCTAAATCTTGATAAACTTGTAAATTTTTCATTGCTTGTTTACTTGGATAAAATTGCTTATCATTTTTTATCTCTTTAGGTAGTAATTTTTGAGCTTTGATATTTGGCGTTGCATAACCAATATACTCGGCATTTTGAGCAGCATTTTTTGGATCAAGCATGAAATTAATAAAAGCATATGCCCCTGCTTTATTTTTAACAGTACGGGGAATAACAAAATTATCAAACCACAAGTTTGAACCTTCTGGTGGAACCACATAATGTAAATGTTTATTATCATTTAACATTGTCCGCGCTTCACCAGACCATGTTACACCAACAGCTGCTTCATTCTGAATCATATACATTTTTAGCTCATCAGAAATAATAGCCTTTACATTGGGGCCTAATCCATCTAATTTAGTTTTAGCTAATTTAAGATCTAATGAATTAGTAGTATTTAATGACTTCCCCATCGACGCTAATGATAGTCCCATAATATCTCTAGCAGAATCAACTAATAAGATATTATGACGATAATCTTTTGACCAAAGATCGTTCCAATGCTTTATCTGTCCAGGTTTTACAAACTTGTCATTATACACAATTCCTAATGTCCCCCAGAAATATGGGACTGAATAAGTATTCTTAGGATCAAATGAGTGATGCAAAAATTCACTTCCGATATTTTTATAATTTGGAATTTTTTTTGTATCAATTTTATCAAGTAACTTAGCCTTTCGCATTTTCGAAATCATGTAATCAGAAGGAACACAAATATCGTAAGCAGTGCCTCCCTGCTTTACCTTCGTATACATAGCTTCATTCGAATCAAAGGTTTCATAAATTACATGATAGCCAGTTTGCTTTTCGAATTTTTTTATCAGCTTAGGGTCAATATAGTCGCCCCAATTATAAATAATTAGATTCTTACTATTGGCGCTAACACCACTATTATCTAGCTTCTTAGCCCAGGCCTCTAACCCCAAGCAAACTGCTAAAATAGCTAAAATTCCAATCAATAACTTTTTCATTGTGCACGCCCCTTACCGATATGGGATTTGTGATTAGTAATTACATAATAAATTAATACCAAAACCATTACGAAGATAAACATTAAGGTACTTAAGGCATTGATCTCTAAATTAATCCCTTGCCGTGCGCGTGAATAAATTTCTACAGATAATGTTGAAAATCCATTTCCAGTTACAAAAAAAGTAACTGCAAAATCATCTAATGAATAAGTCAAAGCCATAAAAAAGCCAGCCAAAATTCCCGGTGTAATAGCTGGAATCATTACTTTGCTATAAACTTGCCAAGTCGAAGCACCCAAATCTCTAGCAGCATCGACTAAAGAGTAATCAAATTCTTTTAAACGCGGTAAAACCATTAATACAACAATCGGAATTGAAAATGCGATATGACTTAATAATACTGACCCAAAGCCCAAACCAATTCCTAAAAAAGTAAAGAAGATCAAAAAACTGGCACCAATAATTACATCTGGTGAAACCATCAAAACATTATTTAATGCTAATAAAGTTTTTTGTCCTTTTTTATTCTTAGTCTGACTAATTGCAATTGCACCAAAAGTTCCAATTACTGTCGCAATCAAACTAGATAAGAGAGCTAATAAAATTGTTTCTAGAAAAATTGCTAGTAGTCGATTATCGTTAAATAAATCCTGATAATGACTTAAAGTAAATTTTTCAAAATGATCCATATTATGACCACTTGAGAAAGAATAATATATTAAATAAAAGATGGGTAAATACATCAAAACAAGGACAAAAGCAAAATAAATCCGAGACCATTTTATTTTTTTCATAGCTTGATCTCCTTTTTACGACGATGATCAGACGAAGTAAATAGCATAACAATTACCATTAGGACTATTAATACAACCCCAATTGTCGATCCCATTGACCAATTCATTGTGGTCATAAAATATTCTTCAATTGCAGTACCAAGCGTAATTACTCTGTTTCCGCCAATTAATCTTGTCAACATGAATAAAGAGAGTGAAGGAATAAATACTGCTTGAATTCCTGACTCAACTCCAGATTTAGAAAGTGGCCATAAAACCTTCATAAATGTTTGCCACTTACTTGCACCCAAATCATAAGCTGCTTGAATTACAGCCGGATTAATATCACAAATTGCATTATAAATCGGTAAAATCATAAATGGAATTTCAATATAAGCCGCTACAAAAATAAAAGCGAAATCAGTAAATAAAATATTTGCCGGTGCTATACCAAAAAGCTTTAAAAAGTTATTTAGCAATCCATGCTTGCCGAAAATTCCGATAAATGCATAGGCTTTTAAAAGCAAATTAATCCAAGTTGGTAAAATAATCAAAAGTAGCCAAAATTGCTGATTTTTCATTTGACTTAAAATATATGCAATCGGATAGGAAATTAACAAGGTAATTAAGGTAATTAAAAATGCATACCAAAATGAATTTAGCGTCATTCTCAAAAAAGTTCCATTAACAAAAAATTGTTGGAAATTTTTCAAGGTAAAACCATCATCACCTTTAAAGGCATTAATAGTAATTAAAATAATCGGAGCAATAACAAATAAACCAAGCCAAAGTACATAAGGCACAAGAAAAAATAGCCTACTCTTTTTCATATCTTACTCTTCTCCTTCATATGCCTCTAAACGTTTATCAAATTCTGCTTCGCTTTCACCAAAACGCATCACATGAATGTCCTCAGGATCAAAATATACCCCTACTTCTTTTCCAATGCTAGTTGGATTAGTCGAGTGAATCAGCCATTCATTTTCATCACTATCAATGGCCTTAATTTCAAAATGATCTCCCAAAAAGAGCTGACTTTCAACCATAACTCTTAACTTTCCATGTTCAATATCAGTAATATCTAGATCTTCAGGCCTTAAAACGACCTCTACTTTTTCTCCTGGTTTAATTCCTGCATCAGCACATTCAAAACGGTGATTACCGAATTCCACTTCATAATCTTTAATCATTCTTCCGCTCAGAATATTTGAATCACCTATAAAGCGAGCTACGAAATCATTAACTGGTTCATCATAAATATCAACTGGACTTCCACTTTGTTGGATTTTTCCTTCATTTAAAACAAAAATTTCATCACTCATAGCCAAAGCCTCTTCTTGATCATGAGTAACAAAAATAAAGGTAATTCCTAACTTTTTTTGGATTTCACGCAATTCAAATTGCATATCTTTTCTTAAACGCTTATCTAAAGCAGATAAAGACTCGTCTAAAAGTAGAACTTTTGGCTGATTCACAATTGCTCTTGCAATTGCAACACGTTGTTGCTGCCCACCACTTAATTCAGAAATTTCGCGATTTGCAAAGCCATCTAACTGAACCATATGAAGAGCTTCTTTAACAGCTAACTTTATTTCTTGCTTATCTTTTTTCTTGATTTGCAAACCAAAAGCAACATTTTCAAAAACATTCATATGCGGAAATAAGGCATAATTTTGGAAAACCGTATTAATTTTTCTCTTGGCTGCATCCAAGTTGGTAATATCTTTTCCATCAAAAAATACTTGACCACTTGTTGGTTCACTAAATCCAGCAATTATTCTTAAAATAGTTGTCTTGCCTGATCCTGATGGCCCTAATAAAGAATAGAATTTCCCTGATTCAATCGTTAAATTAATATCTTTTAGAGCCACAAACCCATCGTCATACTCTTTACGCACATGCGTTAATTTAATAATATCGCTCAACTTTTTCACCATCTCATCAAAAAAGCTACAAGCCGTTACTTGTAGCTTTGTCGTAGTATCTAATCTTTTTCTTTTCCTATAATTCTTACTTCAGTTTGCAAATCAACATCAAAATCTTTTTTGATCGTCTTTTGAATTAAATGAATTAAATCTAAATAATCAGTAGCTGTAGCACCACCAACATTAATAATAAAGCCAGCATGCTTCATTGAATCTTCGGCACCACCAATTCTTTTTCCCTGAAGACCCGCTTTAATTATCATTGGACCCACAAAGTGGCCTGTTGGACGCTTAAAGACGCTTCCACATGAAGGATATTCAAGTGGTTGCTTTGCTCTACGTAAGCCATTAAAGTATTCCATTTTAGCCTTAATGGCCCACTTATCTCCTGGTTCAAGTCCAAAAGTAGCACTGATTACTATATCTCCAGTTTCCTGAACTAGTGAATGACGATAGCCAAATTCCATTTCATCGTGAGTATAAGTTTTAAATTCGCCTTCACGAGTTAAGACCCGAACAGATTTAATGACAAATTCTGTCTCGCCACCGTAAGCACCAGCATTCATGAAGACAGCTCCACCAACACTACCAGGGATACCAGCTGCAAACTCTAAACCACTTAAGCCGGCCTCACATGCTGCTTCAGATGTATCAATAATTCTAGCGCCAGCATCTGCAGTAACTGTTGCTTCTTCTTGGTTAGCAACAATTTCATCCATCTTAGTAAGAATTAAAACTAGACCTGAAATTCCTCCATCTCTAATAATTAAGTTAGAAGCATTTCCAATAACAGTCAAAGGTAGGTTATTAGTTTTAACTGTTTCCACTAAGATTTTTAATTCATCTAAATTTTTAGGAAAAGCAAGATATTGCGCAGGTCCACCGGTCTTAGTAAACGTAAAGCGGCTCAATGGAATATTTTCTTGAATATCAATTCCCTGTTTTTTTAAGTCCATTAGTTGCATTTTCAATCTCTCTTTTCCTTAAATAATCGTCCCTTTAATCATACCGCAATAAATAGCTAGTTTTCTACCTTAAGTGTTATACTAAAAAGAAAAATAATATTTTATTTAGGGGATAAAAATGAACTTTACTGCAATGGATTTTGAAACGGCAAACAGTCATCCTGAAAGTGCATGTTCTCTTGCCTTGGTTATGGTTAGAAACAATGAAATTGTCGACCGTTTTTATACAGTTATTAATCCGCAAATGCCTTTTGATGGTCGAAATATCAGAGTTCATGGTATTACTGCCGAAGACGTTAAAAATGCACCAACAATGGCTGAAGTTTGGCCTAAAATAAAAAAATTGTATCAACCCGGAATGTTAGTAGCTGCTCATAATGCACGGTTTGACTGCCGGGTAATGGAAAAGTCGCTCGCCCGCTATAATATTCCAGCTCCTCACTACTTTGCAATTGATACTTTAGCAACTAGCAAGGCGTTCGAACCTGATCTTCCTAATCACAAATTAGACACAGTGTCAGAAGCTTTAAATATTAACTTATGGCATCACCATAACGCTTTAAGTGATAGTGAAGCTTGTGCGGGAATTTTAATTGAAGAAAATAAACGTGTTGGAGATGATCCAATCAAAAAAATGGTTAAGCCAATCTAAGCTTAACCATTTTTATTATTCAAAAGATCTTTTTATATCTGATAACCAAGCTTGGTTTCTCTTACCAACAGCTTTAAATTCAACTATTCGTTTGGTTGAATCCCATGAATCATCAATCCGCTTAATCGTTACTTCAAGATAATCGTTTGGCAAATCACCAATAATAAATTGTGGCCACTCAATTACCACTAATCCGTCTTCGGCTAGATATCCAGGCATATCAATACTTGATAAGTCACCATCTTCTAGTCGATACATATCCATATGAAACAGTGGCATTTTACCTTCACGATATTCTCTAACAATTGTAAATGTTGGGCTTTTAACAGGACGTCTAATACCTAATGACCGAGCAATTCCTTTAGTCAGAGTGGTTTTTCCAGCACCTAAATCACCAGATAAGAGGAGCAGGTCATGTCCCTGGCTACTTTTTCCAATTGCCTGACCTAATTTTTGCATTTGTTCATCAGAATTTATTTCTAATGATTCCATTTTACTTCTCCATGTTTGCTTGAGCAGCAGTTAAAATAGCTAATAAGTATACATCCTCTGTTTTACATCCACGTGATAAGTCGTTAATTGGAGCAGCTAATCCTTGCAATACAGGCCCAATTGCACTAAAGCCACCTAAACGCTCAGCAACCTTATACGAAATATTACCTGACTGAAGTTCAGGGAAAATAAAAACATTAGCATGTCCAGCAACTGCAGAACCTGGAGCTTTTGCTTCTCCTACGCGCGGAACAATAGCGGCATCAAATTGTAATTCGCCATCACAAACTAAATCTGGATATTTTTGATGTACTAAATTAGTCGCATCTTGGACTTTAGTTACCATTGCTCCTTTTGCTGAGCCCTTAGTCGAAAAACTAAGCATTGCAATTTTAGGATCAAGCCCAATCATTTCAGCTGTTTTACTGGATTGATAAGCAATTTCGGCTAATGTCTCACTATCAGGATCAATATTAATTGCGCAATCCGCAAATATATATTTTTCGTCTCCACGTTCCATAATCATCGCACCTGAAACACGGCTCATTCCCTTTTTAGTTTTAATAATCTGCAGAGCTGGACGAACAGTATTAGCTGTTGAATGAGTAGCACCAGAAACCATTCCATTAGCTTTTCCTTCATATACTAACATGGTACCAAAATAAGAAACATCTTGTAGAATTTTTTTTGCTTCTGCTAAAGTATTCTTTCCTTTTCTTAATTCCACAAAATCTTGGCACATTTTTTCAAAATCTGGGTAGACAGCCGGATTAATAATCTCAATTGAACCTAAATCAACATTTAATTTTTCAGCAGATTTTATCACTTCATCGGGTTTTCCTAACAAAAGTGGTTCAACAATTCCCTCTTCTGCAAGACGAACAGCAGCCTTAATTATTCGCTCATCATTTCCTTCAGGAAAAACAATCACTTTTTTTGATTCTTCTGCTTTTTTCTTAAGTGAGTCAAATACTTTCATAACAAATTAAGCCTTTCTTTTTATCTCTAGCTAATATTTTACAATTTCAAAGCTTTTTCTCAAAACAAAAACTATGCCATATCTGATTGGCTTACTTCCTGTGGCAATTGCCAATCAATTGGACTCTCACCAAATTTAGTCAAGGCATCATTACATCTCGAAAACGGACGGGAACCAAAGAAACCACGGTCTGCTGAAAAAGGACTAGGATGCGCAGACTTGATAATGACATTCTTTTCTTCATCAATTAACGGAATTTTATTTTGAGCAAATCTTCCCCACAAAATAAATACAACTTTTCCGCGATCGCTAAGAGCTTTAATAGCTGCATCAGTGACTATTTCCCAACCTTTTCCCTGATGTCCATTGGCATTTCCATAAGGCACTGTTAATACTGCATTAAGCAATAAAACTCCCTGATCTGCCCACTTTTTCAAATAACCATGATTTACTGGAATGGCACCAACATCATCATACAATTCTTTATAGATATTTTTTAACGATGGCGGCAAAGCAACACCAGGATTAACACTGAAACTCATTCCCGTAGCTTGTCCTGGGTTATGATAAGGATCTTGGCCTAAGATCACAACCTTAGTATCTGCAAAAGAAGTCAATTTAAAAGCAGTAAAAATATGATACATATCTGGAAAAATCTGCTTTGTTTGATATTCACTTTTTAGAAAATCATGTAATTTTTGATATTGTTCACTCTCAAAAGCGGGTGCTAAAATTTCATCCCAATCATTTCCAATTAATTTTTTCATATTTATTCTATCCTCTTGTATCTCTAAGAAATCCAAGTTCATGATATCATATAGATAAAAGATCGGAGGACTTAAAATGATTAAACTTATTGCAAGCGATATGGATGGCACACTATTAAATAAACAAATGCAAATTTCATCTGAAAATATTTCTGCTATTAAAGAAGCACAAGCTAAAGGAATCGAATTTTTAGTAGCAACTGGGCGGGCACCTTCTGAGTCGCAAGGAATATTGGCAAAAGCTGGACTTCACACTGGTTTCATTAACTTAAATGGTGCAATGGTTTTTAATACGGCGGGCAAATTAATTGTAAATGAGCCAATACCTAAAGAAGAGAGCTTCAAGATTAATAAGTTACTTAAAGATTCTGGCTTCTATTTTGAGATAGTGGGAGCAGATCATGTTTATTCTGATTCTCGTTTGCGAAGGATTGCTAACTTTTCTGATCTTTTAGTTGACCTTAATAAAAAACTAACTTTCAAAAAAGCAGTTTCTTTTGCTGCTGGCTCCGACGAAATCATGAAAATCAAATACGTCCCTGATTTTAAAGACCTACTTAAAAAGCCATCATTTGAAGTAATGAAATTTGTCGCTTTTCATCCAGATGGTCCAAAAGTCTTTAATCATATTCGCGAAGAAATTAAAAAAATTGGTGATTTAATTGTTACTGCAAGTTCTTCAACTAACATTGAAATAAATAATATTAAGGCTCAAAAAGGAATTGCTTTAATGGATTACGCAAAACTGCAGGGCTATCAGCCTAATGAAGTGATGGCTATTGGTGATAATCTTAATGACGAATCAATGATTCAAATGGCCGGTATTGGTGTTGCAATGGAAAATGCCGCACCTGAAATCAAAAAAATTGCTAATTTTATTACTAAAACCAATAATGAGAATGGTGTTGCATATGCAATTCGCCATTTCTGTAAATAAACATAATTTTCCCTAAAGGCAGATGAAATTATGCGTTATACTGTCCAACTTACCCAAGGTCAAACTTGTGGTCAAATCCCGGTCAAAAACCACCAGGGAGAGATTGTCTATATTTTAAAAGGAAACCTTAATGAGTTTAATCAACCGATCATTCTCACTGATATTAATCATGTTGAGATTGGGCGGCTCTATTTAGACTCTAATCTTCTTCTAACTAGCTATAGCGTTGATGTAATCAACCACTCCCTAGTCAAAGTAAAAAAAATAAATAGTCGGTTTGCAAATTTATTCTATATTACTAGATTAAACTATTGGATTAAAGGAAGTTTAAAACAAGGCAGATATAGTTTTTATTCAGGCATTAAAAAAGTGGCTAGCGTTTGTTCGCTAGTCACTGATGCTGGACTTACTTGGAGCTGTGATATTTCACGTCCCGAAGATGTCCCTTTTATTATTTTAATTAGTCTGCTCTTCACACAATGGCATACTAAACCTTTATTCCTACCAACTTTTAATTTTCAAAATAGAGTTAACGCTCTCTCTTAGTCGTAGTTTAAGTAGTAGTGTGAGAAATTAAAGACTTGAAATTTATGAGAACAAATTTGTTTTTGAAAATCAATCAATTCAATAATAATCGCTAATTCTTCCAGTAAGAAACTATAGTTTTTATTACATCCATGGCTAATCCAAAAACAAATTCGATCATATAACAAGTTGGTCAATTGTTTAAGTATAAGTTCTGAAAAACTTCCTCTTTTATAAACATAAGATCGAATATACCGAAAGAAATGCTCTTTCATCTTTTCACACATACAATCTTGTTCACTTAAATGATAAGCATTATAAAAATACTGTTTATTTTTCTGAATATATTCACATAAAACATTAAGAAGTTGATTTAGACTTTCTTTTTTGTTTTTGCGTAATTCTTTTCTTAATTCAAACAAAATACAGGCTTCGATACAGTTATTTATCTTTCCATATCGTAAGTAAAAAGTTTTTCGACTAATTTTTGCTTTACTACAAAGTTTCGAAATATTTACTTTCTTTACATTTGGTTCAGATAACATACTATGTAAAGCTATTTTAACTCTTTCCAATTCTGCCAACATCTCATTTTTATTTCCTTTCTAAAAAAAGGATCACGCTACCTTTCTATGACTGACAGTTTTATTACTTTATCAGGTTTTATCAATCTAGACAATAGTAATAATGTAAATAGTGTTATTTTTAAATATTTCTTTAAATTTAATAATCAAAAAAGAGAATTAATCTATTTAACCTACGATTAATTCTCTTTTGATTTAATTAACTTTTTTAACCATATGATTATACATACGGTCTCCTATCGTCATTGTCGAAGTTGTTTTAAAGCCCATGTAATCATACAGACGAGCTGCTCTAGGATTATCTTGATCAACGTTCAAACTGATCTTTTTATATCCCTTCTGCTTAGCAACTTCAGGAGCAAACTTAATTAATTGCTGTCCAATACCTTCTCCCCAATGTTTGGGAGAAACTGCAATAGCATCCAGATACCATTCATGTGGCAATGCTTCTTTATCTGAAAAAATGATTGCATCAAGAGGCAGTCCGACCTTAGGATATGAACTTTTTAATGAAATATCAATTAGTCCTTGATCATCATAACCATACATTACCATTATCCCAACTGGACGATCCATTTCATCTGCTTCTACCCACATTCGATTATGAGAATACCGATAATGAGGTGAATAGAAGCCATGCTTCATCAAATCATAGAATTGACTTTCTGGAAGTGCTTTAATGGTATCCATATCCATTTCATCAAAAATTTGTTTTAAAATTGGAAAAACTAACGGGAAATCAGTTAATTTTGCCTTTCTAATCATTTTACCTACCTACTTAATTAAATTCCATACTTGCGGTGAATTTCTCGATCTTGATCACGTTTTTTAATTGTTTGTCGCTTATCGTATTGCTTCTTCCCCTGACCAACGCCTATTAATACTTTGGCAAAACCATGCTTCAAATAAACTTTCAAAGGAATAATTGTCATTCCTTGTTGAGCTTGAATTCCAGCTAGACGAGCAATTTCTCTTTTATGAAGCAATAAGCGCCGTGATCTCAAAGGATCATGATTGTAGCGATTACCTTCTTTATATTCACTAATATGAACATTTTCTAAAAAAGCAGATCCATTAATTATTTGAACATATCCATCACGTAAATTAATTCTGCGAGCACGAACTGATTTAATCTCGGTACCAGTTAAAGCGATTCCTGCTTCAAGAGTATCTTTAATAAAATAGTCATGATTTGCCTTTTTATTCTGAGCAATCAAGTTATCTGCTTTTTGTTTCATCGTTTTCTTCCTAATTACTTTTTATTAGTTTTAACAGTTGTATTCTGACGATGGCGAATCTTAAAATTATGACCATTATTTACATGGAAAGATTTATTATTCTTACCATTATTATTTCTATGTCCCTTATTAAAGCTACGCTTACCGCGACTATAACCTCTTTGTGGACGTTTTTTGGCATTTGGATCATAAATTTCAAAGTCTAATTGATGTTGCTCAACATCTGCATTGATTAACTTAACCTTAATTGGCATTCCAATCTTAAATTGCTTGTGAGAATTGCGACCTGTTAAAGTCAATGACTTTTCATCAAAGTTGTAATAATCATCGTTTAAGTTAGAAATATGAATCAAACCTTCAACAGTATTTGGCAATTGAATAAACATCCCAAAACTTGTTACTGATGAAACAATAGCATCAAAAGTTTGACCAACTTTATCAGCCATGAATTCCGTCATCTTCAAATCATTTACACCACGTTCAGTATCAATTGACTTTCTTTCTTGTGTTGAAGTTTGTTCAGCAACATCAGGAAGTTGTGACTTGAAATGCTTTTGGACATCCTTATCCATCTTTTTATCAGCATATTCATGAATCATTCGGTGGACCATTAAGTCAGAATAACGACGAATTGGAGAAGTAAAGTGAGTGTAGTATTTAGCCGCCAAACCGAAGTGACCAAGTGGTTCTGGAGAATAATGTGCTTGTTTCAAACTACGAAGCATCATCATTTGCACAACTGCTTCTTCAGGTGTACCTTCAGTCTTAGCTACCACCTTCTGTAAATCTTTTGGTTTTACATCATTTGGATCAGCTTTTACATTTAAGCCAAATGCACTTACAAATTCAAAGAATGATTGCATCTTTTCTTGATCTGGAGTTTCGTGAACACGGTAAAGAAAAGGAACATGCTTCTTGTAATAATCTTCAGCAACTGTTTCATTCGCCATTAACATAAATGATTCAATCATTTTTTCAGCAGTACCACGTTCATGAAGAACAATATCAGTTGGCTTACCTTTATCATCAACAATAATCTTAGCTTCTGGTTCTTCGAAATCAATTGCACCGCGTTGATGCCGTTGCTTATATAAAATACTGTGTAAGTCAGCCATATCATGAAGCATTGGAGCAACGTCTTCATATTTTTGTTCTAGTTTTTCATGATTATTTGGATCAAGAACTTTATTAACGTTGTTATATGTTAAACGACCATGTGATTTCATAACTGATGGATATATTCTATAACCAACACGCTTACCTTCTGGTGTAATCTCCATATCACATGAAAGAACCAAACGTTCAACGCCTTCATTAAGCGAACAAATACCATTTGATAATCTGAATGGAAGCATTGGAATAACACGATCAACTAAGTAAGTACTATTGCCACGAGCAAAAGCTTCCTTATCTAAAGGACTTCCTTCTTTTACATAATGGGACACATCAGCAATATGTACACCTAGGTGATAATTACCATTAGGAAGCTTCCAAACTACTACAGCATCATCAAAGTCTTTCGAATCGTCCCCATCAATTGTTACAGCAGGTTGATCAGTAATATCAACACGTTTTGCTTTTTCTTCCTCTGTTACATGATCTGGAATATTATTTGCCTGATCCATAGCATCTTCAGGCCAATCAGTTCGAATATCATTGTCAACTACAATTGACATGATATCAACACCAGGATCATTCTTATTACCAATAGTTAAAAGAGCTACACCTTGCATTTCATCAGGTTGATCTTCGTTAGGATATTTGGTAATAGCAATTTTTACCATATCACCCATTTGTGGCTTAACACCGTTATCGGTGATATTAATCTTATATTTCTTTAACTTACGATTTTCACTAACAACATAACCGTAAAAGCCACTTGATTTTACTACTTCATCAGCATACGGATGAAATTCACCAACTAAAGTTTCAACTCCACGTTCAGTAATTTCCTCAATTTTACCCTCGGGTCCTCTGCCATTCCATGGATTTGCACCTGCGATGATCTTTACTTTAACATGGTCTCCATCAATTGCAAACTTAGTATTGTGCTTATCAATGAAAGCATCTTCCATACTTTCATCATCAAATTTAACAAAACCAAATCCTTTATCATTTGCTTTAAATGTACATTCAGCAACAGTATTCAATTGATTCAACTGATATTTTCCTTGACCATCAGTTACAATTTTTTTACTGTGCTCTAAAAAAGTTAAAGCTTTAACTAAATCTGGAAAATTTAGTCTTTGATTACGGCTAAGATCATTTTCAAGTTGATCTACATCGTATTGCTCTTGAGGATTATGTCTGAATGTCTCATAAACATCAGCTAAAACTCGTTCATTTTGTGTCATTATCTAATTTGCCTCAATTTCTTTATAAGATAAGTTAAGCTAAAAGAAATTAAAAAGCCCTCCTATGACCGGAAGGCTTTTTTTACTTGGATGAAAGTATTGCCAAGATCAAAGCAAGAGCGAAAAAGAGAACCAACAATACAGCGGTAATTCTTTCCATTAATGCTTCAAATCCACGCTTTTTTGTCTGGCCACTAAATACTGCACCGCCGGACAATGCGTTTAAGGCATCTTGTTGCTTTTGCGGCTGCATCAATGTAGCAATAATAATTAAAAAGCTCACAATGATGAGTAGCGTCATGACGATATTATACAAAGCGCTGCCTCCATTACCTAAATTTCTTACTGTACTGATTTTACCATATTTAACTAACGAATGCTAAAAGAAAAAGGGAGCCACCTTAAGCGACACCCATTTTTCTTTCACTTTAAATATTAATTAAAATTGTTTGTGTAAATTATAGAAACTGTGAATTCCCTTGTATTGAGCAGTTGAACCCAAAGCTTCTTCAATTCTCATTAATTGGTTGTATTTAGCAATTCTGTCAGTTCTTGACATTGAACCAGTCTTAATTTGACCAGCATTAGTTGCAACAACTAAATCAGCAATTGTAGTATCTTCAGTTTCACCAGAACGGTGAGAAACAACAGCAGTGTAACCTGCTTCCTTAGCCATTTCAATAGCTTCAAAAGTTTCAGTTAAAGTACCAATTTGGTTAAGTTTAATTAAGATTGAGTTGGCAACACCCATCTTAATACCTTTTTCAAGGTAACTAGTGTTAGTAACAAATAAATCATCACCAACAATTTGTACCTTATCGCCTAAACGTTCAGTAAAAGTCTTCCAACCTTCCCAATCGTTTTCGTCCAAAGGATCTTCAACGGAAATAACTGGGTACTTATCAACTAAATCTTCAATTAATGAAGTCCATTCTTCAGCAGTGTATTCACGACCATCAGCAACAGTTACATACTTCTTAGTATCCTTGTTGTAGAATTCAGAAGCAGCACAGTCAAAGGCAATAGCAATGTCTTGACCTGGTTTGTAGCCAGCACGTTGAATAGCTTCTACTAAAATTTCAAATGGTTCTTCGTTGTTCTTCAAGTTAGGTGCAAAACCACCTTCATCACCTACGGCAGTTGATTCACCACGTTCTTGCAATAAGCCCTTCAAAGTATGGAAAGTTTCTGCACCCATACGAACAGCTTCATGAAGTGATTTAGCACCAACTGGCATAATCATGAATTCTTGAATATCAACGTTGTTATCTGCATGCTTACCACCATTGATAACATTCATCATTGGAGTTGGTAAAACATGAGCATTTGGACCACCTAAGTATTCGTATAAAGGCAAGCCTAATTCATCAGCTGCAGCGCGAGCACTTGCTAATGAAACAGATAATATTGCATTAGCACCTAAACGACCTTTATTTGGAGTACCATCTAAATCGATCATAGTTTGATCGATTAAACGTTGATCAGTAACATCTAAACCGATAACAGCTTTAGCAATTTCGCCGTTAACATTTTCAACAGCAGTTAAAACGCCTTGACCACCAAAGCGAGACTTGTCACCATCACGTAATTCTACGGCTTCATGTTCACCAGTAGAAGCACCAGATGGAACAATAGCACGACCAAAGCCGCCTAATTCAGTATAAACTTCTGCTTCAACAGTTGGATTACCACGAGAGTCAAGAACTTCACGTGCGTGAATATCAGTAATAACAGACATGGAGATTCTCCTTTTTCTAATTCCGTTTAAATAAATTGTTAATTAATCTTGGTAGTTTACTAATGCTAAGAATGATTCTGGATCAAGTGAAGCACCGCCAACTAAACCACCATCAATATCAGGTTTAGACATTAATTCTTTAACGTTAGCTGGTTTTACTGAACCACCGTATTGAATACGAACGTTTTCAGCAGTTTCTTCGTTGTACAAGTCTTTTACAGTTTCACGAATAGTCTTGCACATTTCTTCAGCTTGATCAGCAGAAGCAGTCTTACCAGTACCAATAGCCCAAATTGGTTCATAAGCAATAACAAGCTTAGAAACTTGTTCTGCAGTCAAACCATCTAAAGCAGCTTTGATTTGAGCAACTACCCATTCTTCTTGCTTATTAGCTTCACGAGTTTCAAGAGATTCACCACAGCAAATAATTGGAGTTACGCCATTAGCAAATAAAGCTTTAGCTTTATTGTTAATGTCTTCATCAGTTTCGTGGAAGTAGCCACGACGTTCTGAGTGACCAATAATACAGTAGTCAATACCCATTTCGTTTAAAACTTTTGGTGAAGTTTCACCAGTAAATGCACCTTCAACTTCAAAGTATGCATTTTCTGCACCAGTATGTAAGTTTGAGCCTTCAGCAGTTTTCTTTAAAACATAAAGATCAACTGCAGGTGCAGCAATAACTGATTCAACTTTACTTGGATCTGGTAACTTACCCTTAACTGCATTTACAAATTCAACAGTTTGTTCTGGGTTCATATGTAATTTCCAGTTACCAGCAATAATTGGTGTACGCATTTAAAAATTCCTCCTAATTTTACTTGTCAGAAACACAAGCGATTCCTGGTAATTCTTTACCTTCAAGGTAGTTAAGTGAAGCACCACCACCAGTAGAAATGTGGCTGATCTTAGGAGCAATTCCCAATTGCTTAGCAGCAGCAGTTGAGTCACCACCACCGATAATAGTTACAGCATCCTTCAAGTCAGCTAATGCACGACCAACTTCCAAAGTACCTTCTGCGTAGTTTGGCATTTCGAATGCACCCATAGGTCCATTCCATACAACAGTCTTAGCATCCTTTAAGATGTCTCTAAATTTTTCAACAGTCTTAGGACCAATATCAAGACCCATTTCATTGTCAGGAATATCATCACCAACAACTTCGTGAGGAGCATCGTTTGAGAATTCAGTTGCTGCAACATTATCTACAGGCAATACAATCTTATCGCCAGCTTTTGCTAATAATTCTTTTGCGAGTTCAACTTTATCAGCTTCAAATAATGATTTACCAATCTTGTGGCCTTGTGCAGCTAAGAATGTGTAAGCCATACCACCACCAATTAAAATGTGATCTGACTTAGGAATTAAGTTTTCAATAACACCAATCTTATCTGATACTTTTGCACCACCAAGGATAGTTACAAATGGATGAACTGGGTTTTCAACAGCATCACCTAAGAACTTGATTTCCTTTTCAAGTAAGAAACCAGCTGCTGCAGGTTTACCAGCCTTCTTCATAGCAGTTGCAATACCAACATTTGAAGCGTGACTTCTGTGAGCAGTACCAAATGCGTCGTTTACAAATACATCGCCAAGACTTGCCCAGTATTCGCCAAGTTTTGGATCGTTCTTAGATTCACGTTTACCAAAGTCATTGTCAATATCTTGGAATCTAGTGTTTTCAAGAACAATAACGTCGCCATCTTTCATTTTATCGATGGTTTCTTCAACTTCTTTACCTTCATTTTCTGGTACAAAAGTTACAGGCTTCTTTAATAACTCACTTAAGCGTTCTGCTACTGGACGTAATGATAATTCCTTCTTGTCAGCATCTGACTTTACACGGCCCAAGTGGCTCAGCAAGATTGCTTTACCACCATGTTCAATAATGTACTTAATAGTTGGCAAAGCAGCAACGATACGGTTGTCATCACCAATAACACCATTTTTAATTGGAACATTGAAGTCAACACGAACTAAAACTTTTTTACCTTTAAGATCAAGGTCTGAAACGATTAATTTAGCCATTTAAATTAATTTACCTCCGATAGATTATTTGAAAAAAGGCGGAGGAAGTAATTCCCTCCGCCTTCTCTCGTCTGCTTACTAAAATCAATAATTAATTAATGATTAAAGAGTAGCAAATTTCAATAAAGTACGAACCATTTGGCAAGTGAATGAGTATTCGTTGTCGTACCAAGCAACAGTCTTAACTAATTGCTTGTCACCTGCAGTAGTTACCATGGTTTGAGTTGGGTCAAAGATTGAACCAGCAGTCATACCTAAAACGTCGCTAGAAACGATGTTGTGGTCGTTGTATGCAAATGAAGGACTTTCGTACTTCTTAACTGCTTCGTTAACTTCGTCAGCAGTTACATCCTTGCTTAAGATTGAAACTAATTCAGTTACAGAACCATCTGGAACTGGAACACGTTGTGCGTGACCGTTCAACTTACCGTTCAATTCTGGAACAACAAGACCAATAGCCTTAGCAGCACCAGTTGAGTGAGGAATAATGTTGATAGCTGCAGCACGAGCAGAACGTAAGTTACCACCACGTACAGGACCATCCAAAAGCATTTGAGTTGAAGTGTAAGCGTGGATAGTAGTCATAGTACCAACTTCAATGCCGAATTCCTTTTGTAAAGCATTAACCATTGGTGCTAATGAGTTAGTAGTACATGAACCAGCTGAAACAATCTTGTCGTCAGCAGTCAAAGTATCATCGTTTACGCCGTAAACAATGGTCTTCAAGTCTGAACCAGCAGGTGCAGAAATTAATACACGCTTTGCACCAGCCTTAAGGTGAGCTTCTGACTTAGCTTTGCTAGTGTAGAAACCAGTACATTCAAGAACGAAGTCAACGCCATCATTCTTAACCCAAGGAATGTTTTGTGCTTGTGGTTCAGCGTAAACACGGTACTTCTTACCGTCAACTACGATTGAGTCATCAGTTGCTGAAACTTCGTGGTTGAAAGTACCATGAGTTGAGTCATACTTAAGTAAGTGAGCTAAAAGTGCTGGAGTAGTCAAGTCGTTGATTGCAACAACTTCAATATCTGAAGACTTTTCGCCTAAATCCATAATACGACGGAATGCTAAACGACCAATACGGCCGAAACCGTTAATACCAATTTTAACTGTCATATCCTATATTCCTCCTTAGGAAATATGTAAGTAACAATTTATTTTAAACGGGAATTACTTCCCCTTTAAAACCAAGTTTGAGGCTCCTTCATCCGTGATCAACCACGTCTGTTTGGGAGCATGATGCATGTAAGCCGCAATTGCTGCAGCCTTGCTGGCACCAGCAGCAATTGCGAATACATGAGGTATTTTATCTAAATCTTCTAGTTGAAGACCAATACGTGGGATACGTTTAACAAGTCTACCTTGTTGGTCGAAGAAATACCCGAAACATTCGGCCACAGCTCCATCATTTCGAAGCTTAGAATTAGTCATAACATCTAAGCCACGTCTCTTTGACATGACATCTGCTCTACCAATTCCATGTATCACCATATCACTATTATAAATGTTTGAAATCGCATTCGCAATATCTGTGTCTTGAAGTAATAAAGTCAAGGCTTCAGATGATACATTTTCTGGTAGATATAGGCCTTTATGCCTACCTCCCGTTTCAGATGCCATCATCTGAGCTACAGTATTGCTTTGAATTTCAACACTTTCTCCAACTGCTCCCCTTCCAGGAACAAACAACAAATCGCGATAGCGACTTAATTTAGGAGAAAGATGACGAGCTACTCCAGCAACGGTAGTACCACCCAATACGGTAATGATACTTTTTCCTAGCGGTAAAAGAAGATCCAGGGCAGAATTAAGTTGTTCACCCATCAAATCAACTACACGCTCTTGCCGATCCATATCACCAGGAACAATAATTGCTCGATCAATACCCAACTTCTGTGCCAATTCAATTTCAGTTTGGCTTGCATTGAATAAACGATCAATTAATGGAGCAGCTTCTTTTAAAGTTCTCTTTCCTTTATCAGTTAATTCCATCCCATAGCTCTGAATATTGATCAGACCTAATTGTCGCAAATAATCAGTTTCAGTTCGCACATTGCGCTCGCTTAATCCTAATTTTTTAGCAACAACTCGTCGCCCAACTGGAGCTAACAGCGAAATCTGTTCAAGAACAAGAAAACGTTGCCGAATTATTTTTAAAACATCAGGAACTAAGCTTTGCAACAAGGTTAAATCCGAGTCCATTGCTCGCTCCCTCTATTGGGTCAAAATTGATACCGCCATATGACGGTCAGCGACCCAAAAAGCTTAAAAATATTAGAGAGACGCGAATTGATTAACTTCAGATTCACATTTCTCTCTCGACATTTTTTAGTATAGCAATATCTTTTTTTAAATTCAAGATATATCCTTCAGAATAATTAATTTGTACTTTCTTCTTTTTTTGATATACTTATTTTAGTTTGTCGTGCCCTTAGTGTAATGGATCGCACGTAAGATTCCGGTTCTTAAAATCTGAGTTCGACTCTCAGGGGGCGCATAGTACGAGACAGTCAGTCAATCTGGCTGTCTTTTTTTGTATTTTGTCACTTTATTTAGAAAAAATCTATCATCTGTAAGCATTTTCGTTATAATTAAATTTGATGTTAATTATGTACATAGACAGAAAGGTTATTTTATGATCGAAGAAGAAAAAAAGTCTAATGCCAAAAAAATGCTCTGGCCAACGCTAGCGATGATGGCATTTTCAACTGTCTGGGGCTTCGGTAACGTTGTTAACGGTTATGTTTACTTTGACGGTACCAAAGTTATATTCAGCTGGATATTAATGTTCCTGTTATATTTTGTTCCCTATGCATTAATGGTTGGAGAACTAGGTGCAACTTTTAAAAATGCTAATGGTGGTGTTTCCTCATGGGTTAATGCTACTATGGGTGCAAAGTGGGCCTATTACGCTGGGTGGACATATTGGGCATGCCACGTAGTATATATTTCAAGTAAAGGTACTGGTGGCTTAAGAGCCATGGCTTGGGGAATCTTCGGCAACACTAAATGGTATGATGGTCTTCCAACTGCTTGGACTCAATTTGCCACTTTAGTGGTCTTCCTCTTTTTCTGCTGGGTTACTACTAAAGGTATCCCAGTACTTAAAAGTTTAGCCACTATCGCTGGATCATCAATGTTCATCATGTCAATTTTATTTATTATTATGATGTTTGCTGCACCAGCAATTAACCCCCATGCTGGTTATTACTCAATCAATTTTAATTGGAAGAGTTTAATGCCCACATTCAACCTTAAATATTTAACATCTCTTTCAATTTTAGTTTTTGCTGTCGGTGGATGTGAAAAGATATCTCCTTATGTAAACAAAGTTAAAAATCCAACCAAAAACTTTCCTAAAGCAATGATGGCTTTAGCAATTATGGTCATGGTTTCTGCAATTTTAGGAACTTTTGCTATGGCTTTAATGTTTGATCCTAAAGTTGTTAACAACAATCTAAACGAATATATTTCAAATGGTGCTTACATGGCCTTTCAACGTTTAGGCGAGTATTACCATGTTGGTGGTTTATTTATGTATATTTATTCATGGTGTAACGTTATTGGCCAATTCTCTACTTTAGTTATTAGTATTGATGCTCCTTTAAGAATGCTACTAGGTAGTAAAGAAGCTAAAAACTTTATTCCTAAGAAGCTTCTTAAGATAAATAAACATGGTGCCTACATTAACGGTATCTGGATGGTTGTAATTCTTTCAGGTGGTTTAATTGCAGCACAAGCTTTATTACCTGATGCACAGGCAGTTATGGCTCAATTAGTTAAATTAAATTCAACTACAATGCCAATGCGTTACTTATGGGTATTCGCAGCATATATTGCACTTAGAAAGCAACAAAAGAAGTTTGATACTTCTTACCAAATGACAAAGAATCAAGGATTAGCTTATACAGCTGGGATATGGTGTTTTATTGTTACAGCAGCATGTTGTATTTTAGGAATCTACTCACCAGATCCATTTACCCTATTTCTTAACATCATTACTCCAATTATCTTGATTGTTTTAGGCTTAATTTTGCCAGCAATCAAAAAAAGAGAAGATGGAACTAACCCATTAATGAAGTAACTTTAAATGAACGATATGCTTGCTATATCGTTCATTTTTTCTACATAAAATTAAGTTTGATTAGTTGACATGATTAAAAGTAAGTGATTTAATTAGCACTGTACTTATTAGAGTGCTAATTTTGTTTAGGAGGTAAAATTAATGCTCGTACCTACAGTTATTGAACAAACTGCACGTGGTGAACGTGCTTACGACATTTACTCAAGATTATTAAAAGATAGAATTATTATGCTTAGCGGTGAAATTAACGACCAAATGGCCAACTCAATCATCGCTCAACTTTTATTCTTAGATGCACAAGACAATACTAAAGATATTTCTCTATACATTAACTCTCCAGGCGGTGTTATTACTTCTGGTCTCGCAATTATGGATACAATGAACTTTATTAAGTCAGATGTATCTACAATTGCAATTGGTATGGCTGCTTCAATGGCTTCAATTCTTTTGACTAGCGGAACTAAGGGTAAACGTTTTGCATTACCAAATTCAACAGTTCTTATTCACCAGCCTTTAGGTGGTGCACAAGGTCAACAAACCGACATTCAAATTGCAGCTAATGAAATCTTGAAGAGTCGTAAGAAGCTTAACCAAATATTACATGAAACTACTGGGCAACCTCTTGATAAGATCCTTAAAGATACTGAACGCGATAATTACTTATCTGCAGAAGAAGCTAAAGACTATGGTCTAATTGATGAAATTTTGGTTAACCAAAAGAAAGACTAGTTTAATTTAACAAAAAATAGAGCTCACGATAGATGTGAGCTCTATTTTTTTTGACTAATTTTCTTCTTTTAACTGTTGCGCCATTTCACGAATTTTTTGAAAACGGTGGTTAACTCCTGACTTTGAAATTGGGCCATCTGGAACCTGAGCTGCAACTTCTTTGAGTGAAAGTTCAGGATGCATTAATCTAAAGTGTGCTAGGATTGCCAATTTTTCTGGCAAATTTTCTAACCCCACTTTTTCTTCAATTAATTGAATATCCTCAACCTGCTTAGCTGCTGCATTCGCGGTTTTCTTCAAATTTGCTGTATCGCAATTTACTAACCGATTCACCGAATTACGCATATCCCGCATAATTCTTAAGTCTTCAAATGCTAACATTGCATTGACGGCACCTACAATATGTAGAAAATCACCAATTTTTTCAGCTTCTTTTAAATATACAATATATCCATTACGTCTTTTTGTAGCTTTTGCATTTAAATAAAAGAAACTATTCATTAATTCCAGTAAATCATTATTATGATTTTCATAAAGAGAATAGATCTCTAAATGATATCGACTCGTTTCAGGATTATTCACACTTCCAGCTGCTAAAAAAGCTCCTCTTAAGTATGACATTGCCCTTTGTTCCGATGTCATAATCTTCTCAGGAATTCCGGTAATCAAGCCATTATCACTGTCAAATATCTCTAGATCACTTAAAATTTCATGAACTTGTTTTTGAAGCCTAACTAAATATTGATAATTTTTCTTTAACTTCATTTTCTTAGAAACAATTAGCAGCGGCTCGATTCCATAGGCTGTTTTAATTAAAGAAAATATTCTTCTAGCAATGGCTGGATTTTCAGTTGTGATATCTAGACTAAATTGATGGTCATGAAGACTAAGTACTCCGTTCATTCGCAAAAAAGCTGCTAATTCTGCCTTAGCATGTTCTGGATGAACTGGCAGACTAGTAAGTTCTTTTTTTACATCACTTGCGTATGAAACCATTAACTAATCCTGTTCCTTTTTTCTTCGGCAATATGCTTCAAAAGCCAAATTTAAAATTTCATCGGCTACTTTTTTACCATCATGAAAAACTAATCCACTATGCTGATCAATAAAGTCAGCCGTAATTACGCGGCAATCTTGAGCCCGTAACCCAGCAAAATCATTTCTTACCGGTTCAAGATAAGCATCATAATCTGCCGGATTAAACTTACTCATATCAATTTTAGCTCCGTTAACTAAGGCAGTATTAATATAATGACCACCTAAATGATCATTAATAACTTGAACATGTTCCGCTGCTGTGAAATGATCTGTTTCACCTTGCTGCGTCATGATATTACAGATATAAATAACTTCAGCCTTAGTTTGTCTCACAGCATCACCTAAATTAGAAATCATCAAATTAGGTAAAATTGAGGTAAATAAACTACCTGGTCCTAAAACCACTGCGTCTGCTTGCATAATTGCAGCTAAAACAGGTAAAACTGCCTTTGGCTCATCGTCAGAATCAGTATCAGTTACCCATACTCGTTTAATGCGCTTATCCTTTGAAGTAATTTCTGTTTCACCAGCTTCAGTTGTCCCATCAATAAATTCTGCATTTAAAGTTAAGGGTTCGTTTGAAGCAGGGAAAATTCGCCCATCAATTCGCATCATTCTTGATAACGATTGAACAGCATCAAAAATATTCCCTTGCATTTCATCTAAAGCGGCAATAATTAAATTTCCAATTGCATGACCTGCAAAAAATGAGTCAGATGAATTAAAACGGTATTGAAAAATATCTTTTTCTTCCTGTGGTAAGTCGGATAAAGAAACTAGCACATTTCTAATATCGCCTGGCGGCACCACATTAATATAATCTCTAATTGCACCTGATGATCCACCATCGTCTGCCACAGTTACAATAGCTGTTATATCGGCATTTTGTTCCTTTAAAGCATTCAAAATAACAGGTAACCCTGTTCCACCACCAATAACAACAATTTTAGGGCGACGTCCGCGAATGACACGTACAATTTTATTTTCTCCGTACGCCATCTCCCAACAATCTCCTTTATTGTCCAATATAACGACTAATTTCTCGATGAGAAATATCAACAGGATATTTCTTAGCCAAATCAACTGCTAATTGGCGAGCGATTGAAACGCTCCGGTGTTGACCACCAGTACATCCAATTGCAATAGTTAATTTTTCTTTTCCTTCCGCAATATATCCGGGAATAGCCGTCTCTAACATGTCTAAAAACTTAGCATAAAACTTTTTAGTTTCTTTCTTGCTCATTACATAATCAAAAACTCGACGATCTAAGCCAGTAAATGGTTTAAGTTGAGGAATATAGAATGGATTCGGTAAAAATCTCACATCCATTACAATATCAGCATCAATTGGAATACCATACTTAAAGCCGAAACTCATTACTTCAATTGAAAAAGTCCGAGTTTGATTATCTCCAAACTTATCTACTAATTTAGCTTTTAATTCCTTAGTAGTTAAACGGGAGGTATCAATAATTATATTTGATATATTTTTAGTTCTTGATAAAATAGCTCTTTCTTCTTGAATTCCATCCAATAAGCGTCCTGTATGAGCTAATGGTGGCAAACGTCTTGTTTCCTTATACCGAGATACTAATACATCATCTGAAGCATCTAAAAACAAGACGGTCGACTGAACATTTTGACTATCTTCTAAAGATTTAATTTCGTCAACCAAATCTTTGTAGAAGCTTTTTACTCTCAAGTCAACAACTACTGCTGCCTTACTAAAATCTGATGAATTGTTAATTAATTCCCAGAAACTTCCCAATAATTCTGGTGGTAAATTATCTACCACAAAATATCCCATATCTTCTAAAGCTTTGATTGCCACAGTTTTACCTGCGCCACTCATACCAGTAACAATCAATAATTGTTTCTTTTGTTCAGCCATAGCTATCCCTCCTTAATCGCTATTATAACATACCGGGTGTTTCATTTTTTGAATAAAATAAAAAGTCGTTGTCACAAGTAGTTATCACAATCAACTACTTTAAAAACGACTTTTTATTTTATCTGTGCATCCATGAAACAAAAATTTCATTGATTCCAAATACCATTAACCAAAATGCTACCAAATAAACCAAAGTAATAGCAGCAAGCACTGGATTAAATAGCAAAGCAAAAGCAATAATCAAACTAACAATATTCAAAATTAAGCAGAGAACAAAATAGCCAGTTGAATATTCGCGCAAGTGCCATGAAAAGATAATACCGATAATTGAGTCGGCTAAGAACCAAATAGCAAATAAAATAGCTAAGGTTAATCCACCAATTTCACGTGAACATAAGAATAAAACTCCGATTACAATATCGACAATTGCTGAAATTAACGTAACCCAGCTTAAATCAAAAATATTATGGAATTTTACATATGCGGAAATCCAAATAATTCCTTGTAAAATTGACAAAATACCAAATACAAATACAAATGCGCTTAAACCACGACCAGGGTAACGTAATAGTAAGAATGATGCAACAACAAACAAAATTCCTGCTATAAATGAACCCCAATCAAAGCCTTGGTGTCTAGAATTATAAATATCGTTCATTTTTATATCCTCCTAGATAATATTCTACACTTAATTTTCTAAAACACCATTAACTTTATTCCTGCTCATCTTTGCTATTCATTAACTTTTTAGTTAACTTAATATCTCGCTTGAGAACTGGTTTTAAGTATTGTCCCGTATAACTTTCTTTAACTTCAGCAACTTCTTCTGGAGTACCAGTAGCCACAACTTGACCACCGCCATCTCCACCTTCAGGGCCTAAATCAATCAACCAATCAGCGTTTTTAATAACATCTAAGTTATGTTCAATAATTAAAACAGTATTTCCCTCATCGACTAAGCGCTGCAATACTTCTAATAACCGCTTAATGTCATCAGTATGTAAACCCGTTGTTGGTTCATCTAAAATGTAGAAATTATTACCCGTGGAAAGCTTCTGTAATTCAGAAGCTAATTTCATTCTCTGTGCTTCCCCACCAGATAAAGTTGTGGCTGACTGCCCAAGTTTTACATAACCCAAACCAACATCAACGATTGTTTGTAGCTTACGATGAATTTTAGGAATATTTTCAAAAAATTTGCAAGCTTCATTAATTGTCATATTCAAAACTTGCGAGATATTTTTTTCACGGTAAGTTACTTCAAGAGTTTCTGAATTGTATCTTGTCCCATGACAAACTTCACAAGGTACATAAACATCAGGTAAGAAATTCATTTCGATTTTAATAATTCCATCACCATGACAAGCTTCGCATCTACCGCCCTTAACATTAAAAGAAAATCTCGCTTTAGTATATCCACGCATTTTTGCTTCATTAGTTTGTGCAAATAAAGCTCGAATATCATCAAATACACTAGTATAAGTTGCAGGATTACTACGTGGTGTCCGCCCAATAGGGCTTTGATCAATATCGATAATTTTTTCGATGTTTTTATATCCCTTAATTGACTTATACTTTCCTGGTTTAGCTGAATTATTATTTAATTTTTGTGCTAAAGCACGCTTCAGAATCAAGTTTACAAGAGTTGATTTTCCAGAACCTGAAACGCCGGTTACTACAACAAATTTCCCTAGAGGGAAATCTACTGAAATATCCTTCAAGTTATTTTCAGCAGCACCAGTAACAGTAATTTTTTTACCATTACCCTTTCTTCTCTCTAACGGTACAGGAACGATCTTTTTACCTGATAAATATTGTCCAGTTAAAGATTTAGGATTCTTCATCACTTCTTCTGGTGTACCAGCAGCCATTACTTTTCCGCCATATACACCTGCTCCTGGTCCCATATCAACTAAGTAATCGGCCTGTTTCATCGTTTCATCGTCATGTTCGACTACAATTAAAGAATTACCAAGATCCCGCATCTTTTTCAGCGAAGAAATAAGTCGATCATTATCTCGCTGATGAAGACCAATTGATGGCTCATCCAAAATATACATAACGCCAGATAAATTAGAGCCAATTTGGGTTGCTAGTCTAATTCTTTGTGCTTCTCCACCGGATAAAGTTCCAGCAGAACGAGATAAAGTCAGATAGTCTAAACCAACATTCTTTAAGAAAGTTAATCTATCACGTACCTCTTTCAAAATTGGTTTAGCAATCATCTTTTCTTGTTCACTTAATTTTACTGAATTAAAAAAGTTCAATGACTTAGAAATTGACAGATCAGAAGCTTCAGCAATATCTTTGCCATTTACTTTTACTGCTAATGCCTTTTCATTTAATCGCTTACCGTGACAAGTTGAACAAGTAAGTTCAGTCATATACTTACCCATTGCATCACGCATAAATTTTGACATTGGATGATGATAACGACGATTGATATTATTTAAAATTCCTTCAAATTCTTGAACAGTATCATTTACACCAAAGTCACCTTCAAGATGAAATTTGATTTTTTTCCCTTTAGATCCATTTAAAATTAGATCTTTTTGCTTTTTAGTTAATTTTTTATATGGCTTGTCCACAGGTATTTTTAAAGCCATACATGCTTGCTCAAGCATGGCAGTATAGTATTTTGAATTAGACCATGGCACTAAAGCTCCCTCTGCTAAAGTTTTATCCTTATCAGGAATAACTAAATCTTCATCAACTGATAATTTCATCCCCAATCCATCACAATCAGGACAAGCTCCAAAAGGCGCGTTAAATGAAAATAAACGAGGCTCCATTTCGCCGACCGTAAAGCCACATATTGGACAGGCATAGTATTCAGAAAAGTTAATACGTTCACCCTTAATCACATCAACATCCATGTAGCCATCTGCCAAACGAAGAGCAGCTTCAACAGAATCAAATAAACGACTTCGAATATTTTCTTTAACAATTAAGCGGTCAACAACAATATCAATACTGTGCCGTTTATTTTTGTCTAGGTCAAAATCATCAGTGATTTCATGCATTTCACCGTCTACAATTACCCGTACATAACCCGCACGCTGGATTCGTTTAAATACTTCCTTATGTTCTCCTCTTTTAGCGCGAATAATTGGAGCTAAAATCTGAATTCTGCTTCTTTCAGGTAAATCCATTACGCGATCTACCATCTGATCCACGCTTTGTCTCTCAATCAAAGTTCCATCATTTGGACAAATTGGATGACCAACGCGTGCCCACAATAAACGCAAATAGTCATTAATTTCTGTTACAGTTCCAACTGTTGAACGCGGATTATGAGACGTCGTCTTTTGATCAATGGAAATTGCGGGATTTAAGCCATCAATTGAATCAACATCAGCCTTATCCATTTGGCCTAAAAATTGTCTAGCATAACTTGATAGTGACTCAACATATCTTCTTCTACCTTCAGCATATAAAGTATCGAAAGCTAATGAACTTTTTCCTGAGCCTGATAAGCCGGTAATAACTACTAATTTATCTTTTGGAATCGATAAACTTATATCTTTTAAATTATGTTCACGCGCTCCATGAATTACAATTTTATCATTTGCCATTTAGCTTTCCTCCTCTACTTTTTCTTTTCATGTACTTGCTTTTGTAAATCCATAATTGCATCACGTAAGTTAGCTGCTTCTTCAAAATCTAGTTTCTTTGCAGCTTCTTGCATTTGAGCAGTCAAAGTTTTAATCATGGTTTGCTTTTGTTTCTTAGTCAATTCATCAAAGTTTAGATCAGCAAAACTTTCTTTATTTTCCTTCTCATCACTATCTTTAGTAATTGAAATAACATCCCTGATAGGTTTAACAATAGTTTTAGGTGTAATGCCGTGTTCTTTGTTAAACTTCATCTGCAAACTACGTCTTCTTTCTGTAGCATCAATTGCTTCTCGCATCGAATCCGTAATTGAGTCTGCATACATAATTACCTTACCATTTGAGTTTCTAGCAGCACGTCCTATCGTTTGAACTAAAGGTCTAGTTGAACGTAAAAATCCTTCCTTATCTGCATCTAGAATTGCAACTAATGACACTTCCGGTACATCGATTCCTTCTCGCAAAAGATTAATTCCGATTAAAACATCAAATTTACCAAGCCTTAAGTCTCTAATAATCTCTAAACGTTCTAATGTCTTGATATCTGAGTGTAAATAGCGAACTTTGATCCCCAGGTCTTTCAAATAATCAGTTAAGTCTTCTGCCATCTTTTTAGTTAAAGTCGTAACAAAAACACGTTCATCACGATCAATTCGTTTATTAATCTCACCAACTAAATCGTCAATTTGTCCCTTAATTGGTCTAACTTCAATTTCTGGATCAAGCAGTCCAGTAGGACGAATAATTTGTTCAACTTTATGATCAGTCTGATTTAACTCATAGTCTCCAGGAGTTGCTGAAACATACATAATTTGGTTTACATGCTTTTCAAACTCTTCTAATTTTAGTGGTCGGTTATCCAGAGCTGAAGGTAATCTAAAACCATAATCAATCAAAGTTTGCTTACGAGCTCTGTCTCCGTTATACATCGCCTTTAATTCTGGCATTGTAGCATGCGATTCATCAATTAAAATTAGAAAATCATCAGGAAAGAAATCAAGTAAAGTATGCGGAGGCTGACCAGCTTTACGTCCTTCCATGTGCCTAGAATAATTTTCAATTCCGTTAGTGTAGCCAACTTCACTCATCATTTCCATATCATAGGTAGTTCTTTGATTAATTCGTTGAGCTTCTAAAAGCTTACCTTCTCCCTCGAATTTTTTAACTTGAATATTCATTTCATCTTTAATTGAAGCCAAAGCTCTTTGCATAATTTGTTCATTAGTAACAAAGTGTGTTGCCGGGAAAATAGAAACTTGTTCGCGTTCACCAATTACCTCACCAGTCAAAGAATCTACTTCAACAATCCGATCAATTTCATCACCAAAAAATTCAACTCTAAATGCATGATCAGAATAACCAGCAGGAAAGATCTCTACCACGTCACCGCGGACTCTAAAACGACCACGTTGAAAATCAATATCATTACGATCATATTGAATATTCACCAAGTCCCGTAGTAATACATCACGGCTAATTTCTTGGCCTTCAGAGATAGATACTACACTTGCTGCATACTCTCTTGGATCACCTAAACCATAAATACATGAAACTGAAGCAACGACAATTACATCATTTCTTGACATTAAATCACTGGTAGTTTTATGACGCAACTGGTCAATTTCATCATTAATTGATGAATCCTTTTCAATATATGTGTCCGACTGTGGCACATAAGCTTCAGGCTGATAATAATCATAGTAAGATACAAAATAATCAACGGCATTTTTAGGGAAAAACTCTTTGAATTCACCATAAAGCTGACCAACAAGAGTTTTATTATGCGAGATTACTAAAGTAGGTTTATTTAATTTAGCAATTACATTCGCCATAGTAAAAGTCTTACCTGTCCCAGTAGCACCCTCTAAAATTTGGGCCTTTTCACCGTTTTCAAAACCATCAGTCAACTTTTTAATTGCTTGCTCTTGATCACCTGCTGGTTGAAATTTAGAAACAAGTTCAAATTTTTTGTTTTTTTGTCGTCTAATCATTTTCGATCCTCCGCAAAAAAAGTTGGACTAAAATAGCCCAACTTCTATTAACGTATTCATTTTACTACAGCGAACGTATTTTCGCACTATTTTTGCATTACTTTAATAAATTTGCTAATGCATCTTGATATTCTTCAGCTGCCTTTTCCGCAGTTTCAATATCCTTCTTGTTTACACCAACATAAGCCTTAATTACAGGCTCTGTTCCAGATGGACGAAGAGCAACCCAAGTTTCATCATCTAAGAAGTACTTCAAAACATTAGATTTAGGGAAGCCAGTTAATGGAGTCTTTTTGTTTCCTTCAATGGTTTCTTGAGTTTCAAAGTCTTGGATTTTTACAACTTTGGCACCATTAATTTCAGTTAAGTGCTCTTTACGTAATTTACTCATTAATTCAGCCATTTTCTTTTGACCACCAATACCTGGCATTTCAATAGCCTTGGTAATTTCGTAAGCCACACCATACTTTTGCCAAATTTCTTGCAAACCATCAAAAACAGTCATGCCTTTAGATGCATAGTAACTTGCTACTTCTGCAAACATCAATGCACCTTGCATAGCATCCTTATCTCTAGCAAATGGTTTAAATAAGTAGCCGTAACTTTCTTCAAAGCCCATTAAGAATTTACCGTCATTTTCTTTGTTCATGCGGTCAACTTCTTCACCAATGTACTTAAAGCCAGTTAACACATGCTTGGTCTTAATACCAAAATCATCAGCAATCTTAAATGGAAGTGCACTAGAAACTACTGAGGTTACTAATTCATAATCAGATGATAAAGTTCCGTTTTCTTTCATGTGAATTAATAAGTAGTATGCCATTAAAGTAGCAATTTGATTACCAGTTAGAACTTGGAAGTCACCATCTGATTTTCTAACAGCAGCACCCATTCTATCGGCATCTGGGTCGGTTGCAATAATAACATTTGCATCTACTTCATTAGCTAACTTAAAGCCTGGTTCAAACACATCACGGTATTCGGGATTTGGCTTAATAGTTGTAGGAAATTCAGGATCAATAATTGATTGACTTGGAACTGGAATGACATTGTCAAAACCGCCTTGTCTGAATGCGCGATCGTAGAGCATTTTACCAGTACCATGCAATGGAGTATAAATAATCTTTAGCTTATTAGCGTTAGCTTTAACCATTTCAGGATCAACAGTAACATCCTTCAAATGAGCTAAGTAAGCTTCATCCACATCTTCACCAATTAATTGTAATGTACCCTTAGCACGCAATTCTTCTACTGGAGCAGCTTTAACGCCAAAAATATCATCAACTTTTTGAGCGTAAGCAAACAAGCGATTTGCATTTTCTGGAGCCATTTGAGCACCATCTTCACCATATACCTTGTAGCCATTATATTGCTTAGCATTATGGGAAGCAGTGATATTAATTCCAGCAAAAGTATTTAAATGACGAACAGCAAATGACAATTCAGGAGTTGGTCTTAAATCATCAAATAAATAAACATGAATTCCATGTGCACCTAAAATACGAGCAGCATGCTCAGCAAATTCTCTTGAGTGATAACGTGAATCAAAAGAAATTGCGACACCACGTTTTTTAGCTTCTTCACCATTTTCATCAATTAATCTTGCAAGTCCTTCGGTTACTCTTCCCACAGTAAACAAGTTAATTCTGTTAGTACCTGGTTCAAGCCGTCCTCTCATTCCAGCAGTACCAAAATTAATATCTTGTCCGAAAGCATCTTCAATCCACTTTTCATCTTTACCTAATTTGTTTAATTGATCTTTTAAATAATCAGGTAAATTATTTGCATTAGTCCATTGACTATAAATTTCTTTTGCGTTCATAATTTCCTCTTTACGTAAATTTTATGGTTTCATCTGCTATTTTAACGCAAGTTATAATGAAATTGCTATCATAATTAACAATTTAATTATTCTGCTCGCAAAAGATTTAACGTCTTCTTTTCTATTCGATATTTGAAAAAACTCTTAATTAACTAAAGTTCCAGTTAATCTTTCGCTCAAACTTTTCATAAGGAAGTAAAGTGATTTCACCTAAGTTTATCCCTTCTGCTGGTGGGCATTGTGCTTCTAAAGTAATTCCGTCATATTGACCAATATTGTTTGCAATACCAGTATGATTAAAGTGGTTAGCTGTATAGGTAACAATTGCAGGAGCATTAGTTGTCATAACCATTTTATGTTTATCAGATGTTAAAACTGCTGCTGGTTGCATCCCATTTAAGATAAAGGGATGATCTAAGCCATTGCGTAACTTAATTTGACTATTATCACTGTTTAATGTTTCAGCTATTCTCTTACCTTTTCGAAAATCAAAAACTGTATTTTCTACGCTTTGCATTCCTTGATTTGGTAGTCCATCTTTACCAACTGGTAAATAGTAATCGGCTGCAAGTTGTAATTGTAAATCAGTTGCTCGTTCACCTAAATTAAAATAAGTATGGTTTGCTGGATTAAAAATAGTTAATTGATCACTAACCGCTTCAAGCTTATATGACACATTATTTTCATTATCTAGCTTGTAAGTTACATGTAATTTCATATTGCCAGGATAGCCATTATCACCATCTGAATCAAAAAGGAAAAGATCAGCTTGAGATTCTTGATTGGAATTTTTTAATTTAAAATTCCAAACTTTCATGTCAGTACCAATACCACCATGAATATGATTTTCTCCATCATTTTTAGGTAGTTGAAAAATATGATTTCCATGTTTCCATTGTCCTAAGCGAACACGACCACAAATTCGACCAACTGTTCCACCTAGAAAATTTCTCTCTTTTGAATAGTCTTCCGGACTGTTTAATGACAAGATCATATTTTCACTATTGAGTAGAACTTTTTCTAAAGTTGCTCCGTAATTAAGAAGCTTAACTTGCATCCCATGATCATTTTCAAGGCTAATCTCGCATAGATCTTGCCCATCTTTTACACCATATTTTACAAAACTTGTTTTCATTTTATTTATCTACCTCGCTTACTAAAGCCTTGGTAAATTTTTGCCAACCAGCTTCTCCATCTTTATTATTTTTAAAGACACCAGCACATTCAAGAACTTGATCAAACACTTCGACTAGAGCCTGTTGCAAAATACTATCTACATTCTCTCTAGTAATCTGATGCTCTGCTTTGATTTTCTTGGCCCAATCAAGATGGCTATCAGCTATTTCATTATCTTCATTAAGTAAATATTTTTTAACTTCTTCTAGTTCTTTCTTAAGTCTTCCTGGGAGAATGGCTCTTCCCATAACTTCGATTAAGCCAATATTTTCTTTTTTAATGTGCCAAAGCTCAGCATGTGGATGAAAAATTCCTAATGGATATTTAGCACTAGTATTGTTATCACGAAGAACTAAATCTAAAACGAAATCTTCTCCTTCACGATGCATAATTGGAGTAACCGTATGGTGTCTAGTTTCACCATCAAAGGCTTTAATTTGACGATCTTGGTCACTATAGTGATCCCAAAAATCAATAATTTTACTGCCCAAATCAATTAAATCTAAGGAATTTTTACTAATTAAGCGTAAATCACTCATAGGCCAATCAACTACTCCAGCTTTAACTTCTGGGTATTGATCAAAATTAATCACTTTTTTTATTTTCGCCTTCATCATTGGAAAGACGTGACGACCACCTTGATAATGCTCATGAGCAAGCATCGAGCCACCAACAATTGGCAAATCAGCATTTGAACCAACAAAATATTCTGGTAGTTGTTTCTCAATATCTACTAAATTAATTAAAGTCTGCTGATTAATGATCATCGGAATATGCTTTTGATCTAAGAAAATACAATGTTCATTAAAATATGCATATGGTGAATATTGAAAGCCCCACGGACGGCCACCAATCATTATACGAATTATTCGCAAATTACTACGTACATTCTTTCCATATCCGCCAACATAGCCTTCATTTTCAAGACAAAGTGCACATTGAGGATATTTATTACCGGTACTATGAGCTGCCGCAGCAATCGCCTTAGGATCTTTTTCAGGTTTTGAAAGATTAATCGTAATTTCTAATTCATGATTCTTAGAGCTCTTTCCTGAAAAGACAATATTTTTGGCAATAGCTTCTTTTTTTACATAATTATTATCAACGCAAAGCTTATAAAACCAATCAGTTGCTGCATTAGCAGATTTTTGCATTTTTTGCCAGAAAATTTCATTTACTTTTGAAGGCGTCGGCGTTTTTAAATCATATAACTTATCATTTAAAACTTCGCGTGAAGTATTGTCATCAGGAATAATTTTGCGATCAACGGCTATTTGAACAAGTTGTTTTACTGGAGATTGTTTTCCATCATATTCTTGATCTTCATCACCTACTAAAGCTTTGATCTTATTAATTACATATACACGATCTAATTCTTTATATGCTCCACTCGCAATGACTTCATCTGCAAATTTCTCAATAATTTTCATTTCTGTAGCTCCTTAAGCTTAAATTCTTTTTGTTCCATCTACAATTTCCGCATCATAGAAACTTGCATCGTACCCAACTGCATCACGATAAATTTTTCCAATATTTTGCTTAAATTTTTCAGCTTCATCCTTTTTTACAATTGCAATTGCGCTACCGCCAAAACCGCCACCAATCATTCTAGCGCCTAATACACCATCTTGTTTCCAAGCTGCTTCAGCTAAAGTATCAAGTTCTTTACCAGTTACTTCATAGTCGTAATGAAGAGAAATATGAGATGCATTGATTAAACGCCCTAGCTTTTCTAGATCATTATCTTCCATTGCTTTAGTTGCTCTGATAGTTCTACCATTTTCACTAACAGCATGGCGAGCACGTTTTAACTCTGTTTCGTCATTAATTAAGTATGAATATTCATCAAAAGTATTATCGTCAAGTTCACCTAAAGCTTTAATATCTAGTTTAGTTTGTAATTTTGCTAAAGCGTTGTGACATTCGCTAACACGATCGTTATAAGCAGAGTCTGCTAGGGTATGCTCTTTGTTAGTCGACATAATAATAATTTCATAATCACTTAACTTAAGTGGTTTATATTCGTATTTCATTGTGTTGCAATCAAGAAAAATAGCACTATCTTTTTTTCCCATAATGCATGCAAATTGGTCCATAATTCCTGAGTTTAATCCCACGAATTCATTCTCAGTTTTTTGACCCAGTCTTGCTAAGCTAGGACGATCCACATCTAAATCAAATTCATCCTTCAAAATCATTCCCATTAACATTTCAATCGCAGCACTCGAAGATAAGCCAGATCCTGATGGTAAATCAGCTTTAACATATAGATTAAAACCATGATTAATCTTTTCTCCATCTTCTCTTTGACGAAGATAGGTGATCATTCCCTTAAAGTAATTAGCCCAAAAGCGATCATCTTTTTCTACTGAATCATCATTTAAATCAAATTCGACAATATCGCCATCGACATTACCTGAATAAAGACGAACTTTATTATCAGTCCTTGGACCATAGACACCATAAACACCTAAACTAATTGCTGCTGGAAAAACATGACCACCATTGTAATCTGTATGCTCTCCAATTACGTTAATTCGACCAGGTGAGAAAAAGACATCCTTTCCTGCTTCACCAAATATTTCTTGATAATCTTTAAGTAATTCATCTTTATTCATAATTTTTACCTCGTAAATCAATTATTTATTTGTAATCGTTTTCATAAACGATTATAAAACTATTTATTAATTTAGTAAATATATTTACTGGTTTTCATAATAAAAAGTGTATTGAACTAGTTCAATACACTTAGTTAAAGCTCTTTCTTATAATTAAATTAGTATTCATCGTAACGTGGACCTTGGGCAAATCTGAGTTGGTTATTCTCATCAATAAAACAGAAATGGCTAACTTGCTCAAAGCAGTTTGATCGATATTATATGAAGTAAGCGGGGGTGAGATGTATTTAGCTACTTCACTATTATTAATACTAATAATAGCAGTATCTTTTGGAACCCTAATTCCTACCTCATTGAAGTATTGTAAAACCCCAACACTTAAGGTATCCGAAGCAATAATAAAGGCATCTGGTAAATTTCTACCTAATTTTTTAACTACTTCTTTTGCTAATTGATAACCATTTTTTACACTAACAATTCCTTTAGCAAAAACTTCAGTCTTTTTTATTCCTTGTGTTTTACAGAACTCTGTAAATGTAATTTCACGAATATCACGTTGAGGTTGATGGTCTAAAGTAAAACTTTCAGCCCCAATATAACCTAAATTTGTATATCCTTGAGCAATTAATTTCTTAACTGCATCTTGTACAGTCAATTCAAGATTAGGTTGAACCGAATCAAATAATTGCGGTGCTGGATTGATATCAATAAATACACCGCTTGGCAAAACATTATGCAGTCTTTTCAGTTCCTTATAGTTAAGTTCAGCCGTACCTACTCCAAGAAAGCCCTGAAAAAGTGAAGCTTGCTTTATCAATTCATCTACTTCTGTAAATAATGTTAGCTTAATCTCTTTCTCTATCGCTACCTTTCTAATGGCATCACGCAAGAAAGAAAAATACTCATCCTGCAGTTGCTCATTTCCATTTACACGATAGAGTACAGCAATTTCTGGTTTTAGGTTATTAACTTTATTGCTGTTCTTTTTAAAATATCCTAGTTCATTTGCAACCCTTAAAATTTTACTTTTTGTTTCAGAAGTAACTGAAAGACGTGGATCATTACTTAATAAACGCGATACAGTCGCTGGGGAAAAACCGGATTTAGCAGCGATTTCTTTAATTGTTGTCATATTTCCACCACTTTTCTCTATTCACAATTACTTTATCACAGTCTTAATAATTGTGCTATTACTAAATTATTTACTAATTAAATAAAGCATTTATTGATTTTCGTGCTATAATGTAATCGATTTCAAATAAATAATTAAGTAAAGGAGCACACCATGCGAGTATTAGTTATTGGTGGGGCCGGTTATATTGGTTCTCACGCTGTTAGAAAATTAATTGAAGAAGGTAACGATGTCGTTGTCCTTGATTCTCTCTATACTGGCCACAGAAAGGCTGTTGACAAGAAAGCCAAGTTTTACCAAGGCGATATTGAAGACACTAATTTAGTAAGCAAAATCTTACGTGATGAAAACATTGATGCTGTAATGCACTTTGCCGCTTACTCATTAGTTCCTGAATCAGTTAAGAAACCACTTAAGTACTACGACAATAACGTTTCAGGTATGATTTCTCTTCTGCAAGCAATGGATGACGCGAAAGTTAAATACTTAGTATTCTCATCTTCTGCTGCAACTTACGGTATTCCAAAGACTTTACCAATTACTGAAGATACACCGCTTGATCCAATCAACCCATATGGCGAAACCAAGATGATGATGGAAAAGATTATGCACTGGGCTGACAAAGCTGACGGCATTAAGTCAATCGCTCTTCGCTACTTTAATGTGGCTGGTGCTTCAAGCGACGGTTCAATTGGTGAAGACCATGGTCCTGAAACTCACTTAATTCCAAACATCTTAAAGAGTGCTATTTCTGGCGATGGCAACTTTACTATCTTTGGTGATGACTATGACACTAAAGACGGTACTAATGTCCGCGACTACGTTCAAGTTGAAGACTTAATTGACGCTCACATCTTGGCACTTAAGCACGTGATGGGAACTAACAAGTCTGACGTCTTCAATCTAGGTACTGCTCAAGGCTACTCAAACTTAGAAATCCTTGAAGCTGCTAAAAAAGTTACTGGCATTGACATTCCTTACACTATTGGACCAAGAAGAGGCGGAGATCCTGATTCTTTAGTTGCTGACTCAAGCAAGGCTCGTAAAGTCTTAGGCTGGAAGCCAAAACATGAAAATGTTGATGATGTAATTGCAACTGCTTGGAACTGGCACAAGAGCCATCCAAAGGGCTACGAAGATAAGTAAAGGTAATATTTTATAACATATATTTTAATTTTACATACACAAAAAGCTGTCTATCAACAAACTAATGATAGACAGCTTTTATTTGATAATTTACTTTTCATTCAAGCCTTGGTAGTAATTATATACTTCTTGACCAGCAATACTTCCCTCACCAACTGCAGTTGCAATTTGGCGAAGTTCCTTAGCACGTACATCACCCAAAGCAAAAATACCCTTAACTTTAGTACGCATATTGTTATCTGTCAAAATCCAGCCTTGTTCATCTGTAATACCAAGATCTTTAAAAACAGCAGTTTGTGGTTGAATACCAACATAAATAAACACACCAGCTACTTTAACTTCTTTTTCTTCACCAGTTTCTTTATCTTTGTATTTAACTGCAGTTACTTTATTGCCATCGCCAACAATTTCTTCAGTTTGAGCATTCCAGATAAACTTCATTTTCTTGTTTTCAAAAGCCTTTTGTTGCAATTCGGCCTTGGCACGAAGTTGATCACGACGATGAATAACAGTTACAGACTTAGCAGATTGAGCCAAATATAGCCCTTCTTGAATAGCTGAGTCACCGCCACCAATTACTGCAACATCTTCGTCTCTAAAGAAAGCAGCATCACAAACGGCACAATAAGATACACCTTTTCCAGCATATTCTTCTTCTCCTGCAACGCCAAGATGCTTATGAACAGCTCCGGTTGCAATAACTACTGCACCTGCTTCATATTCACCTGAATCAGTCTTAACAATCTTTTTATTACCATCCTGCTCAATACTTTGTACATCGCCATAAGCAAATTCAGCCCCAGCGTTCATAGCAGTTTGATACATCTTTTCACCCAATTCAGGTCCTTGAATATCAACAAAGCCAGGATAATTATCAATACCAGCCGTATTATTCATCTGACCGCCATAAATCCCGCGATCAAGAATAACAACTTTTAAGTTAGCCCGAGCAGCATATAATGCAGCAGTTAATCCACCAGGACCTGCTCCAATCACAATTACATCATAATTTTTTCTCTCAGACATATTTTCGCCTCTATTCTTACTTTTTGTAAGTATATATTACTATGAGAAAATAAAAATTGCAATCCTTTTGCTTAAAGTTGAATTTCTGGCTTTGGAGTTCTTCCCATCATTTGTTTAATTTCATCTTCAACATTGGCATTTTCATATAAAACACGGTAAATTGCTTCACTAATTGGCATATCAATTTTCTTTTCTTGAGCCAATTCGTGAACAGCTTTAACAGTAGTAGCTCCTTCGACAACTTGTCCCATATTTTCTAAGACATAATCTAAGCTCTTGCCTTCACCAATTTGCTTACCTGCACGCCAGTTACGAGAGTTAACTGAGGTACAAGTAACGATCAAATCACCGATACCAGACAAGCCTGAGAATGTCATTGGTTTTGCACCAAAATAATTTACTCCTAAACGTGTGATTTCTGCTAAACCACGAGTCATTAAAGCTGCCTTAGCATCATCGCCATATCCTTGCCCAACCAAGATACCAGCCGCAATTGCAATAACATTCTTAACTGCTCCGCCTACTTCAACACCTACTAAATCGTCATTAGTGTAAAAACGAACATAGTTATTTGAAAATACTTCTTGGATTCTCTTTGCATTTTCTTCGCTAGTTGATGCACAAGCAATTGCAGTCAAATCTTTTTGAGCAACATTTTCAGCATGACTAGGACCTGAAATAGCTACAATTTTTTCACTATTATTAGGATAAATTTCTTCAGTTAAAATATCTGAAATTAATTTTTTGCTTCCTGGTTCAATTCCTTTAGTTGCAGTCACTAATAAAGGAGTTGCCCCACTTTTATCTAATACTTTACGTACATTTTTAGCAACAATTCGAACTGCTTTAGTTGGTAAAACAAATAAAACAATCTCTGCACCTTCTAATGCTTTTTCTAGATCTCCAGTAGCTGGTACATTAGGATTAAGTTTCCAATTTTTCATATAATGAGTGTTCGTATGGTGCTCGTTGATTTCCTGATTAACACTATCAATATTTCCATATAACACTACATCATTTCCATTATCAGCTAACATTGAACCAAGAACTGAACCCCATGATCCATTACCTAAAACTGCAATTTTTGCCATTTTCTTACTCAAACTTTCTATAAAAAATATTTCTTTCAATCTCTATTATACGGGTATTTTAATCCGCTACCAGCTAAATACCACTTCGGCTTTATAACCTTTCGACGATAAATCCAAAGAATAATCGCCCCAAAGAACAAAATCAAGCTTAATGCCTGTGAAACTCGAATCGTATTAGCGATATATAAACTATCCGTTCTCATTCCTTCAACAAAGAATCGGACAGCAGAATACCAAATTACATAACTTAAAAAGATTTCCCCCCGCTTAAACAAATGTTTTTTATGCCTTAAACTCAAAATTAAAATTAAACCAATCAAATTTAAAGCCGATTCATATAAATAAGTTGGTTGATAATATGAACCATTAATATACATTTGTTGAATAATGAAGTGCGGTAAATGTAAACTTTCTAAAAATGATAAGGTCGTTTTAGCGCCATGTGCTTCCTGATTCATAAAATTGCCCCACCGTGCAATTACTTGAGCAGCCATCACGCCAGGAGCAATAATATCAAGCATCAAAAACGGAGGAAGCATTCTTTGATGACAAAAAACTAATAACACTATTAAGCCAGCTATCAAACCGCCATAAATAGCAATTCCACCATTCCAAATAGCAATTATTTGATCAGGATGTTGCGAAAAATATCCCCATTCAAAAACTACATAATAGATTCGAGCACCAATAAAACCAATTGGAACTGCCCAAAGAAGGAAATCAATGAAGTCATCAGGCATAATTTGTCTTTTTTTTCCTTCATTAATTGCCATTAAAGTGGCAACCAAAACACCAGTAGCCATTAAAATGCCATACCACTTAACCTGAATTGGTCCCAAATCAAAAGCCACCGGATTTAAAGCTAAACTCATTTCTTGCTTTCACCTTCGTCTTTTTTAGAATTATCTGAGATTAATTCAGTAAGATTTTGTTCAAATTTTTGGCTTGCGTCATATCCCATCTTCTTAGCTCTAAAGTTCATCGCAGCAACTTCAATAATAATTGCTAAGTTTCGTCCAACTTTAACAGGAACCGTTACTTGAGGAACGTCTACTTCAAAAATCTCACGTGTCTTTTCATTGAATCCCAAACGATCATAGTTAGCCTTAGGATCCCAATTTTGCAAGCAAATTATTAATTGTATTTCAGTACTATCCTTAACCGCGCCAGCACCAAAAAGATTCATCACATCAATAATTCCAATTCCTCGAATTTCCATTAAGTGCTTCAAAATTTTGGGAGCTTCCCCAACTACAGTCTTATCATCTTTTTGGTAAACATCAACTCGATCATCCGCAATTAAACGGTGTCCTCTTTTAACTAAGTCTAAGGCAGTTTCTGACTTACCAACACCAGAATTTCCAATAATTAAGACACCCATTCCGTAGATTTCTACTAAAACACCGTGAATACTCTTTCTTGACGCTAATTTTTCATCTAAAAACTGAGTAATCACACTTGATAAATGCGTTGTAGCCATATTGCTAGAAAAAACAGGGATATTCTCTTTCTCAGCAGCCTCAAGCATTTCGGAAGGAATTGGTAAACCACGAGACACAATAAAACAAGGGGTCTCAGGAGTAGCCATCTTATTAAAAACCCGCTCGCGTAAATCATGGTCTAAACGTGCACTATAAGAAATTTCGGTTCTTCCTAAAAGTTGAATTCGATTTTTAGGATAAAAGTCAAAATATCCTGTTAATTCTAACCCTGGTCGCGAAATATCTGAAGTATCAATTAACTTTTGACTTAAATATTCTTTTCCTTCAATAATCTTAAGTGAAGGTACATCTTTTACTAATTCGCTAACTTTAACTGCTTCAACCATTTTTGTTGTCCTCTTTATCTTCTACATCTTTGACTGAAACATCTCGTGCTTTCTTTCGCTTTTGATTATTGCTAGTTGGCTGCACTGGATTATGAATACCAGAATCAGTTGAATCTTTCTTATTACCTGAAAACTTAGCTATCAACCAAATTATCAAGGCAACAATTAATGCGGCCGGTAAAAGTCCAATAAAGAACTTAAACACGGAAAATAAGATACTTAAAATAACTAATGCAGCTAATACTAATATTAAAATAGTTACAAATCCCATAAGCTTTTTTCCTTAACATTTAGTTTGGATTTTTTTGACTTAAAAGCCACTGTAAATAAGCATAAATAAAATTATCTAATTTTCCATCCATTACGCCATTCACGTCACTTGTTTCAAAATTAGTTCGATGATCTTTCACCATATTATAGGGATGGAAGACATATGAACGAATTTGAGAGCCAAAACCGATTTCTTTTTGATTGCCTTTGAGTTCTTCTGTTTGCTTCTTTTTCTTTTCCTCTTCCAGCTGGAACAATTTAGCACGCAGCATATTCATTGCAGTTTCTCGATTTTGTAATTGAGAACGTTGAGCTTGTGATGATGTAACAATTCCAGTAGGCAAGTGAGTGATTCTAACAGCACTTGAAGTCTTGTTAATATGCTGACCACCTGCACCGCTTGAACGATAAACATCAATTCTTAAATCATCTGGATTAATATCAACCTCAATGCTCTGATCAATCTCGGGTATAACCTCAACCGAAGCAAAAGAGGTATGGCGTCTTTTAGCGGAATCAAAAGGAGAAATTCTGACTAGCCGGTGGACGCCATTTTCTGACTTAAGTAAGCCAAAAGCATTCTTACCTTGAATTCTGACACTTACACTTTTAACTCCCGCTTCCTCACCAGGCTCATAATCTTCAATTTCAAATTTCAAATCATGATTAGCTGCATAGCGTTGATACATTCTTAAAAGCATATCAGCCCAATCCATGGCCTCTGTGCCACCTGCACCAGGATGGATTTCCATCAGAGCATTATGTTGGTCATATTTATCTGATAACAATAATGATAATTCATAATCATGAAAACTTTGTGATAATGAAAACATCTCTTTAGCTAATTCTTCACTTAACTCAGGATCTGGATCAGTTTTAAGCAATTCTAAGGCTGTTTGAGCATCTTCAAACTTTTCTTCAAGTTGCTTGAAATTTTCGCTCTTTTCTTTCATCCGATTAGTTTCATTAATTAAACTTTGTGCTTGTTCTTGATCATCCCAAAAACCGGGTTCCGCCATTTTCTGCTCATTGATTGCAATCCCCTCGTTTAATGAATCAAAGTCAAAGAGACCTCCTAAAATGTTCTAACTTAGGATTTAATTCATTTAGTTTTGCTTGAATTTCACTAATCTCCATTTTTATATTCCTCACATCATCTAAATCACTTTTACTTTAATAATAGCAAAAAAGAGAGACATTATCTGCCTCCCTTTGTTTTATCGACTAATGTTTTGTCGTATTTGAGCCTTCATGAATAGACGGGTGGCATCAAATTCGATATCACTGATCATTTCTTCAAACATTCTATAGCCTGCTTCTTGATATTCAACTAATGGATTAAGTTGTCCATATCCTCTCAAACTAATAGATTGACGTAGTTGATCCATCGCATCAATATGATCAGTCCAGCGTTCATCTACGACACGCAAGATAACAACTTTTTCAAATTCTAGCATTTGCTCAGGATCAGCCAGTTGTTTTTCTTTTTCGGCGTAATTATCTTCGGCAATCTTGTAAAGACGCTTTTTAAGTTCTTCAGCACTTAAGTGCTTAATATTAAGTTTCTTAGTAGTTTCTTCATCAGTAATAGCAGATGAAATAAAGTCCCTTAATTGATCGTTGCGCCAGTCCTTTTTATCGCCTTGCGTATACATATCAACTTGATGATCGATAGTTCGTTTAATCATTGGCATCAGCACAGGTTTTAATGATTTTTCTTCAGAAATAACCTGCATTCTTTCCCCATAGATAATTTCACGTTGAGTACGCATAACATCATCATACTGCAAGGTCTGCTTACGAGTATCGTAGTTGTTACCTTCAACACGTTTTTGAGCTGATTCAACCTGCTTAGTGATCATCCGTGATTCAATTACTTTATCATCATCATTATCAGAGATTCGATCAAGGAATAATTTTACACGGTCCCCACCAAAACGCTTCATCAAATCGTCTTCTAGAGAAAGATAAAATCTTGTTACACCAGGATCTCCTTGACGACCAGATCTACCACGTAGCTGATTATCAATACGACGAGATTCATGACGTTCAGTACCAATAACTGCCAAGCCACCTAACTCTTTTACACCAGGCCCTAACTTGATATCTGTACCACGACCGGCCATGTTAGTAGCAATAGTTACTGCTCCTCTTTGACCAGCATTCATAATAATTTCTGCTTCTTTAGCATGGTTCTTGGCATTCAAAACAGCATGCGGAATACCAGCTTGATCAAGCATCTTACTTAAACGCTCAGAACTTTCAATTGCCACAGTACCAACCAAGACAGGCTGTCCTTTAGCATGACGTTCCTTAATTTCTTTTACTACAGCTTCAAATTTAGAATCTAAAGTTGGATATAGGATGTCAGGCAAATCTTTACGAGCAATTGGTCGGTTAGTTGGAATAGTAATTACTTCCATGTTGTAAATTTCACGGAATTCTTCTTCCTCTGTTTTAGCCGTACCAGTCATACCAGCAAGTTTTTTGTACATTCTAAAGAAGTTCTGGTAAGTAATGGTTGCTTGCGTTTTTGATTCTTCTTGAATCTTAACTCCTTCTTTAGCTTCGATTGCTTGGTGAAGTCCATCAGAATAGCGACGTCCTTCCATTACACGTCCAGTAAAGGAGTCAACAATCATAACTTCGCCATTTTGAACTACATAGTCAATATCTTTCAACATAATGTAGTTAGCTCTCAACGCTTGGTCAATGTGGTGAACTAAAACCTGATTATCAATATCATATAAGTTCCTTAAGCCGAAATGTTCACAAGCTTTTTTAATTCCTTGGTTGGTCAAATTAATAGTTTTAGTTGGCCAATCAATCTTGTAATCACCGTGATCTTCATCGTCATCCGCATCATCATCACTTTTATCTTCAGTTAAAGTCTTAACAAAGCGGTCTGCACGAATATATTCACTATTAGCCTGCTCTGCTTGTCCAGAAATAATTAAAGGTGTTCTAGCTTCATCGATTAAAATTGAGTCAACCTCATCGATAATTGCATAGTTAAGTGGACGTTGCACCATTTGATCCTTGTAGACAACCATGTTATCTCTTAAATAATCAAATCCTAACTCAGAGTTAGTGGAGTAGGTAACGTCGCAGTTATAAGCGTCTCGCTTTTCATCAGCAGACATAGAATTAAGGTTCAAACCCACAGTCAAGCCAAGCCACTTATATAGTTGACCCATTTCACTTTCGTCACGGCTTGATAAGTACTCGTTAACTGTTACAACATGAACGCCTTTTCCTGTTAAAGCATTTAAATAAACAGGTAGAGTAGCTGTTAAGGTCTTACCTTCACCAGTCATCATTTCTGCGATATTCCCGTAATGAAGTGCAATACCACCAATGATCTGAACGCGGAAAGGATATAATCCTAAAACTCTCTTAGCTCCTTCACGTGCTGTCGCAAAAGCTTCTGGCAAAAGATCGTCTAACGTCTCGCCCTTTTCTAAACGTTTGCGAAATTCGGGCGTTTTTGCTTGTAATTGTTCATCAGACAATTTTTCATATTCGTCTGCTAAAGATTCTACCTTAGTTGCTAATTTTTCAAATTTTTTTAATTCTCTTCTGTCATTGTCATAAATTTTTTTAAGAATATTAGCCATTTAATCGGTCCTTAAGTTTAAATTTTGTGCACAAATCTAAAATAATACTATGTAATTTTAACATTAATTTGGAAAAATGAGAAACCTACTATTGCAAGAAAAAGCCTCTTAAGCTAATTCATTACTTAAGAGACTATCAATTAATAAAATTGTTTTAATTATTCGTTAGTTTCAATTAAACCGTAACGACCATCATTTCTGCGATATACAATACTTGTACCATTAGTATCTGCATCTTCAAAAACAAAGAAGTCATGACCCAATAAATCCATTTGCAAAACTGCTTCTTCTGCGTTCATTGGTTTCAAATCTAAGTGCTTATTACGAACAATATCAAATTCCTTAGGTGTCTTCTTTTCTTCTTCTAAGTCTTCATAGAAGAAGTCTTTCAATCCCTTTTCACGGCTCTTTCTATTAATACGAGTCTTGTATTTTCTAATTTGACGCTCTAATTTTTCAGAAACGAAATCAATGCTCTTGTACATATCATCAGTTGTATCTTCAGCACGTAAAACTAAGTATGGAAGCGGAATTGTCACTTCAACTTTAGCAGTGTGATCTGGATAAACTTTTAAATTGATATGAGCAATTACATCGGAATTAATTTCGAAGTACTTTTCGAGCTTATCCAATCTCTTTTGAACATAATCTCTTAAGGCATCAGAAACTTCGATATTTTCTCCACGAACATTGTATTTTAACATTGTAGATTCTCCTTCCAACGTCTTATGACGTTTTTCTTTACACATCTAGTATAGCAAATTGTAAGCGGTTTTACTAATCATTTATCTACTAATTGTAAAACTATTTATTTTACAATTAGGATAAGCTTCTAATACCGCATCCCGAGCATGATATAAGGTCCGTCCCGTTGTATAAATATCGTCTAACAACAAAATTTTTCCTCGGACATTCTTGTTTCTAATTGCTGAAAATGTCTGCTTAGTTAGCAACCGCTCTTGTCTATTTTTTTCACCTTGGGCTTTTTCAGTCTCCGCCTTAACCAATAAATCTGTTAAAGGGACAAATTTTTGATAAATAGAAGCAATTGTTTCAAATCCTCTTTTTCGTAAATGGCTGGGAGAACTAGGAATCGGGACATAATAATCTGCTTTTGGCAAAGAATTAACTAATTCAGCTAGTACATAGCTCAAAACGTAGTCGCCATAGCGTTTATACTGCACCATCAAGTCATGAAAAGCTTCATTATATTGATATATGGCTTTATTGTCTAATATATTGCCTGCGTATTTTTGCTGCCATTTAATACAATCAGAGCACAATCCTTTTTTATTTATTTCTTTGTTGCAGCCTGAACATACGATGCCTTTCTTTTTGACAAACTTTTGTAAACAATCAGAACAGGCATACTTTTCTTTAGATTTAACAAATGAAAAAATTATTTCGTAATTAATTTGTCTCTTAAAATTAGACTTACACAGTAGACATTTACTCATCTATTCATCATCCTAATCTGTCTCATTGCTTCTCGGATACTTTTAGTATATTTGTGATAACAAAACAAAACTAATCCATCTCGATCATCAGCACTTCTCCCAACTCTTCCTGCAATCTGAACTAAGCTTGGCGTATTATAAATTGGATCATCGGCAGCAAGCACAATTACTTGAACATGCTTAAAAGTTACCCCTCGTTCTAAAATTGTTGTCGTCAGTAAAATATCTATCTCTCGCTTGCGAAAGCTAGCAACTTTTGCCTGTCGATCCTTATCACCTGCATACACACTAATAATCTTACTTGCTTTAAAAATCGAGCTTATATATTCTTCATAAGCCGGTAATTCTTTAATTCGAGGAACAAATATTAAAAGTGGCTTTTTCATATCAAGAATTTGCTTAATTTGTTTAATCAAAACCGGATGAACTTTTCCCTTATTTGAAATAAAAGACTTAAAAAAATATTTTTCTTTGGGGACTGGTAACAAACCTTGATGAAATCGCCTCTTAAGTAAAGAATAATTTATTGTTTTATTTTTCGCTTGCCTTAATAACTTTGAATCTGGCGTTGCTGTTAGAAAAAAAGTGCAGCCTGCTTCCTTTACCGCGTTTTCTGCCGCAAAATGCAACATCTTATTTTCATAAAAAGGAAAAGAATCTACCTCATCAATTACAATTAAGTCAAACGCATGATAAAACTTTAAAAGTTGGTGCGTTGTACAAATAACAAATTGTTCATCACTTATCTCATGATGTTCACGTCCATGGTATTTGCCAATTTCTACTTTTTCAAAAGCCGCTTGAAAACGTGGAAACAATTCATCAACTACGTCAATTCTTGGAGTAGCAATTGCTATTCGAAAACCGCCTTTTAAAACTTCTTCTACTACCTTAAATAGCATTTCAGTCTTACCAGCCCCAGTTACTGCATGAATCAGATGATTACGCCTATCTTTAAAAGAATTCACTAATTCCTTGGAGATCAATTCTTGCTGTTCAGTTAGCGTGCCACTCCAGCTTAAAGGCATAAGTACTTTAGGATAATTGACATTCTCAACGTTTCGTTCTAACTCATCCCCTTCTGTTATTCTTCCTAGCCCAATACACTCTCGGCAATACCGTCGCCCATCTGGTAATTTCGATACTGCTTTGGTGTTACATCGCTGACAAATTCCATTTATCATTGCAGGAACTTTTGTAGTTTCGCCGTTTATGTTATGGTTATTCTGATCAGATATCCATTGGCGTCCTTTTAATTCGGTCATCAATATCACCCTATGTTAATTACGCATTTGGAGGCGATTTTTTGTCATCAAAACCATTAAATTATTTAACAATTGGTAAAACTGGGCAGCATGAGCTAATTATTAAGAAAAGTAAATTTATTTGTTCTTTAGCCCGGACTGAAACAGTAGAAGAAGCTCAAGAATTTATTGAACAAGTTTCTAAAAAATATCATGATGCTACACACAATACTTATGCTTATACTCTTGGATTAAATGATAACCAAGTTAAAGCAAGTGACAACGGTGAACCTTCAGGAACAGCTGGAATTCCAGAACTAAAGGCTCTACAACTAATGAAGTTAAAGAATGTAACAGCCGTTGTCACCCGATATTTTGGCGGCATTAAGCTAGGAGCTGGTGGCTTAATTCGTGCTTATTCGAATTCAGTAACCGAAGCTGCGCAAAATATTGGCGTTGTTAAGTGCGTTATGCAGCAACTAATTCAATTTTCAATTCCATATAACCGAATAGATGAAATCAATCATTACTTAGAAGAAAATCGAATTTCAATCGCCAGCCAAAAATATACTACAAATGTCACTATTCAGATTTATTTAGACTTAGATCAAATTCAAAAAGTTGAAGACAGCTTAATTAATCTATTATCTGGAAAAGTAGAATTTAATAAACTAGATCAAAGATTCAACGAAATTCCTGTTAGTGATTTTAATTTTCATGAGCAATAAAAAAAGATTTACGTTAATATCAACGTAAATCTTTTTTATCTGGATTCTTTTTATTTAATCGTCTAACCTTTACTTCAGGATCTGCACGTTCCATTTTATTAATAGTTCGTTGCAAAAAATGCAAAAGTGGCTTATATTTTTCACCTAATAATCCAATAGTTTCAACAAAAAGTTCAACTGCAAACAACAAGCCCAAAATTAATAACCAAATCCCCCATCTAGGTGAAACTAATGAAAGAAGTGACACAAAAGAAAAAATAAGTGAAATTCCATAAATGGCTAAAACCGTTTGACGATGTGTCAGTCCCATTCGCATTAACTGATGGTGTAAATGGTGCTTATCAGCCTGAGAAATATTCTTTTTATTCAATTTCCTGCGGATCATTGCATATACTGTATCAGTAATTGGAACACCTAAAATAAGGATTGGTACTAATAACGATACAAAAGTTACATTCTTTAGTCCCTTTAAAGAAAATACCGAAATCATAAAGCCAATATACAGTGCACCTGTATCTCCTAAAAAGATCTTAGCAGGATGGAAATTATATGGTAAAAATCCTAATAAACAAGCTGCGAGCATAATACACATAATTGGAACATAGTGCTGCCAACTCTTTAGGAAGAAAAAGCCGACAATTCCCATCGTTACAAGAGAGATCAAAGTAACTCCTGTAGCTAGGCCATCGAGCCCATCGATTAAATTAACGGCATTAGTTAAAGCTAAAATCCAAAAAATAGTAAGAGGAAAACTCCACCAACCTAGTTGAAGATGACCTAATAATGGCAAACTTAATTCTCTAACTTTAATTCCAGCTAAAAAGTAAACAACTAGGGATGCTATAAAGATTCCAAACATTTTTTGTCTGGGTTTTAGTTCTAAAATATCGTCAATCAATCCAGTCAAAATAATGACACTAGATGCTAGTAATACTGAAAAAAGCTCATGTGTGGGAAAATCTTTCCTTAACAAAACAAACTCTCCAATATTAAAAGCTACAAAGATCGCTAAGCCGCCAATAGTTGGCATTGGCTTTTTATTAATTCGGCGAGCATTTGGATTATCAACTGCACCTAATACGAAAGCTAATTTTCTAATAAAAGGAGTTATAGCAGCAGTAATAATTACTAATAAGAATATTTTTACAATTGTCTGAAACATAACAATCTACTTTCTTAAACTTCTTTTTCTCATTATACCTAGACCCCAATCCAAACACAATAAAGCAATAAACAAAAAAGACGAATCTTAAGATTCGTCTTTATTTTGCTATTGCAACAGCACGTTTTTCTCGAATAACTGTAACTTTAATGTTACCAGGATATTCCATATCTTGTTCAATTTGGTTTCTAATATCATGAGCAAGAATAGTAGTTCGAGCATCTGAAATTTTATCAGGTTCGACCATCACTCTTATCTCACGACCTGCTTGAATTGCATATGCTTGTTTTACGCCAATATGTCCTTTAGCTATTGTTTCCAGTTGCTCTAAACGACGAATATAATTCTCTAGAGATTCGCTTCTAGCACCCGGACGAGCTGAAGAAATTGTATCAGCGGCCACAACTAGTTCTGCAATAAATGATAATTTAGGAACATCATCGTGGTGAGCAGCAATCGCATTCACAACCAAATCTGGTTCATGATATTTCCGTGCAAGTTCAACACCAATTTCTACATGGGAACCTTCAATTTCATGATCAATTGACTTCCCAATATCGTGTAATAATCCTGCGCGTACCGCTATTTTTTCGTCTAAACCAAGTTCAGCAGCCATCACACCAGTTAATTTGCCTACTTCAATAGAATGAGACAAAACATTTTGTCCATAAGACGTACGATACTTTAAGCGTCCCAAAATTTTTACTAATTCTGGATGCATCTTATGAATTCCAAGTTCCATTAAAGCACTCTCTCCAGCTTCGTAAATGTCATCATTCACTTCTTTACGAGCTCGATCAACCATTTCTTCAATCCGTGCTGGGTGAATTCGACCATCCTTAATCAAACGCTCTAATGCTCTTTTTGCAATTTCACGTCTAATTGGATCAAAACCACTTAGGACTACTACATCCGGTGTATCATCAATAATCACATCTACACCAGTTAAAGCCTCAAATGAGCGAATATTTCTACCTTCACGGCCAATGATACGACCTTTCATATCATCATTTGGTAAATTAACTACTGAAACAGTCTTTTCCGAAACTGTATCAGCTGCACTACTTTGAATTGCATCGACAATTACTTTACGAGCAAAATGATCCGCTTTTGCTTTAGCAAGTTGATTACTTTCTTCAATCATTTCTGCTCTCTCTTTAACCAGTTGGTCGGAAAGCTTGTCTAAAACGATCTTTTTAGCATCTTCTTGACTTAACTCTGCAACTTCATAGAGCTTTTGCTCTCGCTCGGTCACTAATTGATCAGCTCTTTTTTCTTTTTCTAAAACTTGAGCCTGCAATTTTTTAATTTGGTTTTCTTTTTGTGTGAGTTGTGAATCTTTTTGATCCAGCAAACTATCTTTATGATCAATAGCATCTTCACGTTGCAGTAAGCGATTTTCTTGTCTAGAAACTTCTTGTCGCCGCTCATTCAATTCATTATCTACTCTTTCACGATAATGATGAATTTCTTCTTGTGCTTCCAAGATCTTTTCTTTTTTGGCATCAGCTGCAGCTTTTCTCATCGCTTCTTTTTGAGAAGCAAGATCAGCCTCTACCGCTTTAGCCTTACTTTCTGCATCTGCCAAGATGTGTTTTGCATCATGGGCTGCATTCTGAGCTTGAGTCTCCCATTTATTCTTACGAAGACTATAACCCGCACAACCTCCAACTAAGACAGAAACAATAGCGACAGCAACAGGAACTAAAATTGTATTTATCATATCTTTTACTATCGCCTTTTTTATAGAATTATTTCACACATTATTAATAATAAAAGTATCCGGAAGTGATGTCAATCATACAAAAAACCTTGACTTTTAAAAGCCAAGGTTTAACTGTATTTGTTTACTAGTTTTTTTTACTTTTCTCATTGGAAGCATCATCTTTTACCGCTGCTGCTTCCTTCTCCTGCTTTATTTTTTCGGGGTTTTCACGCTCTTCAATAGCTTTAGCATCAATTCCATATGCTTTACGCACTTTTTCTTTTACTTCATCATACACATCTGGATGTTCTTCAAGGTACTGCTTAGCATTCTCACGTCCCTGACCAATTCGATCATCACCGTATGAATACCATGAACCAGCCTTCTTAATGATATCCTTGTCAGCAGCCATATCAATTAATTCACCAGTTTGAGAAATTCCTTTACCGTACATGATATCAACTTCTGCCACTTTAAATGGTGGAGCAACCTTGTTCTTAACAACCTTTAGCTTAACACGGTTACCAATTACATCGGATCCTTGCTTGATCTGTTCTGCGCGACGAACTTCTAATCGAATAGTAGAGTAGAACTTTAAAGCGCGACCACCAGGAGTAGTTTCTGGATTTCCAAACATCACACCAACTTTTTCACGAATTTGGTTAATGAAAACGGCGATTGTCTTCGTCTTAGAAATATTTCCAGAAAGTTTCCGCAAGGCCTGACTCATTAATCTCGCCTGTAAACCAACGTGAGAGTCTCCCATATCACCATCAATTTCAGCTCGTGGTACTAATGCAGCAACTGAATCCACAACCAAAATATCAATTGCACCACTGGCAATCAAAGTATCTGCAATTTGTAATCCTTCTTCACCAGTATTTGGTTGAGATAAAATTAATGAATCAATATCTACACCTAATGCCTCAGCATAAGCCGGATCCATAGCATTTTCAGCATCAATGTATGCAGCCGTTCCGCCACGCTTTTGAACTTCTGCAACAGCATGAAGTGCTACTGTAGTTTTACCAGAACTTTCTGGTCCATATACTTCAATAATTCGTCCACGTGGATAACCACCAACTCCAAGAGCAGCATCTAAAGCTAGTGAACCGGAAGGAATAGTGGAAATTTGAGTGTCTACTTTTTCACCCATACGCATAACTGCGCCTTTTCCAAAGTCTTTTTCAATCTTCTTTAAGGCAATGTCTAAGGCCTTCTTTTTATCATCTTTAGCCAAATCTCTTCCTCCTTATTCATTTATAATAATTATACTTGGTTTGACTACCTAAAAGCAAGAGAAATACGAACTAGCGTTCATATATATTTCTCTAATTTTTATTACGCAAACTAACTTTATTTTTTTCAAAAAAAAGAAGCATTTCTGCTTCTTTTCATTTTAAATTTCACCTTTAAATACATCGCCACTTTGCTTAAAGTAATCATAACCTGAGTAAATTGTAAAGATTAAGCAAATATACAATAAAATGGTACCGATGCAGTAAACGTCACCAAGCAATAAGAAAATGATGGACAACATTTGCGTAGTTGTTTTAATCTTACCTGGCATTTTGGCAGCTAAAACTTGGCCTTTATTCTCAGCTAAAATCAAGCGTAAGCCAGTAACAGCCAATTCACGACAAACAATAATAGCCACTACCCACGCAGGTGCTAGATTTAAAGAAATTAAAAATACAAAAGCAGTCATTGTTAGCATCTTGTCTGCTAATGGGTCAGCAAATTTTCCAAAATTGGTTACCAAATTTCTTGAACGAGCGATATGACCATCTAAAAAGTCAGTTATTGATGCCACTGCAAAAATCACTGCAGCTAATACATGAGACCAGTAAATATGTGCACCTAAAACAATTGCACCACCAGCCGGCCAGTTAAAAATTAAAACTAGCATAAAAACTGGAATCATAAAAATTCTAAACATAGTTAATTTATTTGGTAAATTCATTAACGGTTACTTTGACCTCCATTATTTTGATTGGTATTCGTTTGCCCTTGAGTATTTTGAGTGTTTTGAGTGTTTTGAGTACCTTGTTGATTTTGCTGTGTCTGCGTATTCACATTATTCGTAGTAGTAGAACTTTGAGTAGTTGCGCTACTTTGTTGAGTACTAGTAGTTTGACTATTTTGTCCACTAAAAGTAAATCTGACAGTCATTGGTGAAGCAGGATTCGTTGAATTATGGACATTCACCTTCTTACCAGCTAAAGTCAAAGTAGTCGAAACGCTATTACCCATTTGCACAGAAACACTATTTACATTCTGCGGTAATTGAACTGAATGCTTACCGTTTGCCTTTAATGTTCCTTGCCAAACTGAAGAACCATTAACTAAAATTTGTGCCCAAACTTCATTCTTAGTGGTGCCTAAAGTTAAAGTACGGTCATCTTTCATCCCGCTAACACGATAACTATTATTACCTAAACTAGCAATTTTAACTTCTGAAGTCTTAGACTTTGGAGTTGATTTCTTCTTTGATGAAGTTTTAGATTTTGAAGATTTAATACGAGAAGAAGAAACAGTTACGTTCTCAGCTTGATTTGCTGATTGCTGATTAGTTCCAGTAAAGAAACGAGTATAAACAATATAAACTACCAAAATTACTAAAACAACACCAACTACGGTTGCAATCTGAGGTAGGTAACTACGCCACATTCCTTTACGACTATTTGTAGTTTCTTTAATTTTCTCACTTTTATTGTCGATGGAGTTTTCAACGTATTCCTCAGGCTTTGCTTCAGGAACCTCTGATTTATAGTCCGCTAATAGTTCTTTACCATTAAGACCAACCACATCGGCGAATTGTCTAATAAAGGCTCTAACATAAAAATCTCCTGGCAATTGATCAAAATCATTATTTTCGATTGCTGTAAGATATCTACGCTGAATCTTTGTTATTTTTTCAACATCTTCAATTGACATGCCCTTTGCCTTACGAGCACTGCGTAATTTATCTCCAATATCTGCCATAATATCCTCTCAACTTTTTGCAATAATTCAAATATGAGTATACCAAACTAATCAACCATTAAACAAGCCAGCCACCATCAACATAAATAGTTTGGCCAGTCAAATAGTCTGAACGTTTATCAAGTAAGTTTTCTACCCAAAAAACTATATCACTAGGTTCAGCTAATCTCCCTGCGGGAATTTCATTTTTTACTTCATTTAAAGTTTCTGCATCAAAAATTGCATTCATTGGTGTATCAACTGCCCCAGGAGCAATCACGTTTACCGTCAAATGAGCTGATGCGACTTCACGTGCATATCCTTGTGCAAAGCTAGATAAACCACCCTTACTGGCACTATATACGCTTTCTAACGCACCTGCTTGGCCGCCATATACCGAGCCAATGAAGATAATACGTCCATGTTTTCTTTTTAAAAGCTGTGATTCTAAAAGAGAAGTGATCTTTATTGGCACTAATAAATTAATTTGCATAATTTTTTCTATTTGAGTCAATTCTTGACTACCAAGGAATTGATAGTTAGTTATCCCTTGAGTGAAAATAGCCGCATTTAATGGTAAAAGGCTAGCGACTGTAGTTTTAATTACTTCATCTTCAGCCAAGAAATCTAACTTTAAAGGAAAGAATTCTTGACTTGGATATTTATCAATAAACTCTGCCACCATTTTTTCAGCTTCTTGACTGCTATGATTAAAGTGAATGTATAAAGACCAGCCTTTTGCAGCAAGCTGGGCTGCAATGGCCTTACCAATTCCTCCTGTTGCACCAAAAACTATTGCACGTTTCATTTAATCAGCTTCCTCTTTGCCTTTTAAAATTGTAGTAAATATATCACTTTTAGCTAAAATATTATCAATTGCTGTATAAAATTCATTAAAACTTAAGGATTGAATTACGTGAGCTGCAGTATTAAAGTCTTCATTTTCTAAACCATATTCAGCTTCTTCGATTGCAACTGTACTTAAATCATCAAATTCTCTAATCGTCTGTGCCAAGACCTCTTTCTTTTGGAATACGAATGCCTCTTTTGATATTGGAACTTCTAGTAGCTGATTTTTGGTATTTTCTAAAAATAAATCTGGCTTATTCGAAGCGCCAATAATCGTAGCAAAATTTCCTTCAGTAGTATAAGAAACTTGAAGCTCCATCGGAGAATTTAAAATTCCCTGCTTTTGCATTTCTTCAAACCAGGGACTGGTTACTCCCAACTTAGCTTGGAGCATCATTTCAAGAATTGTTTGTGCAGTACTATTTTTTAGACCAACTTTTTCAAAGTTAGGCAGCCTGATCCCTATACCAACGCGTGAAGTAGCTAGATCAGAATCAATAATGGTATTATGCTGTTTTTTTGGACTTACAAGAGTTAATTTTTTAGGAGCAACTTTTTTAGAAATTAAATATTTACTCTCAAGTTTCCCTACTTCACGCAGGACTTCTCTTGTTTGATTTTCGCTAAATCCACCACATGCGACAAATTCCATTCGACCACTAACATAATTATTATCATAAATTTCCTGTAAAATTTCTGGCGTCATCTTTTTTAAACTAGCTTTGGTTCCAGTTAAATCCTCCGCCAAATTTGTCTTAGGAAACATCATCTGCATCAGTTCATAATTTACTTGCCAATTCGGATCGTCTTGATACATCGCTAACTCTTGAGCAATGATCTTTGCCTCTTTTGTAACGTTGCTTTTAGTAAAATACGTTGTTCCTACTAATTCAAAAATCAGTGGCAACACTTGCCGCCAATGTTCAGTAAAACTAGCATAAAACATTGTTTCGTTATACGTAGTAAATGCATTAGTAGAAACACCAACTGCTTCAAATTGCTGCGATATATCACCATTCTTTTTGGCAAATAATTTATGTTCCAAAAAATGAGCTCCGCCACACAACTTCTGAGGATCACTTCCACCAAAATCCACAATAATTCCCATAAATTTTTGTGCAAATAATGGCCTTCTAATTACCTTTGCTCGAAATCCAGACTTATAATCTCTGGTAGTTACATCTAATTTTTTCATTTTAAACAATAGCTTTCATTAAAGTACAATTTTTGACTAAAGTCGATTAACTTATCTATTTTAAATTGCTCAACATCATTAATTCGTTGTACAAAAGTATAGTCGCGACCTCTTAAAGCATTTGCCAGCATTTGAATTAAAATTAAATCCTGTCGATCAGCACTTATTTGATAATTACGCTTCAAAGCAGCTTTAGCTTTATTAAAAACATCTTTGTCCACTTTTCCTTCTTGGACCGCCTTCACACCGTTTTTAATTGCCTTAGAAGCAACTGCAATCTTTTCTTTAGAAATTCCTGTGCTAATTAAAAAAAGTGAATTATTAACATAATTAGTTGCATCAATGGCATACGCTGCTCCTAATTTTTTTCTGACCTCAGTAAACAGCTTAGATGACTCATCCCCAGCAAGATATTCTCCTAAGAACAGACCTCCAAATTGTTTAAAATACACTGGCAAGGACTGATCATAACCATAACCAATTAAAAGCTGCGCTTGTTCACTCTTAAATTGTACTTCTTTTTCTACTGGATCTTCCGTAGTCGCTAAAGATAATGTTGGCACAACAAAATCATCAAAATAACCGGCCCAATCAATTCGATTTTGAACTAAATCAGTTAAACTATCAGGATCTTGTGCTTGTCCCAAACAAAAGGCAGGCGCATTTTTTAGTGTATTAAAAAATGACTTAATTTCTTCTAAGCTAGCATCTTTTAATGTCTTCTCATCGCCAAAAACACTATCTTGATAATTAGGTGTATTTCGATACCAAGTATTAAAAAAGCCGTTCAAAGCAAAGTTTGCAGGTAGTTCATAGTATTGTTTTCTTTCCTGTTCAAGCTGTCTTTTGGCTAGCTCTAATAACTGACCATCAAAAAGCGGCTCCTTTACCACCTTGAAAAAGGCATCCATTACTACTTGATAATTATAGTCTGGATCAAGAATTTCACGAGGCTCAACAAAATTTATAGTGTAAAAAACTACAATTTGATTTCCAAATACTTCAGGAAAAACTTGTAAACTCGCATTATATAGATTAGAAAAAGTCCTTGCCTGAATATTTATACCCGGAAAACTTTTACTAGCATTGCTCTGCATACAAGCTAAAATATTTGCCAAAGCCAATGTCTTCTTATCTAAAGGCAAACGCAAAAAACAGCCTAAAGTGGCTGTTTTAAATTTTAAATTATGGTCAATTCTAATATTCGTCATAATTACTGATCATCATCCTTTTCTGGTGGAATAAGTACTTGTCTCGGTTTAGATCCTTCCGAAGGTCCTACAATTCCCTTTGCTTCCATTGCATCCACAATTCTTGCTGCTCGATTATAACCAATTCTAAATCGACGCTGAAGCATCGATACGCTTGCTGACTGCTGTTTTCTGACTAAGGCTACCGCTTGATCATAGAACTCATCTTCAGGCTCATCTTCGCCATCAGTTTGATTTTCAGAATCATTCTTTGAAGGAATCATGTCTTCGTTATACACCGCTTCTTGCTGCTCTTTTACCCACGACACTATTTTTTCTACTTCATTTACAGAAATAAATGCTCCTTGAACACGCTCAGGCTTAGCTGCTCCAATTGGTAAGAAAAGCATATCTCCACGTCCTAAAAGCTTTTCAGCTCCAACTTGATCTAAAATAGTCCGTGAATCTACTCCACTAGAAACAGCAAATGAAATTCGAGATGGAACATTTGCCTTAATTAAACCTGTAATAACGTCGACACTTGGTCTTTGCGTTGCCAAAATCATGTGAATACCAGCCGCACGCGCCATTTGTGCTAAACGAACAATTGCGTCTTCTACATCATGACCAGCAACCATCATCAAATCGCTTAATTCATCTACAATTACTACAATATAAGGCAATTTTTCCATTACTGTATTAGTCTTATCGGCATTATTTTCAGCTACCTTTTGATTATATTCAGTAATATTGCGAACTCCCCCAGCTGCAAAAAGCTGATAACGTCTTTCCATTTCTTTAACAGTTTTACGTAAGGCATTTGTAGCTAGCTTTGCATCTGTAACAACTGGAATTAATAAATGAGGAATCCCATTATATACAGAAAGTTCAACCATCTTCGGATCAATTAAAACTAGCTTGACATCCTCTGGGTAAGACTTCATTAAAATACTAGTAATAATTGTATTAATTGCTACTGATTTACCAGACCCAGTAGAACCAGCAATTAATAAGTGCGGCATCTTGCGTAAATCTGCCGAGATTACTTTTCCTTCAACGTCTTTACCTAAAGGTACATCAAGTGAAATATCTTTTGCTTTTGAGTCTTGATGAAGCATTACGTCTTTAAAAGAAACAGCCGAGGTAGTTCGATTAGGCACTTCAATCCCAATTAATGGCTTTCCTGGGATTGGGGCTTCAATACGAATATCTTTAGCAGCCAAAGCTAAAGCTAGATCATCTGCTAAGTTTACAATCTTGCTTACCTTAACTCCCACTGCAGGCTGTACTTCATAACGAGTAACAGTTGGTCCTAAGACTGCTTTTTTGACAATAACATGTACACCAAAACTCTTAAAAGTAGATTCTAAAACTTCAGTATTTTTCTGAATTAAAGATTTATCTTGACTCTGATCAACGCTTTTTATCGGTGCTAACAAATTAATTGGAGGCTTCTGATAATTAGCATTTTTTGTTTGAGCGTGTTGCTTAGTCTCTAAATCACCATGATCAACATCCTGAAGTTCCTGCTTCATCTTTTGATCTTCTTCGGCATAAGAATGTGAAATTGGCAAATCATCAGTTAAATTATCTCCAACTTCTGTCTCTGACGCAGCTGTATTTTCTTGAGAAACCTCAATTGGAGGATCAAAATGAGGTGTTTCTTCAAGATCTTGAGTTTTATTTGAAATAGGTGCATCTTCCGTGAAATCAGCTGTACTTGGGAAAGTATCATCATGATTATCTAACGGATCCGTCAATTTTTCACGATTATTTAATTTTTCTTGCTTACTCTGCTCATGCTTTTCGACTAAATCATTATATTTATTCTTTAAAGCATCTCCAGCATCTTTATTTTTCTCAATTACTAATTGTGAGCCTTTTTGAAAACCAGATAGTAAAGTAGCAAACTTGACATTACAGATCATCAAGACCCCAACCAGCATCATTAGTAAAGATATTACTTCTGAACCTACGGTACCTAAAATTGGAAAAATAAGTTGATAAAACATACTTCCAATAAAGCCGCCACCAACTTTGGTCGTGATTTGAGCACGAGAAAATTCTTCACCAATTGATGTTAAAAAGGCGTTGACAAATCCTTGATGGATCATCATTTGATTGAAAACACGAGAACTTTCCCAAAGGAGTAAACCTAAATAAAAAATCCCTAATCCGCTTCCTCTTTTTAGGCCAAAACGAGGTGGCTGATTATAAATTACCATGACCAAACCAACTAAACCTAAAACAATACTAGCTAAATAGTGACTATCGCCAACAAAAAAGCGAATTAAGTTAATTAGTTGTTGACTAAACAAGCCGAAATGAACGCAACTTAAAACTGCTATTAAAACAAGTACGATTCCAGTGATGACCCATTCCATACTTTGCTTTTTCTTCTTAGTAGTTGTCTTTCTCTTTCTTTTTGTCCTGCGTTTTCGCTTTTTAGCCATCAAGACACCTTCTCAATCTTTTTACTTATCATCTTTGTCCTTTTGGTTGTCTCTGTTTAATTCGTTAAAGTTTGATTTAAAACTAAGGTTAACTGGATGATCTAAAGTTAATTGGGTAATTTCATAAGTTAAAGTTTCAATTTGTTCAACTAATGGTCTAGAGAGTAACTGGTAATCTGATGGTTCCAAATCAGTCCCATCGCCAAAATAATCAACAAATTGAACAACTCTCGTAATTACACCACTAACAGTAAAATCACCAGGTGCGGGAGAAACCTCGAATGGAACGGCAATTTCAAAATACTTACCAGTTTTCCCCTCATCTTGGCTACCATCATCTAAATCTTGGTAAACCTGTCTTAATGAAACATTAACTTCATTTTTTACCTTTTGTTCATCATTTAAATCATAATGAAAAGAACGAACAACAATTGGAGTCATATTTTTAAAATCCATTTTAATTCTCTCCTAAATTTCTTTCATAACGTTCAGGACGGTTGTAATTATCTTTTAACTTATCATTTTCATAATGATGGCTCGTTTCCATATTTGGAAAGCCTTGCTGTCTCAAAGCTTCTAAAAGGACCATTGCTACTGAATTTGATAAATTATAACAACGAATATTATCGGACATAGGGATTCTAAGATTACGATCATAATATTCTCGCATGAAAGTTTCTGGTAAACCAGTCGTTTCTTTTCCGAAAACGAAATAATAATCTTTATTAGGATCAGTATAGTCTACTTGAGCATAATTTTTTGAAGAAAATTTTGAAATTAAGTACATTTCATCATTTGGACCAAGAGTCTTTAAAAAGGCATCTAAGTCATCATGCATTCTAATATCAACTTTATCCCAATAATCTAATCCTGCACGTTTCATTTTTTTATTATCAATTTGAAAGCCGAGCGGTTCAATAAGATCTAAGACTGTATTCGTACCCGCACAAGTTCGAGCAATATTTCCCGTATTTGCAGGCATTAATGGCTCATAAAGTACAACGTGGTTTGTCATAAAAAAGCTCCTCTTGTAAAAAAACGTAGCACCTGTAATGAGGCAAGTACCACGTTTAATTTTCTACCTAATTCTACTCTTTAGACTTTAGATTTGCATCATCTGATTCCGATATCTCATCATAAAGAGTTGAAATCTTACGATAATAATTAAATAGTCTAGTCACAATAATCTTAATTACAGCATAGACTGGGATCGCAAAAATTACGCCCCATAAGCCGGCAACAGCGCTTGCGCCAATTAATAGCAAAATAGTAGTAACTGGATTCATGTTCATCTTATTCCCCATTACCAATGGCGAAATAACACGTCCCTCAAGCGTTTGTTCAATTGCAAAAACGATTAAAACCTTCACCAGCATCATGGGTGAGCTAATTAATCCCAAAATAATTGCTGGAATAAAGGCAATAAAGGTACCGAAATAAGGAATCATGTTTAGCACACCAGCTAGAACAGCTAATGTTATACCATAATTTAGGCCAATTACCGAATAGCCAATCGCAAACATCACTCCAACCCAGAAAGCAACTGTAATTTGTCCTCTAATATATGATGCTACAGCTCCATTAATATCACTAAGTAAACTTGAAAAACTAGGTTGTAATTTTTGCGGAGCGAATTTAGTCACATAAGGATTTAGACGATGACCATCTTTTAACATAAAGAATAAAACAAAAGGTGCTGTTAATAACGTCATAAAAATCATTGTAATAACATTAACAGCCGACGACAAATTACTCAAAGCTAAGTTAAAACTATCTTGACCAGTTTTAAACATCTTTGTCTGAGCATCAGAAATGACCTGATTGATTCCACTACGAACTCCATTTAAACGAGGATCGTGGATCATCTTTTCAAAGCCTCTTTGTGCATCTTGCCAATAAGCTGGCCAGTTCTTAATTAAAGAATCAGTTTGATGTTGAATAATTGGGATCAAAGTATTAATGATCCAAATTAATCCTCCCAAAACAATTACAAATAGCAAAATAATTGTAATTATACGTGGTACTTTTAGCTTCTTTTCCATCCAGTCAACAACTGGATCCATTAAGTAATATTGGATTGATGCAACCAAAACTGGTGGCAAAATTGCATTAAAAAATGTCCAAAAGGGATTTAACACAAAAGAAATTTGGTTAAACACCCAAATAATTAAGAAGAATAATAAAATATTAAGTAATACTATGCTAAAACGATTATTTAAAAACCATTTAACAAAAAAATTATTCTTCTGATGATGTTTTTCTACTTCCATAGCTTCCCCTCTTATCTATGTTCGTAGGTGATCCAGTCTCCCACTTTAAATTCAGGCATTTCTTCTTTTGGATCTTTATCTAAATAAATTGCATTAGTCATCGGCTTTTTCGGAACTTCATTAGTAAATACTAAAGTTGCATGTCCAATAGCCTGCATGTTCATTTGAACCATTGGACCAACGTACAAAGCTAAATAAGTAGTGCCGTCAATTGTAATTGAGTCGTCTTTTTTAAAAACAAACTTTTCAACTGGCGTTGCCTCATCAAATTTTTGTAAAACAGCAACATCTCGCAACTTATCAGTTGCTTTATTATCAAATAAAATTACGATATTATCATTTGGATCTAACGCTTCTGATCCAATAGCAGTAATTGTAGAATTCCACTTCATTTTTATCAACCTCTTTACTAAATTTTACCATATCACTTTGCCTAGCTGATAACACTTAATAACAATTGCCTATTCTAGCCAAAAGGTAGAGAATAAATATGTTACGGAAAGCTTTTATCAGGAGGTAAAACTATGAAAGTTTGGTTTGGTGGCTATACTAGCCATGACTCAAAAGGAATTTATACTGCTAATGTAGAAAAAAAAGAGGATGATATTAAACTAGTTGATGTTAAAAATATTGTTGAAATTGATCGTCCAACTTATTTTCAACTAGTTGGTGACTTATTATTTACCATTATTCAAAATGGTGACCAAAGTGGAATCGCTACTTACCGCATCAAAGATGGAAAAGCAAAACAGTTAGATACCTATTTCCATGAAGGAGCAGCACCTTGTTATATCAGTGTCGACTCACAAAAGCACTTAGTCTTTACTGCAAACTATCACTTAGCCACTATTAACGTTTTTTCTTACGATGAAAATGGAAAATTAACTTTTATTACTAACGATACACATGAAGGACATGGACCAAGAGCAGAACAAGATCAAGCCCACCCACATTTCTTTGATGAAACTCCAGCTGGTAATCTAGTTTCATGTGATCTAGGAATTGATGCCGTTGATTTTTATAAATTAGATGGAGATAAATTAAAACATTTAGCTCGCTATCAGATGGAAAACGGCTTTGGTACTCGCCACCTCGTCTTCTCACCTGATGGAAAAACTATGTATATTGTTGGTGAGTTATCAAGTCAAGTTAACGTTGCTCGTTTAAATGAAAATACTTGGAAATTTGAAGATGTTGCAACTTATAAGACTATCCCTGACGACTTCAGTGATCACAACGGCGCGGCAGCTATTAGAATTTCTAAAGATGGTAAGTTTATTTATATTTCTAATCGCGGTCATGATTCAATCACTGTCTTCAAAGTTCTAGACGATGGAAAACTAGAATTAGTACAAAGAATTTCCGTCTTTGGATCATTCCCACGCGACTTTAACTGGGACAAAGACGAAAAATATCTTGTAGTGGCTAACCAAAATACTAATAATGCCACCTTATACCGTCGTAATTCCGAAACAGGTAATCTAACACCTATCCAAAAAGATATTCCTGTGCCAGAAGCTACACGCGTTTTATTTGAAGAAGATTAGTCTTATAAATAGTTATCATAAATTATTAAAATTCTATTTTGCCATGATTTTCATGGCTTTTATTTTATCCTACTTAGAAGGCAAATTTTACATGCAAAATAATGCTACTGATAAACTTTCACCATTAAAAAAATTAACCACTGAGCAACAAGATTTAGTTAATCAAATTATTAATTTTACCAATCAACATCTTCAAAATAACTATCCCGCCATTTTTACTATTTATGGCGACGCTGGAACTGGAAAAAGCGTAGTTCTTTCTGCACTTTTTGATCAAATGCAAAAATTACGTCACGATAAGAATAGCAATTTTTATCAAACTAATAATTATTTTCTAGTAAATCATCCTGAAATTCTTAAGGTTTATAAACAAATTGCAGGTTCTCTTCCAGAATTACTAAAGAAAAATTTTCAAAGACCAACTAGCTTTATCAATCAACTAGATAAAAAACAAAAAAAGGCAGACATTGTCATTATTGATGAGGCACATTTACTTCTATCAAAGCCAGACCACTACAATAATTTTTATCATGATAATCAATTAGTTGAAGTTATTAAACGAAGTAAGGTAGTCATTCTAGTTTTTGATCCCTATCAAGTGCTTAAAATGAAGACACTTTGGACCAAGGACCGACTAGAAAAAATTACTCATTCTTATCCATATAAAAAATACTACTTAAAGCATCAATTTCGAATGAATGCTTCCTCAGATCTGATCGATTGGTTTAATTCTTTTACTGAAAATATGATTATCAAACCAATTCCAGATAATGCAACAAAGAATTATGACTTTCGTATTTTCGATGATGCAGAAAAAATGCGGAAAGAAATTGTCAAACGTAACAAAGAAGTTGGATTAAGCAGAATTCTTTCTACGTCTGGTTATCCTTCAACATTAGATGGTGGAAAACACTATATTCAAGAAGGAAAGTTTAAAATGCCATGGGATCAATATAATTACACCTCAACGCCTTGGGCAGAAATACCTGAAACAATTAATGAAGTTGGGTCAATATATACTTGCCAAGGTTTTGATCTAAATTACACAGGTATCATTATTGGACCACCAATTAGTCAGGTCCCTGGTCAAAATAAAATTCAAGTTAATTTAGATAAAATTACCGATATTGAAATGTTTAAAAAAAGAAAGGATTTGACCGATCCAACTGAAATTAAAAAGCTAGAAGAAAGAATGGTACTTAATTCTTTAAACGTACTTTTTAAACGAGGAATTATGGGAACTTATCTTTATGCACATGATCCTTTACTTAGAAAAACGCTAGTTTCGCTATTTAAAAATAAGTAAAATAAGTCAAAATAAGTAATAAATTATTACTTTCGACACAAAAAAGGTTACGGCTTCAAAGCGCCGTAACCTTTTTTCTTAATTCTCATTCAAATAAATTGTTACAATTTTAAATCAAGTTTGCTTCTTCAAGCAATTCCTCAATCCATGTTCCCTTAATCTTCTTCATCCCTGCTTTAACGGCAAGTTTTTCAGGAAGAGGCATTTCTTGATCTGCTAGCTTCTTCTTGTCAGCCATATAGTACATTGCACGGAGCAATTCACGAATATCATAGACAGAATCCCAAACTTCTGGAACTCCGCGGTCTACATTAAGTAAGGTGTAAACTGACTCCATCGCAGTTCTAACTGAATATTCAGTAGTAAAGACAGTATCTCTAGTAGGACTTTCAGCAAAGTTACCAATAAAGGCTAAATTCTTTGAACCTTCTGGTACAACTGCTGGACGGTCACCATCATGACGAGGCATGAAGTAACTAGTGATATAAGGCATATATACTGGAACAGTATTCATATTTTCTTCTGAAGAAAGTTCTTTAATTTCACTTTCTGGAACACCTAAGTGATACAGCATTTCTTCAGCAATTTCTTGTCCGGTACAGTCAACTACTTTTTTCTTAATATAATTTCCTTCAGTATCTGAATATAAAGCATAAATCCAAACTACGATTTCGTTTGGTTTTTGCGTTGGGAAGTGCGGTTGACGGTGGATAGTAAAGCTTAAGCCCCAGTTAGAATCAGTAACTGTGATAATACCACCAGTATTTACTTTGCCATCATACAAACTACGTTTAGTTAATCTTTCAAAGTAAGGTGCAACCTTTTTATTCTTCAAGGTTGTAGTTGCAGAAACAAACCATGATCTTTCTGGAAGATTTTCACTAAAGACATCAGGATGACCAAATGCTGGGTCTTGCTTAGCTAAGTTCTCCCATAATCTCCATGAACCACCTTTAGCATGAGTAATTGGTGCTGGCGTAGTTTGATTACCATAAGTTGAACTTTCAGTAATCGAACCGTTAGTCACAAAGACAAGATCATTTTCAGTTAAGTCGATATCTTCTTGCTTACCGTCTTTCTTCATAACAATCTTTTTAGCAACTTTTTCGTTACCTTCATGATCGACTAGCACGTTTTCAACTTGAACGCCGTACTCAAACTTAACGCCATGATCCTTTAAGTACTTAAGTAGTGGCTTTACCATCGAATCATATTGGTCATATTTGTTGAACTTCAAAGCAGTAAAGTCTGGCAAACCATCAATATGGTGAATAAACCGCATGCAGTAGCGTCTCATTTCTGCAAGAGAGTGCCACTTTTCAAAAGCAAACATTGTTGACCAATAAGTCCAGAAATTAGATTCAAAGAATTCTGGAGAGAACCATTCTTCAATAGTCTTTCCTTGAATTTCAGATTCCGGTGTCAAAACTAGTTTAACTATTTCACTAGCATGTGAACCTAGTTGATACAAACCATCAGTTGGCAATTCATTACCACGTTTATGAATTAAACGGCAATTTGATGAGTTCGGATCTTCTTTATCAAGCCAATAATACTCATCTAAATAGGATGCTCCTGGTATTCTCAATGAAGGAACAGAACGGTACATATCCCACATACATTCGAAGTGGTCTTCCATTTCACGACCACCACGAACTACAAAACCAGCATTAGGACGCTTAGTTCCGTCTAAAGAGCCCCCAGCAACATCTAATTCTTCTAAAATATGAATCTTGTCACCAGCCATTTTAGCATCTCTAACTAAGAAAAATGCTGTTGAAAGACCAGCTAATCCACTACCAATAATATAAGCAGATTTTTTATCTACATCTGCTGGCTTTTTTGTGTCTGCAAAAGCTTCATAATTTCCCTTTGAATAATACATACAAGTGATCCTCTTTTCTATATTAGGATAGTATTAACACTTCTTATATTCAATTCTATGTAAAGCGGTTACAATAGTCAATGTATTTGACTATTATATTTATAATTTATTACTTATTAGCCTTTGCCACAAACATTTCATATCCACTGGTTCTGAAATAGTAACCTCCTGCTTACGTTCCGAAAAAGGATCATCAAACTTAAGATAAAAGCAATTCAAAGCTTGTCGTTTAAAATTATCTTTAATCCCATACAAGGGATCACCAAACAAGGGATGGTCAAGATACTGCATGTGAACTCTAATTTGATGAGTTCGACCAGTTAATAACTGTAATTCAACTAAGCTTGCACCATTAACTTGGTCTAAAACACGGTATTTTGTAATTGAGCGTTGACCATTAGCTACTATTCCGCGTTTAACGCTGGCATCTAGTTTACCAATTGGCGCATCGATAATCCCTATTTCTTGTTCTTTACTAAAATTGCCATGCACAATTGCATGATATTTTTTAATAAAACAATCCTTCCCCATTTCGCTAAATCGAGCATGAGCAACTGCATTTTTTCCAACTAAAACTAACCCTGATGTATCACGATCAAGTCTTGTAATAACATGTGGCTTAAGATCTTTCTGCCCATTTTTCTGAAAATAATATAGCAATCTGTTAACTACTGCATCATTATCTTCATAGCGAGATGGGATTGACAAAACGCCAGCTTCTTTATTAATGACTAAATAATCATGCTGTTCAAGAACAATATTCAGCTGATTAGTAGATGGTTTTAGCCATTGATTTTTCTTCTCTTCACCTAAGATAAAGATTACTTCATCCCCTGAATGTAAAAGATAGCTAGTATAGCGGCGATGGTGATTTACCAAAATCATCCCACCATTATGCTGGCTATTAGTTAAAGCTCTTTTAGAAAAACCATTTCTTAACAAAAAACGCCCCAATTTTTGAGGTGTTTTATTTTCAAATTTTAATTTAAAATATTGCATAATTATTTATTTTTAGGTTGCCCAATAAAGGCATCCTCTACCCGATTCCAAAAATGAGTATGTTGATACTTATCAAACCGAATAACATGTTGAGAAATACGGTATTCAATTTTCTTAATATGCTTATGATTAAATTCATATCCATCATAGGTTACTACGTAGTGATCATCACTTTCTGGTTTAATAGTTATCCATTCATCTGGAGCAATAACTATTGGCGATGACAAAGTTCTGAAAACACGGTTATTAATCGAAGCTATTTCAGTCATCTGCAGGGCTTTTAAACGGGGGTGAATAACTGCGCCGCCTAAAGATTTGCTATAAGCGGTAGAACCTGTAGGCGTTGAAACACATAAGCCGTCTCCTTTAAAGCTCTCAAAGAATTGATCTCTAATATAAACATCAGCCTTTAAAGTCTTTGAAACTCGTTTAATTGTTGCTTCATTCAAAGCGAGCAACTTTTTCTTTTCACCTGAACCAGTAGTAATAATTAACTCTAGCAGTGGATAAGAAGCGGAAGAGGGTTGCTTCTTAGTTAAATTATCAACCATCTTGCCAATTTCAAAGTTACGCCAATCAGTATAAAAGCCTAAGTGTCCTGTATGTACACCAATAAACCTTATTTGATCAACTAAATTTTGATATTTGTGAAAACCCGAAATTAAAGTTCCATCTCCCCCAATTGTGATTACCACATCAGGATTCTCAGGATCAATTTCAATCTTTCTAGAATCAAGTAATTTTTCTAATGCCTTAACTACTGCCAAGGTTTCAACTTTTTCATTATAAACGAGTGCGACTTTCATTATTGTTCTTTTCCTTTAGATTTAGTAAAAATTCTCTGTGCTTCCTGCACTTCATCTTTAATTGATGACATTTCTTCATCTAACTTATAAGCAGCTTCAGCTGTTGATTTAAGTCGCTTAGAAATATCTTCTGGGTACTTCCCTTGATATTTATAATTTAAAGTATGCTCTACTGTTGCCCAAAAATTCATTGCCAAGGTCCGAATTTGAATTTCGGCAATAATCTTTTTTGGTCCATCAGGTAAAAAAACAGAATATTCAATTACCATATGGTAAGAACGGTATCCAGATGGTTTTGCGTTTTGAATATAGTCCCTTTCTTCAATTACCTGCATATCTTGACGCTGGTGAATTAGGTCAACTACTCGATAAATATCATCCACAAATTGACACATAATTCGAATGCCAGCTATATCTTGCATATCGTTCTCAATGACATCAGGAGCAATAACTCGCCGCGTCATTTTTTCTTTAATTGAATCGACGGTTTTTACGCGTCCGACCACGAATTCAATCGGCGAATGCTCACCCTTGTTTAAAAAACTTTGTCTAAGTGATCGAAATTTAACTTTTAATTCAGATACAGCCTGTTGATAAGGCCATAAAAATAAATCCCAATCTTTCATGTATAAATCCTTTCCGTTTCAAACAAAATTATTCTACCATAGAGAGGGATAACATTAACTAGTGAAAGGATAAAATTATGAGTAAAAATTTAGAAATTGAATCAAAAACACTCCTAGATAAAGATACCTACGAAAAAATGCGTGATGCATTTACCGCTAAATCAGATTTTATTCAAAAGAACTACTACTTTGATACACCTGATTTTGACTTAAAAAATAGTGATGCCAGTTTAAGAATTAGAATTCTAGTTGATCACGCTGAACAAACTATTAAGGTTAAGGAAACCAAACCTAAAGAAAATAAATATAGTGAAAGAGTAGAAATTAATGATCTTTTGTCAGTAGCCCAAGCCGAGCAAATGGCTCAAAGTGCATATGAAGGTACTTTTTTCTTATTTGGCGGTGATGTTGGTAATTATTTACAAAAACATTATTCTAAAGAATCCATTCACTCTTTAAAATTAATTTCTTGGAGTCAAACACGGAGAATATTAGCCGTTGGACCAGAAAATTGTGAATTAACTCTTGATTTAACAGAATTTCCAGATGGCTATTATGACTTTGAATTAGAAATTGAAAATGATGATCCAGCAACTATAAAAAAAGTACTTGCTGAATTAGAAAAGCAGTTTGATTTCAAAGCTAACAAGGAAAATACTAACCAAAGTAAAGTAAAACGTGCTTGGGAACACAAAAAATAAAACAAATTTTTTCCCATTTCGTTCATTTTCTGATACAGTATTCATGAACTTGGACGGAGGAAATAGCAAAATGTTTGAAATATTTTTCTTTGTTAATCCGATTGGAATTAACTGTTATCAAAATGAACAGGAAATAATTGCTGCAGTCAGTGTTTATAAACAAAATATTTCTTACCACTTTATTCCCATGACTACCATGAACACAATTCGTAACGATATCAGAGCGAGACATCTTTCATCAAGTAATGTCGAAATTTTTAACACTTTTAGTCAAAGTGCTTACAATGCAACCAAAGATTATCACACCCTAAAATTAATAGTAGGTAATAAAAAGGCTAGACAATATATCATTAAATTGCAACATGCTATTAATGATATGGGCAAAATTTATTCATCAGAGCTTATTAATGAAATTTTGAGCTCACTAAATGTTTCGATTAAGAGCTTCAAAAAGAATCGAGAATCGAATTACATCAAGCTTTCAATGGATAAAGACTTAAAACTTGCCGATGACTTGAATGTTGTAACTACTCCAACTACGATTATTTTTAATTATGATAATGACCGTGGAGACTCAGGAATGATGATTGAAGGTTGTGCAAATCGAGAAGAAATTGAGTCAGCAATTACTGGGGATAGACAAACTAGTAGTGATAATAGTTTACGCTTATTATAATTTATTGAGCTAACTGGCTTTTAAGTCAGCTAGCTTTTTTTGTAGAAAAATTATTATTGGACTTTTTTCCTTCGGCTCTCGTAATTTTAAGAAGAGTTCATCTGGAATATCTGCCACAGAATAATGTAACTGATATAATAACGAAGCAATTTTCAGTCCCAGTTTACTTTTTTGATTAATTTGCTTTTGTAGATATATTTTTTGATCTTGAATATAGCTTATTTTATTTTTTCTAGTAGATGGAATGAAAGTAAACAAGCTTGCCACGCCTCTTTCATCTAATGAAAAAGTTTTAATTTCATAACTTAGTTCAGAACTAAGTGCTGCCATTAAAATATTATATTTTAATGTAATCACACAACTAAATGGATTAATTTCTAAATAATACCATTGCCATTGTGTACTGTATCTTAAAAAGATTTTTTGAGAACGATTAATTTTATTTTTCAAATAATGCCTTTTCCCGACAATCCAAATATCTTTAATCTGCAATTTTTTATATAAGGCATGGCGATGTGCAAATTCTGCCCCACTCAAGGGTGCGCATTGCACTTCAAAAGATAATCTATTTTCTACTAATACATCTGCTCTCAATTGTTGATCTAAAAGTGGAACTTCAATATCTGCTCGAAGTCCATTTGCTTTTAACGCAGTGCACAATAACTGTTTTGCCTGTAAATGCTCTTCCTTTTCCCCTGTTCCCTTTACCTGATAAAAATGTTTAAAAAATGGCTTTTTTTCTTCCGATAAAATCAGAATCATTCGATGCCGACAAGATGGACAAAGATAAGATTCTTGATTCAACTTTTTTAATCCCTTACTAACTTGTTCTGCTTCATTAATTGCTAAGACTAATTTTTGATTTAAAATAGCAGCATACATTTTATCGCCCATTATTATATACGCAAAAAGGAGATGATTTTTTTCATCTCCTTTATTTTTTAATCAAAATATTGTCTTAGATTTCCTAACGCGTCTTGCCTAATCAAACACTTTGCATTTTTCTTTATTTTTTGGAATTGCTTTTCTGTCATTCCATTTCCATATTCATTAGCAATTACCCACGTATCTTCAGGCTTTAATTCAACATAATTGTCATCTAAGTAGGCTAAATCTAAATAATATTCATGATGGTAAGTATATAAACTAGATGCTAAGCCATCAACTTTTAATGCATCCGCTAAGGCGGCAACTAAATCAATACTATCAATCTTAAAGACTCGGCGATTATCACTAATTAATTTATCTTGATTATTAATTTTTGTTTTACGATCATCATTATCCGATCCGGCGCCTAATCCCTTTAACAGATCACGTAATTGATCGTTAGGGTTATCACCGACATCTTCATCACTATCAGGTACTTTAGAAATTAGTAACTCTAATCCAGAACTACTTGGCATAACTTGAAAAGTAACTGGATCGCCTTTAGCAAAAGTATGATCTGTATCGACTTCACTTAAAATTTGATAGAAGAAATGTTGAATTTGACTTTTATTTCCTAATAAATCGAGCATTGTTATTCCGCGCTCTTTAAGTTCATCTGCATCCATTGTTACACGAATGGTGTTCTCACTTATTCTGTGTACTTCCACTTGTTATCACCTCGAAGTCTCTTGTCTTTAATACATTGTAACCTATTTTCTTGCTCATACAAAAACGCTAGCTTAAAAAGGCTAACGTTTTTACAATTTTTAATTAAAGATCAGCTGTCATTGCTTGGATTTCTTCAAGCTCTAAACGACGAACCTTTCGAGGAAGAAATCTTCTAATTTCATCTTCGTTATATCCTACTTGCAAACGTCTGTCATCCATAATGATTGGACGTCTTAATAAACTTGGATTTTTTTCAACAAGATCAATTAATTGATCAATTGATAAGTCATCTAAATTGATTTTTAAATTTTGGAAAGTACGAGAACGAGTAGAAATTATTTCTTCCGTTCCATTTTCAGTCATACGTAAAATTTGCATGATTTCTTCTTTGTTCAATGGATTAGCAAAAATGTTTCTTTCCTTAAAAGGAATATCGTGTTCTTTTAACCATGCTTTTGCCTTACGACATGACGTACAACTTGGTGATGTATATAAATTTAACACTTAACTCCACACTCCTTTGCGTGTAGAAAAATAACTACTGTTTCACTTACAATTATTATTGTATCACAAATACTTGTTTTTTGTAAGTTGTAATTAGATTTCTTCTTATTATCTTACAAATATTACTTTATCAGTAAATAATGAAGTTTGTGTGAAGTTTTGAAAGAAAAAAGAGTACTTACGTACTCTTTTTCTATTAATCATTAATGTTAAGCTTCTTCATAGTTTCTTCAACTAACTTCTTGTTTTCATCGGCAGTTTCTGAAACAAAACAAGCTTTATTAGCTAATTCTTTAATATCTTCAGTATTGATCTTCTTCATCAAACTTCTGATACGTAAGATTGAAGTTGCACTCATCGAATATTCATCAAGTCCCATTGATAAAAGAATTGGGAACATGATATCATCACCAGCAGCTTCACCACACATACCACACCAAATACCGTTTTCATGAGCACCATCAATAGTGTGCTTAATCAAACGTAAAACAGATGGGTTATATGGTTGATAAAGATAAGAAACATTATCGTTACCACGATCGGCAGCCATAGTATATTGGATTAAATCGTTAGTTCCAATTGAGAAGAAATCAACTTCTTTAGCAAATTGGTCAGCTAACACTGCAGCAGCTGGAACTTCGATCATCATACCAACTTGTAGGTCGTCACCGACCTTCACGCCTTCTTTAACAAGTTTATCTTTTTCTTCAGCTAAGATTTGCTTAGCTTCACGTAATTCTGCCAAAGTACCAATCATTGGGAACATAATTCCTAATGGACCATATGCAGAAGCACGAAGTAAAGCTCTTAATTGAGTTATAAAGATATCCTTGTATTGCATTGAAAGACGAATAGCACGAACACCTAGGAATGGGTTCATTTCTTCTGGAAGATCCCAATAATCTAAGTGCTTGTCACCACCGATATCACAAGTTCTAATGATAGTTTGCTTACCATCCATATCTTTGATAACTTCCTTATAAGCATCGAATTGAGCTTCTTCAGATGGGAAGTCTTTTGAATTCATGTATAAGAATTCAGTTCTGTACAAACCAATTGCTTCAGCACCGTTTTCTTTTACACCCTTCATATCATTAGGAGTACCAATGTTAGCGGCAATGATAAACTTCTTATTATCTGCAGTTACAGATGGTTCATTCTTTAACTTCTTCCATTCTTCCTTTTGCTTAGCAAAGGCTTCACCTTTCTTGGTGTACTCTTCAACTTGAGCATCAGTTGGGTTAACAATAGCATCACCATCTAAACCGTCAGCAATAAGCATATCACCATCTTTAACGTCTTTAGTAATGCTTTCAGTACCTACAACAGCTGGAATTTCTAATGAACGAGCCATGATTGCTGAGTGAGCAGTTCTACCACCAATATCAGTTACAAATCCCTTAACATACTTTTTGTTAAGTTGAGCTGTATCACTTGGTGTTAAATCATAAGCCACAACAACAACTTCATGGTCAATAGCTGCAGGATCTGGTAATTTCTTACCAAGAAGGTGTGCCATAATACGTTTTGAAACATCACGTACGTCAGCTGCACGTTCTTGCATATATGCATTATCAGTCATGCCTTCAAAGATGGTAATAAACTTTTGAGCAGTTTCATCTAATTCAGCTTCAGCATTAACTTTTTGATCTTTGATTTCTGTTTCAATGGCACCAGTAAATTCTGGGTCACTTAGGAAGAGAAGGTGAGCATCAAAAACTTGTGCTTCTTCTGCTCCTAAACTTTCCTTAGCCTTATCACGAACTTTTTCCAGTTCTTTAGTTGATTCTTCAACAACTTTTTTAAAACGAGCTACTTCAGCATCAACATCGCTAACTGAGGTTTTAGAAAACGAAAGGTCAGGTTCTACCAAAAGGTAGGCTGGTGCAACTGCAATACCATCACTGGCAGCAATTCCCTTTAAAGTTTTCGACATTATTCAGCTAAACCTTCCTTTTTCATAGTGTCAGCAATAGCTTCGATTGCTTCTTTAGCATCGTCACCATCAGCAGTAATAGTTACATCTGCACCTTGGCCAACACCTAAAGACATAACACCCATAATTGACTTCAAGTTTACTGATTTACCGTTGTATTCCAAGTTAATATCTGAATTAAACTTAGATGCTGCTTGTACCAACAAAGTAGCTGGACGAGCATGAATACCAGTTTCAGCAACAATATGAAATTCGCGTTTTTCCATTTTAAATTATCTCCTTTAAAATCAAAAATAATCGGGAGTTTTATACCCACTCGTTTATTAGGTTATCATGTTTTTTAAATGAAAACAACACAAATGTAAATGTTTACATTATAAGTTGCTTAATTTTCATTATCAGATAAGGTATAGATTATATCCCCACCACGTTGAGCAATTCCAGTTATACTTTGCCTTTTACCATAGCTTCTAAGTGCCAATTGAAATTGAAAGGCATCTTTAGGACTAACTCTATATTCTTTTAGTTCGCCACTCACGATTTGATCTAGTATTTTTTTATAATCCATATCTTATAAATTTCACTCCTTAAATTTTGTTAGTCTAGTAAAAAATTAATTCTTCACCTATTGTAGCAATTATTCATCAAAAATCTAATCTAACTACTTGCAATTAGTAAGTATCCGTACTATGATATTACCAAGTTAGCACTTGAGTATCAAGAGTGCTAAAATAACAATATAGCCTGTATATTATAAGAAAGGCGGAAATATTAATGCTATGCGATAACTGTCATGAACGTCCTGCCTCAATTCATCTTTATACAAATGTTAATGGGCAAGATCGTGAAATATCATTATGCCAACAATGTTATCAAGAATTAAAAAATCAACAAGGACAAATTAATAATATGAATAATAACAATGCTTTTTTTGGCGATTTTGATGATTTATTAAACGCCTTAAACAATAGTAATAACGAACAAAATAACTCTCAAGAACGGGATCCACGAATGCAAATGGGTGGTGGACGTCGCGGTGGTAATAACGGTGGTCAAAAATCATTATTAGACCAATATGGAACTGACTTAACTGATCTAGCAAAGAAAGGAAAAATTGATCCAGTTATTGGACGTGATAAAGAAATCGCTAGAGTTATTGAGATCTTAAACAGACGTACCAAAAACAATCCAGTTCTAATTGGAGAAGCCGGCGTTGGTAAAACAGCCGTTGTTGAAGGACTAGCACAACAAATTGTCGACGGATCCGTTCCTGCTAAGCTACAAGATAAGCGTATTATTTCACTAAATATGGTTTCGATGGTTCAAGGTACTGGCATTCGTGGTCAATTTGAACAAAGAATGCAGCAACTAATTAAAGAACTTGAACAAAATGACAATATCATTTTATTTATTGATGAAATTCATGAATTAGTCGGTGCGGGTAACGCTGAAGGTGGTATGGACGCTGGCAATATTATCAAACCAGCCTTAGCTCGTGGAGATTTCCAACTAATTGGTGCAACTACCATCAAAGAATATCGAAACATTGAGAAAGATTCTGCTTTAGCACGTAGGTTTCAACCAGTTGAAGTTAAAGAACCAACTACTGAAGAAACAGTTAAAATTTTACAAGGTATTCGTAAACGCTACGAAGATTATCACCATGTTCATTATACTGATGAAGCAATTCAAGCTGCCGTTGCCCTTTCATCTCGTTACATTCAAGATCGTTTCTTACCTGATAAAGCCATTGACCTTCTAGACGAAGCTGGTTCAAGAATGAACCTTACCATTCCTTATGTCGATAGCGAAAAAATCAAAGAAAGATTAGATGCAGCTGAAAACTTAAAGCAAGAAGCCTTGAAGAATGAAGACTATGAAAAAGCAGCATACTATCGCGATCAAATTGAAAAATATGAAAAATTAAAAGATCAAAAAGTAGATCCAGATCACACACCTCAGATTACCGAAAAGATCATGAATAAGATTGTTGAAGAAAAAACTAATATTCCTGTTGGCGACCTACAAAAACAGGAAGAAACTCAATTAAAGAACTTATCAACCGATCTTAAAGATAATGTAATTGGTCAAAATAAAGCTGTTGAAACTGTTGCTCGCGCAATTCGTCGTAACCGTGTTGGTTTTAACAAGTCCGGCCGTCCAATTGGCTCATTCCTTTTTGTAGGACCAACTGGCGTTGGTAAAACAGAGTTAGCTAAGCAATTAGCTAAACAAATCTTTGGTACTGAAGATGCGATGATTCGTTTTGACATGAGTGAATATATGGAACAATATTCAGTATCTAAGTTAATTGGCTCTGCTCCAGGTTACGTAGGATACGAAGAAGCAGGTCAATTGACTGAGAGAGTACGTCACAATCCTTACAGCTTAATTCTATTTGACGAAATTGAAAAGGCTCATCCGGATGTACTTCACCTTTTCTTACAAATTCTTGACGATGGTCGCTTAACTGATTCACAAGGTCGTACTGTTTCATTTAAAGACACAATTATTATTATGACTTCTAATGCTGGTCAAGGAATTAAAGAAGCAAACGTTGGTTTTGCTGCTGAAAACAGTCATCAAGAACAATTTAAGAATACCCTTGGTCAATACTTCAAACCTGAATTTTTAAATAGACTAGATGATATTGTTGAATTTAATTCACTTGATAAGAAGGACTTAATTAAGATTGTCGACTTGATGCTTGCTAATACTAACAATATGGTTAAAGATCAAGGTCTTCATATTGAAGTTACTCCAGAAGCAAAGGAACTACTTGTAGAAAAAGGCTATGATCCATCTATGGGTGCTCGTCCTCTTCGTCGTACAATCCAAGAAGAAATCGAAGACAAAGTTGCAGATTACAAGTTAGACAATCCTGCAGCTAAAAAATTAAAGGCTAGTGTAGTAGATAACAACATTGTAATCAGTGAAAATTAAGTCTCCCAATACTAAGTAAGAGCCACATAAATGTGACTCTTTTTTTATTTATTTTTATAAATCTTCTAAAAAGGTTATACTTAAGTTGGGATTTTAAAGACACATTTATATTATCGAGGTTATAAATATGATGCATTTAATTGATATTACAAATAGCTACCGTGATTTAGTTCAAAGACAGCTAGCAGCTACCAATAGTCAATTCGTAAAGGTTTACTCTTTAGGTAATACCACAATAGTATATAGCGAAACTACTGATAAAATCGAAATCGTAATGGAAAATCATAAACGTCCTATTAGACAAGACGAAGTAGAGTTTGTCATTAAGCGTTTAATTCATGAAGATCGCATTTACGATATAACAGTTGATAAGAGTAGAAAGATTATTTCTATTACTTGCGATCGATAAAATCGCATTTAAAAAGCCATGGAAAATTCCATGGCTTTTTATTTGGGCTTTATTATAATCTTGAAGTTAATTCAACATCTGGATATTTATCTTTAAACCATCTTTCTGCAAAAGCATTTTCAAACAGAAATAGTGGCTCACCATTTCTATCTTTTACTAACAAGTTACGCGAAGATGACATCTTAGGATCTAACTGATCTGGATTAATCCAGCGTGCTACACGATTACCTAAAGTATGAAGCTCTACTTCTGAATTATATTCGTTCTTCATTCTAAAAGAAAAGACTTCAAACTGTAATTGACCAACTGCACCTAGGATATAATCATCAGTTGCATAACCACGATAAAGCTGAATTGCACCTTCTTGAACCAGTTGGTTCATCCCTTTATGGAAAGACTTTTGCTTCATAACATTCTTAGCAGTCACACGCATAAAGATTTCTGGTGTAAATTGCGGCAAAGCTGGATAAACAATCTTTTTCTTACCAGCGTAAATTGAATCACCAATTTGAAAGTTACCTGTGTCATATAAACCAACTATATCGCCAGCAACCGCATCAGAAACTTGAACTCGTTCGCTAGACATAAATTCAGTTGCATTATTTAATCTAACTGGCTTTCCAGTTCTAGCTAAAGTTACGTCAATCCCCTTTTTAAATTCCCCGCTTCCGATTCTTACAAAGGCAATTCGATCACGATGGTTAGGATTCATATTAGCCTGAATCTTAAAAACAAACCCAGAAAATTCAGGATCGTCTGCAGCTAATTTTTCATCATCATTAACAACATGTTCTTGAGGAGCTGGGGCTAAATTAACAAAACTATCTAAAAAAGTCTCAACACCAAAATTAGTTAAAGCAGATCCAAAGAAGACTGGAGTCTGGTCTCCTTTTAAGATTTTTTCTTTATCAAAAGTATTTCCTGCTTCTTTTAACAAATCAATGTCATCTAAAGTTGATTGATATAAACTATCTTGTGCTAAAGGTTCATCTTCTGATAATTTTCCATTTTTATCTAATGGTAAATAGCGATCATCATCATCTTTTCGATAAAGTTCAACACGATTATTTGCAATATCGTATAATCCTTTTAATTGCTTTCCCATACCAATTGGCCAGTTCATGGCTACGCCTTCAATACCGAGCAAATCTTCTAATTCAGCAATTAAATCTAGCGGTTCGCGTCCATCACGATCAAGCTTATTCATAAAAGTAAAGATAGGAATGCCACGCTTTTTTACAACCTTAAATAACTTTTTGGTTTGAGGCTCAATACCCTTAGCTGAATCAATAACCATTACCGCAGCATCAACTGCCATTAAAGTCCGGTAAGTATCTTCAGAGAAATCTTGGTGTCCAGGAGTATCAAGAATATTGATTCTCTTTCCCTGATATTCAAACTGCATTACTGAACTAGTTACTGAAATACCACGCTTCTTTTCAATTGCCATCCAGTCACTAGTTGCATAATGTCCACTTTTACGTGCTTTAACCGTACCTGCACTTCTAATTACTCCACCAAAAAGAAGCATTTGCTCAGTAATTGTTGTCTTACCCGCATCAGGGTGAGAAATAATCGCAAATGTGCGTCTTTTTTTCACTTCATCAGTTAACTTTGTCATTAATCTTTAGCTTCTTCCTTTTCTTGTTTTTCTGGAATTGTAAGTAACAGCGTTAATAAACGCGAACCCTTCATGCGTCTAGTTGTTAAAACCATCCCATTATCAAGTTTGACGCTTAGCTTTTCTCCTTTAGCTGGAATCATCCCTAATTTAGTGATTACGTAACCAGCAACAGTATCCACGTCTTCCATTGCTAAATCGGTTCCGAATTCTTCATTAAAATCAGCTAAAGGCATCTTCCCGTAAATTACATATTCTCTTGGAGAGATTTTTGAAAATAGGACTTCAGCCTTATCAACCTCATCATCAATGTCACCAACAATTTCTTCAATTAAATCTTCAATTGTTGCTAGTCCTACGACACCACCATATTCATCAGTTAAAATTGCAAGCTGCCTTTGAGTTTGCTGCATCTCAACTAACAATTCACCCAATTCAATTGTTTCAGGTGCAAATAAAGGCTTAAACATTACCTGATCGTAATCTAACTTATCAAAACCGATCTTATGGGCTTTTCGTAAAACCGTTCTAATATGAATGACGCCAACAATCTTATCCTTGTCACCATCATAGACCGGTACTCTTGAATAAGGTTCTTTTAAGATTTGATCTAAGTTTTCTTGAAAATTATCATTGATATCAACCATAAAGGCATCTGTTCTAGGAACCATTACTTCTCGAGCCATTTTTTCTTCAAACTCAAGAATACCTTCCATCATTGAAAATTCACGATCACTAATCTCTTTTTGTTCATGTAATTTATTTAAAATTTTATTTAGCTTGCGTTGTCCATCAATATCTTCATCGCCGCGAAATTTAGCTCTTAATTTGCTAAATATATCACCCGCACCGGGATCACTACTCATCTTAAATTCTCTCTTTCTATTACTGCCTTAATCCCTATTTTAATCATAATTATCGGTAATTATATCATACGGTAATCTATGATAAAATAAGGGACAAGAAATGGGGTCTTATAGATGAAAAAACAAAATATCTACTTGGTATTTACATTCTTATTATTAATTCCGTATCTTTGCAGTTTAACCTTAATCGGCATCTGCTACAATGCTTTAGTTAGACACTCTAGCGATCTTTTTCGAAGTTTTATTGGTGCCTTAGTTGGAACAATTATCATGTTTGCTATCAAGGCAACCATTCAACGACCACTTGATTTGGTCTCCGCTAAAGTACCAGATAACTTCTTTAAGCAAATCCTACGTTTCTACAGCATTCGTAGACGTAAACTTTTTCTAATTGGCAACTGTTTAGTTGACTTTGTGCTTTGCTGGCTTGCGATGGATCTTGTGAGAAGTTGTTTCTCATTATCCTTTATTATTGGTAACTCGGTTGGCATTGTTTTATTAATCATGCTAATTTCGACATGTATTGGTGCTTATATCGAATATGACAACCTATCTATTGACCCCAAGCAGAAATAATTATTATTTAGCATTACCGTCAGAACTGGCATCCAGATATAAAATCTGTGCCAGTTCTTTTGTTTCTAAGTTCAACTTTGCTAAAACATACGGTTTTTCACTATCTCCCAGATTCTCATACATTGTAATACCATCTTTAGATAATTTATCTAAAAAAGTCGGAATCACAAAATTTAAAGGTTGACTAAAGAAAGCCAAATTACTATTAGGCGTATCAATTTCCGCAATTTCTGAAGCGGGCAATTCAAATTTATTTAATCCAGCACCAGGCATCTGCTTATCATCAGCTAAAACACCATACCAAAACATAAAGTTCTCTGGTCCAAACACCACCAAACTTGCACGTTCATTTTCATAGCCATTGTCTTTAATAAACTTTTGAAAGCCTGTATCATTTTCCATTTCTTGAATAGCTGCTGTATAAGTTTTATTTTCATCAATTTGGTTTGGCATAAAAACCTTACCAATAAAATTATGTGCCGAGTATTTTTCTTTCTTCATTTTCTCTCCCCTTAAAAAAACTACGATCTAAATCAGGACGTAATTGGTTATATCTTTCATACCAAATTTGTGCGAATTTTTTAGCAAACGGGCCCTTCCTTTGATCAATCCAATCTAATAATTCAAAACTAGTACTACGCAAAATACTATCAATCTCTTCACTATAATGCCAGCGTTTTTTGTTCATTGCATACTCGTCCGCATCAAGCAATCTAATCTCCCCATCAGGAAACACCTTAATATCTAAATCATAGTCAATATATTTCAGTGCTTCTCGATCTAATATAAAGGGACTAGCTAAATTAGCATAATATGCAACTCCATCAGGTCTGAGCATTGCAATCACATTAAACCAAAGTTTACGATGAAAATAAACAATTGCTGGTTCACGGCTAATCCACTTTCTACCGTCTTCTTCTGTAATCAAAGTTCGATCATTAACGCCAATAATAATATTTTGCTCTGTTTTAACTACCATAGTGTCACGCCAATTTCGATGCAACGTGCCATTATGCTTATAACTTTGAATTGCGATATAATCGCCTTCACGAGGCATTTCCATAATGTGCGCCTCCTCACTAAACATTATACCAGCAAATTAATATTCATCTATTTCTTCTAAATCTACTACTTCGCCATTTAAGAAACTATCAATTTCACTACTTGAAAAGCCATGTTGAAACAGATATCTTTTAACCTTCTGCTTCCTTTTAAAATCTTCATCTCTGCGATAGCGACGCCATGCCTTACTTCCTTGTCTTTTTAAAGCTTCGATTTGTTCATCCTCATCGTTTTCTAAATCTAATTTCTCAATTACTAATTCACCTAGCTCTTGATCAAATCCGTGAGCTCGCAATTTGGTCAACGCCTTTTGCTTAATATCCTTATATGAAAGTTTACCTACTTGATGAATAAGTGAGTGCACTAAGCGAAGACCAGCATCAATCCACTCTTCATCTTCAATTTCATAAAGTGCCTCTTGAATAACGTCAGCTGCAAGACCTTTTTGCTTTAATTTTCTATCAACAGCTCTTGGTCCATCTTTTCCAACTCGAAGATTATTCTTGATAAACAAACGAGCAAAATTGTTATCATTTAAATAATTCAACTTAATCAAATTCTTAACGGCGGCTTGACTAGCATCCTGACTAATTTCATGTTTATTTAAATACTCTAAAATTTCATATACACTACGTGGCTGATAACTTAAATAAGACATCGCTAGCTGAATAGCATGACTATCTGATTCAGCTTTTTTAATTTCTTTAATGTCTTCAGTACTTAATTCTGTTCCCTTTAAAAGTCTTTTTTCCGCTAGGGTCCTTTCACTTACGCTAAAAGCATACTCATTATCAATAAAAATATTATAGCGTCCTTTACGTTTTTGCGTGCTTATCTTAGTTATAATTGGCATTATCGCACCTTCTTCATTTTTTGGTTTCTTCTATATTATAATAAATTAAATACTTGTATCACTTGAACATAACGCTTATGCTTATTGTGACACTTTTTTCATGAATCAATCGAAATGAGGGCCTTATTTTGACAAAATTTATTAAAAACAAGCAAGAAAAAGATATTATTATCACTATTAAACGGCTAGGTATTAATGGTGAAGGGATCGGATATTATAAAAAGAAAATTATTTTTATTCCCGGTGCTCTTCCAGGTGAAGTTGTTGTTGCAAAAATCATTGATAGACACCCACATTATTTAGAGGGCGAATTAGTTCGAATTAAAGAAAAGTCTCCAGATAGAGTGGCTTTCCCGAAGGGCGTAAATCCGGCCGTTGGCGGCTTAGAATTAGCTCATCTTTCTTATCCAAAACAACTTGAGTTTAAGCAACACCTAATTCTAGAATCTCTTAGAAAATATCATCCAAGAGACTACATTAAGTATAAAGTCAAAAAGACTATTTCAGCTCCAAATGCCTGGCACTATCGCAATAAAGCTCAATACCAAATTGAATTCAATAAAGGAAAGAGTAAACTTGGCCTGTACGCTCCTAACTCACGTCGTTTAATTGATCTTCCTGAAATGCCAACTCAAACAAAAGAAACACAAAAAACAGAGCGTGAAATTAAAAAGTTAATCGATAAACTTCATATTCGAATTGCTGACTTTAGACGTCATAATGATGGTATTAAAACTATTGTAGTTCGTCAAAGCCATGCTAGTGGGGAAATCCAAGTAACTTTAATTACAATTGGTAAAAAAATTAGAGACCTTAAATTACTAGCCAGCCAAATTATGAAACTTCCTAATGTAGTTTCTGTTTTTCAAAATGAAACACAATGGCAAAATCCTCAAGTTTGGGGCAACAAGACAATTAAATTGTTTGGAAAATCACATATTATCGAAGAAATACTAGGTAAGAAATTTAAACTCTCACCTCGTGCATTTTTCCAGTTAAATCCAGAACAAACTAGTACGCTTTATTCAGAGGCACTTAAATACCTAGACTTAACTCCAGATCAAACTTTAATTGACGCTTATGCTGGGGTTGGTACTCTAGGGATTCTAGCAAGTGACCAAGTTAGACAAGTCATTGGGATTGAATCTATTCCTGAAGCTGTAATTGATGCCCAAGAGAACTGCCACTTGAATCATGTGAGAAATGCAGAATATATTCAAGGAAATGTTGAAAAGTTACTTCCTGAATTAAAAAATCAAGGTGTCCCAATTGATGCTTTGATCGTCGATCCTCCACGTACAGGATTAAGCAAAAAGTTAATTAAGACTCTACTTGAAGTAAAACCAGAAACCTTTGTTTATGTTTCTTGTAACCCAGCTACACTTGCAAAAGATTTAGTTCTTTTAAGCGAAGCTTACGACGTTCGCGTTATTCAACCAGTTGATATGATGCCTCAAACTCCACGCTGGGAAGGTGTTACAAAATTAGTTTTAAGAAAAAATAAGTAAGTAAAATAATATTATTTTTAGCAGTCCTAGGGACTGCTTTTTTTGCTCATAAAAAAAGGTTGTAGACTGCCTGGTCTACAACCTTTTTTCAAGTGGATGAGGTAAATACTATCTAGCGCCATAACATCAGTATCTGGGTTCAATATTATGACTTGATCAACATCACTTGTTTGCATCTGTATTGAATAACGACTATTTGATCTTACTAAGAGAATCTTGTCTTTAAAACACTACAATCTGGAGATAAAAACTTTTTACAATATTATTCTACCTCTCCACATGTCTTATTATAACAACTATGTAAGCGAATACAAGCTATTTAACTTTATATTGACGAATATCATCACAAATTCCCGCAAAATAATATCTCCCTTTTTCTTCATCACTAGTAAGTTCAACATTATTTTGGGGATCTACTAAACTCGCTGAAAAGATTTTCTCATATTCAGGAACACTTAATTTCTTTCTTTTATCTAATAAAGCCTCATCAGCATCCTTATCAAGCTCATTCTCATATCCTTCAACTACATTTGCTGAATAAAATTCGGCCATGGCACCTGAGCCATAAGAAAATAACCCAATTAAATCGCCAGCTTTTAAACCACCATTTTCAAGTAAACTAAGTAAACTCAAATACAAAGATCCAGTATAAATATTGCCAACATTAGCATTTAATTCTTTAGACGCAGTAAACCTATCCATTAAGCGGGCATTTGTTTCTTCATCTACTCCCTCAATGGCTAAACGATTAGCCTTCAACCCCATTTTAGTAAAAGGTAAGTGATAAATAATAGCAGCAAAATCTTTTGTTTCAAGTCCCTTTTGCTTCTTATAATCAGAAAAAGTATGTTTAAAAAAATTTAAATAAACTTGAGTTGAATATTTTCCGTCTACTTTGGCAGTTTTAGAATAATTTGGTCGCCAGAAATCATTAATATCTTCACTATAAGCGCTATGGCCTTCATTAATTTCTAGAATTCTTGGATTGCTAGAGATTAATAAACTAACGCTTCCTGCTCCCTGAGTTACTTCGCCAGCAGTATTGATTCCATAGCGAGCAATATCACTACCAATAACAATTGCAGTTTGATCAGGATGAAGTCGTACAAAATCTTGAGCAATCATTACCCCTGCTGTTAATCCAAAACATGCTTCTTTAACTTCAAACGCTCTAACGGTTGGATCAAGTTTTAAAGCTGATTTTACAAATAAAGAACCTGATTTAGATTGATCAACACTACTTTCAGTACCAAAAATCAAAAGCCCAACTTTAGATTTGTCAATTTTGTTTATATACCGTAATGTAGCATTAATTCCCATTGAAACCGCATCTTGAGTTGGATCAGCCACGCTCATCCTTTTCTGCCCAATTCCAATTAAAAATTTATTTGGATCTTGGTTTCGTGCATGAGCCAAATCTACCATATCTACATACTTATTTGGAGTAAAATATCCAATTTGATCAATTCCAACCTTCATTTAATTCTTTTCCTTTCTTATTTCATCTAAAAATCTCACAGCGGCTTCTTGAGTATATTGTTTACTTTCTTGCAGCTTTTCTAAAACCTTTGCCTTCTCATCTTCATTAGCCTTTAAAGTAGCAACCAAGTTTCTTGCTTGCAATTTCATATGACCAGCCTGAATTCCCTTAGTAGAAATTGCTAATAGTGCTGAAAAATTATTGGCTAAACCAGTTGCCGCAATGATCTCGGCTAATTGTTCAGCAGACACCTTACCTAATAAGTTAAAACTCTGCTGAATATCTCGACGAGCCTTGATAGAACCACCAACTACACCAATTGCTAAGGGGATCGTTACTGTTCCAATTAATCTATCATTTGCGATGCTCCACTTACTAAGTGAAGTATAGCTACCATCTTTATTCGCCCATACGGCAGTTGCTGCTTCTACTCCGCGATAATCATTACCTGTTGCTACTAAGACGCTATCAACACCGTTCATTATTCCTTTATTATTAGTTACGGCTCGATAAATATCCGTTTGACCAATTTCACTAAGTAAAACTATTTTTTTAGCTACCTTGGGTCCACCAACGCTATTAATATCCAAACTTACTTTGGCTGTAGTTAATTGAGTCGGATAGTTAGATAAAATCGCATACATGGTTTGTTCAACATTTATCTGCTTTTCTAACTTGTTTCCTAAGAATTCTAAAATAGCATTTGTTTTATTTGCTCCCATTGCTTCTGCAGGATCAACTAATACTTTAAGAAAAACCAAATTATCTTTTCTAGAAGCTTCAATTTTTCGAACACCGCCACCATGCTTAACTAAACTAGCAAATTTACGATTAGCTAATTCAATTAACTCAGGAAATTCTTCAGTAAATCTAACTAAATCAAAATCATGTGCCACTTCTAAAACGATTTGCCCGTAGATTCCATTTCTAATGCTAACTGCTTCTACTCCACCATTTTGATTAAAAATTTTACTTGCATGATTAGCTGCTGCAACAACTGATGGTTCTTCCACCGCCATTGGCACACAATAACTTTTTTCATTGACAATTAACCTCGGTAAAATTCCCAAAGGAAGTCGAACCTGACCAACTACATTCTCACTGAGTGTATTCAATCTTGTTAAAGTATCAGAAGCTATTTTACTTAATTCAATTCCTTCTTCTTCAAGAAAGTTTCTTCTCTCTTCTGGCAACCATTGATAAAACTTCTTTTTAGATAATTCTTCTGATTTCATATGCAATTCCTTGACCGCCACCAATACATAACGAAACAATCGCTCTTCGACCATTGATCTTGCGTAAACTATTCACTGCACTTATTACTAACCGCGTACCTGTCGCACCCAATGGATGTCCTAAACTAATTGCTCCACCAGCAATATTTAGCTTTTCTTTTGGAATATTCAAATCACGAGCTACAGCATAAGCTTGCGCCGCAAATGCTTCATTAATTTCAACTAAATCATAATCATCAATTGTACTATTAGTTTCTTTTAGCAATTTTTTAATTGCAAAATATGGTGCATATCCCATATAAGCAGGATCACAGCCAATTTCCGCATAAGCACCTAAATAAGCTAATGGCGTTAAGTTAAATTCATCTAATTTTTGTTGATTGGCAAGAAGCACCATACTTGCTCCGTCAGTCAATGGAGATGAATTTCCTGCTGTAACACGACCATTTTCTTTAAATACAGGTTTAAGCTGTCCCAAGGCATCTAAACTAGTATCTGGTCGAATCGTCTCATCATGATCTAGTACTTTCCCGTTTAACTTGATAGGGGCATACTCTTCTTCAAACCAATTATTCTCTTGAGCCGCATAAGCCTTGGCATGAGAATCACGTGCGAATTCATCCATATCTTGACGAGTAACTTGGTATTTATCAGCAACATTTTCAGCAGTAATTCCCATTGGCTTTTCAGAATAGGCGTCACCAATGCCATCTATCATTAAACTATCTTGATATACTGGATTTTTATCATGCTTTTTACTCTTATTGAGTAAAAGAGGAGCATTTGTCATGCTTTCAGCTCCGCCAACAACAGCAATTTCATAATCACCAAGTAACATTTGCACTTGTGCAAACCGTAAAGCTTTTAAACTAGAACCACAAACATCGTCAATGCTTGTAGCAACAATAGACTCAGGTAATCCTGATTTTAAAGCAATTTGACGTGCAACATTTTGCCCTAAACCAGCACTTAAAACATTGCCAATTAGAATGTTATCGATTTTATCTTGCGATACTATATTCTTTTTTAATAAGCCTTTCAGTGCTAAGACACCTAAATCAACAGCATTTTCATCCTTATAAAATCCACGATATTTGCCAAAAGGAATTCGATTCATTCCTACAATATAAACATCTTGTAACACGCTTCCACCTCTTAGTAAAAATTATTACAATAACTATGATAGCTCACAAATCTAAACAGAAACAAAAAGCGCTATATTTTTTAATTAATTCTAAAAAAAGATTGCTAATCAATCTTAGCAATCTTTTACAAATATCTATTTAGAAAAGCTTTGACCTTTTTCTGATACTGAGCAGGCTCAGTTGCAAATGACTTTGCATGTTTAGCACCTGGAACAATCCAAAGCTCTTTTTTACCTTTAGAAGCTTGGTAATTATCATATACCATTTTAGTTGGAACAAAAGTATCCTTTTCTCCATGAATAAAAAACATTGGTCGCTTATTCTTTGCGACTTGTCTTATACTGCTACCATCCCCTAAGAAATATCCAGCTCTAAGTCTAGTAATTCCGCTTAACACTTCAACTAATGGAAAACGTGGAAAAGTTGGTAAATGGTACAAGTCCTCTGCTTCGTGTTCAACTTCATCCTTAACATTAGTATAACCGCAATCTTCAATATAGGCTTTTACTTGTCTCGGCATTGTTAATCCGCTTGCCATCATGGTTGTTGCTCCTCCCATACTGACACCGAAAATAGCAATTTTACTATCAGAACCATTCTTTTGAATAACTTCTTTAGCCCATTTTTTAACATCTACTTTTTCACGCCAGCCATATCCAATATAGTTTCCTTGACTTTGTCCATGTCCACGAGCATCAGGTAAAAGCGTATTATAGCCAAGTTTATGAAACATAGCTGCATAAGCTCCCATTGTATCTTTATTATTCATAAAACCATGTAGAATAATCACTGTCTTTTTAGAATTTGCAGCTGGAATATAATTTGCATCTAACTTTAAATTATCATCCGCTGACTTTATAACCCATTTTTGTTTATGAACATCTTGATACCATTTTTTCTCCCTGTAAAGCGGATCAGACTTTACTATCTTAGTATCATTACTGATAAACGACTTATGACCAGGAACGACAGCAACCTGATAAAAATATAGCCCTGCAGCTATAAAAATGCCGCAAACTGCTAAAATAGAGATAATAATAATTTTTATTTTCTTACTCTTTATCTTCATTGGAAGACCTCTATTTCAAAAATATAATCTATATTATCTCTAGTAAATATAGAAATCAAGAGCTGGTGAAATATTATGTATCTAGATGATCTTTTAACTTTAATTTCTGATCTTCATCCAAACTTTCAATTTTTTTACCAAACCAGTAAAACTGGTCCTTTATACCCTATCAGTAAAATTCAAGTCGAAGGAGATCAATGTTTGTTATTTATAGGGAAAAAGGCAAAGACAGTTACCCAAATCATGCAACTGCTTGGTAAATTAAAGTCTACTCATATTCCAGTATATGTTTATTTAAATAATTCAAATAAAAAAGCAAAAATTTTTGGTGTGCAAATTAACTTAGAAAAGGGACAAGCTTATACACTATAAAACTATATAAAAAAAGAATGAGGCTCAGCTTGACCTCATTCTTTTAGTTTTTATCTAGGTATCTATTTAAGACCTGCAATACCCCATTATCATTATTGCTAGGAGCAAGATATCTTGCATGCTCTTTCGCGATCTCCATGCCATTCTCCATCGCATAACTATATTTGGCAAAATCAAGCATCTGAATATCATTACCACTATCGCCAAAAGCAATCAAATCTTCACTAGTCAAATTAAAACGAGCAAGTAGATTCCTTAATCCAGTAGCCTTATTAATCCCATACTTAACTGCATCTATAGCTATCGGATTAGAAGCGAACGTAGTGACAAGATTTCCGTATTGTTCATTAAAATCTTGCTCAATATCTTTTGCAATTTTACTATCATAGTGAAAAGTTAATTCAATAAAAACGTCATCAGGTAAATTCTGCCAGTCACTAATTTCAGTACTTTCCTTAGCAAAATATTGCAGAAATTCTTTATCTTTTGCAGGCGCTTCAGTTCCAATATAGGCCTTTTTTCTGCCATAGGCCATTGTTGCCATACTGCCATATTTATTATGAACAAAATTAATTAAATTGATAGCTTGTTGTTTACTTAATCCTTCAACAGCAACTTCTTTCCCTTCGACAATTAATCTAGAACCATTAGCAGTTACAAAATCCATTCGATCAATAAACTCTGGAAAATCATTTTTTAACCGAGCAAATGGTCTTCCACTAGCTACAATAAATCTAATATCATGTTTTTCAAGTTTAGTTAAAACTTGATCAAATAATTGATGATCATAACTTCTCTGGTCATTCAAAAAAGTCCCATCCATATCAACAGCAACAGCTTTAAAAGGAATCTTCATCTTTTTCTCCTTACTAACGACGGCTCAAAGCACCATTCAATTTCTTACGATATACAAAATAAACAATTAAAATTATTGGCACAATAACTAATAAGACAGGATAAAAGTAAGCTGGAGCTAAATTTTGAGCAGTCACGCCACCAATCATTGGGCCAGCAGCCATTCCAATATCAAGTCCTAGATAGAATGTTGAACTAGCTAACCCCTGTTCTTCAATTGGAGCTAACATCAGAGCAGTTGACTGATTAACAGAATAAATAACCCCATAACCAATTGAAAGCATAATAGCTGCGAAACCCATCAACCAATTATTAACCATAAAAGCTGCAACAATTAAAAATAAAATTGTTGCTATTAGGCTTAGCCAAAACCAAAATCCAAAGCGAATTAAATCGAAATATTTTTTTAAACCAATTCTAATCAAGAGTAAAGCAATTGCATAGATAACAAAGAAATACCCTACCGCAATTGAAAAATGTTGTCTTTCAACATACACGACAATATCAGCTTGCGTAATAAAATATGGGATTGCAAAGAAAGTCGTTAGCAAAGCAATAGGAATAGCATCTTTTTGAATAATTTTAATTTTTCTTTTCTTGCTACTATTAATCTTAGGCTTAGCGTGATCTCCAACAAATTGGATAGAAATAATCATTAAGATTGCAGCGACTACGGCAAGCCAAAGGGCGGACTTATAACCAATAACTTTATATAGATTGATTGCTAAAGCAGGCGCAAGAGCCATTGCTAACGCATTCATCAGACCATAAAAGCCCATTGCCTCTCCAACATGACTACGCGGTACTAAAAATGCTAACCAAGTTGTCATACAAACAGTTGCTAAAACAAAGCCAGTACCGTTAATTAATCTAAAAATTAGCAACCAATTACCTGACGGAGAGAGGCAATACCCGGCAACTCCGATCAAAATCAATACTCCGCCAATAAATGATAAGCTATACTTTGAAAAACGGTCAGTTAAATTACCAGCTACTGGGCGTAAAAACATTGACACTACACTCATAATTCCAGTTATGATGCCAGCAAATACTGCACTTGCACCTAAACTGATTGCATAACCATTAATTAGCGGCGTTACAAACATTACTGAAAACATAAAAAAGAAAGACGCTGCCATAACTAAAATAACGTCTTTAGTATAAATCGATTGCTTTTTTTTCAATCACTTAACCCCTCTCTAACATACCCCTTAACTTTATCACATTTTTCAAACAATCAAAAAAGCCAGTTGAAATTACTCAACTGGCTTGATTATCTTTTTCAGTTAATTAATAACCCATGTAGCGATCTCTTTCCCAATCAGAAACTGATTGATTATATTTAGCCCATTCAAGATTCTTAGAATCAATAAAACTTTGAGTTAAATGTTCACCTAAGGCTTTTTGAATTAATGGATCAGCCTTAAATGCCTTAACAGCATTATGCAAAGTAGATGGAAGTGGTTTAATACCACGTTTAGCTCTTTCTTCTTCAGACATTTCAAAAACATTAGAAGTAATAGGTGCCATTGGTTTCTTTGCTTCTTTAATACCATTTAAACCAGCACTTAAGCATGCTGCAAGCAAAAGATATGGGTTAGCTGTTGGGTCAGCTGAACGCATTTCAAGACGAGTATTAATCTCTTCAGCATCAGGAATTCTAACAAGTGGTGAACGGTTCTTTGAAGCCCATGAAATATAAACAGGTGCTTCAAAACCTGGAATAAGACGCTTATATGAGTTAACAGTTGGATTACCAATTGCTGTAATTGCACGAGCATGTTCCAAAATACCGTTTAAGAAGTAAAGAGCAGTATCTGATAAGTGGAATTCACCATCTTTATCGTAGAAGACATTCTTGCCATCCTTAAACAAGGACATGTTAGTGTGCATCCCGTTTCCTGCTTGACCTTCTACTGGCTTAGCCATAAATGTGGCATATAAACCATGCTTTCTTGCTACTTCACGTACAACCATCTTAAAAGTTTGAACACGGTCAGCAGTTGTTAAAGCATCATCAAATCTAAAGTCAATTTCTTGTTGACCGTCTCCTACTTCATGGTGAGCTGCTTCAACTTCAAAGCCAATACTTTCTAATGTTTCAACAATATCACGACGGCATCTTGCACCTTCGTCATCAGAGGTCATATCAAAGTATGAAGCATGATCAGGAACTTCAGTAGTCCAGTTGCCATCTTCACCTAACTTAAATAAATGAAATTCTGCTTCAAAACCAATATCAAAATCAGTAAAGCCCATATCATTCATTTCTTTAAGGATACGCTTCAAGTTATTTCTTGGGTCACCTTCAAATGGTTCACCATCGGTCTTATGAACAGAACATACTAAACGACCAATCTTTCCGCCCTTTTCATCTCCCCAAGGTAAAACTGCCCAAGTTGAAAAGTCGGGATATAAAACCATGTCACTTTCTTCTAGACGAACAAAGCCATCAATTGAAGAGCCATCAAAACGGATATCGTTAGTTAAAACTTTATCTAATTGACTAGTTGGAACCTCAACAGCCTTAGAAGTTCCATTAATATCAGTAAAAGCTAATCTTAAGAAACGAACATCGTTATCCTTAACACTCTTTTTAATATCTTCTGCAGTAATAGTTTTACTCATTGTACACACCTATTCTAAAGGATTATACCTGTTCCAAGCGATTGGTATAGTCCTTAAAAATCTATTAACTACTTGTGCTAATGCACACTGAAAACAATAACAAACTAGATTGGTCTCGTCAATCAGTATTAATATTTTTTTAGATATATTTTAAACCGTTTGTTATGAATATACCAGTAATATCCTATCATAACCATAACTTTTTTATTTATTTAAAAAACTTTTTATTTCATTTAGAGCTTTTTCTGGCGTCTCCCTATCATGTAGAGGATCTAACCAGACAACAGGCAATTGATGTTTAAAATACGTTAGCTGACGTTTGGCATATTTTCGCGATGCTTGTTTTAGTTTATTTACGCATTCATCAAGCGTTTTTTCACCTGAAAAATATGGGAAAAATTCTTTATAGCCAATCGCTTGAATTGCTTGATGCTCACGAGCACGGTTGTCATAAACAAATCTTGCTTCTTTAAGTAACCCAGCGGCCATCATTTTATCTACACGTTTATTTATTCGCTGATAGACTTCTTCTCGATCACTATTTAACCCAATAATCAAGGCATCATATCTAGGAGAAATTTTTGCTTGCTGCTGACTAAATAACTTACCTGTTCGACTAATCACTGTTAATGCTCTAAGAGTTCGACGACTATTTTGTGGAGCTATTTTTTTAGCAGCATCAGGATCCTTTTCATTAAGAAGCTGCCATAATTTTTCTGCACCATTTTCTTTTAAATATTTTTCCCACTTAGGATCTACACTTGTTTGATAATCTCCAGGTTCACCTAATTGCAGCTTATTTACTAAGGCATTAATATAAAAACCCGTTCCGCCAACAACTAGTGGAATAGACCCCTTAGCTACAATTTGATTAACAGCTTTTGTACCTTCAGCAACGAAATCTTTAACAGAATATTCTTCAAAAATGGAACGCTGGTTAACCAAATAATGTTTTACTTGTCTTAGTTCTTCAGCTGTTGGCTTAGCAGTACCAATACTTACCTCTTGATAAATTTGCATTGAATCTCCAGAAATGATTTCTGCATTAATTTTAGGGGCAAGTTTCAATGCTAGGTCGGTTTTCCCAATTCCAGTGGGTCCAATCAGGACAATAATTTTTTGCATAAATAATTCCTCTTATTTCTTGATATCCATTCTAACAAAAAACTACTATTTCTTCAGACTTAATATAGCAAAAGGCTTTATCGAAATAAGAATTATTGCTAAAATTTGAATTGATAAAATAATTTTTAGGGAGGCATTAACCATGGCAAAGAAATTTGGTGCTGGTGTCGTAACTGGCGTTTTAGCAACTGTTGGCGCACTTGCTGCAGGACTTGCTACTTATAAAAAAAAGGTAGTAGAACCTGAACAAAAAGAAGCTGATAGAATTGAACAAAATAGAATTAAAGCCAATAGAAAGAGTTACTCAGCTCATCAAGGTTAAATAAAAAAGAGAGATTAATCCCTGTAATAAGGATTGATCTCTCTTTTAGTATTTAGAAGACTTAGTTTGGCCATCCCATTTTTCAAAGCCGTCTTTCAGCCAATATACTTTTTTATAGCCTTTTTTCTGCAAAAAGCGTGCTGCTCTTACAGTTAATGCACTTGAATCAGAATAAAGATATACGGGTAAATCTGGACGGATTTCTTGATATTGATACTTAAACATTGTGTAAGGAATGTTACGTGCTCCTAGAATATGTTCTTTCTTAAATGGGCCCTTTTCACGTACATCAATAATTTGTGCTTTTCTCTTACCCTTTTCAAACTCTTCATTAGTTAGCGCACCACCGACACGCTTCGATTGAATCCATGTCCAAAGCCAGCTTAAAGCAAAAGCCAAAATAATGATAATTAAGACAAAATTGCTGATCCCAAAAATATTCATTAATTACTTACTCCTAATATAAGAATTTCTATAGTACTATAATAATCCATTACTATCTTTTGTGCTAGTTTCCTTTTCTTCTTCAATTTCATGCTCGTGACTCAAAATTAACTTAGCATTCATGTATTCTTTTTTAGAAACTACACCGGCATGATATAAATTATCTAATTCTATTCCCATTAATTCAATATCCCATTTACGTTTACCAACATAAACAATAATATTAAACTTTTTAAGTAGCTTTTGAACATCGTGTAAATTTTTCATTATTAATTATTAATCACTATTCCTTGATGTAAGCAAAATACAACATAAATAATTGTAATAACGGCTGCAATAACTCTTAATTTATGATGGTATTGTCTTAAGTGCGCACTACCAAAAATTATTCCCAATAGAAAACCAGATACTAAACCACCTAAATGACCTAAAATATCAATATGACTTGCAAATAAATCAAGTGCCAAATTGATAATAGCTAGGGCTAAAGCCTGCTTTCCTAAATAATTAATTGCAGGAATTGCACGGTTAGCTAAATAAAGTGCGATGACTACTCCAAAAAGTCCAAACAACGCTGTTGAAGCGCCAGCACTAACTACAGAATCACTGCCATACGCATAGCTTAGTAAATTTCCACCAATTCCTGACAGCAAATAGACGCTTAAAAATCGCCAATGCCCTAACAAAGGCTCCATAAATTGCCCAATATAATAAATCATCACAGCGTTAGAAGCAATATGTAGCCATCCAATGTGTAAAAATTGAGCAGTAAACAGCCTCCACCATTGATGTTCAACGGTAACTAGCTGATTATTCATTGCACCTAAGCGAAGCAAAGTATTAATATTAGTCGATCCACCCATTATTGTTTCAAGAATAAACACAATAAAGAGCACTATTAAAATAGCATTTGTAATAAATGTGCTAGAAAATCGACTAAATTTCAATTTTTGCATCTCGTCTCCTCTTTCTTATTTAACTAAAATTAACTTCTCAATCGGAATATCATGTTCTTCAACCTGCCATGAAGTTCGCTTAAAAAGTTGGACTGAATTGACTAAACTAAGCGTTCTAGTTGGATACTTTTCTAAAAAGCGATCATAATAGCCCCCACCAAAACCAAGACGACTATTTTTATCTAAACCGTAAGCTAGACCGGGAACAATCATTAAATCTAAGTTATTATTCACGATAGCTTTTGAATCACGATTTTCTAAAACACCAAACTTAGTTTTAACTAATATCGTATTTTTATCATAAAGTGTAAATTCCATCTTCCTCTTTGGCAAGCATCGCGGAATATATACTCTTTTACCCATCTTCCATAAAGAAGCAATAATAGGCACTGTACTGACTTCTAGAGGCATTGAAACAGAAATACCTATCGATTCTGCGCTAGCTAAAAGTGAATTTCTAAGTAGCTTTTCTTTTAAGATCTTATCTTCAGATAATTTTTGCGTACTATTCGCAAATTCAGTTAATCTCTTTATTTGTAATCTTCGTAATTCGTTTTTACTAATTAAATGCATTAAATAATATCTCTGGATACAAAAAAACAACAGGAATTGCCTGTTGCTTTGATTACTTAGTTTCGCGGTGAAGTGTTACCTTTCTTTCAACTGGGCAATACTTCTTTAAAGCTAAACGTTCCGGATGCTTACGCTTATTCTTTTCAGATAAGTAACTTCTATCGCCACATTCGGTGCATTCAAGGATAATATGTTCTGCCATCTTTTCCACCACCTACTTATTTAGTTAACTGTTAAACTATACCATGTTTTGCGTACTTTTACCAGTACTTTTCTATTTATTAAGCTTGAAGTAGTCTTCAACCATTGCCTTGGCAACTTCAAGGGTATATTTACCTTCCTTATCAGGATCAAGTCCTGGGAAAACAACCGCAACAGCAAGTTTAGGATCCTTTGATGGTGCATAACCAACAAAAGTAGCGTTAATAACTTCTGGAGCTTTAGGATTCCCCGGGTTATCTTCATCATAATAGAAAGTCTGAGCAGTACCAGTCTTACCGGAAATTGAAGGCTTAACATCCTTCAATGAGTGAGCTGTTCCCCATGAGTTAGTACCATGAACAACACGATAAAATCCTTGATGAATAACATCAAGTTGATCTTGCGTCCAAGGAATACGCATTTGAACCTGTGGCTTATTGTTATAGAGAATAGAAACTTTGTTTCCTTGAGCGTTAGTTTCACCAACCGATTGAACTAAATATGGACGCATACGATATCCACCATTAGCAATAGTTGAAACATATTGAACTAACTGAATTGGAGTATAAGCATCATAGTTTCCATAAGCTAAGTCAAGCACAGAACCACTAAGTAGTTGCCCCGCCGAATTATATGAGCGACCTTGAATACCAGATACTTCACCTGGAAGATCAACTCCTGTCTTCTGCCCTAAACCAAACATTGCAAAGTTACGTCTTAACTTTGTAAATGCATCTGAAGGCATAGAGATAAAGCTATGTGGTGTATATTTTGCATTAACCCATCTTAGAGCAAGCTGCATCATATAGATGTTACTTGATACTTCAAGCGCCGTTGGAGCATCTAAGCTACCAAACGTACCAACTGGATAAACAGATTTTTTAATTGGTGACCCTGGTAAGTAAATTGGCGTATCAGGCATCACACTGTTAGTCGGCGAAATAATACCATTCATTAATCCACCTGCAACAGTAGCACCCTTGATTGCAGATCCCATAACAAATGATTTATTAATTACACCTAACGCATCATCTGTATTCTTACCAGTTTTCGCATTATGATCAATACCTGCAATTGCTAAAAGCGCACCAGTTTTAGGGTTCATTGCCACAGCATATGCACCGTTAGAGTACTGAGTAGCGCCAGCAGCTTGAGCAGAAGCATATACTTTTTTCAGAGTCTTTTCAACTTCTTGCTGGTACTTGGCATTCATTGTCAAAATTAGGCTTGCGCCGCTTTGGCCCTTATATACAGTTTTAGTTTGTTCAACCCCATCTTTAGCCTTAGTTACTACTTGTGACTTAGATTTTGTACCCTTCAAAAGTGGTTCATACTTTTCTTCAAGGTAACTAGTACCAACTCGGTCGTTACGTGAATAACCTTGAGTTAAATAGTATTGTAAGTTATCGCTTGGTAGACCTGCTTTTTCTGAAGAAACTGAACCAATAATACTCTTAATCGATTTTCCGTTTGGATAGCTTCTTGACCAGTCTGTTCCAATACCTACACCAGGTAATTCAGACAAGTGTTCTCCAACCAACGCCATTTCACGATCAGTTAAGCCCTTGTTTTTAATATAAATAGTCGAAAGTGTATATGCACCGGAAATCTTATTAAAAATTAAAGCAGCTGTTTTTTGACGCTTAGTAAAATGAATATTTTGTTTTTCTACACGTTTTAAGACATTATTATATATTTGACTTGAACTTAGCGCATCACCATTACTGTCATAGCGTTCAGATTTAGGTAATTTTGCTGTTTCCTTTTCTGAAATTTTGCTATTAGCTAAGTAATAATCATATAACTGCCTTTTTGTAGGTTTTTCATCATCAAGTGTTATATATTGACTTAAATGATTAGAAACTTTATATATTTGACTAGACGTAATGCTAGAATTTTTGGTATAAGTAATTGCGTTATTGGCTTTATTACCTACCAAAATCTTGCCACTGCTGTCATACATCACACCACGTGGTACGTTATTAGATACAATTTTTTGGTCTGTTTGTTGCACTTCCGCTTGAAAACGACCACCATAGAAGAGTTGCAAGTAAGCTAATTGACCAATTAATAATAAAAATAAAACTAAAATGACGCCCAAAATAATTTTCATTCTTAGGGGCGTCGAAGTGGAATTTCTATTCGAACCTTTACTTTGTTTTAAATAATTCAAAATTCTAACCTCACTAAACTAGAATTGATTTTAGCAAAAAACGGATCTAAATTCTATTTTTCTATCAATGAAAATCGCAATAATTATATATTCTTAAGAAGTAGGGACTCTATCAATGTTTACCAACCAAGTTAAAACATATTTCAAAAACAATTATCTATATTGGCTTTCCTTTTTACTACCTGCCTGCATTTTTGCAAGCTACTTTATCTATCGCAATTATGAAATTCTAACTGTTGATTTAGGGCAGCAATATATTGATTTTCTAGCTTTTTATAAAAACAACTTATTTTCTAATCCGCTAAATCTTATTTTTACATTCAGTAGTGGCTTAGGTAATTCCTTTATTGGAACCTGGGCTTATTACTTAACTAGTCCCTTCAACTTTTTATTATTTATTTTTTCCAAGTCGCAATTACCCGAAGCAATTCTTTTAATTATTAGTTTAAAAATTGGAAGCATCGGACTTAGCAGTTTTTATTATTTTCAAAAATTCTTCAATGGCGATAACAAAGTTTTTGCTCTTGCAGCTAGTCTAGCCTTCTCATTAAGCGGATTTGTTGTTAGTTATAACTTAAACTTAATGTGGCTTGACAGTTTAATTTTGCTACCTCTGTTGCTTGACTCTATTGATAAATTAGGAAACAAAAGGCAACACTACTTCTATCTTACCATGATCACTTTTTTATTATGGTTTACTAATTTTTATACTGGTTTCATGGTGCTTTTCTTCGGCTTACTTTACTTTATTAATACGCTATTCAATTCTTCTTTTTCTAAGAGACAAATTATCTTTCAATATTTTACTAAAAGTTTTCTTGGCACCAGTTTAGCTGCAATCATATTACTACCATCTTTCTTTGAAATATTAAATGGAAAAATTCATTCAGATACTACTTTATCAATGGGGTTTCAATTTGCTCCATATCAAACATTTTATAAATTAACTGTAGGTGCTTTTAACTTTACTGAAATGGAAAAAGGGTTGCCTAATATCTTTTTAACTAGTATCTTTACTCTTCTTTGCATCCTCTATTTCATCAACCACCATTTTTCTATTAAAGAAAAGGTAGCCTCCGCGTTATTACTAGTATTTTTATTCTTTTCCTTTAGTTTCAATCCTCTTATTTTACTTTGGCACTTAGGTCAATACCCAGTTTGGTACCCAGCTCGCTTTAGCTTTATCTTTTCTTTTTACGCAATTTATCTCGGAGTTCAGGTTCTTGCTCACACACATAAATTTAATATTAGCAGCAAAATAGTGTCTTTTCTTCTAGTAATTAGTTTAAGCTCATTTCTTTCTCTAAATCTTCATCAAAAAGAGTTTTTAAATCAAACAAATATTACTTTAACTATTCTCTTTTTATTATGTAGTTTGTTAATTCTTTTGTTTTTCAACTATAAATGGATCCCAGTAATTTTCTTTGGCATTGTTGGTCTTGAAGTAAGTATCAATTTGTTAGCTAGCCTTGATAATATTTCTTATCAAAAAAACTTTGACTATACCAATTTCACTAAAAACATCTCTGAAAGTACATCATATTTACACAAATATGATTCTAGCTTATATCGAACCGAAAAAACTTTTACGCGTTCAGATGACGATCCTTTAAGCAATAACTATTATGGTATTAGTAATTTCAACTCCATTTCTGACCGTTCAACTATTAATTTGATTGAGTATTTAGGTCTTGAAAATAATGACAATTCTTTTACTAATAATTTTGCTACTCCCTTATCTGATAGTATTTTAGGCGTTAAATACAATATCGTTCCGATTAAGAATCGGCGAAGCCTTCCTTCAAAACAACAAATAGTTTTTACAAGTGCATTTTATCGACCCGATTTAATTACGAATAAGGTTGTCAAAAGTTTTAAACAAGTACAAATTAGAAAAAATTCTTCAGCTTTACCTCTTATTTTTATCTCTCCATCACATAAGAAAACAAACTTTTATGCCAGTATGCCATCTGCTAATCAAAATACTCTTTTTAATAGCATTGTTGGTAAAAAAATTAATCTCTTTAATAGCTTGTACCTAACAAATCCTAATAAACTAGAAAATATCAAATCCACTAAAAATATTAATGAATATCAAAAAATTAACAAAAGCAGAATTGCAACGATTTCTTTCAAAATTTCTTCCTTTCAAAAAGGACCTTATTATTTAGAACTTCCTTCAAATTTAGATGCAAATTCTGTTTCCATTACTGTCAATGGACATCATCTTAATAATCAAGATTTAGGAATTTCAAACAAATTATTAAATATTGGTTATTATTCTCCAAATGCTCCAATCAAAATTACTTTTAATTTACATAATGAAAAAACTAATCTGAGTGGAATTCGAGTACTACAATTTAAAGAACATGAATTTATCCAAATTATTCGTAAATTTAACAAAAAACAGCCTATTACTTGGCAAACTAGTCCTATTTCTTTAAAGCTCACTTACATTGCTAGAAGAAATAAACTGCTTAATTCTACTATTCCTTATTCAAAAAACTGGCTAATTTTAGATAACGGCAAATTTCTAAGAACAGAAAAATTTGCTCATAATTTTTTGAGTGCCAAATTAAGCAAAGGAAACCATCATTTAATTTTGATTTATATTCCCTTTGCCTTTCTAATCGGTCTTATAATTTCACTCATTTCACTTATAATTATATTTATTTTCAAACCAAAAAATGCTTAACTTGCAAGAGAGCAAGTTAAGCATTTTTATAAACGATTCAGAGTTAGTTCAATGTTTTAACATCATTGATAGTTACATCAAATGTTCCACCAGGAGTGTTAATAGTTACCTTTTCACCCTTTTTCTTGCCAAGTAAAGCTTGAGCAATTGGTGAATCATTAGAAATTTTTCCGTTAAGCGGATCAGATTCATCAGATCCAACGATAGTATAGGTTTCTGGATCATCAGTACCTACTTCAGTGTAAGTAACAGTCTTACCGATAGAAACTTCGTTAGGATCAACGCTATCTGCATCAACAACTTGTGCATACTTAAGCATTTGTTCAATTTGAACAATACGTTGTTCTACAGCACTTTGCTCATCTTTTGCAGCATCGTATTCAGAGTTTTCTGATAAGTCACCGAATGATCTAGCAACCTTAATTCTCTCAATAACTTCTGGACGTTTTACTAATTTTAAGTTTTTTAATTCCTTCTGAAGTTTTTCCTTACCTTCAGCGGTCATTGGATAAACTTTTTCTGCCATACTAAAAATTCTCCTTACCTATACCTATTATTCTTTGCACCAACCAGCTTATGTTTTCTACTAAAAAAAGTCAACCATTTTTACTGGCCTAAACTACTATTCCGTTTCAAGTGTTCGTCATAGTTTTCATTGTAGTAAACCTTACCAGTCTTAAGATTTGCAACAAAGTAGAGATAGTTAGACTTGATTGGGTTTAATACAGCACTAATTGAATCTAAACTCGGATTATTAAATGGTCCCGGACCATATCCCTTGTGAACATACAAGTTATATGGAGATTTTACCTTAATATCCTTTAGGGTCAAAGAATGTTTATGCTTATTCAGCGCATACATGACTGAAATATCAGATTGAAGTGGCATATTTGCTTTAATTCGGTTAAAGAATACCCCAGCAATCATGCGGCGATCCTTAGACTTAACACCTTCACGCTCTACTAAAGAAGCTAAAGTTAAAACTTCCTGCACAGTCAAATGTTTTTTCTTGATAGAACTATAGTAAGGTTGTAAAACTTGATCAGTCTTATCAACCATTTGGTTAACTAGTTCTTTCAAAGAAGCACCTTGATAGACATCATACTTAGCCGGAAAGAGATATCCTTCTAAGTGATAGCGAACACCTTTACTGTTCATTGAACTAGTTAAGAGCTTAGGATATTGCTTTTCTAGACTCTTCATAAAGCTTTGATCTTTCATTAGCTTCAAGAAGTCTTGACGGCTATATTTCGTATTCTTACCAACTGTCGTAGCAATACTATCAATCGTTTGTCCTTCTTTTATCAAAACGTGACCGACAACTGGACGACCGCCTCCACCTTGCAATTGACTAACGATTTCCTTGTTATGCATTGAAGGTGAAAGATAGAAATTACCTGCCTGAAAATTGGTTGCACTATGACTCTTTAACCAAAAGTTAAAGATGATCGCATTTCTAATAATCTTTTTCTCCTGTAAAATCTGAGCAATCTGACTATTAGTTGCACCTGCAGGAATATGAACACTAACGACATCTTCATCATGACGGTTGGCAGGCTGAAGTGCATAGCCAACATAACAGCCTCCAATTAAGATAAACAAGACTAAAATAGCACCTAATCCACTAAGAATCCAACGGGTAACTTTTTTAGATGCCTGTTCTTCTAACTCATGATTTTTCTTTTTGTCCTGATTTAGCAAACGCTTTTCCTCCGAAAATCACAAAAATCTAAGACAATTATAGCAAAGCTCCCTAGAAAAGAATTAACGAACTTTAATCTTTAGACTTTCTTTCAGATCTGCTTCAATTTTTTCCATTGCTTTAGTAACTACTTCATCAGTTAATGTATCTTTTTCATTCAAGAAAGTTAATGAATAAGAAATTGACTTATGGCCTGCTTCAATTTGACTACCAGCATAAACGTCAATGACTTGTATACCATGAAGATACTTGCCACCATTTAATTTAATTTGGGCTTCAATTAGGGCATTAGTTACTGCATTAGGTACTAATAATGATAAATCACGTTCAATTGCTGGGAACTTAGGAGCAGCTTTGGCCTTCATTCCCTTATGAAGCATTGAAACAATCGTATCTAAATCAATTTCGTAGCCATAAATTTCACTTCCACGCAATGCCTTATCAAGGGTAGTAACTGTATGAGCAATCATCCCAATTAAACCAACATATTGATCATTAAGGTAAATACCAGCTGTTCTAGTTGGATGCATACCAACTATGATTTCTGGACGATACTCAATATCTGTATCCTTAATTCCAATTGCTCTAAATAAATTAGTTAATTGGCCTTTTACAAAGTAGAAATCAATCTTTTGATCTAAATGTTGCCAATTTGCTGACACAGTATGTCCTGAATAAAGAGCAGCTAAATGTTCATGTTCATTAAAAGTATTATTTTCATGATCATAAACTCTACCTTGTTCAAATAAGGCTAATTCCTTTTGCTTACGTGCCATATTATAGCTTGCAGCATCAACTAAACCAGTTAATAAGTTTTCTCTCATCGTTGAACGGCTTGAATTCAATGGCCATTGAACTTCTACAACTGGCTTAGGATCTTTGGTAAATGAAATTGCTTTTTCCGGAGAAGTCAATGAATAAGAAATTGCTTCCATCATGCCTTGCCCTTGAACAATATCTTTGATTCTGCGCATAGCAGTTTCTTTTTCTGAATATCCACCATGAGTTTCAGCTAAAAGAGGTTGAGTAGACTTTAAGTTATCATAGCCATAAATTCTACCTACTTCTTCAACTAAATCTGCTGGAATAGAAATATCCCATCTTCTATTCGGAACTGTAACAATTAATTCATCTTTTGATCCATCAACAGTAAAGCCTAAGCGATCAAAAATCTTTTCCATTTCTGATCTACTTAATTCTGTTCCTAATACCTTGTTAATGTATGAAACAGTAGTTTTAACTACTGAAGGATTTCTTTGCACATCAGCTGCCTTAATTTCACCTTCGTTAACAGTACCATTTGCATCATTACGTAATAACAGAGCAGCAATATCTAAAGCTTTTTGCGTGTTATCCCAATTAACCCCTTTTTCAAAACGACTTGAAGCTTCAGTACGATTAGCATGACGTAAAGCAGATTTTCTAACACTAGTTCCATCAAAAATAGCAGATTCTAAAATTACATCAGTCGTATCATCTTCTACTTCTGAATTTTTACCGCCCATCACACCAGCCATCATTACTGGCTTTTGACCATCGGTAATAATAATATCGTTTGGATCTAAGTCAACTTCTTTATCGTTTAGTAAAGTAAGCTTCTCACCTTTCTTAGCTTTTCTAACCTCTAATTTACCATCTTTAAAAGTACGAGCATCATAGGCATGTAGTGGTTGTCCAGTCAATAGCATTACATAGTTAGTTACATCAACCACATTATTAATTGGCCGCAATCCTGCATTCCAAAGACGTCTCTGCATCCATAATGGACTTTCGCCAATTTTAATATTTGAAACTTTTCTTAAGTAAAACTTAGGCGCTAATTTTTCATCAACTTTAACATCTAATTCATTAGTCCATTCAGGACCATCTGCTTTAAGAACTACTGGTTCAACCTTAGGCTTTTTATCGACAATTGCACCAACTTCATATGCTGCACCTTCCATTGATAAAGTATCAGCACGGTTTGGGGTAATATCAAAGTCTAAAATGTAGTCATCCATACCAAGTGCTTCATAAACTTCTTCACCTGGTTTTACATCGGAATCTTTAGGGAAAACAAAGATTCCATCAATATATTTTTGAGGAACAGTCTTATCTGCAAAACCAATTTCTTGAAGACCACAAATCATTCCATTTGATTTAATTCCGCGAATTTTACCACGCTTAATCTTTTCATTGCCTGCGATTCTTGCACCGTGTAAAGCAACAATCACATCTTCACCCGCTGCAACATTTGGAGCTCCACAAACAATTTGAATTGGTTCATCTTCACCTACATCAACTTGACACTTATGTAAGTGAGTTCCCTCAATATCTTCACATTCTAAAATGTGACCAACTACTAACTTCTTTAAGCCTTCTGCTGGATGGTCTACTGATGCAATTTCGACACCAGTTCTAGTAATTTTTTCTCCTAAATCTTTAGGATTTTCGTCTAAATCAAGAAAATCTTTCAACCAGTTATATGAAACAAGCATTAATCTTCCTCCTTACGGAATTGTGCTAAGAAACGAACATCGTTGGTGTAAAAATCACGAATATCAGAAATACCGTATTTCAAAATTGCAAAACGGTCCAAGCCTAAACCGAAGGCAAAACCACCATAAACTGTTGAATCAACGCCAGCATTTTCTAAAACGTTAGGGTGAACCATTCCAGCACCAAGTACTTCAATCCAACCAGTATACTTACAAATTGGACATCCCTTACCGTTACAGTTGAAACAAGAAACATCCATTTCAACAGATGGTTCAGTAAATGGAAAGTAGGATGGACGAAGACGAGTTTTACGATCCTGACCAAAGACATGCTTGGCAATCATTTCTAAGGTACCTTTAAGGTCCGACATAGTAACATTTTTATCAACTACTAAACCTTCCATTTGTTGGAATTGGTGAGAGTGAGTCGCATCATCATCATCACGACGGTACACCTTACCAGGACCCACCATCTTTAATGGTCCTTTAGAAAAATCATGCTTTTCTAAGACTCTTGCTTGATCTCCTGAAGTTTGAGTTCTAAGCAAGTCTTCACTATCAATATAGAAAGTAGCTTGCATATCACGTGCTGGGTGATCCTTAGGTAAGTTCATCATCTCGAAACAGTAGTGATCTGTTTCAATTTCTGGACCTTGTACTACCTTATATCCCATACCAATGAAGTAGCTTTCCAAATCATCCAAGATAATATTGATTGGGTGCTTTGAACCTAAATGTCCTTCACGTCCTGGTAAAGTCACGTCAATCTTTTCTTCTTCTAATTTTTGAGCAATTACTGCTTGTAAGAAATGATCTTTTGCCTCATCTAATTGCTTTTGAAGAATATCACGAACTTGATTTACTTCTTGACCTACTTTTGGTCTATTTTCAGGTGCGATATCTTTCATTGAGTGTAGAATTTGAGTTAATTCACCCTTACGCCCCATTAATTCAACTCTAATCTTATCAAGCATCTTTTGATTTTTAGCTTGCTTGATTTGATCTAATCCTTCTTCTTTTAACTTATTTATTCTATCGAATAAGTCCATCTCATTTTCCTTTCCAACAAAAAAAGCTCCGTCCCAAAAGGGACGAAGCTTCGCGGTACCACCCTAGTTTGAACTAGCACAAAAAGTGCGTGTTCACACTCTCTTCATATAACGGTGAAATACCGGAATTGATTAGATTCTGCTCCTAAGATGAAATTCATGCTTCTATCTTAAGTTTTTTCCACCAATCAAACTCTCTCTAAAAAGATATCTACATTACTAATCTTAATCATTGCATTTAAGTATAATAGTATCTTAAATCTTTTTACTTAACTTTGCAATTATCTTTAGGCCCATTTATCTGCCCAATTATGAACTTGTTCAAAAACAGGTTGTAAGTCTGCTCCTTTTTGAGTCAGAGTATAGCTAATAATACCGCTCTTTTCATCAACTGTACGATTAACAATACCGTCCTTTTCTAGTTCTTTCAATCGCTCAACTAAAACTCGATCAGAACACTTACTAATACAACGTGCTAAATCTTTAAAACGCATTGCATTAGTATCGCACAAAGAGCTAATAATTAAACCATTCCATTTTTTTCCAATAATTGCAAAAGCATCAATAAAATGCGAACACAGTGAGTAATCTTCTGGATCTGGACAGTCACCCATTTTAGTTTTGCTTTCAATTTCTTGGGACATTTATAATTCCTCCTAAAAAATCAAAATATTTTTAGATCAATCTATACTAAAGATTATAGTAATATTACTTACTTAAAACAAGCTGTAAGCTTATGAAAAATGATAAATCATGATTCCAGCTGCTACTGCTGCATTTAATGACTCTGCCTTACCTTTTATTGGAATATAAATCTTTTTATCTGCTGTTTCAATTACATCTTTACTTGCCCCATGAGCTTCATTGCCAATTACTAAGGCTAATTGAGGAACAGAAATGCAATTATTCAATGATTTGGCTGTTTTATCTAGAATACTTACATAAACTGGAATTCCATTTTCCTTAAAGCTACCAATTGCTGCTAAGATTGGATTCTGAACAATTTGAATGTGAAATTGACTGCCCTGCATACTACGCTGAACTTTGGGATTATACAAGTCTACACTTTCTTCAGATAGAACAACTCCATCAAATCCAGCTGCATCAGCTGTACGAATAATAGTGCCTACATTTCCTGGATCAGTTAAGTTGTCCAAAACAACCCATTTTCCATATTCAAAACTAAATGATTTAGGCTGATTAATCGGTAAAACCATAAAAATATCTTGACTATTCTTAGTACTGCTCAAATGCTCTGCAATTGCATCAGTAATTTGAATTACCTTGTCATCCTTCAACTTATAATGAGCAGTAAGTTTTACTAAAGCTGCTGAAGTTCCTAAAATATATAGATAATTTTCGTGATTCTTGAGTGCTTCTTCAACTAAATGAAAACCTTCGATTAAATAAGTTTGAGTCTTTTTACGATATTTTTTCTGTTCTAGCTTTCTAAGACTCTTAATTGTGGGATTGTTTACTGAATTAATTTCTATCATAATTTCTACTTCCTTCTAATCTAATATTTTAAATTACCTCGCTCAAAATTAACATGTTAAAATTTAAGTTAGAAGATAAAGAAAAGAGCGATATTTATGAAAACTGTCACAATGAAAGTTACCGGTCTTGTCCAAGGTGTTGGCTTTAGATGGACCACGCAAATGATTGCACAAGAATTAGGAATTACCGGCACTGTTAAAAATAATCCTGATGGATCAGTTTCTATTGTAGCTCAAGGGGAGGAGCTTCCTTTAGAACATTTTATTAAAAAAATTAAAGCTTCACCATCAGTAGCTGGACATGTGGATCATGTTGATTTAAATACAATCTCCAATGCAGAAAAATTTACTCGCTTTAGTGTGGTTTATTGATACTTTAACAAATAACTAGTAAACTTTATTCCAGTAACAATAAAGTAGGAAAGGTTATAGTTAATGAAATCAAAAACTAAATATTTTAGTCTATTTGCCATGCTAACTATCTTGGCATTAGTCTTAACTGGTTGTGCTAACAATAGTCAAAGTATCTATCAAGCACCTACTAGTGGACCATATGCTTGGGTTTTTAGTCTTTTTGGTAAGCCAATTCAAAATATCATGTTAGCTGTTGAGCATCAAATTGGTGGCTCAAATGGTGCTGGCTGGGCAATTATTATCATTACTTTTGTTGTTCAGTTAATTGTTATGCCGCTTCGTCTTGCATCTCAGCGCAAAATGACTACACAGCAAGAAAAGACTCAAAAACTTCAACCACAAATGAAGTTGATTCAAGAAGCACTGAAAAAACCTGGCTTAACTCAACCGCAACAAATGCAAATTAGCCAACTTCAAATGCGAGTTTATAAAGATAACAATATGTCCATGATGGGTGGAATGGGATGTTTACCATTACTTATCCAACTGCCGATTATGATTGGGATCTATCAAGCAGTAGCTTATTCTAAAGAATTAGCTGCTTCAAGTTTCTTTGGTATTTCTTTGGGGCAGCGCTCAATTGTTCTAACCATCATTGCTACCTTGCTTTATGTAATTCAAGGTTATCTATCAATGGTTGGAATTCCTGAAGAACAGAAGAAAGCCATGCAGATGACTTTGATTTTGAGTCCAGCAATGACTTTCTTCATCAGTATTTCAGCTCCTGGCGCCTTAGCTCTTTACTTCTTAGTTGGTGGTTTAATTGCTATCTTGCAACAAGTAATTACTACATTCATCATCATGCCAAAAGTAAAAAAGGATGTTGCAGCTGAATTAAATGAGCGTCCACTTAAGGTGGTAGTCACTCAAGAAACAATCGATAGTATTCTTAATACTACTACTTCATCAAATACTAATAACGAAACAGAAAAAGATCTTCATCAAGATTTACGTGCACGAAATGCTGGTAAGCAAAAACGTCCTCATAACTCTGATAAAGATTAATAAGCAAATAAAAAAGGAATCCAATTTTTGTAGGTCACTACAAAATGGATTCCTTTTTATTATCATTTATTTTCTTGTTTAGACTTTAACAAAGGAAATTCAATCATAAATTTACTACCTGAACCAAGTGTCGAACTAACACTAATTTTTCCATGGTAGCTTTCAACTAATTTTTGAGCAATAGCTAAACCTAGACCATTACCACCTTTTTCACGAGTTCGAGCTTTATCTACACGATAGAAACGATTGAAGATCTTATCTTGCTCATCAGGCGCAATACCTTCACCAAAATCTTGGACGGAAATTTTAACTTTATCTTTTTCGGTAGCTGCATCAACTAATATTTCTTTACGATCCGTAGAATACTTAATTGCGTTGTCAATTAAAATAATCAAAATTTGCTCTAAGTGATTACGATAGATCTTGATAATTGTATCTGGTGCTAAGTCACTGTCATCATATGTAATTGTAAAATCTTGATGAATCATTCTCATATCATTAACTGTTCGATTAAGAACTTCGTTAACATCAGCCGTTTTATCAGGATACTGTAAATCAACTTGTTCAGCCCTAGTTAAGTCAAGCATCTCCTGAATTAAATGTTTCATCCGTTTGCTTTCTTGAAGAGAAGCTTGAATTGATTCTTCTAGGACCTGCGGATCATCTTTTCCCCATCGTTCTAGTAAGTTCAAGTGTCCTTCAATTACAGCCACCGGTGTACGTAACTCATGAGATACATCCCCAACGAATTGCTTCTGTTGCTGCATATACGCCTGCATTCGATCTAGCATTTCATTAAATGAGGTAGCTAATTCACCTAACTCATCATTTCGATGGAGATCTGGAACTCTTCGTTTATTAGTTGGATCTTCATTAATATCATGAGAAATCTGTGACATCTTTTTGATCGGTTGGACAACACTATTAACAATCAAATATGATAAACCGACAAAAACAATAATTGCAATAATCGACAGACCAATCATCCAATTACGAATTGATTTCAAAACATGATTTTGTTGATCCATCGAATTATCAACAATTAAGTATCCAGTTAATCGATGTGTTTTATCAGAAAAAATCTTCTGATAAATTTTCATATGGATTTTTCCTTTTGTGTTTTCTACCTTTAAAACATGATTCTCTGTCTTGCTAAAATGAGGCATTCCATTATCAGGAACATTTCCATTACTAAAGACCACATCTCCGCTTGGATTATAAATAGTAATACTTGTATCTCGATTCGACAAAGTCGCTAAAACATCATCATTAAAGACATTTCCCCCATCATTTGAAGTAATAGGGGTTTGCCCTTCCAAAATTCGATTAGTATTAGGCGAAAGCTGAGGAACAACATTTGAAATCTGGAGACTGGTCGGAATTTCGACCAATCTTCTCTGAAAGGTGGTGGCAACACTTTCAGTCAAATTTCTTTCCTGCGAAACAATTTGCTGCTTTACTAAAGAATAAATTGCAATTGAAAATATAACAAAAGAGACCGTAATTGTCGCTGCAACTAAGCTTACCCACTTAAAGGTTAGCGAGGACTTGGGGGTCTCTTTGGTCGATTTATTTTGCTTCTTCACGTGCTTCATCATTTTCATCCGTTCTTACCATATAACCGGTACCACGAACAGTCTTGATGTATGAAGGACGGCCCGGTACATCGATCTTATTACGTAAATAACGTACATAAACTTCGACAACATTAGTTTCAATTTTAGATTCAGGTCCCCAAATCTTATTTAAGAGTTGCTCTCTAGTAACAACGTTATTTTTGTTTTCAATTAATGTCATTAACAAGTTGTACTCACGCTTAGTCAGATCGACTGTACTATCTCCGCGATGAACGATTCTATTGGCTGTTTCAATGGTTAAATCATTAAAATGAACAACTTTTTGAACCCCCATCGTGTCGCCCATAGCTCTCTTTTCAATTTGTACTCTTCTTAAGACTGCACGTAAACGAGCCAATAATTCTTCGATTGCAAAAGGCTTAACAATATAGTCATCAGCACCATGATCTAAGCCAGAAACTCGATCAATCACTGAATCTCTTGCAGTCATCATAATAATTGGAGTATTTTTTTCTTGGCGAACGCGACGAGCAATTTCTAATCCATTAAGATCTGGCAACATTAAATCAAGTAAGATTGCATCAAAATCTTCGTTTAATGCTAAATCTAATCCTTTTCGACCATTTCCTTCAACTTGAGTTTCATATTTCTCATGTCTTAATTCTAGTTCTACAAAACGGGCAAGATTTTTTTCATCTTCAATAATCAGAATTTTACTCATTATTTTCTCCACACTATAATTAATCTGGTTAAAAATTTTATTAATAAATTAATATTAAATTTAAAAATACATTAATGCAAGGGTTTATTCCTTGTTTTTTTCATCTTTGAATAAATCTTTAAGCTTAGCAAAGGCTGGATTTTCCTTATTTGATTGTTCTTCTTGATAAGCCGCTTGAGAAATAACCTTCCATCCCTCTCCTTCAGGGAAATCACCTTCACTTTTTTCTTGGGGCGTTAGAATAACTGATGGTAAGCTTAATAATAAATTGTCTTCTACAGCTTTTTGAAGATCAATTTTATCATCCTTAACAGTTACGATAGTATCTTCTTCATCAAGCTGCTCTTGAGTTGGCTCAACTTCACTATAATTTTCAGTAAAATTAAACTCTTGATGCAGTTTTACCGGCTTCAAACTTCGAGTAGATGGGGCAATTACATCTGCTTCTACAGTGAAATTCCCAGTTACAAAGGGTTCATCATAAAAGAAATCGCCACTAACATGCACATTTTTGGCATCTTCAAGTAATTCTTTACTTCTATCAAAAAAATCTTTACTTAACTCGACATCTTCATCAACGTGAGTCAAGGGATTACGGCTATTTTTAATTTGTGAATATGAAAAATTTAACATTATTTTACCTCGATTGGTCTTCGACCAAAGTTTTGATCTTCACCCATAATTTGTTCAAAAAGTCGATCTACTCTTACTTGCAGACCTAAAGTTCCACTCGCTGCATTTTTCTTATCGACTTTAGAAATAATTGGGAGTTCAACATCTTTCCGAATTTTCTTAAGATAATTTCTTCCACGACTATTATAGCCAAGCAATAGCGTTGAAACATCTTGATATGAAGTCTGTATTTCCTTTTCGGTTACGTTTAAAAGAGTGTAGAGACAAAGTCTTCTTAGGCGCGCATAAGTATAGCGTTTAGACTTAATCTGGCGTAAAAATGAAGTAAAATCTTCCGCAGTATGAATTTCTTCTTTCATTTTGTACTCTAAACCCTCGCTCATTTGATAGATTGAGCGTAATTCTTCTAAACTGGCGCTTTCAATCCGATACTTTAAAAAATTAAATAAAAGATTCCAATTGGGGTAGACTTTTTGTTTTTCTAGTGCTGCTAGTTCTCCTTTAGGAAGATACTTTTTCAATTCAGTTAAATCATTTGGGTGATGTAAACAATAGTTTCTAATTGCAGTAGCAGAAGAAATAATCTTGTCTTGCAAAAGTGGATCATCGTGCCCACTCCCTAGTCTTGTCACGGGATGCAGATGAAGCGGAGTTTCTAGTTGTTCACTAGCTACAGCATAAGCAACAGCTAACATCATGTTAGGCTGGTTTACTTCATGACCTACTTCTCTAGCAACCATTTCATTATATTGCGTAGCATAAGTTTGAGTATAATCTCTAAAATCCATTCGATTTTTAGGAATTTGATTTATTTTTTGTCCTAAATAAGAGAAATTTAAATTAGCATCTTCCACTCCAAAAAATAATTCTGATACTCCTAAATTGCTTAACATCCTGATGCTACCGTTAGCAAAAATATCAGCTGGTTGAACTGCAAAAGAAAAAGGTAGTTCAAATACCAAATCAGCACCTGAATTTAAAGCTGCTTTGGCTCTTTGCCACTTGTCCATAATCGCCATTTGTCCACGTTGAACATAATTGCCTGACATTATAACAATTATTGGATCATTTTCGGCAACTAAACGTGCTTGATTTAATAAAAATTCATGTCCACTATGAAAAGGATTATATTCGGCTACAATGCCAATTACACTCATACGTCTTCCTTTAATCTAAGTTTAATTCTAACTTCTTACCATTGCTCCAGAGCTTTTCCAAGCCATAAAAGTCTCTAGCATCCGCAGTGAAGACATTTACAACTACATCTCCCATATCTACTAAAAGCCAGTTAGAATCACGTGTTCCTTCAATACGGTAATCTTCTTTTCCTTGTTCATGAATTTTATCAATAATGCTATTAACAATTGCATGAAGTTTACGATTTGAGCCTGCAGTAGTTACAACATAGTAATCTGCTAAAATACTAATTCCTTGCATATCATATGCTTCAGTATCTTCACCATGTCTCTCATCAATTGCTTCTACGGTTAAATCTAATAATTTCTTGCTATCCAATTTTATTTTTTCCTTTCAAAATTCTAATCTTTCACAGCCCATTTATTATATGCGGCAAAAGTCTTAGGATATATCTTTTTTCTATTAGTTATTAAAAAGTCAAGCGTATGAGCTAGTTCAAAACCTACTCCATCATCTAAATTAGCAAAAGCTACTTTTCTGGCTTCTTCTACTCCAGGAAAATCACGTCCAGGTTCAATAAAATCAGCCACAAAAACAATTTTATCCAAAGTAGACATTTCAACATCTGCTGTTGTATGACGTCTAATTGCAGTTAAAATTTCAGGATCAGTTATCTTTAACTCTTTCTCAATAAAATATGCCCCAACAATGCCATGCCAAATAGCACGATTATAGTTAAGTAAGTCCTGATCAAAGTGTTGTTCCTTAATTACCTTAATAAATCGTTCTGGAGGTACTTGCTTTGCATAATCATGAATAAATCCAGCTAAAGCTGCTTTATCCGGATCATAATCATTAAGTTCAGCTAACTTACGGCTCGTTTCACTTACACCAATACAATGCTTAAATCTTTTTTCATCCATGTTGCTTTTTTCTTGAGCAACAATTTCAGCAGAAGTTAACGGGGAATATGTTTTTGCAAAATTAATTTCAGTCACGATATAAGCCTCTTGATTCAATATATAAACGAACACTTTCAGGCACTAAATACCGAATAGAATTACCGGTAGCTACATTTTTACGAATTAGAGAAGACGAAATATCTAAATTTGGAGCATCTACCCAAATCATAGGGAATCTCGGATTTTGTGGATAGTTTGGTCTTCTAACTCCTACTAATGTCGACAAAAGGGCAATTGTTTCAGGTTCACGCCAATTTTCAAAATCATTTACTTCATCACTCCCCATAATCAAATAATATTGATTACGTGGTGCTCTTTTTTTCAAATAACGCAAGGTATCAACTGTATATGAAGTACCGCCCCGCATTATCTCAAAAAGTTTAACATGAAAATATGGATTATCATGCGTAGCTAATTCAAGCATCGCACAGCGGTCTTTAGCACTGACATTACCTGCTAATTGTTTATGAGGTGGAGTATTATTGGGGATAAACCATATTTCGTCTAAGTGAAGTTGCTTTCTAACTTGCTCTGCCATTACTAAATGAGCAAGATGGACTGGATTAAAAGTTCCTCCCATAATTCCAATTTGCTGAGCAGAACTTGTAGCTGGTTCAAATTTTACTTGTGGCTTTTCTTTTACAACGCACTGCATTATATCAACGCTCTTCTAATTCCTAAACCAATGCCTTCCGGCGTATAAGCCTTCACTACAACATTAGCTGGTGTTGTAATAAATCCTACGCCTCCAAACAAAATATCGCTTTTTTCTTTTGGTGAAAATGTTTGTCCTTTTAATGGTCCTAAATTATCTTCCTTACTTGGTGGAAGTAATAAGTCATCTTTATGCTTTTCATAAAATGTATCAGCATTCTCAGTCTTGGTTCTATGAACATAAAGGTCTCGTGCCACATAAATTGTAAAACCAGCTGATGGGCCATCAACATAATCAAAGCGCCCGAGGCCAGCTAAGAAAATTGTTTGTCCCGGTAATAACTGGTAAGTTGCAGGCTTTAATGGTTTCTTTGGTTCAACAACTTCTAATTCTTTGCCACTCAAGTGACTAGCCAATTGATTAGCGTTCAGGATTCCTGGGGTATCAATTAAATAATGACCATTAGAAAGAGGTATTTTAATTTCATCTAAAGTTGTTCCAGGAAACTTAGACGTAGTAATGACATCTTTTAAATCACTATTCATATTGATAATTGCATTAATTAAAGTCGATTTACCAACATTAGTAGTTCCAACAAAATAAATATCTTTCTTTTCACCCTTTTTTGCTAAAAAAGCCATCAAATCAGCTAAATTTTTCTTTTTAGCAGCTGAAACTAAAAAGATTTTTTCTGGCTTTAAACCATTTCGGTTGGCTTCTTGACGCATCCAGTCTTTGATTTTTGACTCTTTAGAGTTTTTCGGAAATAAATCTACCTTATTACCAACTAAAATATATTCATTACCGCCAATAAAACGTTTAATCGAAGAAATTAATGAATTGCTAAAATCAAATAAATCAACTACGTTAACAACCAAGGCTTTTTTTTGACTAATTGAATTGAGCAATGCCAAGAAATCATCGTTATTTTCTTTAACTGGCATAATTTCGTTATAATGTCTTAATCTAAAGCAGCGCTGGCAATATACCTCATTGTCATCACTTGTTAAAGCTTTTTTTAAGGCAGAAGTTGGTAAATAGCCTGACTTTTTAGGATCTTGATCCTGCAATATACTTCCACAACCAATACAACGCAATTCTTCACTCATTCTAATTTCTCCTTAAAAACTACTGGCTTTCTTAAATTCAAAAAGAAGAAGATAAATTTTTCAAAAAAACGATTAATTCTAGTATTCCACTTATCGGTTTCAACTAATGGCTTTACCAAAACTGTAGCTACACCAGCTAAATTACCAGCCTGCATATCAGTAATCAATTGATCGCCAACCATTAGAACCTGATCTTTTTGTAAATTTAGTTCTTTTAATTCCTGATTAATTCCGATGGGAAGAGGCTTTCTAGCCTTTGCAATAAAAGAAATATGATATGGATTCAAAACTTTTCCAATCCGTTCAGCATTATTATTCGAAATAACAACTAAACGAATTCCAGCTTTTGCTAAACGGCGATTAAGTTGATCCATTTCAACTGCTGTATCAGCTTTGTTCCATGCAAGCAAAGTATTGTCTAAATCGCTAAAAACAGCCTTAATCCCCATCTTTTTTAACTGTTTTGGATCTAAATGATAGATAGTATCTATTGTACAACGAGGTCTAAATAACATTAAAAAATCTCCACTTTTTTCTCACATCTATAGTATCAGAAATCTTTAATCTTTAGAAACATTTGCTGATTAAAAAATTAAAATTTTACTTTTCTTTAGCACAAAAGATGGTAAAATAAGAACAATTTAAACTTTTCCACCGTATTACACAAAGGAGTTAAAAATGAAGAATTTTATTGATCTCCATCTTCACCTAGATGGTTCTTTGCCATACACTACCGTTAAAAAGTTAATGGAAGTACACAATTTTTCCAATTTAACTGACTCGCAATTGAAAGAAAAGTTATCTGTTTCTGAAAGATGTGCTGATTTACAAGAATATTTAACTAAATTCGACTTTCCATTGTTATTTCTGCAAACAAAAAAAGATCTAGAAACAGCAACTTTTGATCTTTTACAGAAACTCCGCTCTCAAGGTTTAGTTTATACAGAGATCCGTTTTGCTCCACAGCTCCACACCCAAAAAGATCTTACTCAAGAAGATGCAATTAAGGCCTGTATTTTAGGATTAAAGAAATTCTACAACTGGCAAAATAACCATGAAGATAATTTTTATCCTCTGCACGCCAACTTAATTCTCTGCCTTATGCGCTTGCCTGATCGAGAAAAAGAAAACTACTTAACTGTTAAACTAGCTGCTAAATATGCTAAAGAACACGTTGTTGGTATTGATCTAGCAGGGCCAGAAGGACCAATTCCAAATAAAAAATTTAAGCCTTTCTTTGATGATGCTAAGGAAATGCACATTCCTTTTACAATTCATGCAGGAGAAGCTGCAGGTCCTGAATCAATGCAAGAAGCATTAGACTTAGGCACTAAAAGAATTGGTCACGGAATTCGCTGCTTAGAAAGTGAGCAACTAGTTCAAGAATTAATTAACCAACATATTACCCTAGAATGTTGCGCCACTTCTAATCTTAATACTAAAGTATTTAAAAAAATCGACTCATATCCGATCAAAACTCTGCTTTCAAGAAAAATAAAAGCAACTCTAAATTGTGATAACATGACCGTTTCAAATACCAATTTACCTAAAGAGTTTAAATTACTTGAAACTAAAACTAATCTTACAAATTTAGATGATCATCAATTATTATTAAACTCCATTAATGCCGCCTTTGCTTCTAACCAAGAAAAAAGTCGCTTATTACATATCTTCAATCAAATTTGAGAAAAAAATGCTCCGCTTATGCGGAGCATTTTTAATATTTTTAGTTCAAAGCTTTCTTAGCAGCATCTGCTAAATCAGCAAAAGCTTTTTCGTCGTTGTAAGCAATATCAGCTAACATCTTACGGTTCATGTCAATACCAGCTACCTTTAAGCCGTGCATTAACTTAGAGTATGAAAGACCATTTTGTCTTGCAGCAGCGTTGATACGAGCAATCCATAATTTTCTGAATTCACTCTTACGCTTCTTACGGTCACGGAAAGCATATTTACGAGAAACAAATACTTGAGTACTTGCAGCTTTAAATTGTAAGTGTTTTGAGCCACGGTAACCCTTGGCTAACTTCATGATCTTCTTACGACGAGCGCGTGTTACGGTTCCACCTTTAGTTCTTGGCATCTAAAATTCCTCCTCAAAAAGTCTTCTAATAATTAACGCATTTGGGAAAGCATCTGTTTGATGCGCTTTAAGTCACTTGCTGAAACCATAGCAGCTTTTCTCAAATGACGACGTTGTTTCTTAGTCTTACCGTGGAAACGGTGTCCAGTGTAAGCATGGTGACGCTTTAAACCACCATTAGCAGTTCTCTTGAAACGCTTTGCTGAAGCGCGGTGTGTTTTTTGCTTTGGCATATCTATTCCTCCAATTAACTACTTTTTCTTTTTATCTTTCTCACTTAATGGAGCAAGCATTAAGAACATTGAACGGCCTTCCATCTTAGGCTTAGTAACTACATTAGATAAGTCACTAGCTTCATCAGCCATCTTCTCTAAGACCTGTTTACCTAACTCCTTGTGAGTAATTGCCCGGCCTCTAAAGCGAATAGAAACTCTAACTTTAGCGCCCTTGGTCAAGAATTTACGAACATGCTTTAACTTAGTGTCAAAGTCATTGCCTTCGATTGTTGGACTTAAACGAATTTCTTTGACAGCCATAACCTTTTGATTCTTACGGTTTTCTTTGGCTTTCTTTTGTTGTTCAAAACGGAATTTACCATAGTCCATAATTCTAGCAACAGGTGGCTTAGCATTAGGAGAAAGCAAAACCAAATCAAGGTCAGCGTCAGCTGCTTTACGTAAAGCTTCATTCTTAGAAACGACACCAATTTGTTGGCCATCAACTCCAATTAAACGAACTTCACGAGCACGAATATCTTCGTTTAAGATCATATTTCTTGGTATGAGTATTCACCTCCACGTTAATTTCGAGGACAAGAAAAAAGCGGGCAAAGTTAACGCCCGCTTTTAATCAACAGATATTATCGATCAGCCCAGAGGTAATATTAACTTAGGCGAGAAGCGGGAGCTTCTTCTTGTTCTCAACTTCTAAATTATACCATCTAATTAATCTACGTCAAGAACTAATTGAATGCAACTGCTTATTTTAATAAAACTAATAGAAAGAAAGAGAGCCTTGCTTCTTCACAGCTTTATTAACTTTTTCAAAAATAAATAGTCCAAGCAACAACCAAAATATCGAATTAAAGGCTGAAAAAGATAAATAATATTTAAAATTATAAGCTGATCCACTGATAATCATTCTCATCCAACTCACCATTGGTACAAGCGGTAAAAGATTGGCCATATCCTTTACTAACACTTCCGCTTTTTCAAATTGCGTTAGTAAAATTCCCAAATACAAATATTGACAAATTGCTAAAAAACTTCCTATTCGTTTAAATTTTAAAACTAAACTAATTATCAGATACCCCAGGCCAAAAAGAGTGACTAAAGAAAAAATAATCGGCCAAATAATCCTAATTGTAAAATTTATCCATTGTCCTGTAAAAAGCATAAGCGCTAAACACACAATGATAGACTGTCCAAGTGAAATAGTAATATTTACCATGCTTCTATTAAAAAATAATTTTTCACTTGAAATTGGCATCAAATATAATTGCTGTAAAATCCCACTTTTCGCATTATTCATAGTATTACTGCCTAACATTGATACTGTATTTTGAATTGTTGTCCACAATGTGAAGCCAATAATTAAAGCTGAAAGTGATTGTCCGATAATACCCTTACTAATTGAGTTACTACCCCAAAAGATACCCATAAACATTAAAATAGTTAAAGCTAAGTCTGAGACAGAGCTAAATAAATAGCGTCGGTATATGATTAATTCACGCTGAAATTCCGCTTTTAATGCTACCATCTTCATTCTTTCCTTTCATATAAAAATCAACCACTTCATTTAAACCTTTATTTTTAGTTTTTAGATCCATCAATTTAAATTGAGTTAAAAATTTTAATAAATGCGATAAATTTTTTCGATTAGATAAAATCAATTGATAAGTAGTATTATTAATCGAAATAATCTTAGCAATACTTTCTAAAACTGCTCGTTGATTGTTTGACAGAGCTTGTGAAAATTGAACTGTGATAAATTTTTCTTGATTGAATTTATCTAAACAATCAGCTTTACTACCGCTATAAATTAACCGTCCTTTCTTTATTAGGAGAATCTGATCTGCAATTCTTTGAGCAAATGCCAATTCATGCGTAGTTAATAAAATTGCAACTCCTTCAGAAGCTAATGTTTTTAATATTCGTTCCACAGTTTCTACCGCTTCAATATCTAAACCAAGAGTCGGTTCGTCTAAAACTAAAAATTTAGGCTTAGAGATTAACGCACAGCAAATAGTAATAATCTGCTGCATCCCTCGACTTAATTCAAAAATAACCGTATCCTTTTTAGACAAGAGATCAAATTTTTCTAATAGTTCTAAGCCATTTTTTCGTGCTACTTTTTTATTTAGTCCACGTTGAGCTCCCCAATAGATAAAATTTTCCATTGGTGTCAAAGCATAAAACATATTACGTGCACTCTCTAAAACTACCCCGGTTTGTTTTAATAAAGGCGTAAAGTCATTTTTTAGCAATTTATTTTCAAAATATATTTTTCCTTCATCAGGAAGCAATAAGTTCAAAATTATTTTTAAACTTGTCGTTTTTCCCGCTCCATTAAATCCTAAAAAAGTAGTTATTTTTCCAGCGGGAATATCAAATGATAAATCTTCAATTGCCTTTGTTCCATTTTGAAAACTTTTGCTTAAGTTTCTTACTTTAAGTAACATTTTAAGTCCTCTTAAATTTCTTTCAGTTTCTTATTAATTCGCTTAACCTCATGCCATAAATGATAAAAATAAATTCCGTATGCTAAAGCATACATAATAATAAAATCAACAATCGCTTTTAGTAATGCTGATCCAGAATAGTTAAACTTATTTAAAAAGAGATAAAAGCTTAACCATGCGCCAAGACAAATGAAAAAGTTTATAAAGATTTGTTTTTTTAAAGACCAATTATCATGCTCAAAAACCAAACTGGCAAAATAAAAGAAAATTCCAATCAAAAACGAAGACCCTAACCAGAAAAGAAAATATTTTACCGAAATAGTTGTCTCTAATCCATTCTTGAAAAACTGATTTTGTAAAATATCAATTCCCAGCCAAGTCATCCCAATTCCTATTCCTACTAATCCACTATTAATTAAACGTACAATATGTTTCATAATCCCAGTCTCTCCTTTAATTTTTTTATTTTTCGACGGGCAATTTGCACACGTAATCCGTTTTTCATCAAGGCATCGATATTACCATTACTGATAATTTCTAAATGATCGATAAAACGATAATTTAGAATTGCACTTCGGGATGCTTCAATAAAATCAGTTGGTAAGTTAATGCTGGCTTGATAAAGTCTACCTTTAAAAAGATATGTTTTATCCTGCGTATAAATTATTGTCTTTTCATTTTCTACTTGAATTAAATATATTTTTGAAACTTCAATCGCATATGCTGTTTCTTTTCGATATCCCCATAAAATTTGAGGATCAGACTGCAATTCTTGAGTGATTTTTCTTATCTTGTCTGTCATCTTCTTTAGCCAAAATTCAGCTTTTTCTTTTTGTAAATCTTTATCGATATTAAACTTTATTTCCATATGCTCACTCCTTATATTGCCTATAAGTATACTCATTGCATTTTCTAAAACCAGTAATTTTCGGTAAACGGTTAAAAACTTGTGGTGAATGGTCATATCTCAAATAAATTTGAAGTTTTTGATAATATAATGATTACTAATTGGACTAACTGGGAATATTTAGTACCTACTATTCTTAAAGAATATACTGACAACGAATCAGCAGACTCTATCTATCAACGCAGTCATTCATTACCCGAACAAATTCTTGATAACATTATTAAAATCATCAAGAATACAAAAAAGCGAGAAGACCCAGTCTTCTCGCTTTTATATTAAAAACTATTATTTTAATTATTTTTCTCTTGAGTATGACTTAACATCTGCATCAATTTCAGCAATAAAGTCATCTAAACTCTTAGAAATTTGTTCTTCAGTACCATAGCGACGAACATTAACACCATTGGCATTCATTTCATCGTCACCCAAAACTAAAGTATAAGGAACTTTTTGAGTTTGTGATTCACGAATCTTGTAACCAAGTTTTTCGTTTCTGTGGTCTACTTCTGCTCTAAATCCGCGCTTAGCTAATTCTTCACGAACCTTATCAGCATATGCGCCATGAGCTTCCTCGTTAACTGGGATAATTTCAGCTTGAACTGGAGCAAGCCAAGTTGGGAAGGCACCCTTGTAAATTTCAGTTAAGTAAGCAATGAATCTTTCCATAGTACCAACAATACCACGGTGGATCATAACTGGACGGTGTTCTTCACCATCTTGACCTACATAAGTTAAGCCAAATCTTTCTGGAAGCATAAAGTCAAGTTGGATAGTTGACATAGTTTCATCGTTACCTAAAGCAGTCTTAGTTTGAATATCAAGCTTAGGACCATAGAATGCTGCTTCACCTTCTGCTTCAACATAATCAAGGCCAAGATCATCCATAGCTGCCTTAAGCATTGATTGAGATTTCTCCCACATTTCATCATTTGCGTAATACTTATCAGTGTTCTTTGGATCACGGTATGAAAGTCTGAAGTAGTAATCAGTAATATCGAAGTCTTTGTAAACATCCATGATCAACTTCAAAACTTTAGCAAATTCTTCTCTGATTTGGTCAAGTGCAACAAAAGTGTGACCATCATTCAAAGTCATTTCACGTACACGTTGTAAACCTGATAGAGCACCTGACTTTTCGTATCTGTGCATCATACCTAATTCAGCGATACGGATTGGCAATTCACGGTATGAACGAATGTGGTGCTTATAGATTTGAATATGTGAAGGACAGTTCATTGGGCGAAGTTCAAGCATTTCACCATCACCCATGTCCATTGGTGGAAACATGTCATCACGATAGTGTGCCCAGTGACCAGAAGTCTTGTATGCATCTACGTTCATCAAAACTGGAGTATAAACATGTTCATAGCCATCAGCAACTTCTTTATCAACAATGTATCTCTCGACAACGCGACGAATAGTAGCACCCTTTGGCATCCAGTAAGGAAGACCTGCACCAACTTTAGGATCAACAAAGAATAAGTCTAAGTCTCTACCAATAGTTCTGTGATCTCTTTCCTTAATTTCAGCGCGACGCTTTAAATCTTCATCTAAAGCTGCCTTCTTAAAGAATGCAGTACCAAAAATTCTTTGAAGCATTGGGTTAGAAGATTTACCTAACCAGTATGCACCAGCAACTGATAAAAGCTTAAAGTTCTTAATCTTACCAGTATTTGGTAATAAAGCTTCAAAACCAAAGTCAACAAAGTCACCTAATTTGTAAACTGCAACTTCGTCTTTTTCGTCCTTTAAAAGATCTAATTTGAATTGGTCATCTTTAAAGATATCTTCCAATTCACTCTTTTTCATTGAAGTATATTCGATCTTTTCGCCATTCTTGATTGCCTTTTGCATTTCTTTTTCAAGTTCTGGCAATTCAGTAATTTTAATTTGATCTTCCTTATCAGTATCTACAAAGAAGCCACCCTCATCTGCTTCGTGCATTCCCAAACGTAATTCTGGATACTTACGCTTAGCAATAGCTTCAAGCAAAAATGCAGCAGTAGCACGTAAAATGTCTAAACCTTCTTCATCCTTATCAGTGATGATAGCTGCTTCTACATCTTCATCAACAACGTAATCTAAAGGCTTCATTTCGCCGTTAATTTTTGCACCAACAGCAGCTTTTCCTAGAGAAGTAGCAATTGAAGATGCTAGTTCTTTAACAGAAACTGCCTTGTCAAAATCTTTCTTTGAGCCGTCTGGCAAAGTTACAGAAAAACTCATAAAATTTTACCTCCAAATAAAAAATCCCAGCACTAAAAGTAGCGCTGGGACGTTAAAATACGTGGTTCCACCCGAAATTCGAATTAATTACCAAGAATTAATTCCTCTAAAGGTCGTTAATGATACCTAACCAAATTATAAAAATTTCAGGAATGAAATTGGGGTTTTCCTCTAATCAGGAGCTTCCAGAACTAGGCTCCTGTCTCTGAGTTGAAGAAAATCATGTCTTTCATTGACTTTCATTATACTAGCTCATCAAATAGATGCAAGCAAAATTTGAAATTAATTTCTACGATTTTTACCGCCAACAAAAACCTCTTTACTCAAGAAACGAACCCGCTCCATTAAGCGTCTTGCCTTAACCTCATCAACATTATTTCTTGTTTCAGCAAAATGTTCAGCCAAATCATCCATTGTCATATTTGAACTAAAAAATGTTGGTAAAACATTATCCATGCGTTTTTGCAAAATAACGCCTAACACGTCATCACGTGACCATTCACTTAGAGTCTCTGCTCCAATATCATCAAAAACTAAAACAGGAGCTGATGCAATACGATCAATCTCGTCACTTAAGCTATTATCTTGAAAATGGCTCCCCAAACTGGCAATAAAAGAAGGTACATGTAAAAAGACTACTCGACTTCCTTGACGCGCAATAGCGTTAGCTAACCCAGCTAAGATATACGTTTTTCCTACACCAAAATCACCAGTTAGATACAAACCTTTGATATGTTTGTTCTTCTTAAAACTGGCTAAAAACATAGCTACTTCATTTAATGCAGCATCCCGTTCAGGAGTTGAATCAACATTTTCTAGTTCAACATGACGTAGTTTTCCTGGTAGATCAATCAATTCAATCCTGCGTTCTGCCCGCATTTTAGCTTCTGAGTTTAACTTTGCCTCAGTTGGAACATAGGTAATATCAATTACCTTTCCATTAAGAAAAAGCTTTGGCGTATATCCTTCCATCACAGGGTTTGGCGCCTCAATTTGCTCAACATAGTTAAAAATCGTAGGAAGAGAAGCCTGCACAATTTCTTTATTCAATTTGTCTTTATTTTGTGCGAGAAAGGCTTGAACACTGGGATGCTTTATTGCTGTTTTAGCAATCTTTTTTCCATCTTCGCTCAATTTTCTTTTCTTGATAATACGTGTGATTACTTCAGAAATATCTTCCACCAGTACAACACTTCCTATTCATTTTTACCAAATTCACGAAAGATTCGATTTCTTTCCTCAGCTGACATGGTTGTTTTCTTATTTTGATGCTGTTTTTCATACTTCGACCAATCAGTTGTCTTACGAATATTCTTTTTGGGAGCACGATAATATTGATGACTACGTTTATTCTTTCGTTCCTTAAGATATGCGATAGCTTCAGTTGGCGTGGTTATTCCTTGCTGAAGCCAATCATTAGCAATTCGATCAGCTAAATTATTAGTCAACACAGCATCATATTCAAAACAAGTATGAACAATCAAATTAATTAAAGGTGGTGTTAACCCCATTTGATCTTGCAAACGAAAGATAACTTTCTTTTCATTTGCAGTTACATAGCCACCTTTTTTCTCTTTTAATTCGTATAAATAATCAGTTGGCACCTTACTATCTACTTCACGAATTAGATCTGCATCTGCTTTTGATAATTTTTTAATTGCATGATCAGCATCTTTAGGAGTTTGACGTAACTGCTTTTTAACCATTTCTTTATTGCGATTAAGTCCAAAGTTTTCATTAACTGCATTTTGAATTGCATACATATTGAGTTTATCTGTCCCAGCTGACATCGTAATCAGCGCAGTTTCGACAAATTCTTGCTCAGTTAAATGGTAAAAATCAATAATCTGTTTAATTTCTACCTGGTGCTTTAAAACTTCTTCTTTCTTAATATGATAGCTCTCAAACAAATCAACCAAAAAGCTCCAGTCAACTTTTACCGGCTCATTACCTAACTTAATTTCACCTTTGGCATCCTTAGGAACTTCACCAGCCGCTTCTTTAACTTCAACTGGTGCATCAATCGCATTTTCAGCACTCAAGTGAAAAACATCAAAAAAGCCACTAGTAACTTCCTTAGCATCTTTTAAACCGACAAAAGTTCGCGGAGTAAATTTTTTTACCAAACGATCAAAAGCTACATTTCCTACTCGTTCAAGCAACAAACTTGAAAGTAAAAAGGTGTGAAAGAACTCACCTGCTGAAGGAACTTTTTCTACTTCAAAAATCAAAACCTCGCCTAAAACAGGATTTGAACCTAAAAATGTCTTAATTAAGCCTGTTGCCTCTAAATGATGCAAAGTTTTAAATAAGTCCTCTAATTTTAAGTTTGTTTGATCTTGAAGTTGATATAAAGTTTTATAATCTTTGGCAAAAGGTACTTCATCAAATTCTTTTGTCAATGTTATATATAATCCTACTCCACGAATACCCACAAGAGGCTCAAAAAGAGTAGTTAAAACTTTTATATTTTCTTCACTAACAGCTACTTGATTAGCCACATAAAAAGGCTGCTTAGGGTCAGCACTTTCAAACACAGGCTACCTACTCCTTATCATGTTTAGCCATCATATCTTCCATGGCTTCCATAAATCCTGAAACATCTTTAAATTGGCGATAAATACTTGCAAATCGAATGTAAGCTACATCATCTAAATTAGCCAATTCCTTCATCACCAAATTACCAATGTCTTTAGATGAAATTTCATTAAGACCTTGCTTTCTAATTTCATTTTCTACATGATCTACTAAAGTATCTAGTTGTTCGCTTGAAATTGGTCTCTTTTGCGCAGCCATCATTACGCCATGCAAAATTTTATCGCGGTTAAAGGCCTCACGAGTCCCATCATTTTTGATTACCAATAGAGGCGAGCGCTCTACTCTTTCAAAAGTAGTAAAGCGAAAACCACAATTTTCACATTCTATGCGTCGTCTAATTGCTCTATTTTCATCGCTTGGACGAGAATCAATTACTCTTGAAGCATTCTTGTGGCAATTTGGACATTCCATCTTCTCTACCTGCCTATCTTTTGTAATAAATCAGATAATCTTTTCTCTAAGTCATCTATTGTACCAGTATTAGCTACCACATAGGTAGCTCTTTTTTCTTTTTCACTTAGTGGCATTTGATTATTTATTCTAACCAAAGCTTCTTCTTTAGTGAAATTATTTCGTTTCATCAGACGTTTAACCTGCAGTTTTGGTGAAATAGAAATAACCAAAACGCCATCGCATAAGCTTTCAAAACCAGATTCAAATAGTAAAGGCACATCAACTACAACTAATTTTTCTTGATTTAAACGGTATCGCTCCATTTGTTGTTTAATTTCCTGATGAACAAGTGGATGAGTTATCTCATTTAATTTTTTCAGCTTAGTTTTATCATTAAAAACTATTCCACCTAATTTATGACGATTAATTGTTTGATCATCATTAAGAATATTGCTGCCAAAATAATTAACTATTGCCTGATAACCCTTTTGGCCTACTTCCATTATCTGATGAGCAATTAAATCGGAGTCGATAATCGGAATATTTTGCTTTTCAAAAAATTCATCAGCTGTACTTTTACCACTGGCTATTCCGCCAGTTAATCCTAAAAAATATGTCATTTATATAGTACCTGACAATGCGGACAGAAAGTAGTTCCGCGTCCATTTACTTTGATCTTCTCTAAAATAGTGCCGCACTTACTACACTCTTCACCAGCATGTCCATAAACCTGCAGCATCTTTTGATAACCACCAATTTGGCCATTAGCATCTAAATAAGTATGAACAGTAGTTCCGCGTTCCTTAGTTGCTATAGCGATAGTACGGTTGATATTTTGATATAAATTCTTCACCTTATCAGCAGGAATAGCTTGAGCGCTACTTAGGGGATGAATTTTACTCTTCCAGAGTACTTCATCTACATAAATATTTCCTAAACCACACACAATTGTCTGATCCAATAAAGTGTTCTTTATATTCTTTTTCTTCCGGCTCAAAGCATTAATGAAATAGGTTAAGTTAAATTCAGCAGTATTAGGTTCAGGTCCAAGATGCCGAATTCCAGTCGTCTTTCTTTCAGTTCCTGTTTCAACTAAATGCATCCTACCGAATTTGCGCACATCATCATAACGTAAGGCAGTCCCATCAGTAAAAATAAATTCTACATGTTCATGCTTTCCCTTAGGTGTATCAGGACTAACTAAATGATATTTTCCTTCCATGCGCAAATGCGAAACCATTGTTAAGTCGCCATTGAACCTAAAGAGTAAATACTTGCCATAACGATCAATTTTCAAAATCGTTTTATTTGTCAATTTTTTAATAAATTCAGCTGGATCGTTAACTATAATTTTAGGATACCAAATATTTATTTTAACAATTGTTTTTCCCTTTACTAAGGGAGTTAAAGTCCGTCTAACTGTCTCAACTTCTGGCATCTCTGGCATTAAATCACCTACTTTTTACTTAGCATCATACCAATTATGACCCCAGTTAGAGTCAGCTATCAGTGGAACATCTAGTGTTACAGCTGACTGCATAACTTCTGGCACAATTTTCTTAATTGTATCTAATTCAACCTTAGGTACATCAAAAATAAGCTCATCGTGTACTTGTAGAACCATTTTAGTCTTTAAATGCAATTCATCAAGTTTCTTTTGCATATTAATCATGGCAATTTTAATAATATCAGCAGCTGAACCTTGAATAGGAGAATTAATTGCAGTTCTTTCAGCAAAGCTTCTAACGTTGAAATTTTTTGAATGAATATCTGGTAAATAGCGTCTTCTATGCATAATAGTTTCTGCATAGCCTTTTTCGCGAGCTTCCTTAATTGCCTTATCCATGTAATTCTTAATTTGCGGATATTGTTCAAAATAATTATCAATAAATGTCTTTGCTTGTTTACGACTGATGCCTAAGTTCTTAGACAAACCATAATCAGAAATACCATAAACTATTCCAAAGTTGACCGCCTTAGCATGCCGACGCATTAACGGCGTTACTTCATCAGGTGAATCCAAATGGAAAATCTTCATTGCAGTGTGGGCATGAATATCGTAACCAGATTTAAATGCCTCCTGCATATGTTCATCCCCGGAAACATGTGCCAAAACTCTTAATTCAACCTGTGAGTAGTCGCAAGAAAAGATATAGCCGTCTTTAGTTGAAGGTACAAAAGCCTTCCTAATCTGTTTTCCTTCATCAGTTCTAGTTGGAATATTTTGTAAATTAGGATCAACCGATGAAAGACGACCTGTTGCAGTTAAAGTCTGTAAATAACGGGTATGAATTCTTCCATCTGGTTGAATACACTCGAGTAGTCCCTTAACGTAAGTATTTTGAATTTTAGCAATTTGACGATAATCTAAAATTTCCGAAACAATTGGACTCTTCATTTTCAATTGCTCTAATACTTCAACAGAAGTTGAATAGCCAGTTTTGGTCTTTTTAATTGGTGGTAAGTTTAATTTTTCAAAAAGAATATGACCTAGCTGTTTTGGCGAATTTAAATTAAATTCTTCACCAGCTTGTTGATAAATCTTATGTTCTAGTTCTTGTAATTTAAGTGCAAAGTCATTGCCTAATTGATTTAAAACTGATGCTTCAACCTTAATTCCAGTAATTTCCATTTTAGCTAAGACAAAAGCAACTGGAATTTCAATTGTTTCATATAAATCATCTTGCTCATGATCTTTTAATTTCTCTAGAAGTGGCTGCTTTAACTTCTCAATTACAACGACTTTAGCTGCTAAATGTTCAAAGAACTCATCATCCTCAGGTACAGCTTTCTTTTTACCTTTACCATAAACTTCCAAGTCAGTTTTTACTGAATAATCGCCATATAAATGCGCTACTTCACCAAGATCGTTAGAATTATTCTCATTATTAACTAAATAAGAAGCTAGAAGCATATCATAGTCTAATCCTTCTGCATCAATATCTAGCCGATGTAAACCTACATAGGTTCTTTTAATATCGAAAACATTTTTCTTAATCTTCTTATCTTCTAGCATTTGACGAAGTGGAGTTTCTTGCAGTAAAACCACATCTTTAGAAACATAGATTTTATCGCCAACTTTTAATGAAAATCCTTCAAGTGGAGCTAAATGGTAGTTATCACCCAACATTGCTAGATAAAATGTTACTTCTTTTTCATTAGTTTTACCTAGTTCAGTGATATTTTCTTTTGTCAGCTCTTGATACTCGTACTTCTCGCTTTCTTGCTTGTCAGCACTCACTCCACTTACGCCTAACTCAGCTAAAAACTTCTTAAATCCTAATCTTTCATATAAATTACGTAAGTCTTCAATATTAGGTTTTTCCAGCTTAGTATCAGCAAGGGTCACTTCTACTGGAGAATCACGATCAATTGTGGCCAGTTTTTTAGCTAAAAAAGCCTTATCTTTATCATTAATTAAGTTCTCTTTTAACTTGGATTTTTTCATTTCATCCACATGTTCATAAAGTTTTTCAACAGAACCATACTTCTGAATTAAACGTGAAGCTGTCTTCGGACCAACTTTCGTTACACCTGGATAATTATCAGAATTATCTCCCATCAGAGCTTTCATATCAATAAATTCAGTTGGAATTACGCCATTAACTTCTTTCATATGTTCTGGCGTATATGCCTCAGTATCACCAACTCCATTCTTAGTTATTAAAACCGTGGTTTTATCAGAAGCAAGCTGTGTTAAATCACGATCCCCAGTTACAATATCAACAGTATAACCAGCTTCTTCTCCCATTTTAGAAAGTGTGCCAATAATATCGTCTGCTTCATAATTCTTTAGTTCATAGCTCTTAATACCTAAGTCTTTAAGCATTTCACGAATTACAGGCAGTTGCTCTGATAATTCACTTGGAGTTTTTTGTCGACCACCTTTATAGTCTTGATACATTTTAGTTCTAAAAGTAACTTTCCCTGCATCAAAAGCAACTAATACATTGCTTGGATCAGTCTGCTTCATAATCGCATCAAGCATATTTTTAAAAGTAAAAATTGCATTTGTATGCAAACCATCTGGGCTAGTAAAGCGATCCAGCTGACGGTACAAAGCATAAAAGGCACGAAAGGCCACAGAGTTACCGTCAATTAAAAGTAATTTCTTTTGTGCCATCTTTTTCTCCTTAAATAAAAAACTGTCAAATAGTCTCTTACCTATTTTAGCAGTTTTTCTTACATGATTTAATTATCTACATTTGTTTTGAACTTTAAATCCTAAAATGGATTGTTTTCGTCAACAATTTTATGGTAATTATCAGGATCAGTATTACCTTCTGTACTTAAAACAATAATGCGTGAATTTTGGTCAAGACCTAATTCGGCGCGATCCTTGGCTAAAACTGGATTAGATAAAATTTCATAAACATAGGCAAAACCAGCAGCACCAGATTCACCAGAAACGACTTTAGGATCTCCTTCAAGAGGATGACCTAAACGTGCCATTCCTTCTGCATCAACGTCTTCACTCAATGTTCCATAAAACTTTGCACTATCACGAATTATTGGCCATGCAGTGATACTTGGAGTCTGACAGTTTAAGCCAGCCATCATTGTCTTAGTTAGTCCCTCTAAGTGGTGACGCTTACCATCAGCTTTTTGAGCTGAGAGATAGTAACAAGCTACTGTCTCAGGTTCAACAATTGTAATGACTGGTAATTCTTCAGGTTTCATTCTTTCTTCTAAACCTAAAATAATCCCAGCTGCAAGAGAACCCACACCAGCTTGTAAAAAGATATGAGTTGGTTTTTCTTTCATTTGATGTAAAAATTCATCAACAATTAAGCCATAGCCCTTAATAATCCAACCTGGGATCTTCTCATAGCCTTCCCATGCAGTATCTTGAATCATAATTCCATTAGGATCTTTTTCGCAGAGTTCTTTAACTTCTTTGACGGTATTGTCATAATTTTTATCAGTAATCTCAACTTCTGTATTTTGAATCTTGCGGATATGATCAGCACGAATTTCTTTTGAGCCTTTAGGCATCTTGATTACTGCATGAGTTCCAAGCTTACTTGCTGCCCAAGCAATTCCACGTCCGTGATTACCATCAGTAGCAGTATAGAAAGTAATTTTTTCTGCTACCTTTCTAACCTCAGGCTTCATTAATTCATTATATGTAAGCTTATCTACATCAAGACCAGCTCTTTCAGCAATGCAGCAAGCCATAGCATAAAGACCACCTGCACCTTTAAAAGAATTAATGCCAAAGCGACTACTTTCATCTTTAACAGCAATTTCTGCAACATTTAAGTGCTTGGCCAAATTAGTCAAATCTTTAAGTTCAGTTGGCTTGTAATAATGAACTGAATTAAAGAAAGTCTCTACTTCATGGTCATCTTTTAACTCTGGAGCTTTAAATGAGAAAGGTGACTTTAATAACTGAATATTTTTCATAATTACACCTCATAAACGTTAACTAATAACTTTAAGTCCAGTTTATCATTCTTTATTTACGCTTAATCATTTTTATTGTGTGCTTGAGTATATTTCATAAAAATAGCAATGATGACTAACACGAGGACTAATAAAAAAATATAAGCTAAATGGGTACCATGAGCAGTAGGAATTGTGCCTTTTGATCCAGCATTTCTTTGCGCAAATGCCACAAAAGCAGCAGTTATTGACGTACCAACCGCACCAGCAAATTCTTGCAAAGTATTCAAAATTGCATTTCCTTGGGTTACTTCACTTTTTTCAAGATGATCTAGCGCATCTGTCATAACGCATCCCATCATCATTCCCATTCCACCCATATAAAAGATGTAAATAAATAGAATAAGAAAATTACTTAAATTACTTGTGAAAATAGTAAAAATAAGCAATTCTAACAACATAAAGCTAGAACCAATTAAAATCGGTCTTCTTGCACCATATCGATCAAGTAAACTCCCACCAAATGGAGCTAAAAATGCACCAGCAAATCCTGCTGGTAAAACAACTAATCCAGCAATCAAAGCGGAACTGCCATTAACTAATTGAATATAGTTTGGTAATAAAAATGCATTTCCTAATGAAATAATCTGAATTAAGAAAAATCCAACAGCGTGAGCAGCAAAAAACTTATTTTTAAACAAATTTAAATCTAAAACTGGGTCGTTAATTCTATTTGACCGATAAACTAACAATCCCAAAGAAATTAAAGCAATTAAAATAGCTCCTAAACAATTGAAGGCAAAATAATTTCCAGTGCTTAAATTGCTAAATCCTAAAATCATTCCAATAAAAAAGACTGCGATTAATAGAATACTTAAAAGGTCAAATTTAACCTCTCTCAGTTGTGATTTTTGTCTAATTCCTCCAATTCCAAATACCAATGAAATCAAGATAAAGGGAATCATAATATAAAAGATCCAGCGCCAACCTAAGTGAGTTACAACGAGACCACCAAAAGTTGGCCCTAAAGCTGGTGCAATCCCAGTAATCATATTTCCAACGCCCATCATTACGCCAACTCGACTTTTTGGAACTTGCTCCATAATGATATTAAACATTAAAGGAAGAGCAATCCCAGTTCCTAGTCCTTCAACAATTCGACCAATTAATAAAAATTCAAAATTAGGTGCACAGGCACCAATAATTAAACCACTTAAATATAATAAATTAGCTGTAATAAACAGCTTTTTTGTTTTAAAGTGCGCCTTTAAATTTGCTGATAAAGGTACAATGATCGAAATAGTTAACAAATAAATTGATGTCAGCCACTGAACTGTATTAGTAGCTAAATTAAATTCTTTCATTAAAGTTGGAAAGGCAATATTCATTGAAGTCTCAATAATTACCCCACTAAAGGAGAGGATGCCCGTCGCAAAAATTGCTGCAAGTACATGCTTAGGAATTTTTTCCTTAGTCATTTGCTTTTCCCTCCTTTATGCCCCTTAGAAACGCTGTAATGGTATTTACATCTTTCATCGATAAATTGTCTAAAACTTCTTCATTATCTTGTTTCATATACTGCCTAATTTTAGGCACTATTTTTAAAGCAGATTCGGTTAATTGCGCCTGCTTTTTTCTTTTGTCTTTAGGATCATCAACTCTAACAATTAATCCACGTTTCTCCATCCGTTGCAACATGATTGTAGTTGTTGATCGTTTAATATTAAATTCATGTTCAATTTCATTTTGCGAAGCAAGATTGTTTTGATGATTAGATAAGAAATCAATTACTGACATTTGCACGCCCGTTACGCCTAAACTATTAGCAAAGTTTTCACGTTCACGATCAATTTGAGTAGTTGCTTGTTTAATTAATTTTTTCAGTGTCTCCATATTTATCTCCTTAATTTAGTTAGCTGTCTAACAAATATATTATAAAATAAAATTGTTAGATATCAAACATATTTCAAAAGATAAAAAAAGAATCACATTGTCCGCTATCAATGTGATTCCTTTAAGTAAGTATCTAAGTAAAAATTTTATACGGGGGAAAAGGTTTTTATTTAGATTCTACATTTTTCGTGAAAAAAGTTACTTTTTGTTGATAATCATCTATCAACAAGTTTAAATTCTGTCGACCCTTCCATTGTCCATAGCCAAAGATCGACATACCTAAAGCTCCTAAAACAAAGAGAACTATACCAGTAATAAACAACCAAAGAGTTTTTGCATGGTAGTAATAGATTAAAACAACTCCGATTGTACTAATCATAAAAAACAAATTAAACCAAGACTTCAAATTCTTTAACATCTTTTTTTGATAATTAACTTCGTTGACATAGCCTTTTTTTAATTCTTCAATTGTCATTACTAATCCCCTCCGAGCTTTTAATTAGTATGATAAACCTGGGTTGAAGAAACCAACTAATACACCTAAGAAGGCAACTCCAATTAAAATGATCATCGTCCAAATAGCTGAAACATGCTTTTTAGCCATTAACCACCAACATAAGAAGGTAACAATAACAGTAAGCAAACCAGGATAAATATTATCAAGTTGCTTTTGCAAATCCATAAATACACGACCACTTGAGTCACGTAGTTTCAATGAAGTCGTTACACTTACCCAGCTTGCAAGAACACCACCAACTACCATTCCACCGACAATGGAAATAGCTTTACGAATTGCCTTACCTTGAGTACCAACTAAGATATCAACAGCTTTATCACCTAATTTATATCCACGGAAGTATAAGAAACGTTGACCAAAGTAAGCAATTAAACTCCAAGCAATAATGTAGAAAATTGCACCAACTGGTGAACCATTTCTAGACATACCAAGGGCAATACCCAAAAGGATAGGAATTAAAGTACCATCAATTAATGAATCACCGATACCTGCAATTGGTCCCATCAAACCAGCACGCATATCATTGATAGTTTCGCCGTCAATCCCCTTACCATTTGCACGAGCTTCTTCCAAACTAGCTGTCGTACCAATAATAACTGAACCTAACATTGGGTTAGTGTTAAAGAATGCGGTATATGCATGAATATTTTCTTGTTGCTTTTTCTTATCAGGATATAGTTCCTTAATAATTGGCAACATTGAAGCTAAATAACCAAATGTCTGCATTTGTTCTTGAGAGAAACAAGTTAATGCTCCCCAGAACCATAAGTTAAAGGATTTATTTAAAGTCTTTTGACTAATCTTTTTCTTATCCATCATTAAATATCCTCGTCTTCCTCATCGTCATCATCTACTGGTGTATTCGTATTAGCAGCTACTGGAGTAGTCTTACCCTTGCTCATTTCAATTTCGTACATAATTACGGCGAAGAGTAAAGATACTACAGTAATTGATACCAAGTTTAACTTTAATGAAGCAGCTAATGTAAAACCAACTAAGAATGGAATAAAGTCTACTGACTTATTAACAATCTGACGAAGTAAAATAGCAATACCAACACATGGAAGCATAGCACCTACAGTGAACAAGGTTTTCATTGGAATACCATCCATTGGAAGTGCGTTACGTAAAGCAGTAACACCTTGTGCTCCAAAGTGAGTCATTAAAACTGTTGGCAAGAATGAAAAGATTAAGTGAGAAACCCATGGCCAACCAAAGTTAACTGCGTATAATCTATCTAATTTATTGTTTTCAATATCTTTCCAACCAAATGATTGCCAAACCAAGTTAAGGAATGCAACTGAGTAGAACAAAACTGAACCGATAGTACCAACTAAAGTACCTAATGATTTAGCCATGTTAGCTGCTTGGCTACTGAAAGGACTTAAACCTCTAGAACTAATCGCAACCATTGCTAAAGGAATACCAATATAAGAAATAGCACGTACATCGGCTGAAACAGTACCACCTGGAGTTACCAAGGCAATGTAAACAAGCTGTGTAGCCACACCACAGGCAATACCTAATGGAACATTCCCCATTACGAGTCCACAAATTAATCCTCCGACTAATGGACGACCAATCATATAATTACCAATGGCTTGTCCAGCCATACAAGAGTTTGAACATAAACATGCTAGCAAGCCAAAAATACAAGCTTGTAACCAACTTATAGTCATTTTTCTACCTCTTTTACTTTTATCTATACTTATAAATTATTTTTAATAACCAAACTTGCCTTTAAACTTATCCCAGTAACCAATTTGCTTATCAGGAAGAAGTGCAAAGTGGATCTTATATCCCTTATCGGCGATTGCTTCAAAAGCATCTCCTTCTTCTTGAGTAAATGATTGGTTATCACCTAATTTAATAGCACCGGGACGGTCGTTACCTGGTCCAACAATCACTTCATTTACATCACTCGGCTTAAATCCCCAATCAACTAAAATAGTTTTCATATCAAGTGGGTTTTTAGTAATTAAAAAGTAACGAGTGTTTGAAGCTAAAACTTTGTCTTGTACTTTCTTAAAGTGATCCATTGTCCAAACAAAGCACTTCTTACCTTGACCTTCAGCTGCTGATTTATAAGCTTCTTTCAAGATTGGATTATCGTGGGCTTTATCATTTACAGCAATAATTCCATCACATGGAACTTCCTTTGCCCAACGAGTAGTGATTAATCCATGAATCATACGGTCATCAATTCTAACAAGTGATACAGTCATTTTTATTTCCTCCTAAATATCGTCATCATCATCTGAACTATTATCTGATGTGATTTCATATTGCTTTAATGCTTGTCTAGCTTCATCTAAAGCATTTTTAGCAATATCTTCTTTACTCATTGCGTCTAAAGAAACAGTTGCAGTTAAAGCCATAGTGAAGTTCATTCCACCCAAAACAACACTTTTATCCATTAATCCTTTTTCAGAAAAAACACTTAAAAATGTTGTTAACGGACTTCCACCAATAATGTCAGCTAAAACTATAAATTCATCTTCTGAATCAAAGTTTTGTTTATCGAAAAAGTCATTAACCTTTTTCTTAAAATCATCAGCTGACTCTCCGTTATATAGACACAAAGTATGGACTCTGTTAATTGCGTCTCCAGCAAACATATCTAATGAAGTTTTAAGACCTTCAGCGAATTTACCATGAGAAACTAAAATTAGATTTTTCACTTTTGCACCCCTTCTCTTGATTACAGGTATAATTTATCATTATGAAAGCGTATGCATAAGTGCCAAATGTAATCGTTTTCTAGCTAGGTAATATGACATTTGTCACATTTTTTCAACTTAACTTATTTTTAAAATTTTTATAAAATAAGCATGATACAACATATGTAATAAAATATGGCTTAAAAGGATTAAAATGAAGAAATTATATGGAATAAGTAAAGTAATCTTTCCACTACTAATCATCGGATTGATTATCTACCTCTTTTACGCGCAGCCATTTGGTCATAGACCAATTAAATTTGGTAGCACGTATATGACAATGAATAACGATTTTTATCAAACTTTAAATGAACCGATTGCAAATGAAATAGATGATCATAACGACATCCTTTACAGTCGAAATCCAGAACTGAGCGTTAACAATCAAGTTAATGAAATAAATAATTTCATCAAAAACGAAGTTAAGGTTATTTTTATTAATCCCGTCGATGGAACATCTACTAAGCTAATTAGAGCATTAAAAAAAGCCCACCAAGCGGGCATTAAAATTATTGTTGTTGATAGTCAGCTTGAAAATTCAAGTAATTATGTGGACTGTACTATTCGCTCAAACAACTATCAAGCCGGCGTCCTTTGTGCTAAAGAACTAATGTCAAAGCAAAAAAGCGCTAACATTCTAATCTTGCAGCAGCCAACTGCTATTTCTGTTGTTGATCGAATCAAGGGATTTGAAAATACAATTAAAAATAATAAAAATTTCCATATTGTAGATAAAATCAATACCACTGGACAATCTGAAAATAGCTATCCAAAAGTTCAAAAATATCTTAAGCAGGGTAAAAATTTCGATACTATTATGTCTTTGAATGATAAAACTGCCGTTGGTGCTTTAGCAGCAATTAACGCCAATAATAAAAGCTCTAAAATAGCTATTTACAGTATTGATGGGTCGGAAAATATTAAAAAAATGCTTAGTACTCAAAATGCTAATGTCAAAGCAACGGTAGCTCAATCGCCACTCCAAATAGGTAAAGTTGCTATCAAGGTTGCTTATAAACTCATAAACCATCAAAAAGTAAAAAAAGAAATCATTTTACCTGTTAAACTTATTACGTCTAAGAATATTAAGAATTTTAACATCACGGGGTGGCAATAATGAAATTCAAATATTTAGTATCTATGCGCCACTTCATGGTAACTTTAAATTTTATTATTATCTCTTTTATCGGTGCACAATTTTTATTAATCACGCAATATATCCTAAATCACCAATTAAGTTCAGAACTCTTAACTACGCTAGCTCGCGTTCCAGCTTCGCCCATGATTTTATTTAGCGAATGTATTATTTCTTATGGTCTACTAGTACTAGTTATGTATGTTCTCTACCATTACCATTTTTCTACTCAAAATACGCTTTTATTACTGATCCTTGAGTTTATACTTGCTTTTGCAATCTTTTTTGCTGTCAGAATGAATTATAATGGGATCTTTTTATTAGTATTTATTGATTTATTACTTACTTATCGAAATCTACCAACTATTCAGAATTATTGCTTTTGGGGTATTTCTGGGATTATTTTTCTTCTTTTATTTTCATTTTCAAATTACTCTCTTTTATGTGTCTTTTTCAAAATGCCTAGTTTAAATACATATCTTAACTTTCTTCCTACACAATCTCGTTCGCTCCTTGTTTTCTTTAACAACTTCCTTGTTTCCTTAAATCTAATTACCTTTATTTGCATTTGCTTGGGATACGTAATCTATATCTTAAATCGTGCGCATACGGTTCAATCAAAATTACACAGTATGCAAAAGGCTAATGATGAACTTAAAAGTTATGCAGCAATATCTGAGAAAATTGCCCAGGAACATGAAAGGAAAAGAATTGCTCGTGATATTCATGATACGGTCGGCCATACTCTAACTGGAGTAGCTGCTGGAATTGATGCTGCGATGGTTTTAATTGATATTGACCCTAAAGCAGCTAAAACTCAATTACAAAAAATTTCAGTTGCAATTAAGCAAGGTATCAAAGAAGTTCGGGAAGTTTTAAATCAGCTACGCCCAGATGCGTTAAAAAGTTATACATTAGCATCCGCATTAAATAAGATGCTAAAAGAATATAGTGATATCTCTCATATCAAAATTAACTTTAACTATGCTTGGGGCGACGCAGATTTTCAAAAGACAACTGAAAATATTATTTTTCGTGTAATTGAAGAAACAGTTACCAATTCTTTGCGTCATGGTCATGCAACTGAGATTTGGATTGACTGTACTAGTAATGATTCTTTTTATGTTTTATCTATTCACAATAACGGAAAAAGTGCAGCCAAAATTAAGCCTGGATATGGGATAACCCAAATGAAAGAAAGACTGGCAATTATAAATGGGACAGTTGAGTTTGATGGTGAAAAAGGTTTTACTACAATTGTAAAGTTTCCTAAGGTAGGTGTTTAAAATGATTAAAATATTAATTGCGGATGACCAACAGCTAATCAGAGATTCAATCAAAATTATTCTTGAAAGTAACAAGGACTTTTCTGTAACTGATACAGTCGGTAATGGTAAGGAAGTGCTAGCTAGTATTGAGAAAAATAAACCTGATATCATCTTAATGGATGTTAGAATGCCCATTATGGATGGGACAGTTTGCACTAAATACGTTAAAGAAAAATATCCCGATATTAAGGTAATAATTTTAACTACATTTGACGATGACGATTTTATTTTCAGCGCTTTAAAATATGGAGCATCTGGATATTTGCTAAAAGGTGGCTCACCTGCGGACTTGTTCACATCAATTCGCACAGTTGCTCAAGGTGGTGCAATGATCAATCCCGATATTACAGAAAAAGTTTTTAGATTATTTTCAAAAATGGCCCAATCAAATTATGCTATTTCAGTTAACGACAAGGAAACAAAAGACTTTTCAAAAAGTGAATGGTGTGTAATTCAACAAGTTGGATTAGGATTATCAAATAAAGAAATTGCAGCTAAACTATTCCTTTCTGAAGGAACAGTTAGAAATTATATCTCCAAAATCTTAGAGAAGTTAGATTTGCGTGACAGAACTCAATTAGCAATTTGGGCAGTTCAAACAGGTGTTACTAGTGAAAACATTGATCCGAAATAAAAAAATACTATGTTGTATGCTCTTCTTATTTATCGCAGTTTCAGGCTTATTTATTTTCTTTAAACTTAAATACAGCAAACCCACTTTAACTATTGGAGTTTATACAGATAGTAGTTGGGAAGTGCCTAATGGGGATGCAGACCGTGTTACTAAAATAGCAATTAAAAAATTTAAAGAAAAGTATCCCAATGTTCAAATTAAATATGAAGCTGGAATTCGTAAAAATGATTATAATAATTGGTTAACTGAAAAAATTGTCAGGGGAACTACGCCTGACGTAATGATGTTACCCGAAGATATTTTCAATTTATTAGCAAGCAATGGAACGCTCAAATCATTGAATAGTTCATTAAAAGATGAAAACATCTCCTCTTCCACTTTTTATCACAACGTTTTTAAAGCGGGAGAATATCATGGTACTCAATACGCTTTACCTTATGAAACTAATCCTACTCTAATGATTGCTAACAATGATTTATTAGATAAAAACGGCTTCTCTAATTTAAACAGCCACCTGTCCCCGACTAAATTTAAGAGTATTTGTCACACTGTTAGCCTTAACAAAAATAACACTGGAATTACATCAGATTATTCCTGGCAGGATGCTCAATTTGCTTATGGCAATTCAGTTTTTGAAAATTCATCTGTTAATCTTACTTCAAATAAAGCACGAGCAGGTTTTTCATTAATTGAGGATCTAACCAATGAGAATGGTTATCAATCAGTTAGTTCAAATCAATTTGATCAAGGTACAGTTGCCTTTATGCCACTATCACTAGCTAAATATCGCACCTATACCTCTTATCCTTATCACGTGACGCACACTTCATCTTTTAAATGGAAAGTATTTCAAATGCCTTCTATAACTAACGTCAATGCTACTCCAGCATCAACTGTTTGCTTAGGAATATCTGCCAAAACTGCTCACCCTACTCTTTCTTGGGAATTTATCAAATTAATGTGTACTGATAAAGAAATACAACAAGAAGTAATAAAAAATAGAATGGGTTCTTCAGTTTTGCCCAAGGTTATCAATAGTTCTTTTACCAAAAAAATTTTTCAAAAAGAACAGAAAAATACCCTTACTCCTAAAATGCTTAATGCAATTTTAGAAAACATCGTTATTACACCCAAATTTAGAAATTATGACCGTCGATTAGACGAGCTAAACTATCTAATTCAAAATGCGTTGAAAAATAATCAATTGAATCTTCAGCTCTTTAATATCCAACATCAAATTAATAAAAACGAATATTAGAAATAAAAGATAACTTCACTTGTGGTTATCTTTTATTTTTTAATTTGACAAAGCGTTTTCATAATCCTACGATATGTCTGTAATATGTAATTACATATTTGAAAGAAGGATAAAAATGAAATACACTATTGATAACTTTGCTCGCTTAATTGACCATACTAATTTACATGCGGATGCTTCTAACATGGATATGAAAAAACTTTGTAATGAAGCAAAAAAATATCATTTTAAAATGGTAGCCATTAATCAAGTACAAGCTAAATTTTGCTCAGAACAATTAAAAGGTACTGATATTGATACTGGTGCAGCTATTGCCTTTCCATTAGGTCAACAGACTATCGCATCTAAAATTTTCGACACGGAAGATGCAATAAAAAATGGCGCCAACGAAATTGACTATGTAATTAATATTACTGAACTAAAAAATAAGAATTACGCCTATATCAAAGATGAAATGAAGCAAATGGTTGCTCTTTGCCATAAGTATCATGTTCCCTGCAAAGTAATCTTTGAAAATTGCTACTTAACTAAAGATGAAATAAAAAAGTTAGCAGAAATTGCTAAAGAAGTTAAACCTGACTTTATTAAAACTTCTACAGGTTTCGGTCCTTCAGGTGCAAAAGTTGAAGATGTGAAACTAATGAAGTCAATTGTTGGCGAAGATGTAAAAGTTAAAGCAGCGGGTGGAATTAGAAATAGCGATGATTTCCTCGCTATGATCCGCGCAGGTGCTGATCGAATTGGATGTAGCGCCGGCGTTAAAATTATCGAAGCTCTAAAACAACGGATGCAAGACGACAATGTAACTACAATTGAGATTAATAGATAAATGACTGAAGCAAAATATAAGAAAATTGAAACTATCCTAAAGCAAAGAATTATTGACCAAACCTACCCTCTTAATAGTTTATTACCTAAGGAACTGGAGTTAGCACAAGAATTTAAGACAAGTCGTCCAACAATTAATCATGCTATCCATAATCTTGTTCAAGAAGGCTTACTAGAACAGCGCAAGAGATTAGGTACTATTGTTAGGAGAAATAAAATTCAGCAGGAATTTACTCACCTTATACAAAGCTACAATCAAGAAATGAGTACCAAAGGACTTAAAACAAAAACAAAAGTACTCTATTTTCAAAAAGTCGTTCCTAACTCAGAGGTACAAACAGAATTTAACATATCTACATCTGATTCCGTATTTAAATTAATTAGATTACGATACGTTGATAATCACCCAATTGTTAAAGTAACTACTTATGTCCCCGTTTCACTTGTTCCTGATTTAGAAAAAATCAATTTTTCAACTGCATCTTTATATCTTGAACTTAAGAAAAGAAATTTAGCTGTTACCCATGTTGTAAGAAAACTAGAAGTTAAAAAAGCCTCTTCTGAAATTGCTCAAAAGTTAGCTATTAAAGAAAATGATCCTGTATTTTGTTTTCGTACTCGCGGATACACAAACAAGGATCAAAAAATAGAATATTCAATTGCTACTTACCGCGGTGATATGAATTCTTTTATCATCGATCTTAAACGCTAAATAACAAAAGGGATTGATTATTCTTGTAATAACAAGATATCAATCCCTTTTTTCGACTTTAAAATTTTTAATTAAAGTAATTTTTCATATGCATCTTCGTACTTAGGAATGTCACCAGCACCCATAAATACAACAACTGCATTTTTATGCTTAGTTAAGTCAGCAATATTATCTAAATCAATTACTTCTGAGCCAGGAATATTTTTAACCAAGTCTTCACTTGAAATATCACCACTAGCCTCACGAGCAGAAGCATAAATTGGAGTGACGTAAGCCTTATCTACATCACGTAAGATCTCTTCAAAATCTTTTTGATATTTCTTAGTTCTTGAGAAAGTATGTGGTTGGAAGACAACAACTAATTCTTTATCTGGGAACTTTTGACGAGCGGCTTGGATAGTTGCACGCATTTCTGTTGGATGGTGAGCATAATCATCAATTACCGAAACATCGCCAAAGTCTTTTTCAGCAAATCTTCTCTTAGCACCCTTGAAAGTGAGCAATCCTTCCTTAATATCTTCCATTGGAACTTTTTCAGTATAAGCAACTGCAATTACAGCAGTAGTATTCAAAATACTGTGGTCACCAAATAAATGAATTTCAAAACGTCCAAGATCCTTACCATGGGCTAAAACGTTGAATTTAGAACCAGTAGTAGTCTTTTCAATGTTTACTGCTTGAAAGTCATCAGTGTCTTTAAAGCCGTAAGTATACTTAGGAATATCAGTCTTTAAGCTTTGAAGACGCTTGTCATCTCCCCAAACAAAGAGAGCTTTCTTAGTTTGATCAGCAGCACTTTGAAAAGCACTAGTATAGTCGCCTTGATCTTTAAAGTAATCTGGGTGATCAAAATCTATGTTAGTCATAATTTGGTAATCTGGATGATATGCCAAGAAGTGACGACGATATTCATCTGCTTCATAAACAAAGAAACGAGAATCGGCAACACCTTTACCTCTTCCGTCCCCAATTAAGTATGAAGTAGGTGCTACTTCACCTAATACGTGAGCTAAAAGACTAGTAGTTGATGTTTTTCCGTGAGTACCAGATACCCCAATTGAAGTATGCATTTGTACAATTTCTTCAACAGTATCAGGATAGCTTTGCCATTCAACATTCTTATCTAAACAAGCTGCTACTTCTGGATTATCTTGTTTAAAAGCATTTCCCTTAACAATTACTTGTTCATCATTACTCTTAATATTTGCTGGGTCAAAATCTTTTACTTCAATACCGGCTTTTTCAAGTGGAACTTGAGTGAAAGTATACTTCTCAATATCTGAACCAGCAACGTTATAACCTAAGTCATGTAAAACTAAAGCTAATGAAGCCATGCCAGTTCCTTTAATGCCAATGAACCAAATTTGTTTATTTTTGTCTAACATATTATTAATATCTCCATTGTTTATGCCAAAATATTCGCTTTAATTCTACCATTTTTAACACAAAAAAAGAACATAACACAACGTTATGTTCTAATTCAGAAAGTAGTAGGCTCATCCATGCTTCCTACTTTCTTTAATTTTGTTAATCTCAACCAAATTAATTATATCGAACCCTAAAAATATTAAGCAACTTTGATCATCAATTCGCGCCAAAACCTTTTCTTACATCCTCACTATAACACTTTTTCTAATTAAATAACATAATAAAGATATTGAGTATACATGATTTTTGATTTATATATTCGTAGTTTTACTACTGTGCAAGACTATTAGCAAATAAAAGCTGACATATAACTTATCAAAAGAAGTTTAAAATTACACTAGTCTAAATTTTACCTAATATTTTAGTACCATGAGCTTGAGTTACACCAACTTTTTCTATAACAGAATTTACATTTTTATCTGTTATGCCACCACCAGGTAAGATCTCGATTTTTCCCTCGGCCTGTTTATTTAATTTTTTTAAATTTTCAAGACAATCAGTAATTGAACGATCTAATGACCCACCATGAGTAAGAACACGTGCAACCTTGTTTTTAGATAACCATTCTAAGGCTTCTTTCTGCTTTGAAGCTGTTAATTCATCAAAAGCCATATGCATTACAACTTCTAAATTTCCAGCATGAGCAGTTGTAATAAGCTTTTTCATTGCAATTTTATCTAGCTGTTTATTATCAGTTAAACACCCAAAAGCTATACCGTCTGCTTTGAGTAAACTACACATTTGAATATCACTATTCATGATTTCTAACTCATCAGCAGTGTAAACAAAGTTTCCGCTACGTGGCCTAATCATTACAATTACTGGCACATTATACTTATGAGCATACTCCACTGTCTTTTTAATTACACCAAATGATGGTGTGGTCCCTCCATTAGCTAAGTCATTATTTAATTCTATTCGTTCAGCACCTCGCTCAATCATCAATGGCACATTAGTAAAATTCTCAACACATACTTCTTTAAGCATTTGTTATACCTCACTAAAGTCAATATCTAGGTCTTTCTCAGCAGCAGCTTTTTCTTCTTTAAGATATTGTTTATCTAGCATTTTCACAAATGGATAATAAATTAAAATATTTAAAATAATCTCTACAATTTGTAACGCAGATCCTGTCCAGCTTCCTGTTGCCAACCATCCAGAAATAATTGGTGGAGTAGTCCAAGGTAATTGAACACCATTTGTCCAAGCTACCCATCCCAATTTCATTACAATTCCTGAAATCAATGTATTTAAAACTGGACATAAAATAAACGGAATAACTATAACAGGGTTTAAGACTACTGGTAAACCAAAAATAACTGGTTCATTAATACCAAAAACTCCAGGCAAAATTGCCAACTTACCTAACTCAAGCAATCTTTTTGATTTACAAATTGCAAATACAACAATTAATAAAGCAAGTGTACTACCACCGCCGCCATAGGTTGTAAATAAATCAATAAAAGGTTGAGTATAGATATGTGGTAATGGAGCATGATTTTGAAATGCCTTCAAATTATCTTGCGTTGAGACAAAGAATATAGGTTGCCATACTGAATTGGTAATTGAAGGTCCATTAATACCAAAGAACCAAAAGAAACTTGCTAAGAAATTGTATAGCAAAACTGATGGTAAAGAAATACCCACATGCTTCAATGGTGTCTGTAAAATCGTGTAAATAAAGCTATACGCTGTATGAAAACTAGTTAAAGAGAATAGAATTCTTATTAGAAAGAAGAAAACAACGACTAATGCACTTGGAATCAAAGCATCAAACGATTTAGTAACTGCAGGGGGAACACCATCTGGCATCTTAATAGTCCAATTACGTTTTATTGCAAATCTGTAAATTTCGACAGATATTAAGGCAATAATAATTCCTAAAAAAATACCATTAGGCCCTAAAAACTGAGTTTCAACTGCAGAAACAGTTTTCTTTCCTAAAACAACAGAAGTAGGTGTCAAAATTAGAAATGATATAAATGAAACCATCCCTGCTTGAATGGGATCCAGTCCTCTATTCTTACCATATGCATATGCAATTGCAATTGCTGATAAGATTCCCGTAAAGCTAAATACGGAATTAGATACAGCACTAAACCAATCAGGAAATTGCGGCCCACATAATTTAATCCAAAATTCAGACCAGCCTGGAATCGGAAAATTACCAATAAGTAAAAATATAGAAGTAACTATGATCAAAGGTGTAATAATTAAGAAGCCATCACGCAATGACATTAAAACGACATTATTTCCTAGCTTCGAGGCAACTGGCATCAGCACCTTTTCAAATTTCTTTTGCATTTTAAAGCCTCCAACTGAAAAACTAATAGCAGCAACTTCCCTTAAATCTTGAAATATCTTCTTTATTTGTTAGAATTTGACAACCCTTAGCCAAATTATCTAAGGATTCAGCAAGACCAGTACCACCTTTTTTAGGCATCTTAACAATCGGAAATCTGTCTTTATATTTTTCAATAAGTTCTTGATTCTTTTCCTTTGCGACAGCTCCAATTACTGGAATACCAGTGTTTTCTGTAATTGCAACTCCAATTTCTACCGCCATTTCAGCAAAATCATGATAATCAAATGTTGGCCCAACGATAACTACATCAGCCTTCATTTTTTCAGCCATTTTTGAAAATTTTCTCTGTACAATGTCTTTATTTTGTTGATAATATTTCGGCCCACAGTAGAATGTACCAATAATCTCTCCGTGCACAGCCTCTAAAGCTTTCTCAACATTATCAGCACTTCCCATTGCAATCTTCTTACCGCCTAGTGGTGTATCGCTTCTTTCATCTCCGCCTAACCCAGCTTGAATCTGATCAAGAATAATAATAGTTTTCATAATATATCACCTTCCTACTCTATAGGTGCATGAATCCTTTTTTCGTAAGCATCAAGCCATTCCTGACTAACAGGTTCAATTTTAGTCTTCATATTATCTATTGGGTTGGCCATCAAAATTACAGGTTTTTGTTTATCAGTTGCAACACAAAATGTAAATTCAACGTTAGTAGCTACTCCCCATTCTCCTTTATTATTCATTGCAACTAATGAAAATTCTCCAGCTTTACCATAGCGCTTCTTTAGATCTTCTATAAATGGATAAACTGCATGATCACAAGCATCTTGTGGTAATTCACCATCCCGCATTCTCCTAACAATTTCATATGATAAACAGCCTTTCATAATATCTTCTCCAAGACCTGTTGCCGCAGCGCCACCAACTTTACTGTCAACATAAAAACCTGAACCAGATAATGGAGAATCACCCACACGGCCATCTTTTTTCATAAATAAACCTGACGTTGAAGTTGCAGCTGCCATTGAATTATTTTTATCTAAAGTAATGGCACCTACAGTATCATGCCCATCATATGGATTCAAATTCTGCTGTTCGATTTCTTTACACCGCTTTTGCCAGCGCTTTTTAGCACGTTTTGTTAACATATTTGTCATTTCAAATCCATGCAAACTAGCAAACTTAGTTGCTCCCTTACCGACTCTGAAGCTATTACAATGTTCATGACTCAAAGCCCGAGCGACAGATACAGCATGCATTACATTTTCAATTGCACCAACAGCTCCTTGAGCTAGCGTATCCCCATTCATGAAAGCGGCATCCATTTGTACAATACCTTCTTCGTTTGGAAGACCTCCATAACCAACTGACTTATAATACGGATATGCTTCAACTGTATTAATTAATTTTTCGACTGCATCTCCAGCAGTACCATTTTCTTCTAAAATTGTACTAGCTTTTTCGACTCCTTCATTTGCCATTCGCCAAGTTGCAATTGTTCCCCATGACATAGCAAATACTTCCTCTCTATTCTAAAGAACCTAATCTTTCTAAGCTTCTCATATATATTTTGATACTTAGTAATAGATCATCTAAATCCATCCATTCATTTTCTTTATGTGCTATTCCCTTTTGTCCTGGAAAAGATGGTCCAAAGGCAATGATATTTGGCATTACTCGAGCATAAGTGGCACCTGTTGTTGTAACTGGTGTGCCATCAAGTCCAGTAACTTTTTCATATACTTCAGATAGAATTTGGATAAATTTAGAATTTTTATCGTGCATTACGCTTGGAATACTACGTATAACCTTAATATTACTGTCTACTGGAATATTATTTTTGATCCCTGCTGTAATTTGCTTCTCTTGATATGACACTGGATAACGAATAGCTATTTCTATTCGCATGCCATTATTTTCAATATTTAAACCAGTAGGAGTCATAATTAATTTTCCAGAATCATTATCGTGAAATTCAATTCCTAGGCCTTCTCCATAATGCTTTTGATGGAGGGCTTTAACAATCCATTTAAAATAATTATTCAATTGACCAGAAACTAAGTTTTCATCAACTATTTTTTTAGCTAAATATGTTATTGCATTCTTTCCCATTTCCGGAGCATTACTTGGAACTCTTATACCATGACTCTCAACCTTTTTGTTTTTAATTTCTATACTTAATTCATCAGGAACATGATCTTTTGACATATCCCCTTGCAAATTTTTGATTTGGCTTAAACTTCCATCTAAAATCAGCGTAAAAATAGAATAGTTGACAATTCCACGTTCTCCATATACTACTGGATATTTACAATCAGCTGTCCAGCCAAAAATTGGTGGTTTTTCCTTTTCTAGATATAAAGGCACATCTTTAGAACCATTTTCCTCATCTGATCCAAAAACTAGCCGAATCGTTCTTTTTGGTCTATATCCTAAATCTTTAAGAATTTTCATAGCCCATAATGTTGCTAATGCAGGCCCTTTATTATCTAATATTCCTCTACCATACAATCGGCCATTCTCATCGGATAAATCCCACGGATTAAACTTCCATTTGTCACCCACTGGCACTACATCTAAATGGTCAATAATACCAATATAATTTTCATCATCATCTCCCCATTGCGCATATGCCATCGCATTATTAACAACTTTTGCTTTAAATCCACATCTTTCAATAATTGGAACTATAGTTTCTAATGCTTTTTTAGGTCCTTTACCAAATGGCGCATCTTTTTCTGAACTACCTTTAACGCTTGGAATCTGCATAATTGTCCGTAAATTTTCCAAAAATGCCTTTTCATTTGTACTTATAGCTTCGTTGATTTTTTCTTCTGCTATCATTGTCTTAACCCTTAAAACTAAACTATCTCAACCTAGTCAGCGTTGACTTAAATGAATATTTATCAGCTCGATAGAATGATGTATCAAAGAAAATTGGAATTGCATCCGGCGTATAAGTTATCGTCTTAACTTTAAATATTGGTTGCTGTCTTTTAATGTTCAAATATTTAGAAATTTCATCAGTAACCATAATTGCTTCAATTTCTTGATGTGCATAACCAATTTCGATGTTTTCATTTAAAATCTTAAACAAAGATTGTTCAAAATCAGTTAATGTCTTATTTTTTATATATTCATCACAAATAAGAATTTTTTCGAGAGTCATCGGATCATTATCCCAATAACGTATTCTTTTTAACTCAAAAACTTGTTTATCTAATCTATCGTCCAACGCTAATATTTCACTAATTTTCCTGCTCGGATTTCTAATAGGAGCAAATTTTAATACTTTAGTGTGCGCAGTTTTTCCATGTTCTCTAGCAACTTCAGTAAAACTTTGTAATCCTCCCCTACCAGACTCAATTTTTGAATTTCTTTCAGCACCTAGCATTACATATGTGCCTTTACCCGGATCTTTTACTAAAATTTTGGCATTTATTAAACGACTAATTGCTTTTCTAATAGTCAGACGTGAAACATGAAATTCTTGCGCTAATTGATATTCAGAAGGGAGTCGCTGACGGCTGGTATATGTTTCATTTCGAATTCTTTCTCTGATTATTTTTACTATCTCTTCAACTTTTGTCATCATTTTCACCAGCTCTTACTTATTTAAGGTTCTTTTCATAGTATATACTATGCTGTATATTTCTAAATGTAAACGCTTTAATAAAAAATCTAACTAAAACTATTGATTAATTCTTAGTGAGATTAAAAAGAGAGCCCATTAACATTAATGGGCTCTCTTTATATAAAACATATTAAAATCTATTACAAACTAATTTGACCACTAGCTAATAATTCATCGCATTTAGTTGGTTCAAATTCATCCCCCGCATTAAAGTCATCAGGAACAACCATAATACCACGCTTTTGAGGAGCATGAGCTAATCCTAATTCACGTGCTGAACAAATCATACCGTATGAATCAACCCCGCGAAGTTTACCTGGCCAAATTTGTTGACCATTTGGCATCAAAGTCCCAGGAAGTGCAACAACTACCTTTTGACCTTGAGCAATATTTGGTGCACCACAAACAATTTGGTGTTCTTCACCATTTCCAACATCAACAGTAGTTACATGCAAGTGATCAGAATCTGGATGTGGTTCACAAGTCTTAACATAGCCATAAACAAGAGTTGGTTTACCAATTTCTAATTTAGTATCAAAACCAGCTTCAGATAATTTTTTATTCAAAGCATCAACTAAATCTTGTGTTGGTTTAATTTCACCATTTGGTAACTTATCGTAATCTAAAAAGCTACTTACGTTAAAGAAATTAAATCCAATAACTTCACCATCTTCATTTTCAACTCGCGTAACTTGATCCTTTTCTGTAAACTTACTACGACCCTTATCTTGATCAAGAATTACAATCAAAGTATCAGGATAACTTGTTTTATTGGTAGAAACAATCATTTCTAGTAAATTTCCTTTCCTAGACTATTTGAGAGAGTTAAGGAAGTTTTCTACTTCTTCTTTAGTCTTTCTGTCCTTATTTACTAGTCTACCAATTTCTTTGCCATCTTGGTAGACAACAAAGCTAGGAATTCCAAAGATATTTAATTCTTTTGCTACATCGACTGACCCATCACGATCAACCTTATAGAATTTTGCATCAGAATTGTCTTTTTCAATTTGTGGTAAAAATGGATCTAAAAAGCGGCAATCTGGGCACCATGCAGCTGAAAATAATAGTACTACCTTGCCATTCTTTGTAATTTCTTTTAATTTTTCAGAAGTTAATTCTTTGATTTCTTCCATCCGTTTCACTCTTTTCTTACTTTTTATAAGTTATATTTATTCTACAACCTTTTATTTTAAAAATCTAGTCCAAGATCTTTCAGTTAATTTTAAAAACGGACTACAGTAAAAGGCAAGAAAGAAGATATGGTTGATATGAATAGAGAATTATTGCGAGCTGGCTATCGTTTACACTTAGTTTTTGATGACATGATTCAAGAGATTAGAAAAGATGCTGATAATTGGATGAAAAAAGTGTCTAAGAAAATTATTTTTTCCTAGACGCTTTTTATTATTTATAAAGAGCAATTATTTTTTCTAATTCTTTGTTAGAAATTAGCTTTAAACTTTTCACAAATTCTGTAGCTTGTTCTAAGGAGCTTCCATTATTCAGTTGGTTCTCGAAAATAACTTTAGCAGAATCTATTTTTCCTTGTTCTACTCCTTCTGCATATGCGACTTTTCCAGCAGCTTGTTCACGTTCTAACATTCTTGTTTCGTAAAGCATAATCTTTTCCCTCGTTTCCGAATCTTCATTAATTTCTTTGATTCTTCTTTGCGCGTAATCGAAATGTTTATTTAATTTAACTGGCTCATTATTCATCAATTTAGCTAGAGCCTTTAAGTCTTCACTCTGCCCCTCAGCTGAAACTTGTGAATTAATGATAATCTTTGTTACGCCATCCTGCAATTGTTTTGACCTATCTTGATCAGAATAAGTATGATAAGATTCATAAAATTTGTCATCTTTCTTGGGTTTGAAATTACAGAGAAAAATAATGAAGGCGTCTTTCAAATTTCGATATGTCTTTCCTTTATTTAAAGTATAGCGTAGATCAAGTCTTGAAAGATAGTAGCGCATGCGTCTACCAATATCATCCTGATCCGTTGTTTGCATTTCGATGTTAAACACGCGTCCTTCATGGTCAGTGACTAATACATCAAGTCGAACTTCTTTAGCCCCGTTCTTGCGCTCAGAATTATTAATCTCAACTTGCTTATCTAGCCAATCTATCTTTTCAATTTTCAGATCTGGAATAATAATTTCAAGCAAATACTTGCAGAATTCTTTGTTTTCCATCACCATCCCAAACACTTTATCTTCCGTGAACCCAAACCAGGGTTCAATTTTCTTTACCATATGAGCAAATCCTCTCTAAAGATATTTGAGGAAGTAATCCCATATGTTTATTACGCATTCTAAGGATATTTTTTGGAGAAAATAAAAAATGCTTCTAACAAAAGAAGCATTTTCAACTTATTCAAAATGTGCATGCAGACAATAAATCGGATTTCCTTTTGCTGCAAATTTATGTTCATACTCAGTCTCAACATTTCTTTCGAAAATTTCATTTTCTGCATGATGTAAATCTAAACTGACATAGTCAAATTTCATCCCATAATTGTTAAGACTTACCAAACTGTACTCAAATAATCCTTGATTATCTGTCTTAAATTCTAAATGTCCTTTTGGCTTTAATATCTGTCGATACTTGTCTAAAAAGCTCTTATAAGTCAATCTCCGCTTCTCATGACGCGTCTTTGGCCATGGATCGGAAAAGTTCAAGTAAACAACATCTACACTATTTTCAGGTAAATACATTGCTATATTAGCTGCATCAGCACACATTAACTGTAAATTATCAATCTTTTCTTCTAGTTTAGTTCTCAAAATCATCCCTGCAGCTGTTGTTTGCAGCTCTACGCCAATAAAGTTCATTTCAGGATGTTTCTTAGCCAAAGTAGTAATAAATCGTCCCTTACCTGAGCCAATTTCAATTGCCAAAGGTTTAGAAAAGTCATCAAATCTCTCTTCCCAGTTAATTTTCTTTTCTGGATCTGGCTCATTCAAAATAGCTTCTGGATGTTCAACTACCAATTTTTGAGCCCAAGGCTTATTTCTTAATCTCATTTTTTCACAACCTAATATCTAACTTTTTTAAATAACTGTTCAATTTTACTTGGTAAATAGAAATATAGCAACAAGAATGTCAAAGCAAGCAAACCAATAATGCCACCAACTGCTTCTAATTTTTGCGGAGAAAAAATAATTATTGCTAAACTGATTAATCCCCATTCAAGTAGCACTCCTTTTTGCAAAACTTTTCTTAGTGCTTCTCCTCTTGAGGTTAGCGGAATTGGCATTACATGATACATCATATTATGTTCATAAACGGTTCCTAGAGGAATCAGCTGATAAAGCGTTAAGAAAATAATCAAAGCACCACTAGCAATTGCCCAGCGTGCATCTTGCAAACAAGCAATTAATAAAATTGAAAAGAGCACCATTCTAATCAATAAATTGCTATATTCTGGATCCCTTAATAACACTCTTTGATAAATAAAAGTATTCGGTGTCTGATCTTCAGTTTTAATTAAGAAGTCTAAATACTTTCTTCTAGCGATTCGAACTTTCTTATCTGGTACATCAGTAAACATACTGTAGAAATTATTTAGCAAGTCAACTCGTCTTTCTTCATAGTCTAAAGCTTTGTACCAGTCAAACATTTTACCACGTGGTAAATAATCCACTCCAATCCAACCTGCAATTGCTAAATTCGAATAAATAATTGGATTTGGATAATATCCTAAAAAAGATAAATAGAGTATTAAAAAGTTAATCCCTAAAAAAAGCCAAGTATTGTAGTAATCATGCTTATTAAAATAAAAACTTCTGACAATCAACTTAAATTGTAAGTCTTTACTTGCAATCAATCCTATTACTATAAATACAAGGTCGCCAACTGAAAAATTAGCTCTCATTGTCGCAAATGGCAATAAAATGCCTGATATTAAAATGATCAAAACCGTTGGCAGAATCATATTATGCATATACAGTGGCTTGAAATAATTCTTCATTTCACTATCTTGATTAAAAAGGAAATGCTCATCAGCCCTATCAAATAAAGTCGCAAAATGACCAATTCCTAAAGTTGTAGTCCAAATCAAGGCTAAAAGCGGCTTATAAAACCAAAGATTATTCGGCCACTTTTTAATATTCTGCGCATACCAAAACATTAAAGCTCCAAATAGGAAAATTAGAGCTAAAATAAAAAAGTCATTAAAAACCAAAGTTAGATAGTGCATCTGCTTTTTAAAGTTTTTATTGAGTCTATTTTTAATTAAATCAGTCATGCTTCTTCACCGTTTTCTGATTTAAAATTTGATATAAACGATCAAATGAATCACTAGGCTTTAAGCCATAAAACTGCCTAATTTCAGTTAAACTACCTTCAGTTTCAATTGTGCCATTATTGAGTACCGCAAATGTTTGCACAGCTTCTTGAGCTTCAGCTAGAACATGAGTAGTCATTAAAACCATTTTCTGATCAGCAACAGCTTTTTTAACTAGATCAATAAAGTTAGCTACAGCTAACGGATCAAGACCCGTAAAGGGCTCGTCAATTACTAACAAGTCTGCATTTGCCAAAAAACTGGTTACAATCATTACTTTTTGCTTCATTCCTTTAGAAAAGTTAATTGGCAACCAATCAAGTTTATTTTCCAGACGAAACATCTTACATAATTCTTTTGCTCTTACCCATGCTTGATCATGATCTAAACCATAAGTAAGCATCACTAACTCAAGGTGCTCTTTCAAAGTTAATTCTGGATATAAAATTGGCGTTTCTGGAATATAAGCAACCATCTTTTTAAATTCAGCAGGATTTTCAGTTAAGCTGATACCATTTAAAGTAATCTTGCCTTTTTGCATTCTTAGTAATCCCAGCAGGTGCTTAATCGTCGTTGATTTACCGGCACCATTTAGTCCAATTAAACCAACAGCTTGACCAGGTTCTATTGTTAAATTTACATTTTTAATGACATTAATTCCAGAGTAACCCCCGGTTAAATTCTCAATTTTAAGTGTCATTACTTTTTCCTCTCTACTGCAATAAGATACATATTTATGATAGCATGAACATAAGTTAAACTAAATTTTCTTTTCATTAAGAAAGGGGTCTTATTCATGACAGAATTAGAAAAGGATTGTTTATTTTGTAAAATTATTAGAGGAGAAATTCCTTCTTACACAGTTTTTGAAAATGATGACGTCAAAGCTTTTCTTGATATTTCTCAAGTAACTAAGGGACATACTCTAATTATTCCTAAAAAGCACTTGGTTAACTTCTTTGACTACAGTCAAGAAGACGCTGCTCGCTTTTTACAATATATTCCAGTTGTTGCACAAGCAATTAAAGAGTCTGATCCGACTATTAAAGGATTAAATGTTGAAGTAAATAATGGTGAAATTGCAGGACAAGTTGTTATGCATTCCCACATTCACTTAATTCCACGTAGAAGTGAAAATGATCCAATCTCTACTCCTCATGTAAACAATGCAGATCAATATTCAGAAGCAGACTACCAAGCAGTTGCAAACGCTATCAAAAACAATCTATAATATCAGTAATTTTTCCTTTAATGCGGTACAATAAAGATGGTTATTAAGTTAAAAATTATTGAATAGATAAAGAGGTATACATTATGTCTGGATTTTTATTAGGAATTCTTACTGGTACAGTTGCAGGTGGCTTATTATCATACGCCAAGAATCCATTAAGTGGCAATTCAATTAGAAGCGATGTAAAGGATTCTGCAGATAACTTCAATGATTCAGTTCACCGCGTTAAAACAATTTACGATGAATTAGAAGAAAAGAGAATGGAACAACCAGAAAAAGAAAAGTCTGAAGACACTGACGCAACTGAAAGCCCAGTTGAAGATGAAGAAGTTGAAGTTTCAGATCGTCCTTCACTTAAAGATAAGGCTCATGATTTAGTTGATGCCTTCTCTGCAGCATCATTCAAGGCTGTCGACCATGATCGCGTTTTTGCCGCAGTTAAGAACAAATTAAATGAAGCAAACGAAGATCTTGAAGATGTAAACGACGATGTTAAAGATGCTACTCAAGATGAAGAAAAAGTAGACAGCAATTCTGGTGCAAGCGAAGAAGAACATAAGGAAGAAAATTAATGAAATTTTTTGGAATTGGCTTAGGATTAGGTAGTTTAGCAGGATTAGGAATTTCTCTTCTTCCTAATCCACAAACTGATCATAAAGTTAAAGATGATGTTCGTCTCTTTTTAAATGATACTAAAAATGACGCTACTTCATTAGCCACTAGCACAAAACAAGCTAAAAGTGCTGCTGACCAGTTGATAAATGACTTACCACAAGCTGAAAAATCAGTTAAAGACATTCAAAACAGCTTAACTAATTTTCAAAGTTCAATTAAGCCAGAAGTAGATCAAATGAAAGAAAACGTTTCTACACTAACCAAGGAAGCAGAATCTACAATTAATGGAATCAAAAATGAACTTTAATTTTAAGATTTGTTAGTCTTTTTTATAAATATCAAGAAAACTCTTATTGTCCATTGGGATAATAAGAGTTTTTATGTTATATTTGAACTTGTAATTAAGCAAAGGATGTGCAAATTAATTTATGAAAAAAACATGGAAGAAAGCAGCTACTGTTTTAGCTTTTGCAGGAATTGCCTTAAGTGCTACTGCTTGTTCTGGCGGTAAAGCTGTCGTTACTTATAAGGGCGGTAAAATTACCGAGTCACAATACTACAACAAGATGAAAGAATCTCAAGCAGGTCAATCTACCCTTGCTAGCATGATTGTTTCTGATGCCCTAGAAAGTCAATACGGCAAAGACGTTACTCAAAAACAAGTTGATAAAGAATACAACAAGTACAAGAAACAATATGGTAGTCAATTTGACTCAGTTCTTGAACAAAATGGAATGACTGCTTCAACTTTTAAGGATAACTTGAAGACTAATCTTTTGACTGAAGCTGCTTTAAAGCACATCAAGAAGATTACTCCAGCTCAAGAAAAGAAAGCTTGGAAGAATTATCAACCAGAAGTTACTGTGCAACACATTCTTGTTTCAAAGAAGAGTACTGCCGAAGATATCATTAAACAATTAAAAGATGGTGGCGACTTTAAGAAGTTAGCTAAGAAGTATTCTACTGATACTGCGACTAAGAATGATGCCGGTAAGTTACCTGCATTCGATTCAACTGATTCCACTTTAGATTCTAGCTTCAAGACTGCTGCATTTAAGCTTAAGACTGGTGAAATTACTACTACTCCAGTTAAAACTCAATACGGCTATCACGTAATTAAGATGATTAAGCACCCTGCTAAAGGTACTCTCAAAGAACACAAGAAGCAAATTGATAACCAAATTTATCAATCAATGTCTGAAGACCAAAGCGTTATGAGAAGTGTAATTGCTACTGTTCTTAAACGTGCTGATGTTTCTATCAAAGACAAAGACTTAAAGAACGTTCTTTCCCAATACGTTTCATCAGATAGCCTTTCAAAATAAAACTTTTATCCACTAAAAAATACCGAGATCAATTTTTACGATCTCGGTATTTTTTTATTCTAGTTTTGGTGCTTGATCTAAAGCCTCATCATTTTTAGGACGGTAAAATCTACGATTATCTTGTGACTTAATTGTTTCAGTGAATTCTCCTGGTTTAGTTTGCTGCAAAGCATTAGTAATTGCATAAACTGTAGCATCTAAATCATCGATCTTATGCAAAACTTCAGCTTCTAAAACTACTGGTCTGTGAGCGGCTCCATATTCTGGCAATCCATGATGTGATAAAACTAAATGTCTCAAAAGCATTAAGTCCTCACTATGTTCATCAATTTTTAGTTCATGTGCTGCTAGCATAATTTGTTCATCAATTAAAACTAGGTGACCAATCAAATTTCCTTCAGTAGTGTATTTAGTAGCAACAGGACCAGATAATTCAATCACCTTTCCCATATCATGCAAAATACACCCAGCATAAAGGAGCGAACGATTGATTTGTGGATAAGTATTAGCAATTCCTTCAGCATCCCTTAACATTGAAACAGTATGAAATGCTAACCCATTTCTAACAGCATGATGGTTAGACTTACCTGCTGGATATGAAAAGAATTGCTTGTTCCACTTTTTAAGCAAGTAACGCACAATTCGATTCCAAGTTGGATTCAAAATTTCAAAAACACGTTTATTAATTTCTTCTTCAAGATCTTTTTGCTTAATTGGAGCAGAATGAACAAATTGATTTAAGTCATACCCTTCATTTGGTCCTACTACTCTTAGGTCATAAATTCTTATCTGCGGACGATCTTGATACTCTTCTCTTTTTCCGCTCAATTCAACAATAGTGCCTGGGCTAAAAGTATCAGCATCTTGCTGACTAGCATTCCAAAGGTTTCCCCTAATTGTGCCGCTTGAATCGCTAAATTGTAAAACTAAATATTGTTTACCATTTTTACTAGTGCGAAGACTTGAATCCTTTAATAGTAAAACCAAATCCATATCTTCGCCATCATTATAATCAAGTAACCTTTTTATCATGATTATTCCTTTTCTATCATTATTGGCTTCATCTCAAGACTAGTTACTAAATCTTGACGTGCTGTAAAAATCAAAACTTGCGTCTTCTTAGCCAATTCTTTTAATAATTCAACAATATAATTCGTTCTTTGGGCATCAAAGTTTACAAAGGCATCATCAATTAAAATTGGTAACGCAATCTTATCAGCAACTTGTTCAACGAAAGCTAATTTCAAAGCGAAATACAATTGCTCACTAGTTCCCCTCGAGAGATATTCAACTTCAAATTTTTTACCATCTGCCCGCTTAACTTTAAGCTTTTTATCTAGCTCAATGTCTATATATCTACCACCAGTTAGTAACTTAAAGTACTTTTTAGCATCTTCAAGCATCTTAGGAAAACGCTCATTTGAAGCTAAGTCTAACCCTCGTGCAATCCAGTTACTAGTCAACAGATTTGCTAGATATTCTTTAACATTTTCATTTAACGATGATTCAAGATCAGCTAGCTTTTGCTTTTCTGCAAAATACTTATCTGAGTTTGCTAAAACATTCATTTGATTCTCAAGCTTAGCATTTTCAGCATGTAAATTGTTAATTTGATCTTGCTTATGAGTAATTTGTTCTTCTAATTGAGCTTTATTTTCTGTCAATGCATCTGGATCTTGAGCGATCTTTTCTAACTGAGCTAGATCAGCTTGGAGATCATTTTGCAATGCTGCGATTTTCATCTTCAACTGTTCTTGCTCTTCTGCTTTTTTCCTCAAATCTGTAAATTCAGCAAAGTTAGCAACTTTATTTGCTGCAAACAGCTTAGAAAGCTCAATCTTGTTTTTAGCCAGTTGATTCTTTTTATCTTGTAATTGAATTGTTAAATCACTTAAGTGCTGCTTAGCTAAATTACTTTGATCAAGTACTTTTTGCAGTGAATTTAATTGACTCACAATCTCAGAAAAAGTTTGTATTTTTTTCTGAGTAAGAGGATATAACTTTTGAACAAAAGCTTGAACCTTTTCATTTAAAGATTTTTCCTCTTGATCTAATTGGACTAACAATTGCTTCTTAGACTCAATTTGAACTACTTCATTCCATAAGCTATTTAAATCAACTGTATTTGGATTAAGACCATACTTTTCAATAAATGCTTGTTCTCTTTGACCAGCTTGAGCATTCTTTTGTCTTGTCCAAACAAATAAACCAAGGCCACCTAAAGCAATCATCACTCCTAAAAAGCGAACAAATAAGTTACTGATTGCAATTGCGCTAAAAATTCCCGCAACTAACAAGATTAATGACACAATCGCTGGTAAATTATTAGCTTCTTGTTTTTGGCTATTTAAAGCTTGATAATCAGACTTTATTTGCCCTCTTGCTTCACTAGACAACTTACTTAATTTAACAGCTTCTGGTTGAAATTGGTCATAAGACTGTAAATCTTTCTTAGCTGCTTCAATTTGTCTTTGCAAGTCTTTGCTTTCACTCTCCCAATGAAGAACTTCTGCCTTATGATCAACCAAAGCTTGAATCTTCTCTTTATTAGATAGTTCACTACTTGTCTCAATTTCTTGTAGTTGCCTATTCAAATTATCAACATCATTAGTTAAGTCCGCAATTTTACTCCGAATAGCCTGAGCTTTTTCGTAACCTTCTTTAGAAAAAGAGAGCGGTTTTAATTCGCGTTTTAGTTCTTGATATTGTTTAAAATTGGTTAATTTTTGCATCAAAAGACTAATTTTTTGTTCTTGCTCATTTAGCTTAACTAACTCAGTCTGAACTTTTTTTAAATTTTCTTTTTCTACAATTAGTTTCTTTTCAAGTTCACGATAATCTTTAAATTCATTATCTGTTTGAGCCAAAACTTCTTTTTGCTTTTGAATCTGATTAATTAACTGGTTAACTACAGGTTTACGGCCGCTCTTTTTAAAAAGCTTTTGCGCATTATTTGAAAATTCATCCCTTAAATCGAGTAATTTATGACTTTGCGAAGCTCCTAAAAAATAAATCTGTTCCATCAACTCTGCTTGAGATAGACCAGTTACTTCACGCATCATATCTTGGTTGAAAATAAAGCTATCAGTGTAAAAACTACCATCAATATTTTGAATTCGATCAAAAAATACGCTTTCTGGTACGACTTCATCATTTAAATTGACAGTCAAAACACCCTTTTTAGGATCGCCTTTAGCATATAAGCGACTTAAAACAAAAACATCATTTTTATCTTCAAAGGTCAAACTACCACCCATCGGACTTACATGATCTAGGGGTTGATAATTCTCAAAAAAGGGGGATTTATTAGTTCTCAAGTGAAAGCCAAATAAAACCTGCTTAACAAAAGCAACTGTCGTACTTTTACCCGCTTCATTTGCACCTAAAAAGATTGTTAAATCTTTGTTCAAATTAAAAGTTACATCATTTAATTTTCCAAAGTGAATAATTTTAATTTGGGTTAGTTTCATCATCCATATCCTTTAACTTTTGTCCCAATTTAACTTGTGCTAATTCTTTTACTTCGTCAATAAATTCTGGCTGTTTCAACAGATCAGCAACATAATCGCTCTTTTTGCTTAAATCATTAGCTAAAGAATAAATCTTATCTAGTTCAAAAGTTTCATTCTCTGCTTGATCAAAAGCTTCTTTATCAGCCGTCTTAAGTTGAAGTTTTTCATTATTGGTCAAATAAACTTTCACAAGTCGCGAATTAAATTTTAAAGAATTAGCAAGCTGAAGCCAATAATCACTATCATTAATTAATTCTAGCTCTTGTTCACTTAAGTATTGGGCACCTTGAATTGTCAGGCCAAATAAAGTTCGCTGCGTATTCTTTTTAGTTAAAACTTCAATTATTTGCTTTGTTAAATCTGTTTGAGAAATTGCTTGATCTAAATTCAAAGTCACCATTTGCCAGATAATTGGGGCTGTTTCAACAAAATCAAGGTTTATTTCTTTGGTGGATTCATCTACTGTACCGATATAAACACCCTTAGCTCCCTGCTCATTAATGTGTCTACCTTGTAAATTACCACTATAAACAATTAGTGGCTTCTCACTCAAAGTCTGACGCAAATGAATATGCCCCAAGGCAAAGTAATTATAATTGAGGTCTTTAATTTCTGCAGTTGTAAATGGAGCGTAGACATTTTGATAAGTTGCTGTTGTCTTAGCCCCAGCATGCATCAAACCAATAGTAAAATTGTCGCCCCTTTTTGAAAATTCGCTAATTTTGTCAACTTCAATATGGTTATGTTGATAAGAAAAGCCAGTGACTGTATAAGGAAACTCAGACTTAGTCTTAAAGTCTGCGGTTTCTACCTGTTCATCAGGACCTAAAAGCTTAAAATACGACGTTTGTGGCAAAATCATTTCGTCTGGATTTAAATAATCGTGATTTCCCAAAATCATCACAACTTGTATTTCTTGATCAGTAAGTCTTTTAACTTCACGATTAAAGAACAACTGACTTTGCGGACTTGGATGAACTGAATCAAAAGTATCACCCGCAATTAAAACTAAATCTACCTTTTGATCTAGTGCTGTATCTATTGCTTTAGTAAACGACTTTTGGGTTGATTGCTTAATATTATTAAACTCATTAGATGGCAAAAAAGATAGTCCTTGAAAAGGACTATCTAAATGCGCATCGGCTAAATGCATAAATTTCATATTAACTATTTTGCCTTTAAATCATCGTATAAATCACCAATTGGCTTAGTCATAGCTTGTTGAACATCATTAATCATTTGGAAGAGAGCTTGTTCCTTAGTAATCATGTCCTTTAATTCGTCGTTATTACGAACTTCTTCATTAATCTTTTGGTATTCTTTCTTAACATCGTCAGAAAGTGGTTGACCTGAATTTTGAGCAGCCAAGATTTGTTGTTGAAGCTTATCCATTCTTTGGTATAAGTCTAAACTTTCTGGCTTGTTCTTCAAATTTTCAAGAGATTTCTTTAAATCCTTAAATTGTTCAGTTTCTTGTAAGTCCTTTGCCATTTGGTTGGCATTATCATAAATATTAACCATTTTTATAATTAAATCTCCTTTATTTTTACTGACCTAAAAGTCCTTTAAGATTATTATACCATTCGTTAAACTTAGACCCAGTATCATTGATTCCTTTTTGTACTTGTTTTCCAATATTACCAAGCCAGTCCGAATTTGCACCTGTATCTTGAGAAATTTGTTGAGCGCTCTTTTCTTTAAATTGCGTTTGCGAAGTATATGGAAGCAGGCGTTCTAATTCAGACTTATAAAGGTGCGTAATTCCTGTTTCAGAAATTCCCTCCATATAATGATTTTGATCCGTCTTATCAAAACCAACCCAAGTTGACAAAACAACATCTGGAGTATAACCAACAATCCATTGATCCTTAGTACCAAAACCATAACTATCTGGCACTTCTGTAGATCCAGTTTTACCAGCTACTCTAAAGTTTGCTGGCTGTGCTGATCTACCAGTACCAGAAGTGAAAACACCTAAGAGCATAGAGGTCATCTCTTTAGCTGTATTAGTAGAAATAATTCGATGACTGCCAGGATTTTTATTTTGAACAATTACATTTCCGCTAGCATCAGTAATTTTAGTAATGCAGTAAGACTGATTTGGTAAGTTTCCTTCATTAGCAAAAGCACTGTAAGCTCTCGCCATCTGCATTGGAGAAACTCCTGTCGACAAACCACCTAAAGCTAAGGCCAAGTTTTGGTCGCTCTTATTAACATGAATGCCGAAGTTTTCAACAGATTGAACACCCTTGCTGACACCAATTTTGTCTAATAGCCAAACAGCTGGAACATTTTTACTTTGTGCTAAAGCCTCATACATTGGGATCTTATTTGAGTATTGATTATCAACGTTCTTTGGCTCATAACCATTTTTGCCAAATTTTTGTAATTTATTAGAAAGCTCCGAATCGTAGTGATAGCCACTTTGAAGAGCTGGTGAATAAACAGCCAGTGGCTTCATCGTTGAACCAGGCTGACGCTTCATCTGCGTGGCACGATTATAGCCTCGAAAGACATGTTGACCTCTTCCGCCAACTATTGCCCGAACGGCTCCCGTCTTTGGATCCATCGCAACGCTTGCTCCCTGAACTTTAGTTCCATCGCTTGCATTTGATGGGAAATTCCAGCTTTCTTCAAAGCTATCTTGTAAAGCACTCTGATAACCTGTATCAAGAGTAGTGTAAATCTTTAAGCCCTTGTTCATTACATCTTCTTCTTTTAAGCCATAACGATCAATTGCTTCATCCACAACTGCGTCAAAGAAGTAAGGATAGCGATAACCATCTTCTTGAGAAAATGTATCTTCTAAAGTTAATGTCGTCTTTTTGGCATTATCAGCTTGAGTTTCTGAGATCTTCCCTGTATCAGCCATCAAGCCCAGAACCACATTGCGCCGTGAAATTGCATTATCCATATGGTCAATTGGATTATAATAGCTTGGACTTCTCAGCATCCCGGCAATGGTAGCTGCTTCACCTACAGTTACATCACTTGCATTTTTACCAAAATACCGCCTTGCAGCATCTTGAACTCCCCAAACACCATTACCAAAATAAGCGTTGTTTAAGTACATCGTTAGAATATCTTTTTTAGAGTAAACACGATTAATTTCAATTGCAAAAAAGAGCTCTTCTAACTTTCTAGAAAAAGTCTGCTTTTGTGTTAATAAAGCATTCTTAGCTAATTGCTGCGTTAGTGTTGAACCACCACCAACAATACCATGGTGAATTACACTACTTATGGCTGCTCTAGCCATTCCCTTAACACTGAAGCCAGGATTTTTATAAAAAGTTCGGTCTTCTGTCGCAATAACGGCATCCTGAATATAAGGTGAAATCTGACTTAATTCTACAAAAGAACCTTTTTGCGAATAAAGTGACCCCGCCTTTTGATTTTTATTGTCATAAATAGTAGTTGTAGTAGAAAGAGCTGCCTTCATGTTAGAGATGTTTGAAGTTTTTACCTTAACGGTATAATAAGTACAAACGAACAAACAACACGACAGCAATATTAAAATTAACCAACGCCAAATTTGAAAGCGGTGGTTGAAGTTTTTAATCGCTAAATGTACGCGATGCCAAAACTCATGATTTTGGGAATGCATAAAATTAAAACTCCCTTTTCGTCAATAAACCTAATATGACGATTTTAGCATATCTTTATTTGAAAAATAGTATTTTAAAAGTTAAAAATTAGATAAGGTGGAAAAGATGACCTCATACCATTATTTTCTTACATATCCTGCAAATTTAGGACCAATAAGCGTTGACGAATTAATGCGCAAATTATTAATTCCAAGAAAATGGCGTCATTTTTTACGTACTGAAAATCAGATTTTAATTAATGGACATTACTTACCACTTAATTTCTTAGTAAAAGCTGGTGACAAGATTGATATTTATCTAGATCATGTCGAAAGTGAACAACAAACTTATACCGCTAGTGGAAGTTTACCTGAAGTTGTATATGAAGATTCAGATATTCTAATAATTGATAAACCCGCTGGGCAAAAAACACACCCGAATTTAAATGAAAAAGACACTGCATTAAATGATTGTGCTACTTATCTAGGCTACAGTCCCTTTATTGTTCACCGCCTTGATATGCTTACAAATGGCTTATTATTAGTGGCTAAAAATCCTGCTGTTGTTCCCATCTTAAACCGGCAATTAACTAATAAAACCTTGCACCGAGAATACTTAGCATGGGTTTCTAAATCAAATCAGTTAAAACAAAGTGGAACAATTTCTTTGCCCATTGGACATGATCCTAATGATCAAAGAAAAAGAATGGTACGACCCGATGGTCAAAAGGCTATTACTCATTATGAAATAGTTAAAGAATGTGAAAATAAGGCACTGGTAAAACTTACTCTAGAAACGGGACGCACACACCAAATTAGAGTTCATTTAGCAGCACTTAACGCCCCTATTATTGGTGATCCTCTGTACAATCCTAATTATCAAAAAGGAGAGGGTTTACAACTAACTGCTTATCAACTTACTTTTATGAGGCCTTTTAAGTTTGAAAGTAAAACTGTTAAATTGAAACAAAAATAAAAGAGATACGCAAAATGCATATCTCTTTTTTCATGTGCCTCAAACAGGAGTCGAACCTGCACTCACTTACGTGAACAGCGACCTGAACGCTGCGCGTCTGCCAATTCCGCCATTGAGGCAACCTCTAGAACATATCTATCATACCAAAAAGTTGGCAAAATTGAAAAGTCAAATAATTTAAAAATAATCTAAGTTGCATTTGCGAACTATTGTTCGTATAATATTAATCAACAAGAACAAGTGTTCAGCTGGAAGGTAATTATTATGTATGACTATCGCTACGAACCGCATCGCTTAATTTTTATGATTGACAATAAAAGTTTTTTTGCCTCTTGTGAGGCGCTTCGTTTAGGTCTTAATCCGATGGAAGCTTGTTTAGCCGTTGTATCTAGGCAGCCAGACAGTTGCTGGGGATCTGGCTTAATTATGGCGGCTTCTCCTTTAGCTAAGAAAAAATATGGTTTGCATAATGTCATGCGTGTTCGCCAGTTGCCACCTAAATGGAAAGCTCCCGATTTAAAGCTAGTTGAACCACATATGAATCTTTATATTAAGCGCAGTATCCAAGTCCTAGATATTTTTAGAAAATATGCAGCTAACGAAGATATCCACATGTATTCTATCGATGAAGGGATAATCGACATGACTGATTCCTGGAGGCTCTTTGGTAATGATCCCTATTATGTTGCCCGTAGAATTCAAAAAGATATCCATGATACTTTAGGCCTTTACACTACTTGCGGGATCGGTGAAAATCCTCTTTTGGCCAAACTAGCAATGGATAATTCTGCTAAACACAAGAAATCAATGCTTGCTTTTTGGCATTATCTTGATGTTCCCGATACTATCTGGAAAATAGAAAAATTAGAAGACGTTTGGGGAATTAATACTCGCACTGCTAATCGTTTAAGAAAAATCGGAATTAACAATATGTATGACTTAGCTCACTCCAAACCCTATCTTCTAAAAAAAGAATTTGGGATTATTGGCGAGCAGTTATTGGCAGAAAGTTGGGGCGTCGATCGTAGTATTATCAGACAAAAATACCACCCCAAAAGTAAAAGCTATGGTAACTCTCAAACTTTAACGCGGGATTATTTCAATCAACGTGAAATAGAACTGGTTATTAGAGAAATTGGTGAACAAGTTGCCGCTCGTATCCGCGCCCATAATTTACGAGCTGGCAAAGTTAGTCTATATATTGGCTTTTCTTTATTTCAATTGGCGGAAACTACTAAGCGCGGTGGTTTTGGCGTTCAACGTAAAATTACCCCAACTAATGTAAACCATGACTTAGTAAAAGAACTGATCGCCCTATTTCGTGAAAACTGGCATAGAGAAAGTGTTCGAACCATTAGTGTTAGCTATACTGACTTATCACCTGATGGTACTCAACAATTAAATATGCTTGAAGACTTTGATCTGCAAATTAAAAGATATAAATTAGACCACATTGTTGACCAAATACGAAAAGAACATGGTTTTACTTCGCTAGTCAAAGCTTCTAGCCTCCTTAAAGGCGCAACTGCTATTGAACGCAGTAATTTAGTTGGCGGTCATAATGGTGGTAACGCCTATGAATAATGCAAATTTTGATAAAGAGATCCAAAATTTCTTCAAAAACTATCACGACCGCGGGATGCAAAAATGGGGTGGTTTTTTCTTAAGCGATCATACTGTTCAAATAAATAAAGATAATCAGAAAGCTAATACTACTTATAAAAAAGAAACAGAAATGGACTTGCAAGAAATAAGTAGAACATTATTGAAAGCTTTTAGCAACCATTATAAAATTCGACTGCAACTTAAAAATCGTAACTATAATAACGAATTTAGAAAAGATATTACTGGTTTTGTTAATGGTTATCATAATAGTCAGATAATTATTTCAGGTTACGCAGTTGAAATTGAGGATATCAATCATGTTGACATATTAAGACCAAATAAAAATGGAATATGAGCTTAACAGCGTTCATATCCCATTTTTATTTATAATTGCTTATTAGTTTTTCCGCTTGTTTGAGAATTGGTAATTCTCGATTAGTAATTAATTGTCCTAATTTGGCATTAGTTTGCTTTTCATACGCATCAACTGCTTCATCATAAGTTAGTTTTAGAGTTGATAAATGAAAATCTTCAATTTCTGCTTGTGTTAAGTGCTTTTTACCAAAAGAATTTATTTTACATAGAAAATAATTATTAATGTTGTGCCGATGAATTAAGTTATAGTAGTCACTTACCACGCCGATTTTACAAAGAATGTCAACATTTGCGCCCAGTTCTTCTTTTAGTTCTCTTTTAAGCGCTGTAGTTAGATCTTCACCTGCTTCAACTCCGCCACCAGATGTTTCAATAAAAGTACCTTTACCGAAATCATCGTCTCTTTGTACTTTTACAAAATAAAAATTCTGTTCATCATCAACCACAATTGCACGAACTATTTGCCGATCATGATCGATATAGGTTTTCGGCCATTGCGTGTCTTGCAATTCGAAATTTAGTTCTGGCATTCTTTCTCCTAATAGTTTATTTTTCAATTTTAATCTTAATTGGCCAAGACAATTTAAAATTCTTGATACTCTTTTTCAAAATTGCCATCACTTCTGAAAAATTATAAATAGTTGCAGAAGCTTTAAAATTCTTATTTTTATTTTGATATTCAAACTTTTTCATACTTTTTCCTTTTCAAACTTCATTTCTACAATCCAAATCCTTCACCCATATAATGATGAAGCAGATAATCAGAAGCCTTCTTCAATGTTAAGTAATTAATATTATTAGAAAACAACATAATCATTTCCTTAGTTTTGTAGTTAGCTACAAAGCAAGAATTATAACCAGGGATACTACCTTCTGCACGAATAACATCCCCTTTAAAGTAAACTCCACCATAGTAAGCTACTGCCTGACGTCTAGCTTGCTGAGCATACTCGTTAATCATCTTAGGATCTTTCAACACTTTGTTATACACAAACTTCCAATAATCATTAGGTGATATAAACAAGTTTCCAGCTCCAAAATCAGATGATGTAGTCACAACTACCTTATGCCAATCGACATTGCTGCTCATTGGTTGAGGAACCTCATTTTGCTTAACTTCAGAATAATCCTTAATTTGACGTAATTTTAACTGCTTAGCAAAATTTTTTTGAATATAGTCGTTATAGCTTATGCCACTTTCTTTACTAATAATCGCTGCTAACAATTCATAATCCACATCTTGATAATCCCAAGTGTGTAAATGATCATTCTGCATGTATTTGAGCATATAAGCAATCTGCTCTTCTTGATTTTTAAGCGGCTCAGACGGACGAGCATTATTAATCAATCCACTTGTATGATTCATTAGTTCATGAATTGTTATATCGCTGCTACCTGAAACTTGTGGATAATATTTAGATAAAGGCGTATTCCAATTTAGCTGACCTTTTTGTTGCAAATTATAAATCGCAGTTCCTGTCATAATCTTTTGAAGAGAAGCAGTTGGAAATAGCTGATTCGCATTCACTATGTCATTTTTGCTAGACGTTTCATTATTTTGAATGACAATTGGCTTGCCATCTTTTCCACTAACAAGCATCACTCCATTGATATGATTTGATTTCATATAATCTTTGAGCAGCTTTTGTGAATTTTTTAATCCAGGATCTATCCTGCTTCCCGAAGGCACAATAAATAAAAACACTGAAAACATACAGAGCGCCAAAAAGATATAGACAATAATTTTTTTATGATGCATAACTATTCCTTTCATTTACCGCGCAAAGTACAATGATGATATTTTTTGCAGAATTTCCTTTTATCACTTTTCTTTAATTGTATGCCTAATCTATCAGTCTACTCAAGCAACCAGCATAAATAAAAAAATGTACTAATCCGATCATTTATGGAAAAGTACACTTTCTACTAGTAAATTTTATTTATGATTTTTTCTCAAGCACCGTCACTGCTTCAACATGAGGAGTTTGGGGAAACATATCCACAGGATCAATCTCGTTAAAATCATAGCCTTGCTCACGGAATAATTGCAGATCTCTAACCATTGTAGCTGGGTTACATGAAATATAAACAATCTTCTTAGGATCAGTTTCAACAGCTGCATCAATAAATTCTGGCGTTAATCCCTTTCTTGGTGGATCAACGAAGATAACATCAGTCTTAAGCCCCTCTTTAGCCCAACGCGGCATTACTTCTTCTGCTTTACCAACAACATATTCAGCATTCATGATCCCATTTAATTTTGCATTTGCATTAGCATCATCAACAGCTGGCTTGATAACTTCCATCCCCTGCACTGCCTTAACATGCTTAGCAACTGACAAGCCAATTGTTCCAATTCCAGAATAAGCATCAATTACCACATCATCTGGTTTAAGATCAGCCTTTTGAATTGCCAAGTCATACAAGCGCGGAGTTTGCAATGAATTAATTTGGAAGAAACTTTGCGGTGAAATTTTAAAACTAACATCTCCAATTTTGTCGGTAATTTGAGGCTCGCCCCAGAGCAAATAGTCTTTTTTGCCCAAAATCACGTTAGTCTTCTTAGGATTATGGTTCAAAACTACGCTTGTAACGCCTTCAATTTCGCTAATTTCTTTAGTTACCTTCTTTAACTGTGGAAAATCCTTGTGTAAACAAACCAAAATTACCATGATTTCCCCAGTAGCCTTTGAACGACGAACATCAAGATAACGCACTTCACCCTTATTGTGGATTTCATCATAGGCTGGGACATGATTCTTTCTTAAAATATCATGAACTTTAATTAAAACTCGGTCAATCTCTGGATCAGTGGTAAAAAAGTTAGTTAACGGAACTAAATCATGCGAATGCTTTCTAAAGAAGCCAATATCAAGCTTGCCGTGAACCTTACGAACTGGTACTTGCGCTTTATTACGATAGCCAGTTTCTTCTGGACTAGGTAAAGTCTGACCAACCTTAATCTTATCTAAATCAGCCTTATGCAATAAGTTCACTACTTGATTGCGTTTAAAATCAAGCTGCTTGTCATACTTGATATGAGCAAGAGATGCTAGACCTGTTTGAACCCATTGACGAAGTTCAACGTTAATTCTATCTGGACTTTCTTTCTTGATTTTTTCAATTTTAGCAAAGGCAAAATTCTTCTTTACCTTTAAAATTTTAGCTGAAACAATTTCACCTGGAAGAGCATTATTTACAAAGACAGTCATACCGTCTAAGTGAGCAACCCCCATTGCTTCATAAGATAGGTCGGTAATTTCTAAGTCGACAATTTGATTTTTTTGCATAATTTCAATCCTTTTTAGATACTTGCTACTATTTTACTAAAAAATATTATTGCTTTTTAAAAGAATAGGCACTAAAGATACTTAAAATAAACCCTAAAATCAAGCTACAAATAATTAAGCTCCAAGTTCCGAAAGCAAAATCACCCTTAAGCCACATATTATTTAAAAGCATTCCCCAATCAAACGGCCACCACATACTAAAAGCTGTCCGACTTAAGAACATTGCCAAAATTGAACTTAAAAATCCAATTCCTAGGGCAAAATATAAGTTAGTAATGCGGCACAGCCATGAATAAAATGGAACTAGCCAAATAGAGGTGAGCAAAATTCCAACTATAGAGCCAGCTATTAATCTAATTTCTTCACTACTTGAAAAAATAAATCGTACACAAATTACCAAAACCAAGAAAACTGCACTCATTAAAATTGTTTGCAACATTCCGTGAATAATGCGACCAATTTCATAAGTAAAAAGATCTTGCGGCGAAGTTAAAATTTCTTTGAATTTTGTAGCTTGTTTTTGATAATACGTACTAATTCCGATTACGAGAGCAATTGACATATTTAACCAAAAATAACTCCATTGTCCCATCATTAATTGCACTGAATATTGATTATCCCAGAAGACAGCAGTCATCATCAAAATGGCAATTAATGGCAAAAGCCAAACTAGTGAGCGAACAACAGTATGCTTTGTTTTTAAAAACTCAACTTTTAAAATATTAGTCATGCTTTATGCCTGCCTTTTCTAGAGTTGAAATAAATAGGTCCTCTAAATCTGTCTTCTGGTCATAATCCTCTTCCAGCAACAGCTCACCATTACCCAAGATTGCAATGCGATCAGCTACTTTTTGAATTTCAGAAAGCATGTGACTAGCAATAATGATTGTTTTACCTTGCTTTTTTTCTAGCATTAAAAGTTCACGTAATTCATGAATTCCAAATGTATCAAGGCCATTTGTTGGTTCATCCAAAACTACTAAATCTGGGTTTCCCATAAAAGCGAGCGCAATACCAAGCCGTTGGCGCATCCCTGTTGAAAAGCCTTTAACCTTTTCCTGATTATGATCGCCAAAACCGAGCATGTTCAAGATTTGCTCTTGATCCTTATTTTCAACATGGTGCAGCTTTAATTTCAATTTGATATTATCTTCAACAGTTAAATTATCAAATAAGCCTGGTTCTTCGATTAATGAACCAATAGTTTTTAAATCTTCTCGCTTCCAGTTTTCACCCTTAAAATTAATATCGCCTTCAGTTGGCTTTTCAATTCCACTAATCATTTTCAAAAGAGTTGACTTACCAGCTCCATTTGGTCCCATAATGCAGTAAATTTTTCCTTCAGGAACATGAATATTGATTTGATTCAAAACATGTTTATTTTTGAAGTTTTTGCCTAATTCTTTGGTGGTTAAAATATCAGTCATCTTAATCCCTCAATTTATATTTATACTTTTTCTATACCTATCTATTTTACCGCTCAAAGTGCATAATTCGAAATTCTAATCATTTTTATTAATAAATTCATTGACATCTTTTTTTAAGCTTGTTATCATAATTGCAACAATTATCGTCACAGTAGTGCTTATGTTAAGCGTCAGAGAGCTGGTGGTAAAGTGCGAACCAGTCAGGCATAAGTTACGAATTACAGCGATCAATCTTTTATTCGGCCACAATCAGTGCCGTTATCACCTGATGAGAGTGCTGCAAACATGCAGTAGATAGGTGGTACCACGGTAATGCGTCCTGTTGATTAATTTCAACAGGGCTTTTTTTATGGAGGATTATTTATGAAAAAGAAAGTATCTTTTCTAGAAGCAATTATTATTTTACTTTTGCTTTTAATTATTCTAGGCATTTCAGTAATTAAATTTGGTTTAATGCCAGAAGTTCCAGTTTTATTCACCGTTTGCTTATTAGTCTTCTGGCTCAGACTACGTGGAAATGACTGGGCTTCTATTCAAGATGGAATCAAGGAAGGAATTGGCGTTGCTATTATTCCAATCTTTATTTTTATCCTAATTGGGGCCTTGATTGGCTTATGGATCAAGGGCAGTATCATCCCTTCAATTATGGTTCTTGGCTTTCACTTAATTAGCGGACAATTCTTCGTTCCTTCTGTCTTTATTGTTTGCTCAATCGTGGGGCTAGCGATCGGAAGCGGCTTTACTACAATTTCAACCGTTGGAATTGCCCTCTTCGGAATTGGTGCCAGCATGAATGCCAATCCTGCTCTTGTTGCTGGAGCAATCATTTCTGGAGCCGTATTTGGCGATAAAATGTCTCCTTTATCCGACTCTACCAACCTTTCTTCTGCTGTTGCAGAAAGTGAATTATTCGCCCATATTAAAAATATGATGTGGTCAACAATCCCTGCTTTTATCGTTTCTTTAATTCTTTTTTGGATTTTAGGAAATAGTGGCTCAATTGATGCTTCAAAGATTAATCATACTGTCGCAGTTTTACAGCATAACTTCATTATTACTTGGTGGGCAATCATTCCAATTATCTTAATGTTAATTTGTGCCTGGAGAAAAATCCCCGCTATTCCTACTTTATTTTTAAATATTGCTGTTACTGTCATTATGATTTTTATTCAAAATCCTCATCAATCTCTTACTGACTTAACTAACCTCATTATGAAAGGGTTCGTTGCCAAAACTAGCGACTCATCAGTGAACGCTTTGCTGACTCGGGGTGGTATTTCCAGCATGATGGATACGGTTGGCTTAATTATTGCTACCTTATCTCTTGGTGGTTTATTAATGAAATTTAACATTGTTCAAACTGCCATGGAGCCTCTAGTTGAACACCTTAAAAAGCCTGGTCGTTTAGTAATTACTACCATTCTTTCAGGTATCTGCATTAATTTATTTGTCGGTGAACAATACCTATCTGTTATCTTGCCAGGACGCGCCTTCAAGCAAGCATATGACAGAATTGGTCTTGCACCCCTTGCTCTCAGTCGTGTTCTTGAAGATGGAGGCAGTGTAATTAACTACCTAATTCCTTGGGGAGTAGCTGGTTCTTTTGCAGCTTCTACTCTTGGAGTTCCAGTTTTAGCCTTTATTCCATTCACATTCTTTAGCTTACTTTCTCCTGTCTTTTCAATTCTTTCTGGGGTCACCGGAATTGGTTTAAAATGGCAAAATAAGGCTGAAAAATAATTTATCGTTAATAAAATCCGTACTATATGCGCTTACATAGCAAAATAGTACGGATTTTTCATTGACGAAACTTTTAATACATTGTAAATTATTAGTAATTAAAAACATATTAAAGGAGGAATTTGATGGAAACAAATCATTTTCTAGTACTACAAACCGACTTCGGCTTAAAAGATGGTGCTGTTAGCGCCATGCACGGCGTAGCTCATTTGGTTGCTCCGCACGTTGTTGTTTCAGATTTAACTCATGAGATTCCGCCTTATGATATTTGGGCTGCATCTTACCGCCTCTATCAGACAATCAAGTATTGGCCAAAAGGCACAACTTTTGTTTCGGTAGTTGATCCAGGTGTTGGTTCAGATCGAAAGAGTATTGCAGTTAAAACCAAAAGCGGACATTTTATTATTACACCTGATAACGGCTCATTAACTCATGTTGCAACTTATATGGGACTTGAAGAAGTAAGAGAAATCGATGAACAAAAGAATCGTCTTCCTTATTCTTCAGAAAGTAACACCTTCCACGGCCGTGATATTTATGCTTACAATGGTGCCCTTCTAGCTGATGGTGAAAAATCCTTTGAAGATCTAGGAGAGCCATTAGATCCAGCTTCAGTTGTAAAATTACCACTTACTGAAGCTATATTAGAAAATAATCATCTAAAGGGATCAATTGATGTATTGGATATTCGCTTTGGTTCTTTATGGACGAATATTCCTTATGACTTAGTTAAAAAAGCTGATATCAAACGCGGCGACAAACTTACCGTCACAATTACTTATCAAGGTCAAACTTATTATCATGATACAATACCTTTTGTTACATCATTTGCTGATGTAGCAATCAAAGATCCTTTGATGTACATCAATTCATTAGTCAATGTAGGTATTGCGCTAAATCAAGCTTCATTTGCCGATACCTACAAAATTGGTACTGGAAATGATTGGAAAATTGATTTAACTAGAGAATAATTTATTTACGGGGGAAAAATTATGAACAAGCAAAAAGGTTTATCAGTAAAAAGCGTCGTTGCAATTGGTATCGGAGCAGCAATCTATGTTATTTTGGCACGTTTCACATCAATTCCAACTGGAATTCCAAACACTAATATTGAAATTGTCTACCCATTCTTAGCTTTACTTGCCACTATTTACGGACCTGTTGTCGGCTTTTCTGTTGGTTTCATCGGCCATGCACTAGGTGACTTCTTAATGTATGGTCAAACTTGGTGGAGCTGGGTTTTAGCTACAGCTGTTTTAGGTTTGATCATCGGTCTTTACGGTATGCGCCTTGACTTAGATAATGGTGTCTTCACTGTTAAGCAAATGGTTGGCTTCAACGTGGTCCAAATCATCGCTAACGTTATTTCCTGGTTAGTAATCGCACCAGTTGGCGATATCTTAATCTACAGCGAACCTCAAAACAAGGTCTTCTTACAAGGAGCCACTGCAACCATCACTAATTCACTTGCTATTCTTATTTTAGGAACCATCTTGCTTAAAGCTTACGCAGCAACTAAAGTTAAGAAAGGTAGTTTACGTAAAGACTAATCACGAAAGGTTACTCAATTAATGACAGAACCGATTATTGAATTTAAAGATTTTTCATTTAAATACAATAGCCAAGCTGAACCCACTCTTAAAAAGATTAATCTCAAAATTAATAAGGGTGAGAAAATTCTCTTGGCCGGACCTTCAGGCAGCGGCAAATCTACAATTGGTCGCTGCCTTAATGGTCTTATTCCAAATATTGATCAAGGCAACATCACAGGTAAATGCTTAGTAAACGGAAAAGATATTACTAAAACTAGTCTTTTTGACTTTTCATTTACTACTTCCACAATCTTACAAGATGCGGATAGCCAATTTATTGGTCTAACAGTTGGCGAAGATATTGCTTTTGCTCTTGAAAATGATTGCCAGCCTAAAGCCAAAATGCATCACACTGTAAACCAATGGGCGGAAGAACTCCAAATTAAAGAGCTTCTTAAACAATCGCCGCAAAGCCTTTCTGGCGGTCAAAAACAAATTGTTGCCCTAGCCGGCGTCTTGGTCGATGAATCACCAATTTTACTTTTCGACGAACCGCTTGCTAACCTTGATCCTGCTTCCGGACTCAAAACAATGGCTATTATCGATAAAATCCAAAAAGAACTTAATGCCACAGTTATTATTATTGAGCACCGTGTCGAAGAAGTTTTGAGTCAGCCAATTGATAGAATAGTTTTAGTTAATGATGGTCAAATTGTCGCCGATGAGCCTACTAATCAACTTCTTCATGAGAATAGTTTAGAAAAAATTGGCGTTCGTCAGCCGCTTTATTTAAAAGCGATGACAGCCGCAGGTATTAACTTAAGTTCAATTAAAAAGCTAGATAAAATTGCAGACTTACCTACTTCTGACTCAATTAGCCAAGAATTAGAAAATTGGGTTGATCAAGTTCCAGTTAAAGAAAGTACAGCTACTCATCAACCTTTATTAAAACTAGACCATGTCGGCCACCAATATAATAAAAATCAGCCTTATCCTTTAAAGGACGTTTCTGCTACCATCAATCAAGGCGATTTTATCTCAATTGTCGGTCAAAATGGTGCCGGTAAAACCACTTTATGTCGCATCATTTGTGGTTTTATTTCTAATGAAGGCAAAATTACACTTAAAGACCAAGATCTAGCTAATTTATCAATTAAAGAAAGAGCCGAAAAAATTGGCTATGTAATGCAAGATCCTAATCAAATGATCTCGCAAAAAATGATTTTTGATGAAATAGCTTTAGGATTACGTCTGCGTAACGTAGATGAAGAAACGATCAAACAAAAAGTAAATCAAACTTTAAAAATTTGCGGTCTTTATCCTTTCAGGCACTGGCCAATTTCTGCTCTTAGTTTTGGGCAGAAAAAACGTGTAACAATCGCTTCAATTTTAGTCTTAGAACCAGAAATCATTATTCTAGATGAGCCAACTGCTGGTCAAGATTGGAAGACATATACCGAAATTATGGGCTTTTTAAAACACTTGAACAAGCTAGGCAAGACCATCATTATCATCACGCACGATATGCACTTAATGCTCGAATATACTACACGCTCGCTTGCCTTCACTAAAGGAAAACTAATCGCTGATACAAGCCCGATTGAATTACTAACTAATCCTAAACTAATTAAAGAAGCGTCTTTAAAGAGAACGAGCTTATTTGAACTTGCGCAGCATTACGACTTGCCTGATCCAAATAAATTTGTGCAAGCCTACATTAATTCTGAACAAAAGAACTGGAAGGATGAAGATTATGAATGATAGTAAAATTTTAGGCTACCAGCCAGGGAATAGTTTTATCCATGCCTTGAATGCTACTACAAAGATGATCTTTTTAATTCTAGTTTCAGTTGCTTGCATGGTTACTTATGACACTCGCTTCTTAATTGCAATCTGTATCCTATCCTTGATCTTACTAAAAATAGCAGGTATTAGATGGAAACAGGTTTCTTTCATTGTTAAGTTCATTATTGTTTTTGCCATAATTAATATCTTGGCGGTTTTCATCTTTCAACCCACTTATGGCGAAAGCTTATACCATTCAAGAACAGTTTTAATCAATGCGGGATACTTTACCTTAACTGCTCAGGAATTATTTTATTTGCTTAACGTTAGTCTGAAGTATATCTGCTCTATTCCCCTAGTTCTGCTCTTTTTATTAACAACCAATCCTAGTCAATTTGCTGCTAGCTTAAATAAAATTGGTGTCAGCTACAAGGTTTCTTATGCTGTTTCTTTAGCCTTGCGCTATATCCCTAATATCCAGGAAAGTTACTGGTCAATTTCTGCTGCTCAACAAGCACGGGGAAATGAACTTTCTAAAAAAGCATCTCTTGGCAAGCGAATCCATGGAACATTAAACATTGTGACCCCGCTTATTTTTTCAAGTCTTGACCGTATTGATACGATCAGTACTGCCATGCAGCTTAGACGTTTCGGCTCAAAGAAAAAGCGGACTTGGTATGTAGCCGAAAAATTTAGCTTAGCTGACTATTTAGTTACTAGTCTAGCTTTCATTCTTGTTTTAGTTGTTATTTTGCTCTTTAAAGTCAATTCAGGACGCTTTTACAATCCATTTGTGTAAAAGTTTCTTTTACTGTTAAGATACGTTAAAATATATTAATAATAATGAAAGAGGGAGAGCTTATGAATAACTTTTCACAAGAACCAGAACGTCGTACAATCGTTGACGTAACTGGCTTAAATAGATTCTTAAGCAGAATGTACGGTATGATGACAATTGCCGTTTTAGTTTCTGCTTTAAGTGCTTACTTAACAATGACTGTCTTTAGAACTCAAGTAATGACTTTATTTGCTAGCAACCCAGCAATGACTTGGATTTTATTGCTAGTTCCACTTGCATTAACTTTTGGAATTAGCTTTAGAGCAACAAGAAATCCCGTAGCTAGCTTCGTCATGTTAATGATTATGGCAATTGTTTACGGAGTTGAATTCTCATTGATTGCTGGTGCCTATACTGGTCGCAGCATTGCTTCCGCATTCGTTGCTTCATCAACTGTTTTCATTACGATGGCAGTAATTGGTACAACTACTAAGAAGAACTTAAATAATCTCGGCTCTTATGCTTCTGCTGCCTTGATTGGTTTAATTGTTGCCATGCTTATCAACATGTTCTTAAGAAATCCAATGGTTTCTTACGTCTTTTCATTCATCGCAGTTATTATCTTCACTATCTTAACTGCTTGGGATGCACAAAGAATGAAGCAAATTTACGAAAACTACGGTGGTCAAGTTTCAGTTGATGGTTTGGCTGTTGCAGGTGCTTTAGCACTTTACCTAGATTTCGTTAACCTATTCTTACAATTCTTACAAATCTTTGGATTTAGCGACAGAAATTAATAATATTTATGAAAAATGCGAGGTGCTTTTGAAAGTTACCTCGCATTTTTGTTTTGTGTTCAAATTTACAAAAAATTTCAAAATTTTTTTGTCCCTCTTCCTCCCCATTCTCATGCAATTTTTCCCAATACAAATAACAATCTATAGTGTTTTTATTCAAGAAAAATACTAGATATTGTGTTATCCTCTTAAGTGTCGACAAGATATTGTACTTAGGGAGAGATAAAAATATGTCTGATTTGAGAATCACACTTGATCCAGATTTCATTGCACAAACTAAAAAAGAAGTTACTCCTCACTGGGGTGAACTTGGTTGGGTTACTTATAAACGTACTTATGCTCGCTGGCTTGATGATAAAAATCGCTCTGAAAATTGGGACGAAACTGTTAAACGCGTGATCGAAGGTAATATTAATCTTGACCCACGTTTAAAAAATGATCCTAGCGAAAAGACCATTCATGAATTAACAGCTGAAGCTAAACAGTTATTTCGCCTAGTCTATGGTCTAGCTGCTACTCCATCTGGTCGAAATTTATGGATTTCAGGAACTGACTATCAAAAGAGAAACGGCGATTCACTAAATAACTGCTGGTTTATTGCCATTCGTCCACAAAAATATGGTAATAGCCACATTGTTCCTGCTTATCTTACACAAGACCAAATTGCACCATCAATGCCTTTTTCATTTTTATTTGACCAACTAATGAAAGGCGGCGGCGTAGGCTTTTCTGTAGTTGACGAAAACATTAACCAAATTCCAAAACTTGATCAAAAAGTAGATTTGGCTATTGTTATTGACAAGAAGAGTAAGTCCTATGACGCATCCCTTAAGTTAGGCGCTACTGATCTTGATGAATGGAAAAAAGCTAATCAAGGAACAGAAGATTACATTTACTACAAGCTCCCTGATACTCGTGAAGGTTGGGTCTTAGCGAATGCTCGTTTAATCGACATGCATTTCAATTCAACTAATCCTGAGAACAAGAAAAAACTAGTACTTGATATCAGCGATATCCGCCCTTACGGAGCTAAAATTCATGGATTCGGTGGTACAGCTTCTGGTCCAATGCCACTAATCGAAATGCTCTTTGACATTAATCAAATTCTTAATGATCGTGCTGGTCAAAACTTGACTGCAGTTGATGCAACAGATATTTGCAACTTAATTGGTAAAACCGTCGTTGCTGGTAACGTTAGAAGAAGCGCAGAACTAGCACTTGGTTCAAGCGATAACCAAGACTTCATTACTATGAAGCAAGATAAAAAGAAACTTTACCACCACCGCTGGGCATCAAATAATAGTGTTGCAATTAATTCTGAGTTTGATAATTATCAACCAATTGCTGACAGTATTCTACACAACGGTGAACCTGGTGTTGTTAATTTAGAATTATCTCGTAACTACGGCCGCATCAAAGATGGTTACCAAGCTGGAATTGATGGTGAAGTTGAAGGAACTAACCCTTGCGGAGAAATCTCCTTAGCTAATGGTGAACCATGTAACTTGTTTGAAGTCTTTCCTTTCATTGCTCAAAAACAAGGCTGGGATCTGAAAGAGGCCTTTAAACTAGCTGCTCGCTACACCAAGCGTGTTACCTTTAGCCCATATGATTGGGAAGTATCTCGTAGGATCATCAACAAGAATCGCCGGATTGGTGTTTCAATGTCTGGAATTCAAGACTGGATTTTATCTACTTTTGGTCACCGCGTAGTGACTGGCTTTAAGACTGCTACTGATTCAGAAACTGGTAAAGAAATTAAAGATCCAGTTTACGACCCTGAAATTATTAAAACAGTCGATGGTCTCTACCAAGCTGTTGTTGATGCTGACAAAGACTATAGCCAAGAACTAAACTGTAACACCTCAATTAAGCACACTACAGTTAAGCCATCTGGTACTGTTGCTAAACTTGCTGGCGTTTCTGAAGGGATGCACTTCCACTATTCAGGTTACTTGATTCAACGCATTCGTTTCCAAGAAACTGACCCACTTCTTCCAGCACTAAAAGCCTGTGGCTATCGAACTGAACCTGATATTTACACACCACATACCATCTGTGTTGAATTTCCAATTAAGGCTGCCAATGCCGATAGTAGCAACTTTGCTTCTGCTGGAACTGTTTCAATTGCTGAACAATTTGCTACTCAAGCTTTCTTACAAACTTACTGGTCAGATAATGCGGTAAGTTGTACTATTACATTTCAAAATGATGAAAGCGATCAAATAGCTCCATTATTACATCAATATCGTCATGCGATTAAATCTACTTCACTTCTGCCTTACTATGGTGGCTCCTTAAAACAAGCTCCAAAAGAACCGATTAGTAAAGAGAAATACGAAAAAGCAGATAACCACATTACTGGTAATGTCGAAATAGTCTTTGAACAAACTAATGATGATCAAAAGGGTCTTGAATTAGTAGATCAAAGCGATTGTGATAATGGTGCTTGCCCAATCAAGTAATAAGAGGAGAATTCTAATAATGAAAAACACTAAAAAGTTAAGTATTTTTGCTGCAATTATTTTATTTTTTACCTTTAGCCTAACTGGTTGTCAAAATAATCAAGAAAAAGCTAAACCCAAAACTGACCAAATTACAGTTACTTACACACTAAAAGATAATAAAAAGACTTTTGCTAATAAAAAAGTTCACCTTAAAAAGAACTCTACTGTAGCTACTGGTCTTAAGAAAAACTGGAAAGTAAAGAGCCAAAAAGAATTTATTACTGCTATTGATGGTAAAAGTCAAAATCCTCAAAAAAAGATTTACTGGACTTATACAGTAAATGGCAAAATGGTAAACAAAAGTGCCTACCAACAAAAGCTTAAGAACAAGGATAAGGTAGTCTTTACCCGGAGTAAATATTAATGGCTACCGAAGAACTAGCTGGAACTAAGAGGCTCGCACTCTTAGGAGTTTTGACCGCCTTATGCGTTGTTTTGAGAATTTTCAAAATTATTCCGGTTCCTAATGTTCAACCAGTTACAACAATTATTATGCTTACTACTCTCTTTGTAAGTGGAGGGATGGGATTTGCCCTAGCTATCTTAACCATGATTATTTCTAATATTTTTCTTGGTTTTGGTATTTGGACAATTCCGCAAATTCTAGCTTACGGTGGTTGTGTTTTAACAATTCTACTATTTAAAAAGCTAACTCCCCTAACGAAATGGTTCTGGCTGCAATTAGCTCTGGTCGCATTTTTAGGAATTGAATATGGTATTTTAGTAGATTTAGGAATGACGATTTTCGGTGGTTTACCAGCCTTTATTGCATACTGGGCAGGTAGCATTTTATTTGATACCTATCATGCAATCGGCAATGTTGTTTTTTACTTACTTTTATATAAACCTATCTCTTTAGCACTTAAGCACTTTTTTGAGGATTAATATGACACTTAAAATTTATACTAAAGTTGGCGACCAGGGAAAAACCAAGCAAGTTAGCGGTAAGATGGTCCCAAAATATGACTTACAAATTGAAACTCTCGGCAATCTTGACGAACTCCAATCTTACTTAGGCGTAACAATCGCCAACTTATCAGATAATTGCCAGGTCTTAAAAGATGAACTACAAAAAAGGCAAAAAGAACTATATCAATTCCAAGCTGATATTGTCGTCAGACGGCATCAAGAAATTACTCCAGATAAGGTAAAAGAATTGGAAAGTAGAATTGATAAGATTACACAGCAATATCCTAGGATTCCAGCTTTTATCCTTCCTGGTGGTTCACCCACCGCTGCCAATTTGCAGTATAGCCGTACATTGGCACGGCGCGCTGAACGGTCATTAGTTGAACTAAATGATAAAAAGCAGCCAATTTCACCTTTTAATCTGGAATATATTAATCGCCTATCTGATTATCTCTTCACGCTAGCACGCTACGCTAATGTCTTAGATGGATATCAAGAAATCAAAAGCAAATAAAAATGAACTCCGTTAGAATAAGATCTAGCGGAGTTTTTTTGTGATAGTTAAATTTGTAAATCAATTTTGCCTGCCCTATACTTAATTTATAAGTTTATATAAGGAGTTATTTATGACAGTTCATATCACGAATTTATATGGCATGGCAATGAATAGTGTTGCGCAATTAGCACAACAAATGGTCGCTAAAATCGGAGTCCAAATGGGAATGAACGAACTCGGTATTTACGCATACCATTGGAAAGAAGAACCAGACCAAGCTAAGAGTACTCGTTTTGACGGCATTATTGCCTCCTTATCAGTCGGCGATACTGTTATCTTCCAATCCCCTAATTGGATAGCAATTGAATGGGATCAAGCTTTGATTGATCATGTTAATATCTATCCAAATGTCAAAAAAATCATTTTTATCCACGACGTTATTCCCTTAATGTTTGAAAGCAATCGATACTTGCTTCCTCAACATATTGACTACTACAACAAGGCAGATGTCTTAATCGTACCTTCTAAAAAAATGTACGACTTTTTAAGAGAAAATGGTCTAAAAGAAAAACCTTATGTTGTACAGCATTTTTGGGATCACTATCCTTGTCAAATTAATTATTTTGTTACCCCGCAAAATAACAAGGTAATTAATTTTGCTGGTAATGCAGACAAGTTTGACTTTGTTAACAATTGGGGAAATCCACGCGTTAAGTTACAAGTCTTCTCAGATCCATGCAAAAAATTTGAAGATCAAAACTTAGAATTTATGGGTTGGAAAAATGATCCGATCTTACTTGAAGAACTACGCAGATCTGGTGGCTTCGGACTAGTTTGGTCAGAAGAACCATACTGGTCAGAATATATGACAATGAACACTTCTTATAAACTAAGTACCTATCTGGCTGCAGGAATTCCAATTATTGTAAATAGTAAAACGCCGGAAGCAGAAACTATTAAACGTAAGAAACTAGGAATTATTGCTGATAGTTTAGCTGAAGCACAAGCCAAGGTTCTTCAGATCAATGACGATGAATACAAAGAACTAACTGATAATGTAGAAAGTTTTGCTAAGTTAATTCGTGAAGGTTATTTCACCAAGAAAGCATTAGCAGATGCCGTAGTTAAAGCCAGATACGAATAAATTTTGTTCATTGTATGCCGAATTTAAATTAATCCATAATCTATATACAAAAGGGTTGCTAAGCTTTCAAATGCTCAGCAACCCTTTTTATTAGTTTTTCCACTTTTCAAGAATAGCCAGTTTTTGTAGTGTATCTCTGTATTTCAAATATTCTCCCTTATCTAACGCATGATTTTTCCATTTTTCTAACCGATACCGATAAGCAGATTCTTCATTACTCGTATCAAAACCAATTAAACGTAGAATTGTAATTCTTTCCTCAATTGATCGTAAAGGAAAGACATCAGTTTCACTTACACTGGCTGATACGCTTGATTTTAAAATACGATGCGTATAAATCGCTTTATTTTCATACGCAATTTTATTTGCAAGTAAATATATCTTCCATGTAGTCAAATCATCTTCTACTGGAACATTTTCAGGATAAACTATATTTTTAAATAAAGAGCGTTTATACAATTTATCCCATGGAACGGTAAAAACTAAAGACATATTGTAGTAATCAGTGCGATACTGCAAGCTAAACCATTCTTTGATTGAATAATCTTTTTCAAAATAGCTATCTTTATTTAGCCAATAAGCAAAAGTCGACTTATCATCATAAAAAATGTTGAAATTCCCTGCTGCTATATCAGCCTTATTTTTTACGGCTAAGTTATACAAGTCTTCAATATGATGTTGATCAAGCCAATCGTAATGATCGACAAATAAAACGTATTCGCCAGTTGCTAGGGCAAGGCCTGCATTTCTGCTTGAACCAACCCCCCCATTTTTCTTATGAAGAACTCTGATTTGATTATATTTTTCACGATATTTTTCACATATTTCTGGCGTATGATCAGTTGAACCATCGTCTACCAAGATAATTTCTAAATCAGAATAAGTTTGAGCCAAAACACTGTCTACACACTGTCTTAAATATTTTTCATCGTTATACACAGGGATAATTACAGAGACTTTTTTACTATTTTCCATCTTAAACCTACTCAATTCTCTCTATTATTTGATTACTATACATTTTGTCATGAATTGGTGTGATATTTACATCTCGATTAAATTCGGCCGTGTGCTTATTCTTTAATTTTACTTTATCAGTAACTCCCATTTTGAACCATTCATATTCTGAATCAATATGACCAATGTCAATCTTTTGATTATTAAGATCTTGCAAATCATCTACAATAACCTTAGCTGTAGGTCCAAGCATTAATAAGATCAACCGATTTTGGGCATTATTTCTAATTGCCTGTTCAATTTGATCAATCTTTTCATATGAATTCTTAGCTGGACACAAAATTCTCTTAATTGAATTTGCATTATCAAATAAATTGTTTCCTACGCCAGAACGTGAATATTTTCCTTCAACAATTAAAACATCACGTTGATTCCAAATCCGTCTTAACTTTTCAAAATAACCAGGACTTTCGCTTTTATCGACTAAGTCAATATATGGTCTTGATACAAAAGTAGAGCCATACCAATTCTTAGTTTGTTCTATTCGCTTCAAGAAAGAAGCATTTTGCGGGAAAAAGCGCTTCTTATAAGTTCTTTGAGCATAGTCATTGTAGCGTGCCAAATCTTCAAATACATCTGGCAAACAAATCAGCGTATTGTCGTAATTGCCGCTTAAAATAATACTTTCTAAGCGTAGAGCTAATTCTTTATTGTAATCTTGATAAAAAATGGATTCACCGCGAATAATATTAAACTCGCCATCTCCAAAACGAATGACTGACTTATGTTTATTCAAAATTAAGTCTAATGATTCATCAATATCTTTTACTTTAATGTCAAAAGCAGAAGTTTCCTTTTTCTTATCAATTATTTTTTTAATTGCCTCTACCATTTCATCTTGAGCGTCATTTGCGAAAACATAATATTTATCATAAGAAATATTATTATTTTTCGTTTCTTCAAAAGAAAGAATTGGCTTTTGCTGGTTAATAATTTTTTCGGTAACATCATCTTCCTTAAGATAGTTAATATCTAAAGAAAAGTCAGCATTGCTAATTAAATTATCTAAAGTTGGATTCATGACAAATGGATATAATTGGACATTGTCATACTTTACCAACTTTTCTAGGAGCCACGACATATTAGTATATGAAGCAATATTAAAACGTACATTAGATAATTTTTGAATTAATAATTCTAAATCTTTAGTTTCAGCAACACGAGCAAAAATAAATGCTTCAGCGTCAAATTCTGGTCTTCTAACCTTGCTCTTATCGAATTTACCATAGCGCTTAACAATATCTGACCATTCCAAATTATGATATTGCCACCAATTATTTCTTAAATCTCCTGTGGAAACCAAATTAAACGGGTTATCATCACCAGAATAGTTAATAATTCGAGGAATAGGCACCCTATTGTAATTATCAAAAACTACTTGTTTATTATTCCAATAAGCATTCTTTTCAAGACCAATCTGATAATTGTATGATAAGTTTAATTTTCCAATTTTATCTTTAAATACTTCATTAATAATTGCTTGATCATTTGCTAATCCTTGCTTTTTACTCATTTCAATGAGCTTAGAGCTCATTTTTTCTTCACGCCAGCGTTTATTATTGATTAGCATTACACTCGAGTTAAATTGGTCTGGATTTTGATAATCATGTACAGCAAACAGCATCTTATCATCAAAATTCATTTGGAAAATGCTTTGAAGATTATCAGTTACAATTAAGTCTGAATCAAGATAGAGAACCTTATCAGCTGAAATTAAATCAGGAATTAAAAAACGACCAAAAGAAATTTTCTTAATTTGATCAGAGCTAAGCTGAACATCACCTAAAAAATTAGGATCTATTTTTTCATCAATTATCTTACTTCCAAATTGGTTTACGTATTGATTAACGTTAACAAACCATTCATGTGGAATATTAAAGTTAATAATATGAATTTCTACATGTTGATTATGAAGAAAAGTTGACTTAAGCGTTGTCTCAATTTTATTTAAATCGTTAACATCAGCATCTAATGCAATAGTATCCATTCATTCTCTTCTTTCTATAAGACTAGGTATCTCATAACTACTTGGCTAATTGTCTAATTCTTTGCACCATTTGATTTACTTGATCATCACCAAATACCTCATACCTTGAATATTTATTATTTTTATCTGCTGTTGATTCAAATGATAAGATTGGAATGTCTTTTTCTTTTATTTGTTCAACAATATCTTTTTCTTTATTTCCTTCATTTATATCTAGATAAATATTTGTATTCTTAAATAAATAATCCAGACGTTTTCCAATTACAAAAGGATACAAAGTAATATTAGGATATTTAGCCAAATGCTTTAAATTCCAAGCCATATCACTCCAAGCCGCAACATTAAAATGAAATTCTGGTAGCTTTTGTACTAATTCTTCTAAATGATCAATAATAGCTGAGTTAGTAAAAGTAAATATTTCTCCAGCAAAATGTCTTTCTTTTAGTTTATCCAAATTTAATGGCTTATACTTTTCTACTACTTGGCTTAACTCTAGATTTCGATAAAACCACCAAGTCTCCCTCATTCTTCCTTCAGAAAAGATATTGAACGGTTTATCATCTGAAATATAATGAATTATTTTTGGATTCTTTACTTTATCCAATATTTCAGTTGCTGTTTCTGTATTAGAATTATTTGACCAAAATAGAAATCTATCCGCACCAATTTGATAATTATATTTAAAAGATAAACTTCCGATTTCATCCTTAAACCAATTGTTAATTGTATCTTGGTCATCTTGCGGAAAATTATTTTTCCGAGCAAAATCTAACAGTTTTTCGCTCAAATTATGGTCTTTACGCAATTCCTGATTATTAATTAGTAAAACACCTGCATTTATCGAAGGTACAGGAAGATCTACTCTACTTTCATTTTTATTTCTAACATCAAAAATATGCGTGACTGCTAAAATCTTTTTTCCATTAAACTTGCGAGAAAATAGTTCATCAATTTCATCATCTACAACAAGATCGGAATCTAAATATAATACTCGATTTGCTTTAATTAATTTAGGTATTAATAAACGAGCATAAGTCATTTGATTAATATGTTTGAATCCAGAATTCAAATCATGCAATTCTTCGGGATCAAATTTCTCGTCAATAATTTTGGAATCAATTTGATTTGCATAACGATTAATATTTGCGAACCATTCTTGGGGAATATCATAGTTTAAAAGATATATCTCTACGTTTTTTACATTATATAAAATTGATTTTATTGTTGTTTCAACTTTATCGATATAACCATAATTAGCGCTTAAAGCAATTACTTTTTCCATTACTCTTACTCTTCCAAATTTTTAATCTCTTGCACCATTCGATCTACTTGGTCATTTCCAAATACCTTATAATTTGAATATTTACTATCTTTATTTGCAGTATCTTCAAAAGATAAAATTGGAATACCTTTGTCTTCGATTTGCCGTAAAACATTTTCATCTTTTTGATAATGATTAATATCTAAGTACAACTCACATTTTTTAATCAGTTCTTCTACACGGGCATAGATTATTGCAGGGTAAACAGTGACATTCGGATATTTCATTAGATTCAATAATCCTGTTGCAACTTCTGTATAAGCTGCAATATTGAAGTGAACTTCTGGTAATGCCTTAATTAAGCTTTCAAGATTTTGGATATTAGCAGAATAAGTAAAAATTAAAGCTTCCGTAGCAAACTTAGGTGCTCCTATTTTCATCGAATCAAAGATCGTAAATTTCTGGACAAGCTTTGATAACTCTAAATTACGATAAAACCACCATTTTTCTCGCATTATTCCCAAATAACAAAAATCTGATGGCTTTCCTTTCATAACATAATGGATGATTTTAGGGTCTTTAACTGAATTAAGAAGATTGATCATTCGCTGATCATTTCTAGAGTAAGCAAAATATGTCGCACCCACCTGATGGTTGTATTTATGAGGAAGCAAGCCAATCTTATCCTTGAAATATTCATTAATTATTTGCTGATCGCCATTGACGTAATTTTTACGACTCATTTCAATTAAGTCGCGACTTACATTGTTCTTTTTTAATGCAGCATTATCTAAAACTAAAACTCCGGAATTTATCAAACAGTTAGTCGTTGCATCTCCTTGATCGTCTGAATCAAAGATATCGCCTACTCCCAATATTTCTTTTCCATTAAAAGGAATTGTAAATAAGTCATCAATGGCATCATCCACAATTAAATCACTATCTAGGTATAAAACTCTATCTTCTGGTACCAATTCCGGAATTAAAAATCTAGCAAATCCCATTTCATTAATACCCGGTCTTGGACCCTGCGAATCGTTTAAAATTCCATGATCAAACTTTGCATCAATTACTTCAGAGCCAATCTGGTTAACATACTGATTAATATTAACAAACCATTCCTGTGGAATATCACAATTCAAAAGATAAATCTTTACATACTGGTTGTTATATAAAATTGACTTAATCGCAGTCTCTGCTTTATCCAGATACCCATAATCTGCGCATAAAGCGATTACTTTCATAACCTACTCCGCTTTCTATCTTTGTTTTATAACTATTATCTATTAATAATTATAATACTAATTATTAGTTATATATTTCAAATTTTAAAATAATTCACACACATGTTATTAATAATAAAAATAGCTCTCTAAAGTGTAGTGACCCACAAAAATTGGACACTTTATTAATATTATGCAACTAAGGATTGATTCCGATATTGAATCGGAGTCAGTCCTTTTAGTTTACTCTTTGTTCTTTCGTAATTATAAAAGTGAATATAATCTTTAATCGCTTGTTCTAATTCATTCAGATTGGCATAGTTTGATTCTTTGCCATAAAACATCTCTCTTTTAAGTATGCCAAAGAAGCCTTCCATAAGCCCATCGTCTGGAGAACAGCCTTTCCTAGACATACTTTGTTCAATGCCACGTCTTGCAAGTTCATATTGATAAGTCTTATGTTGATATTGCCAGCCACGATCTGAATGAAATACTAATCCATTCAATGAATCATTAACTTTAAATGCATCATCAAGCATAGTCAGTACCTGCTGCAAGTTGGGACGACGAGAGATATTATAAGCGACAATATCTCTCCCACAGCCATCGATAATAGGCGATAGATAAAGCTTTTGTCCTCTTAAGTTGAATTCAGTAATATCCGTGTACCACTTCATATTTGGTCTAATAGCAAAGAAGTTGCGTTTAATTAAGTTAGGTTTAATTCTTCCTTCAATTTCACCCTCAAAGCTGTTGTAGCGTCTTCTACGTTTCATACGATATCCAATCAAATTAAGTTTACGCATTAAACGATAGACTGTTTTTCGATTGATTATAAAGCCTTCACTATGTAAGTGATCAGTTATTGTTCGATAACCTGGAGCAGTGTATCTATCTTTAAGTTCAAAGAATATTTCTTTAATTCGTTTAATTAGACTGTGGTGCTTTATCTCATCTTGATCTTCGCGCTTTAAAATATTGTAATAATTGCTTCTGGATAAGCTAGGTAAAGCATTATTCGGATCATTTAAAATCGACAAGATAGTTTTAACACCCAACCCAAGTTCTAGCCTTAATTCTCTAACAGCTTGTGCTATTTCTGTTTTGGTTGGTTTTTTCTCTTTTGAACCAAGGCATCCAATTTTTTTATAAATGCATTCTCGACAGTAAGCTTTAAATTCTGGTGACGCAATTCTTCGTTTTCTTTCTTCAATTTCTCTAGCTCTTTGTTCACGGGTTCGTCGTCCTTTCCTCTTGATAACGACATTATACCCGTTTTCTTTATAAGAGCGAATCCAGTTAATAAGCATCCCTTGACTTTTCAAGCCCAATTCTAAAGATACAGAGTAAGCAGCTTCATGATTGACTAAAACCCGATTGATAGCTTCTAGCTTAAATTGGGCTGAATAATAAGTATGGGGCTTATCTAATATATCCATTCCATGCCTATGAATGAGTGAAACTAAGTACTTAATACTAACTGAGCCTATTCCATACTTTTTACTTAAATATGTCGATCTTTTATTTTCAATAGTCCATTCTTTATAAATATTCAATTTATCTTTTTTAGTTAATTTAGACATAGTAAAACCCCCGAAATCCGTGTCCGAATTTCGGGGGTCACTACAAAGCTTTTAAAGGCCTTAGAGAGCTATTTTGGTATTTATTTTGAACAAGAAAAAGCCATAGCAAACAAGCTATGACCTTTTTCTGTTATCTTCTTCTCTTTCTATTCTTTTTACGTCTTAAACCAAGTAAACCACCAACAGCAGTTGCAAGTAGACCAAGTAATGATGACGAATTCGTAGAAGCACCAGTTTGTGGCAACTTACGACGAGTATTCGTTCTTACCCGATGTTTCTTAGCACTAACTTGTTGTTCAGTTGATTCTGCTGGCTGTTTTTCTGGAGTAATGTTTACGCTAGTTTGTTCGCTGACAGATTCAGCAGGACGTGAAATAGATGGATTCGTAGTACTATTAATTGATTCTGAATTATTAGTATTACTGTTCGTTTCAGAAGTACTCTCAATTACTTCTGAGTGAGTAGAAATTGAAGTTGATTGACTAATTGAATTACTAATTGAAGCTTCACTTTCACTTAATGAATTGCTTAGGCTTCCACTCTGGCTTGTTGAACCTTGTGAATGTCTTGGAGTATTAGAACCTGAATTGCTTAAGCTGTTACTCAAACTCTCGCTTTGGCTCAATGAGTTACTCAAGCTTTCACTCTGACTTAATGAGTTACTTAAGCTTTCACTTTGACTTAAGGAGTTAGACAAGCTTTCGCTCTGGCTCAAGCTGTTGCTCAAACTCTCGCTTTGGTTCAAGCTGTTACTCAAGCTTTCACTTTGGCTCAAGCTGTTGCTCAAGCTTTCACTCTGACTTAAGCTTTCGCTCTGGCTGAGTGAGTTACTTAAGCTTTCGCTTTGACTCAAGCTGTTACTCAAGCTTTCACTCTGGCTTAAGGAGTTACTCAAGCTTTCACTTTGACTCAAGCTGTTGCTCAAGCTCTCACTCAAGCTGTTGCTCTGGCTTAAGGAGTTACTCAAGCTTTCACTCTGACTCAAGGAGTTGCTTAGGCTTTCACTCTGGCTGAGTGAGTTGCTCAAGCTCTCGCTTTGACTCAAGGAATTGCTTAGACTCTCACTCTGACTCAAGGTGTTACTCAAGCTTTCGCTCTGGCTGAGTGAGTTACTCAAACTCTCGCTTTGACTTAGTGAATTACTTAAGCTCTCGCTTTGACTCAAGCTGTTACTCAAACTCTCACTTTGACTCAAGGAGTTACTTAAGCTCTCGCTTTGACTCAAGGAGTTACTCAAGCTATTGCTCAAACTCTCACTCTCACTTAAGGAGTTGCTTAAGCTTTCGCTCTGACTTAATGAATTACTCAAGCTCTCGCTTTGACTCAAAGAGTTGGACAAGCTCTCACTCTGACTTAAGGAGTTAGACAAGCTCCCACTTTGGCTCAAGCTGTTGCTCAAGCTCTCACTCTGACTCAAGGAGTTAGACAAGCTCTCACTTTGGCTGAGTGAATTACTTAAGCTTTCGCTTTGACTTAAGCTGTTGCTCAAACTTTCACTCTGACTGAGTGAGTTACTCAAGCTCTCGCTCTGACTTAGTGAATTACTCAAACTCTCACTTTCGCTTAAGGAGTTGCTTAAACTTTCGCTCTGGCTTAAGGAGTTACTCAAGCTCTCGCTTTGACTTAAGGAATTGCTTAGGCTTTCGCTTTGGCTGAGGGAGTTACTCAAGCTTTCACTCTCACTCAAGGAGTTACTCAAACTCTCACTCTGACTCAAGCTGTTAGACAAGCTTTCGCTCTGGCTGAGGGAGTTACTCAAGCTTTCGCTTTGGCTCAAGCTGTTACTCAAACTCTCACTCTGACTCAAGGAGTTAGACAAGCTTTCACTCTGACTCAATGAGTTAGACAAGCTCTCGCTTTGACTCAAGCTGTTACTCAAGCTTTCACTCTCACTCAAGGAGTTAGACAAGCTCTCACTCTGGCTTAAGGAGTTACTCAAACTCTCGCTCTCACTCAAGGAGTTACTCAAGCTCTCGCTTTGACTGAGTGAGTTACTCAAACTCTCACTCTGACTCAAGCTGTTGCTCAAGCTCTCGCTTTGACTGAGTGAGTTACTCAAACTCTCACTCTGACTCAAGCTGTTGCTCAAGCTCTCACTCTGACTCAATGAGTTACTTAAACTTTCACTTTGGCTCAAGGAGTTACTTAAGCTTTCACTTTGGCTTAAGGAGTTGGACAAACTCTCACTCTCACTCAAGGAGTTGCTCAAGCTCTCACTTTCACTCAAGCTGTTACTCAAACTCTCACTTTGGCTCAATGAGTTACTCAAACTCTCACTTTGGCTGAGTGAATTACTTAAGCTTTCGCTCTGGCTCAAGGAGTTAGACAAGCTTTCGCTTTGACTCAATGAGTTACTCAAACTTTCGCTCTGGCTCAAGCTGTTACTCAAACTCTCGCTTTGGCTTAGAGAGTTGCTTAAACTCTCACTTTGGCTAAGCGAGTTACTCAAACTTTCGCTCTGGCTCAAGCTGCTGCTCAAACTCTCACTCTGGCTCAAGCTGTTGCTTAAACTTTCACTCTGGCTCAATGAGTTACTCAAACTTTCGCTCTGACTTAGTGAGTTACTTAAACTCTCACTTTGGCTTAGTGAGTTACTCAAACTCTCGCCCTGACTCAATGAGTTACTTAAACTTTCACTTTGGCGCAATGAGTTACTCAAGCTCTCGCTTTGACTCAAGCTGTTGCTCAAGCTTTCGCTCTGGCTCAAACTGTTACTTAAGCTTTCGCTTTGGCTCAAGCTGTTGCTCAAACTCTCGCTTTGGCTCAATGAGTTAGACAAGCTCTCACTCTGACTCAATGAGTTACTCAAGCTTTCACTTTCGCTGAGGGAGTTGCTTAAGCTTTCGCTCTGACTTAGTGAGTTACTTAAACTTTCACTTTGGCGCAATGAGTTACTCAAGCTCTCACTCTGGCTCAAACTGTTGCTCAAACTCTCACTTTGGCTGAGTGAGTTACTCAAGCTTTCACTCTGGCTCAAGGAGTTAGACAAGCTTTCACTTTGGCTAAGTGAGTTGCTTAGGCTTTCACTCTGGCTTAAGCTGTTGCTCAAACTCTCACTTTGACTCAAAGAGTTGGACAAGCTCTCACTCTGACTTAAGGAATTACTCAAGCTTTCGCTCTGGCTCAAAGAGTTGGACAAACTCTCACTCTGACTCAAGCTGTTGCTCAAACTCTCGCTTTGACTTAAGGAGTTAGATAAGCTCTCACTCTCACTTAAGCTGTTGCTTAGGCTTTCGCTCTGGCTTAATGAATTACTCAAGCTCTCGCTTTGACTGAGTGAATTACTTAAGCTTTCGCTCTGGCTGAGTGAATTGCTTAGGCTCTCGCTTTGACTCAAGCTGTTACTCAAGCTTTCACTCTCACTCAAGGAGTTACTCAAGCTCTCGCTTTGACTCAAGCTGTTGCTCAAGCTTTCACTCTGACTTAAGGAGTTGCTTAGGCTTTCGCTCTGACTGAGTGAATTACTCAAGCTCTCACTCTGGCTCAAACTGTTGCTCAAACTCTCGCTTTGGCTTAGAGAGTTGCTTAAACTCTCACTTTGGCTAAGCGAGTTACTCAAGCTCTCGCTCTGGCTCAAGCTGTTACTCAAACTCTCGCTTTGGCTGAGTGAATTACTCAAGCTCTCGCTTTGACTTAAGGAGTTAGATAAGCTCTCACTCTCACTTAAGCTGTTGCTTAGGCTTTCGCTCTGGCTTAATGAATTACTCAAGCTCTCGCTTTGACTGAGTGAATTACTTAAGCTTTCGCTCTGGCTGAGTGAATTGCTTAGGCTCTCACTTTGGCTCAAGCTGTTGCTTAAACTCTCACTCTGACTTAAGGAATTACTCAAGCTTTCGCTCTGGCTTAGTGAGTTAGACAAGCTTTCACTTTGACTCAATGAGTTACTCAAGCTCTCGCTTTGACTTAAGCTTTCACTCTGGCTCAAGGAGTTACTCAAACTTTCGCTTTGACTCAGTGAGTTACTCAAACTCTCACTTTCACTCAGTGAGTTACTTAAGCTTTCACTTTGGCTAAATGAATTACTCAAGCTCTCGCTTTGGCTTGTTGAATGACTTAGACTCTCACTTTGACTGAGTGACCTACTGGTACTTTCACTTTGTCTAATTGAATTACTTAAGCTTCTACTTATACTTCCTGAAGTAGCTTCACTAATACTTAATGATTCACTTCTACTTTCGGATCTTTGAATTGAATAACTATTTGAAATACTATTAGATACACTCTGACTTGCGCTAATGCTTTGGATATCTGTGTAATGTAAATAAACAGTGAACTTATTAGGACTGTCAATTAAATTACCATAAGGATAAGCAGTTAAATTCTTAAGATCTACTCCTTCTGGGGGGGGTAATTACCTTTCCTGTTTGGTTATTAACAACTTTCTCAAGGCTATAACCTAACTTTTCCAAATATGCCAAAGTATCAGTAGCATTTGAAAAATCAATTTTACTATCGGCTGTTCCTTGAGCAGTATTTGTTGCAGACACAATCGTAATTGGATTAGCAGGATCATTGTCATTAACAAATTCTAGAGTTGCAGTTCTTGTATTAGTTGGATCTACGGCATTTTTAACATCACCACTAGTGTCATACCGAATTAGAGCTGCCCATTTTTGTCCCTGGACTCCAGTAGAATCTTTACCAGTTGTATTATTAGTAACTTTCATTAAAGCAATAGGTGTTTTTTCTAACGCATTTAGAAGAGTCTTGTTAGATGTATCTGCACCATTAAAATTATCAGCATCTATTAAATGATCGTAATCTTCTTGATAAGTTTTAATATCAGATGGCATCGTAAATTCATTAGAAGAAACAGTTAATGGGCTAATGCTTCCATCCAATCTGGCATTTGGATTAGATAATTTAATATGATAAACTCTTTGAATTCTACCACTCGCATCAACTGGCGTATCAGTATGTGTAACCGTTACTTCAGAGTCAACTTTATCACCATTTTTTTCGTTATTATTCAAATATACATTTGATTCTGAATCTACTGTATTACTTAAATCATTCGTTACATATTTAGCAAGGTGATCTTTTATTTGAGTTGCTAGATCTTCATCTGTAGCCCATTGATAATTAAAGACATCATTTTTCCCTACGCTAACGGTAATGTCAAAATTATTACTAGTATTTTGATTAGAATTTTTTGCCCCATTTGTAGCAATATTAACAGTTACCCTGTTGTACCAGTTAGTAGCGATTCCAACTTTATTATCTGGATACCAAATACGATTGTACGGTTCAACCATACTTGAATAAGTTTGATCATTTCCTTTCAGGTATTGTCCATCATAGACATATTGTCCTTGAATATGCAAACCACTAGCATAGCGTTGTCCATTTATTGTGACATCGTTAGTTGGAGTATAAGCAAACTTTGTACCATTAAGAGATAGATCATTGGTATATTTATAAACAAAGGTAGTACCTAAGTTAGTAGTATTACTGCTACTTTGATCAGTACTAATTGAAGGAGTTTGTGAACCCGGATTACCCCAACTGAGCTTTAAATTCCAAGAAGGATGGTTATTACCAGTCGTATATTTAGCTGCATTTGCGTTAAATACTATCCTATAATACGTTCCCATATTATAAGCTGTTCCGACTTGAGTACCATCTGTAGTAGTTATGGCTAAATTATTTCCAAGCTTAGTATCATATTCTTTAATGGAACCATCTGCATTAGGTAAACCTAGTTGTACATCAAAATAATCTCCACTCTTTAATTGAGTAGTTGGAGTAAAGGTAAAATGAAGTTGTTCATAACCTGCATCATTAATTGTTTCTCCTTTATAAGGAGTAACCTTAAGATTGCTGATATTATATGAAGTAGTATCTAGTTTAGTACTACCAGCTTGAACGGTATAAGAAACCGATCCGTCATTTTGCTCGTTTACTGGATACTGACTTTTCACTACATTTATAGGTGTTTTATCATTTCCAACTTTAAAAGTATATGTGAAGTCACTTCCAGCTGCGCCTTGGTTGGCATCTCCAGCAAGTTCAGATACTAATGGAGCTGTATTATACGAATATTTATACGAGCCACCATTTTGAGGATCCAATGTTAATTTAACAGTGTTAGTAGGAGAACTCCAAACCGGATTACTGCTTAAAGTAATTTCAAATAGCTTTTCTCCGTTTGGCCCATAATTTCCTAAATCTTGAACATTTGTAGGATTTACTCCAGCTCCAAATGTTATATCATCTTTTGTAGCTGTAAAACCTGCAGGAATCATCAAAATAAACTTAGGATTTTTTATAGTGGAATTTCCATAAGTTGATAAACGAAAAGTATAAGTAGGAAGCGTAGCACTATTACCATTGTATACTTTTTCATTTGCGTCAAACCACGCAGTACCAGAGAAAGTCGGTGTTTGTGTGTTGTTTATATAGTAAGTTACATCTGTTGCATTGCTACTTCTTACAACATCATAAGTCTTGCCATTAGCAGTAATCGTAGCAGTGCCTGCTGTACTTTGACCATCACTTGCAAGTTCAGATACTAACGGCGTACTACTACTATTATATGTATAGCTTCCTTGTGCAGATGAATCTAAAGCTAACTTAAATTGTAAGCCAAGATCTTTGTTATTACTTTCTGATGGATTAAAGTTCAGCTTTACAAGGTATAGTTCTTCACCATTACTATTAGTTCCAATAGATTCAACACTGTAATCACTGCTACTGAAACTGTTAGTTCCTTTAAAATTATCCCCGAAATATTTACTTACAGTATCTGAAGAGATTAGACTATTGCCTGTTGCTGTGAATCCTTTAGGAATTGCAACAATAAATTGTGGCTTATCGACCGTCGTAGTACCGTTTGTTGACAACCGAACGTTTAAAGTAGGCAAATCAGTCGTTGGAGTATCAGCTGTATAGTTAGTGCTATTTGCTGAAACAAAAGTTCCATTTGAAAGATTACCCAAAGTAGCAGTACCAGTGAATGTTGGCTTAAGTGCTTGATTTACAGCATATTGGATTGAGGAAGCATATCCTTCAGTATTTACAACATCAACATGTTTTCCATCTATTGTAAAGCCCGTAAAGTTCCCGTTATTCCAACCTTGTCCATCACTTGCAAGCTCAGACACTAAAGGTGCAGTATATTCGTTATAGCTATATTGCCCCGTGACAGTAGGGTCTAATGTCAGTTTAAATTTTCCACCAAAATTATTGCCCCAATTAGGATTAGCAGTTAGAGTTATACTAAAAAGCTGTTCGCCATTAGGTCCTACTTCACCTAAATCTTTAACAGAATATTCACTAGAAGAAAAGCTCTCAGGGCCACTAAATCCAGCGTTAAATGGATAAGTATAACGACTACTTCCAAGTTGACTAAAGTCATTGACACTTGATTTAAATCCCTTGGGGATCATTACAAAAAATTGTTGACTATTAGTAGTGTCATTATTTGCCGTAGAAAGTCGAAAAGCTAAGTTAGGAAGACTTGATGCAGATGTTGAGCTCGTATATGAAATATCACTACCTGAAACATATTTTCCATCAGTACCTATATATCCTAGGAGCGCAGTACCTGTAAAATCTGGCTTAGCAACCGTAGCATCAGTAGCTGCCAAAGTCATAAAGTTAGCAGCTAAAGTAACTGGTAATTGAGAATTTGAATTATTCGAAGTGGAATTATTACTAGAAACACTATTAAAGGCTAATGGTAAGTTAGACAATGAAGAAAGATCATTACTTAAATTAAGACTTGCCTGTAAGTTGGTCGTAATATCATTAGAAGTAGAAGCATATGTAGAACTCTGTTCTTGATTAGCAGAAGTAGAATTATTTGAAAGAGAGTTTTCGGCACTCCGTCTATTATTTTGTCCACTCTTCTTTACATTTGCAGTTTCAGATTGACTCGCTTTATTGTCTGATTTATGTGAAGTACTCGTTGCTTGCTTATTAGACTTAGCTTCTTTTTCTTTACTTTTAGCTAAGCTTAATGAATTAAGCGCACTTTCAGATTCACTTAATGAATGACTTAAAGATTCCGATTGGCTAATTGACTGACTCAAAGATTTTGAAAGACTTTGAGATAGTTGTGTACTTTTAGAAGCTGAAGTTGATTTAGTTTTATCTTCAGAAGCGCTAATACTAAAAGTCTTACTATCAGACTTGCTACCAGTAGTATCTGACGCACCACTCTTGATAAAGTCAGAAACTGATCCAACAACTTGTGACTTTGGATCAACGGAAGTTTGAGCCGCATATACTCGCCCATTCGGAAGCAGGGCTCCACCAGTTGCTCCAACGCCAAGAATTGTAGCTAGACCTGCAATATCCTTCAGATAAGAAGTTGCATCATCTTTGTCATCTCTAATTGCATTAGGATCAACATAATGTTTAACATGTTTTTGAAGTTTTCTATTTTTAAAATATCTTCTCATAAGTTATGCCTCTAATGTATTTATTCCTAGTAGTAATATTTTAATCATAACTAAGTTATATAACTATTAAATTAATAGCAGTATCTGAATCTATAATACATCATTTGTTATTAAATGACACATAAAATTTAATATATTATTTGATGATATTTGTTAATTTTTAGCGAGCTTAAATATATTTAATTAATATTTTTATTTTTCGAGTTCTTCACACCGTTATATTATCTTCTTTCTTGCAAACATAACATCGAACAAACCATTTTTATAAAAAAACGACAAAAAATAAGGCAAAGCACTTTTTTCGATACTTTGCCTTATTTAATACCTGTTTTTCTTTATCTAACAAAAGTCTGCAATAAAATCATTACCAAAATAATTGTAAAACATACCCCCATAATGATTGTTTTCCAAGGAATTTCTTTTGGCTTTTTTTCGTATGCCTTTTGTTTATTCTTTTCTACTTTTGCCAATCTTTTTAATGCATGTCTTTCAACAAGCGTTTTACCTTTTTCACTCATTATTCAGCGCTCCAATTACCTTTTGATAATTTTCAACTGTCGTGTCTCCAGCAGTCAACCGCTGGTCATCAACAAATTTTTGCATCTTTTTTGCGTCTTCTAGCGCTTCATTAACTCGATGAGCCATATCATTCACTTGATCAACTTCAAAAATACTATCTGGACTTACAAAATTAGGATTATGCAAAGTATTCTTAAAGCCAACAATTAACATATTTTGCTCAAATGCGCCACGAACAGCATCAAGAATTTCATTACCATGATTAATGTCAAAATAGATGTCGCAAGACTGATATAGATCCTTCATTCTCTTTGGTGTAGCATTTGGATACAAGTGAACATTGTTATATTTATCAAAAGCTAAAAGCTTAGCCGACATTTCTGTTATCGCTGCAATATGGAAATTAATATTAGGAAGAGCTTCAACTATTTCCTGCAAGTGTTCTATTTGGTCAGAATTAGTCAAAATGACAGCCTCTGGTCGTAATTTATTCCCACGCGCATGCGGATAAATCATCCCTAAAAAGCGAAAATCTAGCTTACCACCCTTAGGTAACTTATTTTTCCACTTCTCCCAATCCAAGTAATTCTCAAATACTACATGCTTAGTACGTGTGCCATTCTTTGAAAGATAAGTCATATTACCCGGCAGCTCTTCACCTAACTTTTCATGCCAAAACAGCGTATCCGAGCCTTTTTCACCCATGCCTAAGCTAACAAACATTGATTGGTTCAAAGTATTATAGAAAATATGATCTACCTTATAATGGCGTGCTCTTAAATAATATTGCATAAACTGGACTAAATTAGAGAAATGTCTTGTTTCATCATCATCAAACAATAAAATATCTCCAGCTACTAAATAATGAACAATTACAGCTTTTCCCTCATTATCAAAGTACTTTCGTAAAACTTCTTGTCCATTATTCACATAAGTTTTGGCAAAAATTCTGCCTTCACGATTATAATGATCAATCCAGCTTAATTGCCCCTTGTCATCTAACCATCTTACTTCTTTAACTAACCGATTATTATCCGTTGCAGCAAAGACAATATCAGCTTTCTTTTGATGAAGATCGAAAATTTCACCTTTCTGCGCCGTAGCAACGATACGATAGAACTTAGGTATTTTAACTTTGTCAAAATATAAGGGAGTATTTTTATCTGTAACCTTACAATAAAATTTGATTGGCGAATCTACTTCTTTAGGTAAGAAACCATCATCATGAATCACGACTGAAGGAATATTAAGCCCAGCGAAAAGTTGCGATCTCAAAAAATCAGTTGATGCAACATCTAAGTTTTCAAATAAGTTAATCATTTGTTAATTCTCCCAATACTTCTTTCCATTGCTTAGCTACGCGATCAGTTAGATAAGGTTCTGCAATTTGATATGATTTTTCATTAAAGGCTTTTAGATCACTTTGCTTAAACAATTTAATAATTGCCTTGGTCAATAATTCCACCTTGCGATATTCATTCCAATCTTCGTCATACGGCAGTAAATAACCATTTTCATTATTTTTAATAAAGGTTGGATCTCCATAAGGAACGTCAAAACCAATCATAGCTAATCCCGAGCCAATTGCCTCAAGTAGTGATAACCCAAATCCTTCACTAGTTGAAGCAGCAATATAAGCCGGATATTTAACATAAATATCTTTTAAATCATGCTGTCCTTTTAAATGAATATAATCCTCAGCCTGGTGATTCTTAATCATTTCGTCAAGAGCTGCTCCTTCGCTGCCTTTGCCATAGATATCAAGCTTCAGTTCTGGAATTTGATTCTTAGCAGCAATCACAGCTTTAACAATCCAATCAAGATGCTTTTCTTTAGCTAAACGCGATGCAGTAATAAGTGAAAATGGCTCACGTTTCTTAACCGGATACGTTAACTTCAAAAGACTACCAACCGGGATACAATCAACACGCGGTGTAATATGATAATATTTTTGAAATTGCCCTTCTAATACTTTCTTTTGAGCTGGAGTAGCTACCACAAAACTTGCTACTTCTGAAGCATGTGAAAATTGATACTCATAAAAGTTATTCCACAAAACATGATGATCATTAGTAAAGTGCTTATCATAGTGATCAGCATGAACCACAACGACAATTTTAGCAGGACCATGATTTTCAAAGATTAGTTGCCCATTAATTAACGACTTATCTTCATCTTCACGATCTAAGATAATAACATCTTTTTTAGTGAAACGAAGTGCTTTAAGCATCTTCAGATATAATTCATCTTTAGAATAAATAATTTCGCCATTTGTAAATTCGTACGTTTCTTGATCATTATTTAGATGCTGAGTATAAGCAACTGAACCATCTTCATTGTAAAATTCTCTAAAAACTACACGATTATTTTCAGCTGTTCCTAGATAGTACTCAGCCGCATACCTAGTATAAGAATAAAAATCACGTCTTAAAATGGTATTATTTTTTCGATAAACAACTTGATCAATAGTTTCTTTTTGGCGATCATGTAATCTTGCAACAGCATAAAAGTCATCTTTTAATTTATAAACAACTTCTTTGCCATCATTATTAGCCTCTTTAGTGAAATGCTTAAATTTCAAGCTAGCTTCAAAGGCTTTTAAGGTATAAGAAGTTTTAGCAATCTTAATATCAGTAAAAAAGTTATATAGCCAAATAATGCTTTGATCCTTAAAGCCCATATTAGCAGTCAGATCACCAATATTATTATCTAAAATTAAGTCAGAAAAAATAAATTTAGCGTCAATTCCAGTTTTTCTAAAACTTTGATCACGATACTTCTGTGCATACTCAACACCAGAACTTGCCCAACCTATTCCTAAATTTACATTATAAACTGTCATTATTTACCTCTAATTAAATACAACAACCAATTGACCTTTTTCATTTATATTAATTTGGCTCAAAAGCAAATTATCAAAAATTGCTAGAGTAATCTTATCCCAAAACTGTAAATACATCTTAAAGGCTGCTTGGTGTTGCAACAAATCTTGTGGACGACCTGAATTCGTCCAACCATGCGCCTCAATTTTTAATTTTGAGATCTTATCCACTTCATCAATCCAGCAACCATCCATTGCAGCAATCATTATTTGACGATAAAAATTATTAAGCTGTTCCTTATTAATTAAAGTTTTCTTTTTCTGGTTAATAACTTTATTAATAATTTCATGCAAATATTTTTTATAGTCTTGGATATTTTCTAAATCTTCTGGAAGTATAACTTTATTATAGGTTACATGTTCATTAATAAAATACTTCAAGTCGTTCTTGTTTTTTATTTTTTCTTTCTTAAAATATAGCTCGATCCCTCTATCAATTGCCTGATCAATATCTGCTTGCAAATCTTTCTTTGCCATCACACGATCACGCATATCGTAATAATTTTTTCGCTGCAGAGATAAAATTAATTCTTCCTTATTTGTTTCAGTTCTCTGGAGAGCGCTCATTGCTGCTACTCGATCGCGAAGCATATGTAAACTGAACTTAGTAATTGGCGACTTTAATGTTACTAGATCTTTTCCATTTTGCTTTTTTCTCATTAACCGGCGATAATATTTTTTCTGTCTGCCAGTGTTGTTACTAGAAACAAAATCATCCTCTAGTGAAATAAAGAATTGACTTGAGCCAGGATCTCCCTGTCTTCCTGCTCTACCAGCGAGCTGCAATTCAACTCGTTTAGGAAGCATTTCAGTACCAATTACTGCTAGGCCGCCTAATTCTTTTACGCCCTTGCCTAACTTAATATCAGTACCACGACCAGCCATGTTTGTTGCAATTGTTACTTCTCCCTTTTGACCTGCACGTTTAACAATTTGTGCTTCATAAGCAACACTATAAGCATTTAAAATATTATGAGGTATTCCCATATTTAGCAGCAATTCAGAAATAATTTCTGAATTTTCTACTGAACCTGCAACTAGTAAAACTGGCCGACCTGTCTGATGAAGTTTTACGACATAATCGATGGCAGCCATTAATTTATCTCGAGTTGTTAAAAAGAGTACAGGCTTTTTATCTTTTCTGATAACAGGACGATTAGTTGGAATACGGGTAACTTTTAAATTATAAATATCCAAAAATTCTTCTTCATTAACTTTAGCAGTGCCACTCATTCCACTTACCTTATTAAACAAACTAAACAAGGCTGGAAAAGTAATTGACGCAGCAGTTTTTTGGATATTTGTTAATTCAACTTTTTCTTTAGCTTCAATGGCTTGGTGCAAACCAGTACTTACCTGAACTCCACGCTTTAAACGACCACTATCTTCATCTAGTAGGATTACTTTTCCTTTAACAACTAAATAATCATGGCCCTTACGCATAATTAGATGAGCGGTCATTGCTAAGACAATATGTCGATAAACTGCCCTACTTTGCTCATCAAATAAATCTTTCAACTTAAAAAAGCGCTCTGCCTTTTCAATTCCATGAGCGGTTAGCCAAAAAACTCCATCGTCTTTACGGAATTCATAATCCTTCTCACTATCTAGTAAATTAACAAACTGATCAGCTAAACCATATAAGTTTGATTGAACACTTGGTTTAGATGACACCACAAATGGTGATTCAGCTTCATCCAGTAAAACCTGGTCTACTTCATCAATAATGACGAAATTAAATGGTCTTAAATATTGTCTATCTTTTGTACTACTCAAATTATTAAATAAATAATCAAAAGCTAAAGATGAAGCAGTAGTATAGGTAATATCGCTTGCATACCATTTACGCTTCATTTGCGGCGTTGCTTTTTGCTCTTCATCATCAGTACTCAAGAAAGCTAAACTAACTGTTAAACCTAAGAACTTATAAACTGGCGCTAAATCTTTTTCATCCCGGGCAGCCAGATAGCCATTAGGCGTAACTAACATCGCTCCCTTTCCAGTTAGGCCATTTAAATAAAGCGGCATCGTGGCTACTAAAGTTTTTCCTTCGCCAGTTTTCATTTCTGCAATTGAACCCTGACTCAGCATAATGGCACCTAGAACTTGAACATCATAAGGATAAAGACCTAACACTCGATAATCTGCTTCTCGAACAGTTGCGAAAGCTTCAGGTAAAATATCTTCTAGCGTTTTTCCTTTTTTAAGAAGCTCCCTAAAAATCTGGGTTTGATTTTGTAGTTGCGCATCACTCATTTTTCTCATTCTAGGAGCTAGTTTATTTATTTTTTTGAGAATCTTTCTTGGCTTTCTTAGCCTAAGAGTATCTGTCAACACGCTTTATCACTTCCTCAAATATCGTTCTACATTATTGAGAACCTGTTGTTGATCAAGCTTAACCATCTCTGGAAGAAACCAAGGCTGTTGCCCTTGATTTTCTAAAGTATAATTCGAAGTTATAAATTCAAAATCACATTTTTTTGCCAATGAATCTTCCAAAATTTGATCTATTTTCTTGTCACTGCTAAAGATAAGTACTGTCTCTTCTTCATGTTTTTTCAGCCACGACTCTAATCTAGAAACCGGGTTAAATAATTCTTGCCAACTAATATAACCCATAAAAATTTGCGTATCTGTAATAGTCGTCTTTAACTCTTCTGGAAGTTCTCTGGCTCTTTTATTATCTGCCACTAAAATTAAGGCTACTTTCTTTACTTCTTTCAGTTGATTTAATGGCATTACGAAAAATTCATCAAAGGCTTTTTCAGGTAAATCAGCTCTTCCAAGTTGAACTTTAGCAAAGTTAATTTCACTGCATCCCCCATTAATGATTTCAAAAGTATATGACACAGCTTGACTAGGATAAATAAATTCTTTTTCCATGGATGAAAACACGACTTTACTAATTTCATCAGCTTGTATATCAAAGAAACGTAAGCAAAAAATTGCAGTATCTTCAGGATTTACTTTCATATTTATTTTTATACGATATTTTTTGCCACTTAATAAAATTGGTAGACGTGGAACTTCTTTATAGGCCTGATAATTAAGCCTAGACGACCAGCGCATAATCTTCTCACCCGACGCCATTAAATTATTTTGGAAAGTAACTGTTTCATCGATTCTTTTACTTAATTTTGTTCCATACATATAGGTCTCATTAACTCGATCCCAATATATTTGATTAATAATTTTCATTATTCATACTTTCGTCCAAAATTACCCATAATTTCATACAAACGATAAATAAACCAATAGTTAACAGCTGGATCATCATTATGTCGCCCATCAAATCCTTTAATTGAAAACTGAATAGCATTTCTTACAGCGGGTGACTTTTTTAGTTCAGCCACTGCATGGTCATCATAATCATCATTTTTCATATAAGCTACAAAAAGTCTAGTCTGAGATAAATCACTTTGACCAAGTTCGTTCATTGTCTTTTGATCTAATTCTTTTAACTTTTCAAAAGATAAAGACCGGTTAATTGCCCCATCAACGTCGAAAATGGTATCAAAACCACCTGGTCTATCTAAAGCAGCTCGACGTGCTATATAGCCTAAATTCAATAAGGGCTTAGCTACATTGATTGCGTATGGCTTAAGTTTGGCACCATATTTTATTGCTGGATAAGTTCCCATGGAAATTCCAGTCATTACTAACTGAGATGGATCAAATCCTAATTTTTTTAGAGTTTGCTTAATTACTTCAATAATCTTTTTACCAAAGTAACCTTCTGCATCATCATAGAAACCACCAACAGCTAACCGCATATCCGTAAACAAGAGCATTGGAGCATTTAATCTTTTCATTAAGAAATATCCTTCAAAACCTTCTCGTTCACGTGCACCTGAAAAGTAAACATTTAGTGGCGGTTTTAAATCACCGGGATTAAAGTAATATGCAATATCTTCACGAGTTGCTGGATCAACGATTCGTTTTCCACCACTGATAAAATCACCAGCTCCATCTCGTCCCCAACGTGCGTGAAGTGTACCAATCGTCAACTCACCGCTTCCCTTTACTTCAAGGCTAATAGTTGCATTTCGATAATATTCAAGCACCTCAAGTTGAGAAAAATACTCATCTTTTTGAAACTTAGTTAAGTCAATAACAACTTGATCTTTCACATCACCATCTGAACCAGGATTTTGAATAAAAATTCTCATCCGAACTTGGAAGTTATTATTTTTCATCGTTAGCCAAAAGTTAATCCGCTTACCCGGGTCAATATAAATACCGGTTTTGTATACTCCAAGATTAATCCATTCGTTATTGGTATCTAAATTCAGCTTCAATTCACCATGACCTAAATATTCAAAGCTGTGTACTTGCCGATCATTAAGCTTAAAATTAACAGCTGCAACACGCATTCCTGTTTGACCCACAAAGTAGCGCTCTTCTAATTTATTAATTAGATATTGAGGATCTTCAGTAATTTCTTGAGCAGCAATACTTTTCAAAAAGTAGCTTTCCTCGGTATCAGCAATTTCTAGAACTTTAGGTAAATAAAGAACCTGATATGGTGGGACTAAACCTTTTAAATCAGCCCAATTTTTTTTAGTCAGATTCGTTGGGCCTGTAATCAAAATTACATCATAATTTTTTATTTCAATCTTTTTCTTCTTAGGATCCTTTTCATCAACCTTTTCAATAGGTGGAAAATCATTGAAATGCCACTCTAAGTTTTTAGTTAATTCATACTTTTTAGACCAGTCTATTGATCCTAATTGTAAGACTCTCATTTTGCATCACCTAGTAATTTTTCCCAACGCTTCATAATATTTTCTTCTGAATAACGATTTAGCATTTTAACGTTATATACAATTGCATTGTTCCAAGCAGTTAAATTATTTAAATAATCATTAAGTGGCGTATCAATTTCCTCAGCCGTTTGGCAAACATATCCATTTTTTTGATGGATTACTGTTTTTGAAGCGAAATTTTGAATTTGCGGTATTCCAATGCTTACAGCTACCATTTGCATTAACTCATCCACGCTGCCCCAGCTAATCAATACACGAGTTTTATCCAATGCCTTAAGCAACTGAGAAATATTAGTCAAACGCAATTCTTTTATTTTAATTTGTGGCAACCCTTTAGCTTTACCTAAACCAGCAATTTCAATATTTTCGACTTTTTCCTTTTCATCGCCACTACTAATAATCCACTTTCCTTTACTGTCTTTCTTAATTTTAGCTATTACCTGATTTACCCAGTTATCTTTATCAAGACTGTAAGTGAAAACTTGGATACTTTTATTCTTAAAATCATGACTTACATATTTGCACAAATGCTTGATAATTTTTTCAATGTCTGCTTGATTTGCATTTTCTGCAAAGAAGGCAATTCTTTGTACCCGTTCTCTAGAACTATGCCCTAATCGAAATTCAGAATTATAAGCTGGAATTACATTAACGCTAAATTTTTCAGGATATTGCTGCTCTAATTTATCAGCCAAGTCCGTTTTGCTAACTAGTAAATTTCCTTGATTCAAATTTGACAGCTCTTCTTGATAAGGCTGCCTTGGATTAATCATAAAAATTGCATTTGAATGATTAAGTTGGTTTAAATCTACTAAACTATCGTTATCGAGGGTCACAATCAAATGATCAGACTTTTTTAAGTTCGTTTCCAAGTATTGCTGTAAAACCTCATTAATTAAATCTTTAATATTAGAATAGGTCGTTTTTTGATAAAAATTAAAATTAGGATTAATTGTTACCACACCAGTATCCCTATCCTGCTTAAAACGCCAATTGCCGTACGGGTCATAAAAAATAGCTTCATGGTCTGTATTTTTAGAAGAAATAAATCCCCGACTATCCATGATCAATGTATAGTTTTCAGACGGCGTATCTCCATGATGCTCAACACGAATAACTTTTCCAGCAAAATCATAAAAGACTTTGGCAATGAATTTATCTTTATCTGCTATTATCGTTCTAAATGGAGTATAATCAAAAATTGCATTTTTCGGCCAAGCAAAATCATTTATTTCAACGACTCTACTTTCTAAATTGTGGATACCTTGCAAATAATCATAAATTGAAAATAGCTGATCTGGATAATAATTCAATTGATTTAGACGTGTCATTAGTCCGGGCTCATAAGTAGAAATAATAATTCCTACCTGATGACCATTATTTTGTAAAATACGCATATGACTTGTAGCATCTAAAATAGTAATCGATGGAATTGCAACAGCCCAATCACTATTGTCTTCATGCCAAGCTGGGATAAAGTATTCCATTTTATTTTTCTCTTTCTAAGCGGTCATACTTATATGGGAACAAGAGAGTTGCCACTTGATCACGAATTCCGCTCATAAACATAACTATCATTACAACATTCATTGGAATAACTGCAAAGCCTGCATATCTCCCCATAAAGCGCGAGCCATATAATCCTAATACCAATTGTGCAGCATTCAATATAGCTCCAGGAAAGCCCAGAATCCAAATTAATTTTCGAAGATATGTTTGAGTTGGCCTACCTGGTGCGATTCCTAAGATATAATTATGATTATTTCTCATCGCCTTTGCCTGATCTTTAGGATTGAAAGCAACAAACATGAAAAAGTAAAATAGTAAAATTGCCATTACAGTTGAAAAAGTAGCTGAAAATTGCCAACTATTGAGTAATTTATTAGAACTAAAATATGGTGCAATCATCACCGGCAAAGTTAAAATGGCCATTCCAACCATGTACATCATCATTGCTGCCATGTTTAAACCAATTGGAACAAGCATAGCTTTGCTTTTCGACGGTAAACTCGGATTAATAACTCTTAATGGATAGTAAGTTTTATTAAATGCCATCCAAAATAGAATAAATAGCAAAATAAACATAAGTAATAAAGTAATCCAGATCCAAGAGTTTTTAAACTTTAGCAACATCTTAATATTATTAAAAATATTTGGAATGGCGCCGGTCATAATACTAGTCAAAATAATTGGAGCACTTGCACCAACTCCATATTTAATATTCCGATAGCATAGCCAAACAACTAGACAAGATCCAGCAATTAAAATTACAATCATCTCAAAGTCCCGCCAGAAATCCCTTTGTGGCGTCATACCAAAGACTAAAAGAACTGCTTGTAAAATTGTTAAAGCAAGTGTAATCACCTGCATAAAAAATTCAATTTGCGGCTGAGATAGTGCATCAAAACCGAAAAGCTTGGTCATCATTAACAACTGCAAGATCAACATTGAAAACATAAGTGGATTAAGTCCCACAGAAAAAATTGATATGCGAGCATAATTGGCTCCGCTAAATACTCCTAGCAAGGTAATCGGAGTGTGATTCATAGTTTGTGCATATTGCTTCGTAATCTCTGCAAACGGCAATGGAATATATGTCCCCATGACATAGATAATTACAATTCCTAAACTGAAACTAACTCTTTTAATGACATTCAAGAGATTTTTGTTTTTTATCAAAATAAAATGCCTCGTTATTGTATGTTGGAACTTAACTTATTTGTTATACAACTATAGTCTATCATTTTTTAGAGTTAACATTACAACTGTTTTGTTTTTTAATATATTAAAATAATTTTTTTGTAAAAAAATACCCCTGGCTGCTGTGCCAGAGGCTTTTGAATTAAATTACGAATTTTTTAAGTGCTTTTGCGATGCCATTATGGTCATTATCATCTGTAACAAAATCTGCTTTTTCCTTAATATCTTCAATTGCATTGCCCATCGCAATTTTCTTAAAGCTCGGATTTTCAAACATCGAAACATCATTACCTTGATCACCGAAGACCATGACATCTTCTGGACTAATCTTCAAGCGCTCAGCTAAGTTCATTAGAGCATTCCCCTTCGAAGCTCCAATTCCATTTAATTCAATACAGTTATCTAAACTACGAACAATATCATAAGATTCAAAGGCCCAGTAAGGAATAGAATTCCAGAGCTTTTCAATTTGGTCGCTATCTTTTGGACAAGTAAAGCCAACTTTATTGAAGGTAAAGTCTTGCGGAATTTCTTTCCGTTCACGAACTCTAATTTCATTATCAGTTAAGGCCGCATTAATTTGCATTTGTACTGAAAGATCACGATCTAAAGTCCAAAAACGTTCAGTCGTTTCAAAGTGCAAGTTCACATGAGCAAGTCGTTGCAAGCGAAGCATTACCTCAAAATCATGATAATCCATCTCTTGACTCATTAAAACTTTTCCAGACAAGTCTTGAACAACAGCTCCGTTAAAAACAACTGCATACTCTTCTGGCCCTTCAAGTCCTAACTGCGTCTCAAATGGCATTACTCCAGAAAGAGGACGTCCTGAAGCAAGAACAACTTTAATTCCCATACCATGCGCTACTTGCAAGGTTCTTAAGGTCTCAGGTGAAATTGCATTACCACTAGTAAGCAAAGTGCCGTCTAAATCTACTGCAATTAATTTAATCGCCATACATACTCCTATCTTCCAAATATCATATAGAAAATTACATTTAACACAAGTCCCAGCAGTGCCCAGCAAGCTGCTGCTTGAGCCTTGACTTTCTCTTTCCTTACTAAATATACCAAACTAGCAATGAACCCTACTAGAGGAAAAACTACATAAAAGAATAATATCCATTCACTAATTCCATTGACGTCTGTACTCAAATTACGAATAATCTTTTTCATTTTTCTCCCCATAAAAAATAGAGACTAACAAATTATTAGTCTCTATTTTTTATTAACCAACATAAAATTCAATATGCTGCTTCAGATTTTCAAAATCAATTGGTAGATGTCCACCAATTTCGCCATCTAAATTAACGGGAATTGGTTCTTTATCTTTACTGTTATCTAGTAATTCAACTTTTAAGTACTTAGTCTTAGTATAGATAATTTGAGGATCATTAACATGATTTCCATTTAAGGCCATCGCCATTAAACGTAAAACATCTACCGGATTTGCGGTTTTAACCACGATTAACTGGAACAAACCATCAGATAATTGTGCATCAGGCATAATACGCTCAAAACCACCGATTGAATTAGTCATCCCTAAAAGAAACATTGATAAGTTTCCTTCATAGACACCATCATCATAGGTTAATCGCATCTTGTTACTGCTTATTTTTGGTAACATTTCTGCACCCTTAAGCAAATATGCACTATAGCCAAGAACCGATTTCACTTCTGAAGGAACGCCATAAGTTAATTCGGTTAATGAACCACTGGCCGCAATATTCATAAAATATTGTTTACCAGCACGACCGATATCCATCTTTTGCGTTTTACCCGTCAGAATTACTTTAGCTGCATCAACTAAATTATCTCTTGGAATTTTTAAAGCTCGAGCAAAATCATTCGTTGTACCGGCTGGAATAACTGCAAGTTTTGGTCTTTTTTCTAATGGAGCAACCCCATTAACTACTTCATTAATAGTTCCGTCTCCACCAGCACCAACCAGTAAATCGAAACCAGCTAGGGCACATCTTTTTGCTTCATTTTGAGCAGACAAAGGTTCTGGCGTAGTTCTAAAGGCACTCGCTTCAAAACCAGCCTGTTCTAATACGTTTAAAATATCTGCGACATTTTGAAGCATCTGCTCGTGACCTGAAACAGGATTATAAATTAATCTTGCTTTTTTCGTCATCGCCTTTCGCCTCCCTAAAATGATTAACGACTTTGAAGTTCCTTATTAAGCAACTGGTTAACGACCTTAGGGTTAGCCTTACCACGAGTTTGCTTCATGATTTGACCAACTAAGAATCCAATTGCACGATCCTTACCATTCTTGAAGTCTTCAACAGATTGTGGATTGTCATCAACAACCTTAGTTACCATTGGCCCAAGAACAGAAACATCTGATAATTGGACCATGCCCTTGTCTTCAACATACTTCTTAGGATCAGTACCATTTTCAATAGATTCTTTGAAGACCTTCTTAGCAATCTTAGATGAAATAGTTCCATCTTTGATCATCTTGATCATTTCAGCTAAGTGTTCTGGCGTCAATTTAATATCTGCAATACCAACTTGGTTTTCATTCAAGTAACCATTAACTTGAGTGTTCAACCAGTTAGCAGCTAAAGTTGGATCAGCACCGGCAGCTACTGCAGCATCGTAGAAATCACTTGATTCCTTAGTTTGTAAAATAACGTCAGCATCGTATTCCTTAATACCATATTCTTCAACGTAGCGTTTGCGACGTTCAAATGGTGATTCAGGTAAGCTTTCTGCAATTTCATCGATCCAGCTTTGCTTAATGTGGTAAGGTGCAATATCTGGTTCTGGGAAGTAACGATAATCTGCGTCACCTTCCTTAACACGCTCTAAGACGGTCTTACCAGTAGCTTCATCAAAACGACGAGTAGAAAGTTGAACTCTGCCACCAGAAAGAAGTACTTGTTGTTGACGTTTTTCTTCATATGCAAGAGAACGACGAACGTGGTCAAATGAGTTCAAGTTCTTCATTTCGACCTTAGTACCCAGCTTTTCTTGACCAGCAGGACGGATAGAAATGTTGGTATCAACACGCATTGAACCTTCTTCCATCTTAACGTCAGAAGCACCAGTAAATTGAACGATTTGACGTAATTTAGTCAAGTATGCGTAAGCTTCTTCTGGATCTTCCATATCAGGTTCAGAAACAACTTCAAGAAGTGGAACACCCTGACGGTTTAAGTCAACGTATGAATAACCATTAGCTCCGTGAGTGTTCTTACCAGCATCTTCTTCGATGTGCATTTCGTGAATACCAATACGCTTCTTCTTACCGCGAACTTCAACTTCGATGTAACCATCGCGAGCAAGTGGTTGGAAGAATTGCGTAATCTGGTAAGCCTTAGGGTTATCTGGGTAGAAGTAATTCTTACGGTCAAAGTGAGTTACAGGCAAGATATGTGAATGAGTTGCTAAAGCAACCATAATACCAAGACGGTAAACATCTTTATTTAAACGAGGTAAGACACCAGGCATAGCCCAGTCGATAACATTAGTTTCAGTGTTTGCTTCAGCACCATAAGTAACTGGTGATGGAGAAAAAATCTTACTCTTTGTTTTTAATTCGAAGTGGACTTCTAGACCAATAGTCGATTTAAAATTCATTAATTAATCCTCCATTCCTGTAGGTGTTTTTTCGTAGAATTTGTTATTACGTTCAATGAAATCAGCAACCTTAAATACAGTACCTTCATCAAAACGTTTAGCCATAATTTGAAGACCAGCAGGCATACCATCAACTAAACCTGCAGGTACACTAGCGGCTGGGATACCAGCTAAGTTAGCGGAAATTGTTAAGATATCGTTGTTGTACATCTTAATTGGGTCTGAAAGTTCTTCGCCAATGCCAAATGCTGGCTCAGTAGTTGTTGGTCCAACGATAACATCATTTTCTGCAAAGATCTTTTCAAAGTCGCGACAAATTAAAGTTCTAACTTGAGCAGCTTTCTTGAAGAATTCGTCATATGCACCTGCTGATAAAGCAAATGAACCAAGCATAATACGACGCTTAACTTCGTCGCCAAAGCCTTCACTTCTAGATTTTACGTAAACATCTAATAAGTTCTTAGTATCCTTTGCACGGTAGCCATAACGAATACCATCGTATCTTTGAAGGTTTGAAGAAGCTTCACTAGAGGCAACAATATAGTAAGTAGGAACAACATATTTAGTATGTGGCAATGAAACTTCATTAATAACTGCACCAGCATCCTTCAAGACATCAGTTTGCTTTTGGACAACATCGCACATTTCACCATCAACAGCATCCATGTATTCCTTAGGAACAGCTATGCGTAAGCCTTTAACATCTTGACCTAAGAAACTAGTAAAGTCAGGTACTTCTTTTTCTGAAACAGTTGCATCATGTTCATCAGGACCAGCAATTACGTTTAATACTTCTGCTGAATCCTTAACACGTTTACTCATAACACCGATTTGATCTAATGAAGAACCAAAGGCAATCAATCCCCAACGTGATACACGCCCATAAGTTGGCTTAATCCCAAAAATACCATTGAAAGCAGCTGGTTGACGAATAGAACCACCAGTATCAGAACCAAGAGCTGCTACAACTTCACCACTAGCAACTGCAGCTGCAGAACCACCAGATGAACCTCCAGGAACTTTTTCTAAGTTCCATGGGTTATGGGTTGCACCATAGTAAGAATGTTCAGTAGATGAACCCATTGCGAACTCATCCATGTTAGTCTTACCAACAAAGGTTGCTTGAGCTTTCTTTAACTTGCTAATTACAGTGGCATCATAAACTGGCATGTAATTGTAAAGAATATGGCTAGCTGCAGTAGTCTTCATACCATTAGTAATGATGTTATCCTTAATTGCAATTGGGATACCAGCCAATTTATTTTTAGCAAAATCTAAATCTTCTGCTGGCTTTGCGTCATCGTCAACAGTAATCCAGGCATTAATTTTTTTGTCTGTTTCTTTAATATTTTTAACTGTTTCCTTAGCTAAGTCTTCAGCTGTTATTTCGCCATCTTGTAATTTTTTATTTAATGAGTCAATGTTTTCATTTAAGTAATTCATTATTCATTATCATCCTTATCAATAATTACTGGCACCTTAATGAAGCCATCAGCTTTTTCAGGAACATTCTTCATTAATTCTGCGCGACTTTCCCAATGTTCAGGCTTGTCTTCTCTAAAGTCAGTCTCTCGATCAACAACTTGAACAGTTTCAGGAACTCCTTCAGTATCAACTTCGGCTAATTGATGTGCCATATTGATAATGTCACCCATTTGTTCAGTAAACTTATCAATTTCGTCTTCACCAAACTCAAGTCGAGATAGTGTTGCAACGTGATTGATTTCATCTTTTGTAATTTTCACCGTTTGCCTCCTATTCACCGCCAAAGACGTGGACATAATAACTATCGTCTGCGGAATTCTTAGCAATTAATGCCTGCGTATCATTAACAGAATTAATCTTAATTTCTATTGGTGCATCTTTAGGTAAGTACTTCTTAGCAGCTGAAAGCACAAGTCTTGAGAAACTCTCGATCTGTGCATAGCCAAAGAATTGCGTAGTTACAGTAATGTTCATTTGCGTCAAAGTTTTATTTTGATAGCGAACAGTTGCTGTTACCCCACTAATATTAGGGAAGTATCCTTGAATAGCAGCCTTAAAATCACTAAATGAAGCTGCATCAGTAGAATTAATTGCTTTTTCGCTTCCAACAGTCGGTAGTACTTGACTACGATTATTGACTGTTTTCCAATCATTTATTTTACTACTATTTGCATTAGCAATTCCATATGCAAAGTAATTTCCGCCAACTAGGGAATCTTTACTAGTCTTACTAAATAGTCCAACTAGAATCGGGATATCCTTTAATCCCTTCTTTTTACGCAAGTAAGAAACCAACTTGTTAGCTGCTTCCTTACCAAAAGTCTCCTGCTCTGCGCGAGAAATATCCTTATGATATTGTGGACCATCTTTAACTTTTTGATAGTAATCAACTGAGTTAAGGGCTAAGCCTACACTCATACCACCCATTTTGTAACTAGAATTAGATTTAGTCAAAAAATCTTGTTCCAAAATTTGGTCTAAAATGACTGGATTATAAGAATCTTTCTTAGTACTCTTTTCCGCATTTAAACCATCTGCATTGCTCTTAGACTTTCTTCCTAGCCAATCAGTCGCATCTGCAACAGAAATCTTTTGCCCTTCTTGGAAAACATACTTACTACTTGAAAAAGTATTTTGGGATAAATTTATTAATCCAGATTCTAAAGCACGACCGTCAACATTATTATCACTAGTATTTTCAGTTGTACCTTCAATTGGACTAGTTACATATTCACCATCTTTTAAGAGGACATTATAACCATTCTTACTTGTACTAGTCGTTTGATAGCTTTTCTTCTTGGTTGTCGAAGTTGTGGGATTATTGGCAAGATCGGAATTTTTTAAATTGCCACATGCACTTAAGCTCAAACCAGTTGCCACTAGCAGTGCTATTTGCAAAAATCTTTTCAATTTATTTTTCCTTCTTATTTCTTTATTTTTCAATTTTTGCAATTGCTTCTTGTTCAGTTAACATTGGAACTTGAAGTTTCTCAGCCTTATCTTTCTTAGAGCCGGCATCTGCACCATAGATCAGATAATCTGTCTTCTTAGATACTGATCCAGTCACTTTAGCTCCAAGATCTTGAAGTTTCTTAGTAAATTCACTTCGAGTAAAGTCTGATAACTTTCCAGTTAAAACAACAGTCTTTTCTTTAAAGAAATTATCTGGTGCTTCTTCTTCAACTGTTCCTAAATATTCCATATTTAATCCACTGTCACGCAACTCTTGCAACAACTTTTGCGCACTCGGCTGATTAAAATATGCTGTTAACGATTCCGCAATCGTCTCTCCTATTGTATCGATACTTATTAATTCTGGCACTGTTAATTGACTAACCTTTTCCAAATTTTTATATTTTTCCAAAATTAATCTAGCAGCTTTAGCACCAACGTGATCAATTCCAAGACCAAATAGTAATAATTCAGCTGAATTTTGCTTACTATTCTCAATTGAAGTTAACAAATTAGTAATTGACTTATCTTTAAAATGATCTAACTGACTTAATTGCTCATTAGTTAAATGATACAAGTCAGCTACATCGTTGACAAATTTTTTATCAATTAGCTGTTTTACGATTCTTGGACCAAGTCCCATAATGTTCATCGCGCCGCGTGAAGCAAAGTGAATAATTCCTTCTTCAACTTGAGCTGGACACATTGGATTGATGCAGCGGAGAGCCACTTCATCTTGCAAGTGAACCAAGTCTTGCCCACAAGATGGACATTTATTAGGAATCTCATAAGGCTCACTATCTTTAGGTCTTTTATTTAAAACGACACTAGAAATTTCTGGAATAATATCCCCAGCCTTGTGCAATTTAACTGTATCGCCAATCCGTACTCCCTTTTCTCTTAGGTAATCAGGATTATGCAAAGAAGCACGTGAAACAACAGTACCAGCAAGCTGAACGGGATTCATCACCGCAGTCGGCGTGACTACTCCAGTTCGGCCAACTGTCCATTCGATCTCTTTAACTATCGTTTCTTGTTCTTCAGGAGGAAACTTATAGGCAATTTCCCAACGCGGTACCTTGACGGTATTTCCTAATTCATTTTGTAAGCTCAAATCGTCAACTTTTAAAACGATTCCATCGATACCATAGCTTAAATCGTTACGCTTAGCAGTATATTCATCAATAAACTTAAATACTTCATCCATTGATTCTAGACGACGACCAGTTTGATTAGTGTGAAAGCCTAAGCGATTCATTTCATCAATTGCCTGGTGCTGACTAGTAATGTTTCTTGGTGGATTAACCCAAGTATAAATAAAAGTACTTAAATTTCTCTTTTTAGTAATCCGCGCATCTAATTGTCTCAAAGACCCAGCTGCTGCATTTCTAGGATTAGCAAATACTTGCTCGCCTTTTTCATCGCGTTCCGCATTTAGCTTGGCAAATGCTTCTTTTTCCATATAGCATTCACCACGAACCTCAGTTGTTAAAGGCTCAGGCAAAGTTTGTGGGATATCCTTAATGAACTTGGCATTAGCTGTCACATCTTCACCAACACGACCGTTTCCTCTAGTAGATGCGCGTGTTAATTTACCAGCTGTATATTCTAGCGATAAAGATAAGCCATCAATTTTTAATTCAACGTTGTAAGCCACAGGATGTCCAACTAGCTTTGTAATTCTGTCATCAAATTCTTTAAGCTCATCTTTTGAGAAAACATCCCCCATTGAGAGCATTGGAATAGGATGTTCCACTTTAGAAAGATCACTCTTAATTTCGCCACCAACTCGCTGCGTAATTGAGTCAGATGTTACTAAGTCAGGAAACTGCTTTTCTAATTCTACTAGTTCTTGATAAGCCTTGTCATAAACTGCGTCTTCAACTATTGGTGCGTCTTTTGCGTAATAATCTTCTGCCCATTCATCGAGCTTTTTTCTTAATTCATCGACTTTCTGAGAAGCCTGATTGTGAGTTAAAACTGCCATTATTTCAGTCCTTATCTAAACCAAACTACTTCAATCTCATTATATCTTTTTAATTGGTGCAAAGGCAGCTAAAAGGCGCTTTACTCCTTGACTAGCAAAAGCAATATCTAATTCCATATCTTCTCCGCTGCCGTTAACTTTGACGACAACACCCTTTCCCCAAGCCTTATGAGAAACTTGATCGCCAACATTCCAGGTCTTCTTATCTGCGCCAACTGCACCACTAGCCTTCTTAGCTGTTTCAATTCTAGTTTTGGGACGATAAACTTGAGAAGTTGCACGTTCACTACTTTTAGCAAAAGGAATCGACATTGAAGAATTAGATTGAACTGGATTAACAAATTCTAGATCCTTATCTTCAATTTCATCAATAAAACGAGATGGCTGATTATTTTGCGGACGACCATACATTGTTCTAGAAAAGGCATTCGTGATATAAAGTTTCTTTTCAGCACGCGTAATACCTACATAGGCTAAACGACGCTCTTCTTCAAGTTCACTTGGATCGCTTGCCGCTCTTGAAAGCGGGAATAGACCTTCTTCCATGCCAACTAAAAAGACAACTGGAAACTCTAATCCTTTAGCTGCATGAAGCGTCATTAAAGCTACTTGATTATCTTGATTTTCTAAATCATCTTGATCGCTTAAGAGTGAAATTTCTGAAAGAAAATCACCTAAGGCAGTCGAATCTTCATCTTCTGGCTCATAATTATCATCAAAACGCTTAGTAACAGTTAAGAATTCGTTCAAGTTTTCTAATCTGGTATCAGCTTCAATTGTATGTTCATTTTCTAGGGCTTCTTTATAGCCAAAGTCAGCTAATAATTTTTCAGTTAAACCAGTTACGCTATGCGTCTTACTGTACTCAATTGCATCTTTTAGGGCAGTCCCAAAAGTTGCTAAAGTCTTAGCTGGACGTCCTGTAATTGGTGCTAAGCTTAAGTTCTTAAATGTTTCTTCAACTGTGAAATCATTGTCATTAGCAAAGCCATTAAACTTAGCCATCGTTGTTGGACCTAATCCCCGCTTTGGTACATTGATAATTCGATTAAAACTCATCGAATCAGCAGGGTTTGCTACAACCTTCAAGTAGGCCAAAATATCTTTAATTTCTTTTCGATCATAGAATTTATGACCGCCAACAATTCGGTAAGGAATGTTTGATTTAACTAAAGCTTCTTCGACGTTACGAGATTGGGCATTTGTACGGTAAAGAACTGCAAAATCCTTGTAGTCTCTGTGATGCCCTTTTATTTCTTCGTTGATCTTTGAAACAATAAAGAGTGCCTCATCGTTACCACTTTGAGCACGATAATAGTTGATCTTATCGCCGTCGCCCTTATCAGTCCAAAGTTTCTTAGGTTTACGATTTTGATTATTCTTAATAACTGAATTAGCAGCATCTAAGATATGACCAGTTGAACGATAATTTTGTTCAAGTTTAATCGTATTAACTTCATCATCTTGATAGTCATGCTCAAAATTAAGAATATTTTCCATGTTAGCACCGCGCCAACCGTAGATCGACTGATCTGCATCCCCAACAACGCAAATATTTTTATATTGAGCAGCTAGTGCCACACAAAGTTGATATTGAGCTTCGTTTGTATCCTGATACTCGTCAACTAAAATATAGCGGAACTTATTTTGGTAATAATGAAGCGTTTCTTTATCTTTCTTAAACAAGACTAGCGTTTGCATAATCAAATCATCAAAGTCCATAATTTGATCTCGCTTTAAGCGGTGCTGATATTCTGCATAAACTTGCGCTGTTACTTTTTCAAAAGGACTAGCTGCTTGTTCTTTGAAATCTTTTGGCGTAAGTAAGTCATTTTTGCCGTTAGAAATAGCACCTAAAATAGCCTTAGGATCATACATCTTAGGATTAATATTAAGATCCTTTTCAATTCGCTTAATTAAAGTTAACTGTTCTGCTGAATCAGCAATTGAAAAGTTATTAGAATAGCCGATTTTTTCTGCATCTCGGCGTAAGATTCTCACACATAAAGCGTGAAAAGTTGACATCCAAACACTATCAGCAGCTGGCCCTAAAAGCTTTTGGACACGTTCTTTCATTTCAGTTGCAGCCTTATTAGTAAAAGTAATGGCTAAAACATTCCATGGCGCAACGCCCTTTTCTTCAATTAAATAGGCAATTCGACGTGTTAAAACTGATGTTTTTCCACTACCAGCTCCAGCAACTACTAAAAGTGGACCTTCAGTACACTGCACAGCTTTTTTCTGCTGCGGATTTAATCCTGCAAGAATTGTTTCTTCGCTCATTGCTTCTCTCTTTCCTGATAACTTAAACACTAAAATAGACCTGTCTATTATAACAAAAAACGACGATAGCTTTTACCTTAACTATCATCGTTTCGGAATTAATCATATTGCGTTAAATTGAACTCTTTAATTAAATCAATTAGCTTTTTAGCATAACCTGGATCAGTCGCATAACCATCCGTCTCTAAAGCTTGCGCTTGACTTGCATAATCTTTTGCAGCTAAAACATGCTGATATTGATCTTTATTCCAGCTAGTTCCATTCACAAATAACCGCGTATGTGCCTGAATAGATTCTTCATAAGAATTATAAACTTGAAAACGACCAGTTACAGTTTCCCAGTGATCATTAACAAATTCCGAAGTCGTCAGCTCTCGGCTAGTATTAGGATCGGTTCCCTTGACACCGAACAAATTATAATATTTTTTTGAAAGCTCACTTTGACCAAAATTACTTTCTAAGCATGCTTGCGCAATGGTAACACTTGGAAATAAACCATAAGGCTTATCTGCTCTTTGAGCAATTGGAGCTACTACTTTAATAAACCTTTCTTTACTTTGAAGAGCGCGTTCCTTTTCTAACTGCGCTTGCCTTAATTGTTCATTAACCGCGACCTCGTGACGCCAGTACAAAAAGCCTGATAAAATTACTACCAAAGTAAAGCAAATAGCAAAGGCTCTTGCAATTACATATTGAATATTTTTTTGGCGGCGTCTACGCGGCATTTTAACTCATCTTCCTTTTCATTACTTGCTTCAAAGGCATCGCAATTGCTGGCGTAAGGATAGCAGTAAAGATTGCTTCTACAACACCATTAACACCTAAAACACTTAATAAAATTGCAATTAAAGGAGCTGAATTTTGAGTTTGGCCTAGGCTTTGAAGCAAGGCAGCTGGATTATTCATAAACCATAAACTAGTAATACTAATCACCAGTAAAGTATTAGCAAGTGACGTACATAAGCCTGCAATTGTATAAACAACGGTCTTCTGAAGTTTTGATTCATCTTTTGCAGCTTGACCAATCATTCCAGCAATAAAGCCAGCTGCTGCCCGCGGAACTAACGCAATAAAGATATTTCGAAACAACAACATGCTGACAATATCGCCAGGTTGCGTATAAGCAATAAATAAACTTAATAAGCCCCAAAATAAGCCAATCGACGTACCGAACCCAGGTCCCATTAAGCAACCAGCTAAAGCCACGGTCAAAGGAATAGTTGTAATTGAAGGCAATCCCGGCAGAATTCTAATGTAGCCGATGTAAGGAACAAAAGTCTGAACTAAAATAATTGCAACAAAAATAGCACTAATAGCAATTCTAAAAGTCTTCTTATTAATCATAGTCTTTCCTACTTTTATCAAGTATATCTTTAACAAAAAAGGAAGCCGCATTTGCAACTTCCTTTTCTTAGTGGTGCGGGCGAGAAGACTCGAACTTCCACGATCTAAAAGCGATCACAAGATCCTTAGTCTTGCGCGTCTGCCATTCCGCCACGCCCGCGGTACTTAACTAATATACCAAATAATTTTTCTTTTAGCAAATGGAAATTTGTTTTTTTACTTATTTCTTCTAACTAATTTTAGTCTACCACCACATCTGCCGCAGCGATATTTTCTTGTATTTACTTTACGAACACGAGGATATTGAAAATGGCAGTCTTCACATTCATAAAGATAGTTTTTAACTTGCCTGCGTCTTAACCCAATGTCAGGTGTATAACGACTACCACCAACACGAGCTAATAAGTTCTTAAAATCACGATTGCGGTGCTGATAGCCTAGTCCCGCTAAGTGTAAATGATAATGCGTCAACTCATGCTTAATTATTCCCACTAAGTCTGAGCGATATTTTTCATCTAAAAAATGACCATTAATATCAATATGATGGTCATTTAGAAAATATCTTCCTCCAGTTGTCGTCATGCGATTATTAATCTTAACTTCATGCCTGAAAGGAAGGTAAAAATATTTTAATGAAATTTCTTCTACTAATTTTTGTAATTCTGTTTGATTCATTATTTTCGAATTAATTTTTGATATAAACTAGCCTGTCTTGGAGAGGATATTCTTCTCTTTAGACCGGTCACAATTTTTTGCTTTACTGACTGCTGCCCATCAATCCAAGTACCAGTAAATAAGTGAATAGAGTATGAATCTTTACTTGGATTACACAAAAAGCCATCTGGATAAACATGAACGCCATCTTTTAAAAGCTGCTCGCAGTTACCTGTTTTTAGCCCATACTTTTCTTTCAAAATATCAGTTACTGACAAACTATTCACGCCCGCCATTTGATTATTTTTGTCAAAAGTAAACTCTTTGTCTTGATAATAATCAAGAATATCTTTTATGAATGGATGATAGGCCTCTGCACCAAAAATAGCAGCTGACAAGTAGTCATTATTTTCAAAACCAATAAACGCCTGATTCTTTAAAAGTGGATCTAGCTTTTTAAGAATTCTAACATCTGTATCTAAATAGATTCCGCCCTGTTCATAAATAGCACGAGCGCGAATATAGTCAGACACAAAGGCCCATTTTTTAGCCCGATAAGCTTCTTCAAGATAGCGATTCTCATGCATATCAAAATTACTTTCATTCCACTCAATAATTTCATAGTCAGGCAACTTCTTTTTCCAAGTCGTAAGACACTCTTTAATTAATGGCGACTTGGGGTTATGTCCTACCCAGACGTAATGAATTTTTTTAGGAATCATCTTTTTACCTTTCTAAGAAAGCGAGTTATAAAGTCCATGATATCTTGATTAAAGTCTAACTTCATCATAAACATAATTCCAGCATAAATAATTAACATCAAAATTGATTTAACTGCCATGTTCAAAAAACTTGAACTAATTAGGTTAGGCATAAGCATCCCTGCAATTAACGTAATTATTCCAATTAAGAAATACTTTGGCACGTCGCTAAATGCATTTTTAAAACTATAATCATCTCTCACAATCCAAAGCCGCAAAATTAGAACTACAAATTCCGTAATTAGAATTGCGACTGTTGCTCCACTAGCTCCATATGGTCGATCAAGTAGCGCTGCTAAGACAACTTCGATAAGCGCCCCAATCACAACTGGAATGGCGTATTCCTTATCTCTTCTGTTAGCCAGCGCAAACTGATTAGCAAATACTCCCCCCATCGGAATCATGATGATCGTTAAGGCAAAAAAGAACATCAAAGGCGTCATTGGAATAAATTTCTTACCAAAGAAGAATGGCACAAATTGCTTAGTATTAGCCATAATAATGACTGCGAATAAGGTTCCAAGCATCGTCGTTGCTTCAAGCGACTTTTTTAAGACAATTTTCTGCATTTCTTTTTCTTCGCTAGCCATCTTCGGCATGATGACTAAAGAAATACTAGTAATTACTCCTAAGATCATATTAGAAATTCGCTGCGAATTATCATAAAAGGCAACTTGTGTTGAATTGCTAAAAAAACCTAGGATTGGCTTATCAAGCGAGGTATAAATCTGCGTTGCTATCTGCGGAATCATTAAGGTAATGATTGAAACAATCGTTGTCTTATATTTGTAAAAACGATTGACTGGTTTTCCTACATAGCGATGAATGTCAAGCCAAAAGACAAAAGATCCAAGCATTGTCGAAACTGACATAATTAAAAAATACTTCCAAAGATCAGCTGGTGACTTAATTAATAATAAAATCAAAACCACACTAGCTAACTTAACAGCAGTATTTTTTAACACTACCCGACCAAAATCAGCTAAACCTTGAAAGAACCAAGAAATATCGACCTGGGCAGAAATCAAATATGGAATCATTAAGATTAAGTAGTTCCAGTATTGAATATGAAAAATATTGGTAATCAGTAAAGTAATTAAAATAGTCACCAAACCAGCAATTGCTTGGAAATACCATAATCCCCAGAAAGCTTCTGTCAATTCCTGAGGCGTACCATAAGTTCTGGTTCGAGAAACAGTTCGAATTCCAATATAGGAAACTGACAAGGTGCAAAATACCATTAGAAATTGCACAGTATTATTTACACTACCATAAATACCATAAGTCTTAGGTCCTAAAACACGAGATAAATATGGAACTGTAATTAGCGGCACTAAAACTAGAAAGATTTGATAGACCGCATTATATAAAATATTAAGAAAAGTTCGCTTCACTACTTTTTCCTCTAAAATTTCTTTGTCATGTAATTGAAGATAGGCTCGCAAGAATCAAGATTATCAACTTCATCAATTAACTCACGCCAATAAAAACGTTGATTTTTGTATTGATGATCATCAGGATGCCTCAAAACTTGTAAAAATTCCTCTTGTGAATTAACACACGGACCGGGTGTAACATCCTCGTATGGACTCAATAATAAACCACGTACTTTTTCGTACTGTTTTAAATAATTGGTAATAAAAATAATTGGCTTATCTAAGTACAAATAATCAAAATAAATTGATGAAAAATCAGTAATTAAGAAATCAGTATTTCCAAGCAGCTCGTATAAGTCGAGATCATTTTTAAATAAATAATCATTATTTAAGAAGGCGATGTTTGAAAATTGACTGTTAAAGTCTTCAAACATCCGCATTTCATAAGGATGAAGCTTCACGATTAAATACTGATGCTTTGCTTTTAATGCATCATTTAATTTATAAGGATCAAAATCTTGAAAAGCAAAATAATTTCCTTGCTTTATTTTTTCCATAACCAATGGATCTTCAAGCTCATAACGAAAAGTTGGCATGTAGATTCCTATTTGAGCTTGATCATCCCTAGTTTTAAATAAATCTACTAATAATTTTTCCTTAGAGATTGCTGGATGATTAATGTAATCAATTCTAGGGAAACCAAGCTTTTGATATTTTTTACCTTCAATTGCCATACAGGCACTCATTAAACTTTCGTAGAGATCAGAGCTTGAAGCTACCAGGTCTGCATTTTTATGCCATAGCTTTTGGTTACGCTTATTATCACGATAGTGTGTATTGTGAGCCATAAAGCCCATACGTTTTAAAGGTACGCCATGCCAGAACTGAATATTAACTTGAGCAGAACGTGCTTTAAAAGGTTGATGAGTAGTAATCACATATTTAGCTGCACCAATTTTCTTCCAGGTTTCCCAGGATAAGTGAGAAGATGGCCAAGGTTCAACTAAGGTAATGTTGTAGTCTGGATGATTAGCCTTAATGTATTTATAAAATAAATAGCCGTTTGAGCCAGATCTGCCTGAGCCATTCAAGATAACAATATTCTTTTCTTTAATTGGGCGAAGACTTGCAAGTAAGCTTATTCCCCATAAGTACAAGCGAAAAAATAAACTTTTCATTTAGATGTTCCTCAGTAAATGGATTTATTGACAAATCTTAAACATTTGTCAATTATATACTCATTACTAAGGGTATAAAAAAAGCTTGAGTAAACTCAAGCTTTTTTTGATTATTTGATAAAACTTTATCTTCTTCCACTATCTCATTCCATTTTTATTTCTATATTTTCCATTTAAAATTTCATATAATTCATAACTAGATAGACTTTTATAGATTGGAGATTACAACATGAATATTGGCGAAGCATTAAAACAATATCGTACTAACGCAGGACTAACTCAAAAAGAATTCACTCAAAATATCCTTTCTCCAGCGCATTACTCGAAAATAGAACGTAATCTACATGAAATTTCAGCAAATGACCTGCTAAAACTGTTGAGTCAAAATAAAATACGTTATTCAGATTTTTTCTCATCCCTCGATCAAAACAACGTAAACGACCAAGATGAAAAACTTAGTGAGCAATTATTATCTGCTTACTATGATCGAAATCTTGATAAAGCAAAGGAAATCTATACTCAAATTAATACATCTAATGATGATTTACTTAAATTACAAGCTCAACTTATTCTCAATACTCTACAATCAGGTCGTCATAAATTTCCTAAAAACAAAGATAAAATTATACAAAAAGTCTTTTCAGGTACTCATTGGCTCAATGATTCTCACAAAATTCTGATATTAGCTACCTTTATTGAAGTTCTTGATCCCTTTGACTTACCTTTCTTTTTAAATCAAATTTATCAGAAATATCAAAACAATCTTGGTAAACAAACTCTAAAAATTCAAGAAAGCGTTGCATCTTTCTGTATCAACTATTTATATTCAGCATCCCAAAACAGAAATATTAGTTCAACTAATAAAGCTATTCAACTATTAACTCAATTAACAGAATATCCCGAATTAGGTATTGAGAAAATTATAGGTTATTACTATCATTGTTACTTTACAAATCAAAAAGAACAATTAAAGCCCATTATTACTATTTTAAAGAAAAGTAACTTAAGTAAAACAATAAATATCTTGCCACAATAAACTGCATATACGCAACTCGCTGATCAATTATGCAAAAAAAATCCTCTTCATTACGCAAATACCTTATCATTTATCTCATCTTAAATGAAAAGAGGAGTAACAATGAAGAAGTTTATCAACAAAAAATATTTTGCCTTAAGCATCTTGCTTTCATGCTTGAGTGGCTTAGAATTGCCTTTTGGAACTTGGTCATATTCAGAAATATTCTCTTTAATTACTGAAAAAAATATTCCTAATACTATCAGGATGGTAGCAGTTATTACTATTGCCCAAATTCTTTTGGTCATTATTAAGTATTTGAATACACGGATACTTAACAGAAATATCGCTTGTTTTAATCAAAACGTGCGTGAATTTCTAATGAAAAGCAACTTTATTGAAATCAGTGAAAACAATGTATCAAAGCAAATTTCTTTTCTTTCAAATGATCTTAACTTAATAGAAGAGAACTATTTGAAGCAACTTTTTCAATTAATTTCAATGATTGTAACAATTGTCGGTACTTCAATAGTTGCAGTTGGCAATAGTTTTTTATTAACTTTAGTTTTTATTTCATTCGCTATTTTTTCAAGTATTATCCCTAAGTTTTTTAGCAAGAAAACAGCCCAGCAGTCAAATAATTGGAGTACTTCTACTGGAACTTACATAACATTTATGTCCGATTTTTTAAAGAATATTAGGACAGTTTTAAATTACAATGCATTAGATACCTTTATTAAAAAAGGGCAAAAAATTATTACTCAATCTACTGAAAATAAGAGATTACGTGATAATACAATTGCTAAAAGCAATTTTTGGGTTAATATATTCGTTTATTCTTTTGACTTTTTACCTATTGGAATAGGAATAATTATGGTCATCAAAGGGATGCTTACTCTAGCCTCATTTGTAGCTGTCCAATACTCCAGTACTTGGATTATTAACAGTTTTTACAGTATTAATAGCTGCCGTAATCAAATGTCATCAGCCAAACCTATGATAGATAAGCTACTTTCTTTTAAACCAGAAGAATTTGACAAAAATATTCCTAATTCTAACCTAAATACCTTAACCCTTAACAATATTAGCTTTGGATATAAGCCAGGAGAATTAGTACTAGACAAAATCAACTTAAAAATTAAAAGAGGTGATAAATTATTACTTACTGGTAAGTCTGGTCAAGGAAAGTCTACCCTTCTTAATCTTTTAACTGGTCAACTAAAACCTACTAAAGGAAACGTGCTCGTCAATGGGATGACCAATCAAAATTATACATTTAGTGAGGTACAACAGACTTCTCAAATATTTAATGATACTTTACTTTTCAACCTAACATTAGGTAAAAAGTTTGATGATTTCAAAATTACAGAAGCTATCAAAAAGGCTGGACTATTGCCATATGTTAATCGGTATGGCTTAAATACGATTATAGAAGAAAATGGAAATAACTTATCTGGCGGTGAAAAGAAACGAATAGAATTGGCACGAGCTTTTCTATATGAAAGAGATTTTTTAATTGTTGACGAAGGGACAGCTTCGCTTGATCCCACCACAGCTAATCAGATTCATGAAGTGTTCTTAGATTCTCCATTAACAGTAATTGAAATAGATCATCATATTCCACCTAAAATTATGCAAATGTTTAATCATCATTATGATCTGCACGACAAGCAATTAGAACGGATATTCTAATTTGTAAAAAAAGGCAGCTAGAAAATTTAAACTAGCTGTCTTTTTTCATGCATATTTTTTATTCTACCTGCTAGAAGATGATATTTATTATTTTCTAGCAGTCCGTCTTTCAAAGAATTTAACGATTTCAACAATGATAATCATCAAAAGTCCTGCAATAATTACAACCAACCATTGCATCCCATCTAATTCAGTCACATCAAAAATCTTAGTTAAAAACGGAATTTCTACTGCAGCCATAACTAAAGCAGAAATAATAATTGCTCCGTTGAACCACTTATTTTCAAATGTTTGCCCTCTAAAGATTGACTTGTGAATAAATTTAGAGTTAAAGGCATGGAACAACTGAATTAAGCCTAAAGTAAGGAAGGCCATAGTTAAAGCATCTGCATGTTGCATAGCTGCGTTTCCAACGTGAGGTCCGACATGTAAACCAAACTGATATGCACCTAAAACTAAAATACCTTCTAAAATACCTTGGTAAATAATCGAACTTGCAACACCGCCACTAAAGAAGTTTGACTTTCTACCACGTGGTTTCTTCTTCATAATTCCTGGCTCAACTGGTTCAACACCCAAGGCAATTGCTGGTAAAGTATCAGTGACTAAGTTAATCCACAACAATTGCACTGGCATTAAGATATCCCAACCAAGCATCGTCATCATAAAGACTGTCAAAACTTCACCAACGTTACAACTCATTAGATAAAGGATCGCCTTTTGAATATTAGCAAATACCTTACGTCCTTGCTTGATTGCTTCAACGATTGTCGCAAAGTTATCATCGGCTAATACCATATCTGCTGCACCCTTTGATACTTCAGTACCAGTAATTCCCATACCAATACCAATATCAGCCTGCTTTAGACTAGGTGCGTCATTTACCCCGTCCCCAGTCATTGCAACGATCTTATTATTTGCCTGCCAAGCTTTAACAATTCTAACCTTATTTTCAGGAGATACACGAGCATAAACGCTATAGTCTTGAACGTGCTTGTTAAAGTAATCATCTGACAATTTATCAAGTTCAGCACCTGTAATTACGGACTTATCTTTGTCTGAACCTGTTTCTAATATACCTAAACGAGAAGCAATTGCAGCAGCAGTGATTTGGTGGTCACCAGTAATCATAACTGTTCTAATACCAGCACTCTTGGCTTCTGCGACAGCGGCTTTAGCCTCTGGTCTTTCTGGATCGATCATTCCGACTAAACCAGCAAAAATTAAATCTTGCTCAACGTTATTAGTAGTTGGATCGTCATAAGCCTTATCCACAATCTTGTAAGCCAGTCCCAAAACACGTAAGGCTTGTTCAGCCATATTCTTGTTAGAAGCTAAGATGTTTTCCTTTTCACTGTCAGAAACTGGCGTTACTTGACCCTTTTTTTCGATCTTAGTTACACGTTTTAATAATTCGTCAGGTGCACCCTTCACAGCAACAAAGAATTTATCACCATAATGGTTAACCGTCGACATTAATTTTCTCTCTGAATCAAAAGGAACTTCTTGAACACGGCTATCTTTCTTGAGTAAATCTTCAACTTTGACGTTTTGATCAAAAGCATATTGAATCAAAGCTGTTTCAGTTGGATCTCCTAAAAGCCGTCCACCATCTTCAATTTTAGTGTCGTTAGCCAAAATCATGGCCATCATAGCTGGATTATCTACCTTAACTGCCTCTTCATCATTATGAAGTTCACCATCATAGTAAACTTTTTCAACAGTCATTTGATTTTGCGTTAAAGTACCGGTTTTATCAGAACAAATAATATCTGTTGCACCTAAAGTTTCAACAGCAGGTAGCTTTCTAACAATCGCCCTATGCTTAGCCATCGTTTGCGTGCCAAGAGCTAAAATAATCGTTACAATTGCCGGTAAACCTTCTGGAATTGCAGCAACAGCTAAGGAAACAGCAACTAAGAACATGTCAATAATTAACTTATTAGTTGGCTCGCTTCCTTGCTTGGTAAACATCCCCACGACAAAGACAATTACACAAATTGCTAAAATCATGATGGTTAATGTCTTACCAAGTTGATTTAAGTTTTCCTTTAATGGAGTAGCTGTTTCATCGGCATTGTTTAACATTGTCGCAATTTTACCGACTTCAGTCTTCATTCCAGTTCCAACTACAATACCTTCTGCTCGGCCATAAGTTACATTAGTATTGGCATAAGCCATATTAACGCGGTCACCTAAAGCTACATCATCAGCTTTTAAGATGTCGCTATCTTTTTCAACCGGAACTGATTCACCAGTCAAAGCAGACTCTTCAACTTTTAAACTAGCTGTCTTAGCTAAACGCATATCAGCAGGAACAACGTCTCCTGCTTCAAGTAGCACAACATCACCCGGCACAATGTCAGTACTTGGAATCTCTAGAATTGCTCCTCCGCGTCTTACATGTGCATTCGGCGTCGACATTTCTTTCAAGGCATCAATTGCGGCTTCTGATCTGGCTTCTTGAATTACGCCTAAAATTGCATTTAGCAAGACAACAATCATAATAATTGCTGCATCCGTCCACTCATTTGCCACAACTCCTGATAAAACTGCGGCTACAATCAAGACAATGATCATAAAATCCTTAAATTGATCAATGAAGCGCATGAACATACTGCGTTTTTTCTTTGATGCTAAAGAATTAGGCCCCTCTGAAGCTAATCGTTTCTTAGCTTCATCATCAGACAGCCCATTATCTAGTGATGTATGTAGTTCTTTCTCGATTTGAGAAATATCTTGAGCATAGTACTTCTCTTTCAAAGCCAATCCCTCCAATAACTAAAAAAGACTTATAACGAACCCATCGTCATAAGTCTCACTAATTAAGATAAGCCCAGAGACATTCATCCCGGTTGTTGAACTTATCGCAATAAATTGCCGTTACTCTCTTATGCAAGTTTATTATATTAAACTAACGAGTCCGACACAAGTTTAGTTCTTTTTATAAAAATCATCAAAAATAGTTACTGGCAAGTGACGCTTATGCTCACTCTTCTTCCATAACTTTTCAATTTGTTCAGCAGCTTTATCGCTTACTTCTTTACCTTCTAAGTAATCGTCAACTTCCTTGTAAGTTACGCCTAAAGCTACTTCATCTGGTAAATCTGGTTTTTCTTCTTCTAAATCAGCAGTAGGTGCCTTTTCATACAGATGTTTAGGACAACCAAGCTCTTTAAGCATCGCCTTTCCTTGACGCTTATCTAAGCGGAAAAGCGGAGTAAGATCAGCTGCACCATCGCCGTACTTAGTGTAAAAGCCAGAGAAGTTCTCTGCAGCATGGTCAGTTCCGACAACTGCCCCATTATTTGCACCAGCAATTGCATATTGAACAACCATTCTTTGACGCGCCTTAATATTACCCTTATTAAAATCAGTAATCTTTTGACCAGTTGCTTCAACTACTTTGACCATTGCATCAACTGGTTCTTTAATATTTACGATTAAATCTTGATCAGGCTTTTGAAAAGCAATTGCATCTGCAGCGTCGCTTGCATCAGCTTGAACGCCATAAGGAAGACGAACAGCGATAAATTGGTAAGAATTATCGCCAGTTTCTTCACGCATTTCTTCAATTGCCATTTGGCAAAGCTTACCAGTTAAAGTTGAATCTTGACCACCAGAAATCCCCAAAACATAGCTCTTTAAAAATGGGTTTTCTTTTAAATATTCTTTTAGAAAATCAATTGATTTACGAATTTCTTTTTTAGGATCAATTTCTGGTAATACATGTTCATAAGCAATAATTTTTTCTTGTAATGGACGCATTCTAATATCCTCTTTTCACAATTCGGCTGCGAATATTATTAATCAAGTTTACCTTGTTGTCATATAATTTTTGCGATAAATCGACTGGGTAGTCTTGTGGATTCAAGCTACGCTTGTATTCATCCCATAAACCATCGAGGTTATTTGCTGCAAACTCTTTCGTTTCTTTTAGAGTAGGTTCTTGATAAACTAACTTACCTTCATGGAAGATTTCGTGCAATAACGGACGAGCAGTATAGTCGGTAACAACCTTATTGATATAAGTATATTGAGGGTGGAACATGAAAAGAGCATCGAACTTTCTTGGGTCTTCATCATAGCGTGATACCCAATCACCTTCATTTTTCTTTTCAGAGTTAGCTTGAATTCTCCAAACTTGCTTTTTACCTGGAGTAGATACTTTTTCCGCATTTGAAGAAATCTTCAAAGTATCACGCATATTGCCATCCTTATCTTCAATAGCAACTAACTTGTACACTCCACCTAAAGCTGGTTGATCAAAAGCGGTAATTAATTTAGTACCAATTCCCCAAACATCAATTTTTGCGCCTTGCATCTTAAGGTTTTGAATAGTCTTTTCATCCAAGTCATTTGAAGCATAAATCTTTGCATCAGGGAAGCCAGCATCATCTAATTGCTTGCGCACTTTTTTAGAAATATATGCCATATCTCCCGAGTCAATACGAACACCTTGGAAGTTAATCTTATCGCCCATTTCTTTAGCAACTTTAATTGCAGTTGGAACGCCGCTTCGCAAAGTGTCATAAGTATCAACTAAAAAGACACAATTTTTATGTGTTTCCGCATATGCTTTAAAGGCATCATATTCATTATTAAATGCTTCAACTAAAGAGTGCGCATGTGTTCCTGCAACAGGAATGTTAAATAACTTTCCTGCTCTAACATTACTAGTAGCGTCAAAACCACCGATATATGCTGCACGAGTTCCCCAAATAGCTGCATCAGTTTCTTGAGCACGACGTGAGCCAAACTCCATTAAACCGTCATTACCTACTGCCACCTTAATTCTAGCGGCTTTAGTTGCAATTAAAGTCTGGAAGTTAATAATATTTAAAATTGCAGTTTCTACTAATTGTGCTTGAGCTAATGGGCCTTCGATCTGCATAATTGGCTCATTTGCAAAGACCAGTTCCCCCTCTCTAGCACTGCGAATGGTTAATTTTAATTTTAGATTACGTAAATAATCAATAAATTCATCATCATAACCACAAGTTTCCTTGAGATATTCTAAGTCGCTTTCCTTAAAATGGAGGTTATTCAAGTATTGAATAACATGGCTTAAACCAGCATTAACTGCGTAGCCGTTACCAAAAGGTTCTTTTCTAAAAAATACTTCAAATACTGAATTTCTTTCACTTACACCCTTTTTAAAATAGGTATACATCATATTAATTTCATACAAGTCTGTATGAAGAATTAACGAATCGTCTTGATCAATTTGTGGGTAAAACATTTTGTCTCCCTCATCACTAAATAAATAATTTCTTTCTTGTACCTTATTATAATCAAAGACACGCAGATATCAAAAAGAGACACCAAAATGATGTCTCTAAAAATATTTAAGCTATTTACTTATGATATTTACATAGTCTCTAATTGTAAAAAATTCTAGAATTTCAGTTAATTTTTCTCGATCTTTTTTGTTCACCACGTAAAGGCTTGTTCCCTGACTAATTACTTTCATTAAATTAGCGTAAAAAGGCGCTAGTTTATTTTGTTTGAGCTTTTGAATAAATTCTTCAATATCTGCTCCGTGGTACACTTTTAGGTCTTTAGGAATAATGATTTCTATCTTTTTTTCAGGATTATAGTTAGTACCAAAACCGACAATTGTTTGTAAGTAAGGTGACTTAACATTCTTAAGCCTATTTTCAATAATTAACGGAGTAATTTCTTTCAATGAGGTCTTACCCTGTTTAAAAATCACTGGACAAAGCGAAGCAATATGACACTTATTAAATGCATAATAAATAGCAGCTTGAAGACGATAAAATGGTATTTTAATTTTACTTGTAATGTGATGCAGAGTGCGTAATTCTGCTATAACCTGATCTTGATTCAATTGCTTATCTGCTGGCTTTTTATTTTTAACAATTCGATATTTTAGACCTACAAAGTTACCATTGACCATTCTTAGACCAAAATTAATTTGAGCATTATACCAAGATGGCATTCCATTCACTAAATAGTTCTCTCGCACACTAGTTTCAAAAACTTCTCTGCGCCAAAAAGCATAATTAGTATAAATGTTTACACCCATGCCGAGCGCTGTTTTTACCAAACTAATTTGATTACGATAATATGGTCTAATTAAATGCAATTTACCATCTTTTAAGCGTTGATACATTGCTCGAATACCAACAAACATTCCATCGCATTTTTCACCATAAAGCGTACTAGCTGCACGATAAAAGACATTCTGATTAAATAAAACTTTATCAGCATCTAGAACAAAAATTATCGAGCCTTCTACAAATTTTGTTCCGTATTCAATCGCATGCAAATAATTATGCTGCTTTTGCTTATGATATTTAACTGGTAAAGGTGTATTTTCTAAATAACGCTTAACAATTGTTTCCGTTTCATCACTTGAACCATCATTAATTAAGATAATCTCCCAATCACGGTACGTCTGATTCTTGATTGATTCTAACGCCTCAACAATTGTATTAGCACTATTATGAGCTGGAATGATAACTGAAATTTTTCGCTGATTTCTGCCTAATTCAATATTGCCGAATACGTTGACTATACATAAATCTATGATCAAGACTAAAACTAAATAACTGGTATTAATTACATTTGATTCAGCAATAATCAAACTACCTTCGTTAATAATTAAAAATAATACAGTCCCTAAAATTAAATGACTGTTTATGTTCAACTGCCTTTTAAGCCTTATATAGACAATTGCTCCCAGCGTTTCTAACAATAAAGAAATTGCTTCAATATTCCAGGAAAGATTTTTAAAAACAAAGTCAGTAAACTCAGGTGTGTACCAAACTAGCGAAACGAGCAAAACAATTAAATAAACGCATAGTAAAAAGGGTCTCAATTGTTCACTAAAAGTAACTACTACTCTAATTACATAGAAAATAAAAGTTAAAACAGCAACAATTAAAATTAAGATTGTTCCGGACCTAACTGATAATTGAGCTAGAATATTTAAATTCAACAAAAGCAAGACTAAATTTTTAGTATTAAAATGTCTATCTAAGAAATATAAGGTTCCCATATAAGCAATGATAGCTAAACGGTATAGCGATCCTATCTCAGCAAAGGGCAAAACTTCGCTCTTATTCAAAATCGCTGTCAAAGATAGAAAAACTGATAAATAGCTTAGAGCCTTTTCTGCAAACCACTGATCTAGATCTTCAATTTCAATTGATAAAGTTAACAAAAGCAAGATCAAACCATATGCCGCGCTAATTATAAAAAAGCCATTATCGCCATGCCAAATATTGCTGCTTAGTTCAAAAATTAGCGGTAGAATTCCAATCAAAATTGCCAGCAGACTACTTTTATGATAATTTTCCACTATTTTTCACCCAAGATGAATTTGTAATAATTTTCAATTGCCACTAACTGATTTTTCATTGAAAAGGCATGCATCAAATACGTCTTTTCTTTTTCTGCCATCTCTTCAAGTTTTTCTTGACTAGTTGAAATTGCTTGCTTTAGCTTTTCACTAATATCATTTAAGTTTCCAATTTTAGCAACAAATCCATACTTTTCACTAGGAATCATTTTTTCAATATCGCCAACATCTGTTGACATAATTGGTACTAAATTATCGCTAGCTTCAAGCAATACCAACGGAAAACTTTCTGAGTAAGACGTTAAAACAGCCAAATCCATTTTTTGATAGAGCTTGCGGATCTCTTTCTGGTTCAAAAAGCCGTGGAAAGTTACCTGTGAACTAATCCCTAGATCTCGCGCAAGTGCTCTTAAATTATTAAATTCGCTTCCATCACCAGCAATATGTAAGCGAACGTTTTTATCATTGATCTTTTTAATGGCCTTTAAAAGCAAATCTTGTCCCTTAACTTTTTCTGTTCTTCCAACATCAATTATATTGAAATAGGGATGAGCATATTTTTTAGGTAATTCTTTATTGTCATGGAAAAAAATCCCATTATAGATTACACAAATTTTAGTTTTCGGGATGCCTACCTTTTCAACTAAAAGATCAGAAAAGTTCTGCGTAATCGCAAAAATACCATCAGCTTTTTTTAAAGCCATAATGTTCAACTTAGTAAAAATGTTTCCAATCATTCCCCGTCCTTCAAAATCTTTTAAAGGATCAGAATGAACTGTGATAATCCATTTAGCCTTAATTTGCTTTTTAATCATCGAAACAAATAAATTAGCTCGTGCACCATGAGTATGAACGATATCAAAGTTGCCATTATTAATGAATTTAGCGAGTCTTTTTAAAACAGTTAAATCATAACGACTTTGGGCACCTAAAATCGTTGTCTTAATTCCTGCTTTTTTGGCAGCTTTTGCCACCGGGCCATCTGCTAAGGTCAGCAATTCAAAATCAGCATCTTGCCGATTAGCTTCTGTTAATAAATTAACAATATGAGACAGGCCCCCGCCCTTTTCTAATCCAGCGTTAACATGTAAAACTTTCATTTAATTTATATTCTTTCTATTATTTTTGTTTCTTAGACTTTTCGACTTCAACTACAAATTCTGGTAAGGCCAGCATCCGTTTAAAACGTGTTGGATTGGTAATCAAGCGATAAAACCATTCAAGATGAGTTTTTTGAAATACTTCCGGAGCACGTTTAACCGCACCCGAAAAGACATCAAAACTTCCGCCCACTCCCATCATAATTGCTGGCACCTCTGCTTGCCGCAATAAAGAAATTAACTCTTCTTGTCTAGGAAAACCAATTGCTGCAAAAACCAAATCAGGCTCAGTATTTTCAATTCTTTTAGCAACGGTTTTAAGATCATCCTTAAAGTAGCCATCTTCAGCCCCAACTAATTCGATTCCTGGATAATCTTTAGCAATTTTGGCCTTAGTAATTTTCATTACTGCAGGCGTTGCACCAATTAAATAGACACGGAGCTTTCTTAAATTTCCCACATGCAAAAGCCAGGTAAACAAATCATAGCCTGTTACACGTTCCTTGATTGGAGTTTTAAGCATTTTTCCGCCTAAAACAATTCCAATTCCATCAGCTGTAACTAAATCTGCATCCTTTTTGATAAGTTCCATAAATTTAGGATCTTTATTTGCAGCCATCACAATTTCAGGATTAGCTGTTACCACCATAGTTGATACTTTATTGTTTAACCGGTTAATTAATCTATCTTTAAATTCTTCTAACGAATAATTATCAAATTCTATTCCTAAAATACTAACTTTATTCATGCTCTGTTTTTAACCATTTCTAATCGAAATATATCTTTACTTACCATTTTAACAAAAAAGTGCTACTAACTTTTTTAAACATAAAAGTTTCACTTTTTTCTACTTCTGCTAGAATAGTAACTATTACAAGGGAGTATTTATTATGAAAAAAATTATCACCTACGGTACCTTTGATCTACTGCATTATGGTCATATTCGTCTTCTAAAAAGAGCGCGTGCACTAGGAGACTACCTAATAGTAGGACTATCAACAGACGAATTTAATGAATTCAGCAAGCATAAGCAGGCTTACAATAATTATGCCGAAAGAAAATATATTCTTGAAGCAATTCGATATGTGGATCAAGTTATCCCTGAAGAAAATTGGGATCAAAAAATCAGCGATGTCCAAAAATATGATATTGATACTTTCGTAATGGGGAATGATTGGGAAGGAAAATTTGACTTTCTAAAACCCTACTGCAAAGTAAAATATCTTGAAAGAACTCCTGGAATTTCTACTACTCAAATCAAAGAAGACTTAAAATAAAAAATGCATGGTGCAGTCAATAAATCAAAATCAACTGTACTATGCATTTTTATTTTTCAAAAGTAAATTCAAATCTTTCAGCTACATAAGATGCACGAACGTACTCAAAAGGATAGTGATCGTTAAGTTCTGTAACTTGCCGTCTCGTTACTAATGGTTCACCCTTTTTCACTGATAATAAGCGCGCTTCATTTTCATTGGCAACAGATGCACCAATATTTTCAACTACACTACCAATCTTATAGCCACCTTTTTTTTCAAGAGTTTGATATAAACTACTCGAAATCTCATCTTTAGAGAAACGTGAAACTAATTTATAAGGAATTGTGGCTACTTCGTAACAAATTGGCACATTATCAGCAAAACGAACACGTTCCATTCTTAAAACATTATCCGTATCCTTAATCTTTAACTTTTCTTTTTCAGATAAAGAAGGCTTAGTTACGCGGTAAGACAATAATTTACTAGAAGGGACTTGACCATTAGCACGAGTTATATCCGTAAAGCTCATAATTCCAGACATTTTTTCTTGCACCTTTTGGCTAGAAACATAAGTCCCGCTTCCTAAGCGTCTTTCTAAAATTCCTTCATCTTCCAATGTCTTAATTGCTTGACGTAATGTCATTCTAGAAACATTAAATTTCAAGGCTAATTGCCGCTCAGCAGGGATTCGCTCTCCAACTTTATATTTTTTATTTTCAATATCACGCTTTATTTGGTTGTGAATTTTAATATACATCGGTTCTTGCATGATAAACCCTCACTTCATTATCCTATCAAGTTTATTTTAGCTTAAAGTAGCCAATTAGTCATTGTTCTTCTTTGCTTCCCAACGCATTCCTAAAATATTTACATTAGGCCGACTATTACATTCTACTTCTAAATCTTTGCTGCTGCTTGAAACAATATTCAGCTTGATCTTAGCATCATCTTGAACTGCAAGCGTACTACCATTAGGGTTAAGAATTAAATCTCTACCACCTAAACTCGCTTGCCCATTTAAAGCTAAAAAGTATTCGAAATCATCTCTACCAGAAAAAGCAACTCTAGTCGCATCAGCACTTGCCTTATCCTGAAAATCAGCATGGCTCACAATACTTGAATTATTGAGTGTAACTTTAGCATTATCACAGGCAATTAAACGATCTATTTTACTATTTTGAATTAAAGTTTTAGTATTCTTATCAATAAAAACTCCGCCTTTAAATTCAGATTGTAAAATATTTACCCAAGAATCATCAGAAATATAAAAGCTAGAATCATCATTTTTTTCAACAGTCGAATTAAGCATATTTACCCAGGTCTGTCCATGAATTAACCCATAAGAAATCGAGGTATTATTCAAATCAACTTCTGCATTTGAATCAGGATAAGTACTTAAATTACCGTGAATCACGCTATTAGAAATAATTGCCGTCCCTTTTCCCTGAATACCTAAAGCAGCGTAATCTTTAGAATCGTAATCAATTAAAGAATCAGTCATGGTCAATCTAAAATCAGCTTGCGCAAATAAAGAAACGCTAGAATTTAAAATTCTACTGGAAAACAGCTCAAGGGTACACTTACCATTTACAGCAATTGCAGCCATATCATTTTCATCGCCGTAAAGATTAGTGTTGCGCAAAGTCAGATAAGTATCCGCGTTGTCTTCAACATAAATAGTATTATGGTCAGATTTTGTTTGAAGACAAATATTTTCTAAAGTAAAAAAACTGCAATCCCTATCAAGTACAAAAAAGCCGCTAATTACAGTTTCTTCTGATGCATTACCTGTTCCTTTGATAGTAATATTATTTACTTCTAAACCTTGATTTAGCTCATAAAAACCTGGAGCAAGCAATAATACGTCATCAGGCTGTAAGTCTTTTAGTGCACTTTTCCAATCAGTCCCGTCTCCGCGACCACTAACTTTAATAAGACGTGTCATATCGACTAATCCTTTCTACACATAAATTTCACACATTATTCCTTCAAATTTCATTTTTTTTAGCTTAAATATAATTGTTAATGGAGGTAACTATGATTAACATTACTACAAATCAATTAGCAGAAATTCTAGCAAAAGATTCTACAATTAATTTATATGATTTACGAACACCAATTGAATTTGCATCAGGACATATTCCTGATAGTCATAATCTTCCCTTTGAAGAATTAAAATACTTCAATGATCCCAAAAACGAGACCTACTACTTCATTTGTCGGTCTGGAGACCTTTCTTATTATGCTTGCCAAACCTTAAAATCTAAGGGTTATAAACACCTAATTAATATTAACGACGGCATCCTTAATTGGAAGGGAAAAATCCAAAGTTTAACTTAAAAAATATAATACAACAAAAAAGGTCATCAAATGATGACCTTTTTTTCGGGTTGGGTGTTCTTTCGAACGATTGGGTTAGCTGGATTCGAACCAGCGCATGATGGTACCAAAAACCATTGCCTTACCACTTGGCTATAACCCATTTGATTGAACTTTTACTTGTTGTTCAATGCAACCAGCTGGAATAATCCAGCAATGGAGGCCAGTGGATTCGAACCACCGAACTCAGAGAGAGCGGTTTTACAGACCGCCGCGTTTAGCCACTTCGCTAGGCCTCCGAAACGTTACTTAATTATAATAACGAACCGCCTAGCAAAAAGCAAGTAAAAAAATAAAAAAGTTGGAAAAACTCCAACTTTTTATTTTCTAGCTTTCTATTTTAGTTGAGCAATATGCTTTTTAATAATTTCAGCTGACTCTCTTAGTTTTTGATCTTCTTCACTAGGTAACTCTAAAGGAATAACTTTTTCTACACCATTTTTACCAATAATTGCTGGATAACCAATATATGTTCCAACCTCATCTAAATAAACTGAAGCTGGTGCAAACAAGCGTGCATTACTAAAGACAGCCTGAATTAAGCGCACTCCGCATGTAGCAATTGCATAGGAAGTATATCCTTTACCAAAGGCAACTTTCATTGAGTTCTTATTAGGCTGTGCGCTCAATTTTTCTTCTTGTTCTTTTGTAAACAATTCTTTAGCGGATTTGCCATTAATCGATACCGTCGACCAAGCAGTAAATTGGGATGCTCCATGTTCACCTAAAACAAAGCCAGCAACATTTCTTGGATCTTCATTTAGTTCTTCACCAACAATTCTTTGCATTCTAGCCGTATCTAAGAAAGTACCTGTGCCCAAGACTTGCTTTCTTGATAAACCAGTCGTTTCTTGCAAAATAGTTGAAATAGCATCACATGGATTTGAAATATTAATTAAAACACCATTGAAACCTGATTCTTTAATTTTTGCTCCGACTTCTTTAGCATTTTTAGCGTTAATCTCAAATTCACCAAATCTGTCCCCAGTCTTAACTGTTGCGGCAATATCACCAAAAGAAGTTACAATAATATCTACATTCTTTAAATCATTGTAGTCGCCTAAAAATACATTAACATGATAATCATTTCTAGCTAAAGTATCACGTAAATCATTGTATTCAGCTTCTGCTTTAGCTTGATTTTTATCTAATAAATATAAATTATCAACAATTCCATGAGTAAACAAAGTGAATGCGACTGTTGCACCAACGTGTCCCATTCCAATTACGGCTACATTTCTCATTATAATTCCCGCTTTCTATAAAATTTCTTACACCTTTAGGATAATCCACTTAAGACAAGTTTTAAATTATTTTTAGATTTTTTGACTAGAAATAATTTGTTCATGCTGTTTAATATTCTCAATTCGCTTCTCGTTCCTTTTTATAAGTAATAAAAATAGAGCTTCAGTAATCGTAAAAGCTGCTACACGAGAAAAATAATATTGATTTTGCAAAATTGTCTGTCTTACACCAGTCTTTAAATGATAGTCACTCGCTAAAGCAATTGGAGAAGCAGGATTATTAGTGATACTAATAACTTTTAGCTTATTTTTGTGTGCTAACTTTATTTCCTTTAACAAAGCTGCTGATTCCCCAGAATTTGAAATAACAATTAGACAATCCTTCTTGCCTAAATTCATTGTTTGCGCATCAGCTGTTTCAACATTTCCACCAGAAGCAAATGACAATAAGCCGATTTGATTAAATTTGTAGACAGCATCGGCAGCTACTGGATAAGTATCACCTTCTGCGCTAATCTGGATGATTCGGCTTGCTTCAATAATAGAAAGAATCTTTTCTAATTCATCAGTTGGAATTTGATTTAAAGTAGCGTGAATTTCACCAACTTTATTTTTTTCTATCTCTCCTAGCGCTGCCTGCATATCGTCTTTTGGTAGTTTCTTTAACGATTCACTTTCTTTTTGACCAATGCATTGTGCTAATAAAATTTTTAGCTCATGAAAACCAGATAAGGATAAATTACGACAAAATCTTGTAATAGATGCATCACTTACACCTGCTCTTTTAGCTAATTGAGAAATTGTAATGTTTATAATCGTTGCTGGATTCTTGAGAATTGTTCTACCTACCTTTTGATCAGAAGGGGACATGCTACTCATTTGTGCATAAATTTTATCAATAATATTTTCCACGGTTCTACCTCATTTCATAGAAATTATATCATGATTGTAAAATTATTTTCGCACATTGATGTTTGACTAAAATAATTTTTAATATTATTATTTTCTACGTAAATAATTTTCATGTAATTTATCAGTTGAAAATAATTAACGGAGATTTTTCATGTCAATAATTAGTTAAAAAGCGCTTAGTAAAATACAACCTAATATGACCGTTAGCCTCGGTGGCGGAAGCAACGTCTTAACGCTAGCTAAAGACATGAATAACGCACAAATACCAGGCTTACGCCTTTACTCACCATCTGAGATTACTAAGTTTCAATGTGAGCAGCTTGGATTAAATATTTTAGCTTTAAATGACAATATGCCTAAATTTGATCTAGCATTTGATGGTTGTGATAGTATTGATCAAAATTTTAACGCATTAAAAAGTGGTGGCGGAATCCATCTTTTTGAAAAAATAGCCGCTGAAAATGCAAAAGAATATATTTTATTATTACCAAAAGAACGTTTTAAAGAGACGCTTAATCCTACTATTTCCTTGTGTATTGAAATCATTCCAAATTGTTTAAATAATTTAATGAAAAAAATACCCCAAGGATATACAGCTAAGATTCGTTTGAGCCAGTCAGTAGCATCATTCGCTCATTCACCATTGGGCAATCTCTTAATTGATATTTATCCCAACAATTCTTGGTCAGACATTGAACAATTAAATGATTTTCTTCTAAAGCAAAATGGCGTTATAAGTAGTTCTTATTTTAAAAATCTTGTTACAAGTATTATTACCGAAAACAACAATGAAGCAATTGAAATAAAGAAAGGATAATTAAAATGACAAAATATAATTGGGGAGTTATTGGTACCGGTTGGATTGCACATGAAATGGCAGATGCTCTTCAAGCAGTTAAAGGCGAAATATATGCAGCTGCTAACCCAAATGAAATTAGTTTAAAAAAATTTGCAGCTGAAAAAAACATTAAGCATTTATTCACCAGTCCAAATGAAATGATTCAAGATCCAAATATCAATATCATTTATATTGCTACACCACATACTTTTCATTATGACTATATCAAAAAAGCCTTAAAGGCTGGTAAACATGTTTTCTGCGAAAAGGCCATTACGGTCAATGCAGATCAATTTGACGAAGTGGAAAAATTAGCAAAAGATAAGCATTTAATTCTTTCTGAAGGATTTACGCTTTACCATATGCCTATTTATCAAAAGGTAAAAAAATTGATTAGTGATGGTAAGCTTGGTCAAATTAAGCTAGTCCAAGTTAATTTTGGTAGCTTAAAAGATTATGATCCTAATAACCGCTTCTTTAATAAAGATTTAGCAGGTGGAGCTCTGCTTGATATTGGCGGCTACGCTACTGCATTTGCCAGAATGTTTTTATCAAAACAACCTGAAAGTATTCTTACCACAGTAAAATTTTTTGAAACTGGTGTTGATGAACAATCAGGAATCATTCTTAAGAACACTAAAGATGAGATGGCAGTCATGGCTCTTTCAATGCGAGCTAAGCAACCAAAGCGCGGTGTAATTTCCGGAACTAAAGGTTATATTGAGATATCAAATTATCCGCGTGCAACAGAAGCGCAAATTACTTATACAGCTAGTGCTCATGAAGAACGTCATGAGACAATCAATGCTGGAAGCACTTCTGAGGCCCTTGAATATGAGGTTAAAGACATGGAACGTTATATATCTCAAGGACATGATGATGGTGAATTAGCAATTTCACGAGATGTAGCCCATATTTTAACTAGTGTCCGTACCTCATGGGGGATGAAATATCCTTTTGACGAAAAATAACTGTATATAAAACATAAAGACTAGGAAAAATTCCTAGTCTTTTTATTAATTAATGAAAATCGTATTTCTAGCCTTCCAGTCTCTAATCTTTATTCCAACCCAGAAGCCATAAATGCCAAGAGTAATAATCGTTAATAGAAGCCACTTTATCCAATTACCAAATAAACCAAATGCACTTCCGGTAAATTTCATCCGATATCCTTCGATTACAGTATGATTGATTTCCCATCCATAAATCATGCACACTGCCCAAGGGTAACAAATACCGAAAGTACAAACTGTAATAATTGTTCCTAATAGGTGCCAGCCAATGAAAGATAGCAAACCACCATCAAAAAATGAATTACGCCCATGTCTTGTTTCCATCAGAATAAACCTCATTTCTAGGTACAAAAAAAGCCAGGTAACAACCTGGCAAAACTATTGGGTTAGCTGGATTCGAACCAGCGCATGATGGTACCAAAAACCATTGCCTTACCACTTGGCTATAACCCATCCTTCAAGCCTTTTACTTGTTGGCTCTATTTGAATGAACTTAATCACTCAACGTTTAATATCATATTATAAATAGTAAAAGCTGTCAACAAAATTATCAAAATAAACTTTATTATCTTAAAAAAGTTAAATAAAAAAAAGACCACCAAAAAGGTGATCTTCCTAATTATAATTCAGTTGATATTAGTACCAACCGTTAGTTTGCCAGAACTTTTGAGCACCAGTCCATGAACCGTAGCGTGATTTTACGTAGTTATCTGCTACACGTTCTTGGTTTGCTGCTGAATAGTCTCCACCAAGGTATGATGCTGATAATTGGTATTTACCGATGTATTGACCATTTCTTGCTGAGTATGAACCACCTGATTCACGTCCTGCAATCCAAGCCTTAGCTGCAGCTTCAGAGCCAGAAGCATTTGAAGTGTAGCTAGTAGTTGTTTGGGTCTTTTGTGCTACTTGAGTAGTTTGTTTTTGTGCTGAAGCGTAGCTGTAAGTTCTTTGTTGTACTGGAGCTGAGTAAGTACGTTGTACATTGTAGTTGTAGTTAGTCTTAGGAGCTTGTGCAACAGTTTGGTGTTGAACTTGAGTTGCAGCCTTAGCTTGAGTATTTACTTGTTGTGAAGCTACAGAAGTAGTTTGCTTTTGTGCTGATTGTTGTACTTGGGTAGTTTGTTGCTTTTGTACTGAAGCTTGAGCTTGTTGAACAGGAGCTTGAGCAGTTGTAGCATTTCCACCTTCTACAGTGTACTTAGCCATGATCCATTGGTTTGCGCCAAGGTCGTACCACTTATTACCCATAGCATCATAAGCAGTTCTGATAACTTTCCAAGTTGTACCATGTACTAATTCTTTGCCAGTAAAGTGAGCATTTTCAACGCCATCCCAAACGGCAACAGTAGAATTTGCATTATTAATAGTTACAACATTAGTATCATTTTGAACAATAGTAGCAGCTTGTGCGTCATTAGTATTTTGTGAATTTAAAGCTACCAAACCAGTTGCGGTAAGAGCAGCTGCTGCAAGTGACTTAGTTAAGATAGATTGAAATTTCAAGAGAAATTCTTCCTTTCATATTTGTCAGTCATTTAATTTACAAGTTACATAATACAGTCTCAAAATGTCAAAACTATAACATAAATGCTACTACATTATTAAATAAAAGTGCCTTATGTTACAGTTTGTGTAATATTTGTAATTTACACACGCTTTCTTGTAATATTCGGGGTACAAAAAAGAGATGTCATTAAAACATCTCTTTTTTACCTATTCGCTATTTTTTAGTACCAGCCGTTTGATTGCCAGAAACTTTGAGCATTAGTCCATGAACCGTAACGTGACTTTACGTAGTTATCTGCTACACGTTCTTGGTTTGCTGCTGAGTAGTCTCCACCAAGGTATGATGCTGATAATTGGTACTTACCAATGTATTGACCATTTCTTGCTGAGTATGAACCACCTGATTCACGTCCTGCAATCCATGCCTTAGCTGCTGCTTCAGAACCAGATACGTTTGAAGTGTAGCTTGATTGTGATTGTGAAGGTTGTGCTTTTTGTACTGGAGCTTGTTGAGTTTGAGTACTTTGTACTGATGAGTAAGAACCTACTGAAGTCTTAGGAGCTGAGTATGAACCTTGAGTAGTTTGAGTTTGTGCTGCAGTATTGTATGAACTTGCTTGTGAAGTAAACAATTCTGAAGCAACATTAGGGTCAACAGTATCTTTACCTAAGCGAGTGTACTTCGCCATTACCCATTGGTTTGCACCAAGGTCGTACCACTTGTTACCTGCATCATCGTAGGCAGCTCTGATAACTTTCCAAGCAGTTGCATGTGGTAAGTACTGACCGGTCATTTGCTTATCAGGACCGTATGAATTCCAAACAGCAATGCTCTTATGTGGAAGATAGTTAATTGTAACAATCTTTTCTTGTTGGCCAACAGTAACTTCTGCGGCCTTTACAGTATTTTGAGTATTATTTACAATTGCGGCACCTGCTAAAGTAAGAGCAGCTGCTGCAGCGGTTTTAGTTAAAGTTGATTTCAAATTATTGTTAAGCATATTCAAAATTAAATTCTCTCCTTGATAAATTTGATTTGAATCATTTATTTCGTCAATTTCAATTTACAGCATATATAATACATGCCCAATATTTCAGAATAGTTCCCGGAAAATTAAGGATATATTTCATCTTGTTACATTCTTGTAATATTTGCGCCTTAAATTACAATAATGTAACGATGTAACCTTTCTGTAGCAAAAAGGGCAAAAAAATAAGGGCTAGTAGCTCTAACTCTTATTTTTCCTTCTAATCATTCTTTTATGCTTAATTGCATTAAATTGATCTATATCCGTAAATTTAAGTTGCGGGAAACTTGTAAGAAATCTTTTTTGATTCCATGACAGTGACTCAAGTAATTTATCAAAACGTTGATTAAGCCTATTTTCATCTAGCTTTATCTGCGTATTTAATCGCTCGTCCCATCGTTTAGTGCTAATATGAAATTTTTCAACACTAATAATTGTAAGAACAAAGTCTGTCCCCATTCCCAATAAAATGATTAATGCCAAGTAGCCATGAGTTCTCGCTTCTTCCCAATTAATTATCTTTTGAATAAAAGGTTGAATGATTTTTACTAAAAAGACCACTCCTACTCCCCAAAATAAAGAAATTACTGGAGCCACTCTCCCCTGTACATTTCCCCACAAATGGGAGTAATCCCATAACTTCATATGAAAAACATATTGTAAAAATACACTCGCGCAATACTCAAAAATTGTCGCCACTATTATTCCTACTACATACAATAGGAAAAGATTATCCTGAATATGATAAGTAAAGATCAAAATGGTAGTTACTGCAAATCCATAAACCGGACAATACGGACCAAATAAAAATCCGCGATAATCATAATGATGATCTTTAATTGAACAATATATCGTCTCCCACATCCAACCAATCACTGAATATGTAAAAAAGAGAACGATAATTTCAGAAAAAGTAAATGGCATTTTTAATACCTCATGAGCAAACTTTAGTATTTCTTCTATATTAAAGATATCATTATTTAACTAAATAGCATCCTAAAACAACTCTGGAAAAATCAGCTAAAAAGCGTAAAAATAAACTTATCTACATATGAAAGGTATATATAATGAAGAAATTCAATAAAATTGCTAGCAAATATGCAAACTTTCTCCGCTTTTTTATCATGATCGCTTTAGGAATTTTAGGCGCGTTACTTATTGTTCTAATGTTTGGACAACTACTTGCAATTGGACAAAGAATGATTAGAAATAGCTTCATTCACATACCAATCAAAGTTTTGGATGAGATTGTTACTTTCTTCCTCTTTTTTGAGTTTTCAGCAATGATTGTTGCAGCCCTTAAACACATGGGACATACAAGCTTAAATTTTTTGATGAGCTTAGGAATTACCGCCTTGTTAAGAAATTTAATTACTGCTCATGGGGAGCCTATGCAAATTTTAATTCATTCAATTGCAATTTTATTATTAATTATCGGAATCGTTATTTTGAATAGACACATAAAACTATAAATTCAATTCATAGGCTAATCGATTAGGATCTTTTGGATCCTCCTCTACCTGAATAATTCCTCGTTCACTAAAATTATGCTTTAAAGCCAAATGTTGCATGATTCTATTTTTACGTGACGTATCAATTCTAAAATTTCTAATTTCTTGGCTAACCATTATTGAGATTAGATCCGAAAACATCAAGTTTGCAAGATGCATTCCGCGGTATTTATTACTAATAGCTAATCGATGAAAAGTCGCATAATCAGGTGTCTTATTTTTCCAAGAACCATCAATCTTTTGGTAGGTTGGCTCTTCGCCAATTATACTGGCTGCATAACCAGCAACTTGATTATCTACTACTAAGACAAAAGCACATTTATTTCTGATATCATTTTGTATCGTTTCTTCATTAGGATAACTGCCCTGCCACTGACTACTTCCGCTTTGCTTTAGAAATAATTTTGCTTCATTAATAATTGTCATAATTTCAGATAAATCATGATTATTAGCATAACGTGTATAAATTAAAGTCACTATTTTTCACTACTTTCATTTTTCTAATAGTATACCTAAAAAAGCAGGGAAAAAACCCTGCTTTTCATAATGTTTATTTCTAACTTTCCTTCAAAAATTTTTCTAATTCTTCCTTAGAAAAACTATCTCCATAATCTTTTTCTAAACGTTGTAAAATTTGTTGATCGTTTCCACCAAAATCTTTTAGAGCTAGAATCAATTTCTTTATTCCTATTAATTTTTCTTTTTTCTTTCCTTCTTTCGTCCCTTGTTCGATACCTTGCTGAATCCCTTGACGAATACCTTGCTGTATTCCTTGTTGTATTCCTTGCTGAATCCCTTGCTGCATTCCTTGCTGCATTCCCTGATTTATTCCTTTTTCAATTCCTCGTTTTAAGCCTCTCTCTTCTGCATCTTGTTCACGTTCTAGCAGCTTAGTTTCATAATCCATAATCATATCCCTCCATTTCTCATCACTATTAATTTCTTTAATTCTATTTTGAGCAATATCAAAATATGCATCACCAGATATAGGCAAGTTTTTCATTAGCTTTACCAAATTAAGTAAAGTCTTAGTTTCATTTCCACTAGGAATTCCATTTGAATTAATTATAATTTTGGTCAGTCCATCCTGCAATACATCTGTTTGGTTATCAGAATTTATAGTTAAATACTTACTTTTAATTAGCTTCTTTTCAGCTAAATTAAATGAGCAGAGAAAAATTATATAGACATTCTTTAGATTTCGATATGTACTTCCCTTCTTCAAAGTATATCTTTGATCTGCCTTCGCAGCATAGTAACGCATTCTGCGTGCTATATCATCAGTGTTTGTTGTCTGTACTTCAATGTTATAGAGATTATGATTATAATCTTCAACTAAGATATCTAAACGAACGTCTTTCTGATCATAATGTTCAGGATCATTTATTTCTTCTTGCTTATGTGGAAAATAGATGTCTTCAATAGCTAACTCTGGCAAGATTCCTTGCAAAACATGCTTGCAAAATTCTTTATTTGACATTACTTCGCCAAATACCTTGTCTTCTGTAAAACCGAACCATGGTTTTTTGTGCATATTTTTCATTCGGCACCTCTTTCATACTTTTGTTCTATTAGTTATTACGCGAAAAAATGCCGAATTTTTTCATTATATTAAAAATGTGTAAAAAAAGCCTTTCAAAGCAAGTTCTACGGAACTCTTTGAAAGGCTTCTTTAGTTAATACCCTGAGTGCTGAATGCCAGAATCGAACTGGCGACCTCTTCTTTACGAGGGAAGCGCTCTACCAACTGAGCTAATTCAGCAACTAACATTAGAATTATAACAAAGATTTTCTTTCTCTGTAAAGTATCAACAAATTTTTGCAAATAAAAAATCGAAGTAGTATCTACTCCGACTTCTAATTAAAAATTAGCTGCATCTGGATCAGTAGCTAAGCCACTAACTCCATGTAAACTATCTAATTTATTCATCTGTTCAGAACTCAAGTTAAAATCAAACACTCCAGCGTTTGCTCGAATGTACTTGTCATGAACTGACTTAGGTAGTGGTAAAAATCCATGTTCTAAAGACCAGCGAATTAAAACTTGTGCTGGAGATTTTCCTACTTCACTAGCTATTTCATTGACAGTTTCATTACCTAATAATCCACCAGTACCTAAAGGACTATATGCTTCACTAAGTAATTTTAATTCATTATTAATTTTAACTACATCTGGTTGTAAATCACTTGGATTAAGCATAATTTGGTTAACCACAGGTTTTATTTCTGCAGTTTTCAGAAGTTCATCTAAATGACGTTTTCTAAAATTAGAAACTCCAATTGCCCTAATCTTTCCAGCTTGTACTGCTTCTTCCATTGCTCGCCAGCTTTCAGCATTTGCTTCAGCCCAATGGTCACGCATATCAACAGGATTAGGCCAGTGAATTAAGTATAAGTCTAAATAATCAACCATTAAATTTTGCAAACTCCTATCAATTGCTGCCTTAGCCGATTTATAACCATGGTCTGCATTCCAAAGCTTAGTTGTAATAAACAAATCATGACGATTTATGCCACTATTTTTTATCGCTTGACCAACACTTTTTTCATTACCATAAGCTGCTGCTGTATCAATATGCCGATAGCCTGCATTAAGTGCTACTTCAACTGCATGTTTTGCAATATCTCCATCAGGTGTTTGCCAAGTTCCAAAACCAATAATTGGAATCTTTACACCATTATTTAATGTATATGTATCTTCAAGTGAATTAAAATTCATACATCTACCTCATTTCTATATCTAACCGTATTATAAAAGTAAATTAAGAAACTTTTATAACAGAGATGTGCCTATCTACTTAAATAAATCGTTAAAGGCTTCTGACATAGTTGGATGAGTATAAATCTGATCTCTTAAAACCGTATAAGAAAGATGTGCCTTCATTGCCAAAGAAATCATATTAATTAACTCATAAGATTCAATTCCATATAAAGTTGCGCCTAGAATTTCTTCAGTCTCAGGATCAACTAAAGCCTTAAACAAACCTCTACTATCTTTAGCAACTTTTGCTTTTGGAATGGCTGCAACTGGCAACTTAAATAATTTATATTCCTTATTTTGATTGTGTGCTTGCTTTTCATTTAAGCCAACTTGAGACAAAGCAGGTGAAATAAAGACACTATAAGGGACCACTTTACGATCACTGATCATCCGTGCACCTGTACCAAATAATTGATCTTTAATAATTCTAAAATCATCTAAAGAAATATATGTAAATTGAAGACCACCCTTAACATCTCCAATCGCCCATACTTTATCAACTGTTGTTCTTAAAAAATCATCTACTTTAACTGCACCGCGGTCTGTTATTTCAATTGAAGTATTTTCTAAACCAAGATTTTCAATATTCGGCTTTCTTCCCGTTGCAGCTAAGATCCGATTTGCGCTAATTTCTTTTTCTTGACCGTTTATTTGATAACGAACTTTTGCTTCATTTTCTTCATCAATAATTTCTTTGATATCAGCTCCAAGTTCAAAATGAACCCCTACATCTTCTAAGTCCTTTTTGACTAATTGACTAATATCGACATCTTCTCTACTTAAAAATTCTCTGCTATGATCAAGCACTGTTACTTTACTGCCGTATTTTGCAAACATACTTGCAAATTCTAACCCAATATAACCAGCACCAATAATTGTTAGATTTTCTGGCATTTTCTTTTCATCCATTGCTTGCGTAGAATCAAGAATATACTTACTTTCTTTTAAACCTGGAATTGGTAACATTACCGGAACAGCTCCGGTATTAATAAAAATACGCTCTCCCTTAAACTGCTCCTTTTCACCATTAGTTAAAACTACTTCAATTTCATGATCCGCAATAAAGTGAGCTTCACCATCCAAAACTGTCACTGTCTTTTCATCTGCTAACATATGATAGTTTTTATTCCGCAATTGTGCAGTCATTTCATTTTTTCCACTCACTGCATCCACATATGAGACACCATTTGAAGCTTCAATAATTAATCTTTTTGACGGTAAGCAGGCGATATTAATACAAGTACCACCGTACATTTTATTAGATTTTTCAATTACTAATACTTCTTCACCTTTTTGAGCTAAAAACTTAGCTAAAGTTTTCCCACCTTTACCAAAACCAATGATAATATTTTTAATTGTTTTCATAATTTTATCCTCTTACTTTTTATAAGCTTGCTTCTTTAACTATTATTTTAAACATATAATATAAAATTGCACTATTTTTGCTTATAATTTTTTGTGATTATCTAATATCAAAGAAAAAATAAAGAATCATAGTGGCAACACACAAATTTTTTAATTAGAATTTTCAAAATAAGTTATTGTGCTAAAATTAACTTGATTCGGTTATTATTTAATAAAAAAGGAGTAACTAGTTAATGCGAGTATTAGTTATTGGTGGGGCCGGTTATATTGGTTCTCACGCTGTTAGAAAATTAATTGAAGAAGGTAACGATGTCGTTGTCCTTGATTCTCTCTATACTGGCCACAGAAAGGCTGTTGACAAGAAAGCCAAGTTTTACCAAGGCGATATTGAAGACACTAATTTAGTAAGCAAAATCTTACGTGATGAAAACATTGATGCTGTAATGCACTTTGCCGCTTACTCATTAGTTCCTGAATCAGTTAAGAAACCACTTAAGTACTACGACAATAACGTTTCAGGTATGATTTCTCTTCTGCAAGCAATGGATGACGCGAAAGTTAAATACTTAGTATTCTCATCTTCTGCTGCAACTTACGGTATTCCAAAGACTTTACCAATTACTGAAGATACACCGCTTGATCCAATCAACCCATATGGCGAAACCAAGATGATGATGGAAAAGATTATGCACTGGGCTGACAAAGCTGACGGCATTAAGTCAATCGCTCTTCGCTACTTTAATGTGGCTGGTGCTTCAAGCGACGGTTCAATTGGTGAAGACCATGGTCCTGAAACTCACTTAATTCCAAACATCTTAAAGAGTGCTATTTCTGGCGATGGCAACTTTACTATCTTTGGTGATGACTATGACACTAAAGACGGTACTAATGTCCGCGACTACGTTCAAGTTGAAGACTTAATTGACGCTCACATCTTGGCACTTAAGCACGTGATGGAAACTAACAAGTCTGACGTCTTCAACCTAGGTACTGCTCAAGGCTACTCAAACTTAGAAATCCTTGAAGCTGCTAAAAAAGTTACTGGCATTGACATTCCTTACACTATTGGACCAAGAAGAGGCGGAGATCCTGATTCTTTAGTTGCTGACTCAAGCAAGGCTCGTAAAGTCTTAGGCTGGAAGCCAAAGCATGAAAATGTTGATGATGTAATTGCAACTGCTTGGAACTGGCACAAGAGCCATCCAAAGGGCTACGAAGATAAGTAAAGGTAATAAAAATAACCATTCAGTGATTGTAGTGACCCACAAAAATTGGACACTTTATTAATATTATGCAACTAAGGATTGATTCCGATATTGAATCGGAGTCAGTCCTTTTAGTTTACTCTTTGTTCTTTCGTAATTATAAAAGTGAATATAATCTTTAATCGCTTGTTCTAATTCATTCAGATTGGCATAGTTTGATTCTTTGCCATAAAACATCTCTCTTTTAAGTATGCCAAAGAAGCCTTCCATAAGCCCATCGTCTGGAGAACAGCCTTTCCTAGACATACTTTGTTCAATGCCACGTCTTGCAAGTTCATATTGATAAGTCTTATGTTGATATTGCCAGCCACGATCTGAATGAAATACTAATCCATTCAATGAATCATTAACTTTAAATGCATCATCAAGCATAGTCAGTACCTGCTGCAAGTTGGGACGACGAGAGATATTATAAGCGACAATATCTCTCCCACAGCCATCGATAATAGGCGATAGATAAAGCTTTTGTCCTCTTAAGTTGAATTCAGTAATATCCGTGTACCACTTCATATTTGGTCTAATAGCAAAGAAGTTGCGTTTAATTAAGTTAGGTTTAATTCTTCCTTCAATTTCACCCTCAAAGCTGTTGTAGCGTCTTCTACGTTTCATACGATATCCAATCAAATTAAGTTTACGCATTAAACGATAGACTGTTTTTCGATTGATTATAAAGCCTTCACTATGTAAGTGATCAGTTATTGTTCGATAACCTGGAGCAGTGTATCTATCTTTAAGTTCAAAGAATATTTCTTTAATTCGTTTAATTAGACTGTGGTGCTTTATCTCATCTTGATCTTCGCGCTTTAAAATATTGTAATAATTGCTTCTGGATAAGCTAGGTAAAGCATTATTCGGATCACTTAAAATCGACAAGATAGTTTTAACACCCAACCCAAGTTCTAGCCTTAATTCTCTAACAGCTTGTGCTATTTCTGTTTTGGTTGGTTTTTTCTCTTTTGAACCAAGGCATCCAATTTTTTTATAAATGCATTCTCGACAGTAAGCTTTAAATTCTGGTGACGCAATTCTTCGTTTTCTTTCTTCAATTTCTCTAGCTCTTTGTTCACGGGTTCGTCGTCCTTTCCTCTTGATAACGACATTATACCCGTTTTCTTTATAAGAGCGAATCCAGTTAATAAGCATCCCTTGACTTTTCAAGCCCAATTCTAAAGATACAGAGTAAGCAGCTTCATGATTGACTAAAACCCGATTGATAGCTTCTAGCTTAAATTGGGCTGAATAATAAGTATGGGGCTTATCTAATATATCCATTCCATGCCTATGAATGAGTGAAACTAAGTACTTAATACTAACTGAGCCTATTCCATACTTTTTACTTAAATATGTCGATCTTTTATTTTCAATAGTCCATTCTTTATAAATATTCAATTTATCTTTTTTAGTTAATTTAGACATAGTAAAACCCCCGAAATCCGTGTCCGAATTTCGGGGGTCACTACAAAAATAACTGAACCGTCATTTGATTTTTATAAGTAATATAATTGGTCAAAAAATCAAAACCATCTTGGCGTAAATCTAATATTTGCTGCCAAACTAAAACTAATAAATGTTCAAATTTTTCTGGATTCTTTTTATACAAAGGACAATTTTCAATTTTATAATTAGATAAATTTATTAAGCTTTCTGCAACTTCATGCTCAGAAAATTGTTTTGGGTACAACAAATGTTCATATTTTTTATCCTTTTCTTGTTCTTTCTGAAAAAATTCATTTCTTTTTTCACTAATATTATAAAAAATAATATAGTCACGAATCCATCTATCAAGATATGCTGCCATTTCTGGAGAAAAGCTTTGAGCATAATTTTTATCAAAATCTATTAACTTATCTAACCCTTCTTGAGGATTCTCTACGCCTATTCCATTTAATAACTCATATAAATAAATATAAGCATATGAATTTGATACCTTTTCATAAATACTATTCCTAATCTTGGCACGCCAAGTAAAATAAGTCCTTGCTTGTCCAACCGTTAAGTCATGATAAGTCGGATAATAACGCAAAAATGACTGCCTTTTTTGATAATTGTCTTCATAAGTAGCCATTAATTTGCCTTGTAAATAAAAATTTTGTTCTCTGCGAACTGAACCTGCCAAATCATAACGATATGCCTTAATCATTTTCTGAATTTGCTCAGGAACAGATTCCGTATTTTCAAAATTTAATTCTATTTTTTCTTTGGGAGAATTATTTTGTTTAGAATTATTAGTTTTTTCCCAACTATCAAAGTTTATTTTTTGTTCGTGATAAACATTTTGCTGATTCAATTTATCCGTACTCGCATCAGGTATATAAATTAATTTTTCAGGATTAGGAGCCTTATTTGACATGAGCACTACTTTAAAGGCATATTCTAAAGCTTGTTTTATTTTTTGCTCGCTTAAAAGCAAACTAACTTCTACCCATTTATTATCCTTTATCAAAGAAGCAGCTGAGAACCCAGGTAAATCTTTAATAGTCGTTGCAAAATTGCCACAATTAATATTTAATTTTTTATTTTTAGGATCTAAATCTAAAAGAGCAAACCAATTTTTAGTAATCGGTGAACTAAAAGCAACTAAATTAGAATTATCATTAAGCTCACTAACACTATTCTTTCCAAAGTGTCTAATAGCATAGCTCAAAAGTTCATCAATATTCATGGCTTCAGCTCCTTTCGAACGTATATTCTACTATATTTTACTTGGTTGATCCATAAACTTGCAGTAAAAAAGGCACCGAAATTATTCAATTTCAGTGCCTTGAAAATGATTATTTTACTTGATTAATGACATTAATTGCATTCAGGCTACGTGGATAGCCAATAAATGGGACATTAGCTAAAACTATTTTGGTTAAAAATTGTTGATCATTTCCTAATCCCACATTCGCCTTAGCATGAGCTAATAATTGTGGTTCACAACCGCCTTGGGCAGCTAAGTAACAAAATGTAATCATTTCGCGCTCTTTGTCACTAAAACCTTTCCTCGTATAATAATCACCAAAACAATTATCCACCAACCATTTATTAATAGTCCCTTTTTTAGCAAAATCCTTCATTTGAGGACCAAACAATCTCATTTGAGTTTCCTCGCCTTTTTCAAGTCTGTTTTCCATAGTTGTTGTAGCTTGTTTTGGCAAAGGTAACTTTTCTCCACGATCAAGTAAAATAGTATTAGTTACTTTAAAAAATGGCATTACGCGTCCTAATCCTAAATAATCAACTGCTTGATAAACAATTTCTTTTACTTCAACTGGACTTACACCATTATCTAAAGCTACAGGTAACATCAAGCGATATTCTTCTAAGCCCTGCATCCCTAATAAATAAGCTAAATTAGAAATTAATTTTGTCTTATTTGGTAAATCTACATCATCTTGAACTTCTTCGAAAGTAAAATGACTAATTCGCTCCCATGCTTCTGGATCATTTTCTTTTAAAACTTTTTCATGAATATTTTTTACATCTTCTCTAAACATTAGTTCACGCCTCTTTCTTATGTTTTATATTATAAAGAGAGCCAGATGGATTGAAAATTACTTTCTTTCTATGTAGAAATATGCCATTAAAGTATAGAATAAAAATAGTAAATATAATAACAGCTAAAACTATAGAATAAATTAATTACGTCTGTATTTATGTTGATATTAGTTATTTTAAACCTATACGTTTATTTTATAAAATAACATATTATTCTTGAAGTAATGACAGTTAGCTTTTATATTAAAGATGATTAAATTAACAAATTGATTTGAGGAGGTATATGTAATGACTGATTATGCAAAAAGAGAACTTAAAAGCATTAGACAGAATTGCTAAGAAAATTTCAGATGCAGAAAGTCATTTAACAAAGATTGAAGATAGTATTGATGATAAGAAACATCGCACCGCTCAACACGAAACAATTAAAGATATTAAATCAATTCTTAAGCACGCAAGAAAAGTCGATAAAGACGAAGATAAGATCGAACAATTCAAAGGCGAAGGTTCTAAAGATTCAACAGAAAATCACTACGTCTACGAACAAGAAGAAGAACCTGTTATCAACGACTTAAAGAAAGATTTTAATGAATTAAATAATAAGCTTTCTAAATTAAACGACTTTAACGGCGGAGATATTGATGCTTTTAGAACTGAACACCACTATCTTGAAAAAAGCTGGAAAATTGAACTGATTAATTTATAAAAGGTAATCTAGTAATTAATTTACATACACATCAAAAAAGGAGAAGCAAAATTGCTTCTCCTTTTTATATGCGAATTCATATTGATATTTAAATGAGATATTGGAATAGAGATAAACTAGGCTTCAATACCCTTTCCCTTATAAGTTTCTTTCATTAAGTCTTTAATTTCACTAATTAATAAAGCGGAAGGATTAGTTACGACATTTTGATCTCCATAAGCTTCAACAGCCATAGCGTCAACTTTGTTATTGAAATCAGCCTCATCAACTCCGTTAGCCTTAAGACTAAGTTTCATTCCTACACCGTGCCCTAATTCAACAACTTTCTTAATTAAAGCATCCACTAATTCTTGATCCGTATTACCTTTTAAGCCTAAGCTACGAGCAATTGTAGCATAATCCTTATCAGCTCTGAAAGTTGAATAGTGAGGACGCATAGCAAGTTTTCTTGGTTTCTTAGAATTAAATCTAATTACATATGGCATAGCAATTGCATCACTCAAGCCACTTGGAATACCAAATTCAGATGATTCAGTATGAGCAATTGCATGTCCTACTCCTAAGAAAGCATTAGCATATGCCATTCCAGCTAGAGTAGCCGCATTATGCATTCTACTTCTTGCGTTTTGATCGCCGTTATATGATTTTTCTAAGTTTTCAAAAATCAACTTAATAGCTTCCATTGACCAGCCACGAGTAAAATCGGTAGCCATTGTAGAAACGTAACTTTCTACTGCGTGAGCTAATGCTTCAAAGCCAGAACGTGCAATCAATTCTTTAGGCATTGTTTCTACAAATTGATCATCAACAATGGCAACATCAGGATTTAAAGAATAATCACAAAGAGTATGTTTAATGCCAGTTACAGTATCTTTAATAATGGAAAATGGTGATACTTCTGAGCCAGTGCCTGAAGTTGTTGGGATACATACTAATTGAATGGCGTTATATTTTGGAAACCTTACCGTTCTTTTTCTAATGTCTAAAAACTTTGAATAGGCATCTTCAAAACTCATATCTGGATTTTCATAGAATAAACGCATTGCTTTAGCAGCATCCATTACAGAACCACCACCAACAGCAATAACTACATCTGGTTTAAAGATATTCATTCTGTGAACACCATCAGCAATTATAGTGGTATCTGGATCTTTAGTTACTGCTTGAAAGACTTCATAGCTCTTCTTTCCACGACGTTGACTAATGATATCAGTAATTTCATTAATGTACTTACTTGCTACGCCTTCATCAGTCACAATGAAAAATCTTTCAACATCTGGCATATGTTTTAAGTAATTTGCAGCATTATGTTCAAAATACGTCTTCTTTGGTACTTTAATCCACTGCATATTATCGCGACGCTTTGCAACCGTCTTAATATTAAGCAAGTCTCTAGCACCAATATTATGTGAGAAAGTATTTGCTCCGTATGAACCAGTTCCCAAAGTAAGAGAAGGAAGCATATTGTTGTATAAATCACCAACCCCACCAACTGAAGCAGGAGAGTTTACTAAGATACGACATGCATCCATTTTCATTGAAAAGTCATCAATAACCTTTTCATCTTGTGAGTGAACACCAGCAGTATGTCCACGACCACCATAGTTTAGAAGATCAGTACAAATCTTATAGGCATCTTCATGATCTTTAGCCTTGTACATAGTAAATACTGGGGAAAGTTTTTCAGCAGATAAAGGATACTTTTTACCTACACCCTTATATTCAGCAATGATTACTTTGGTATCTTCTGGAACATCTACGCCACATAACTTAGCAATTTGATAAGCTGAACGTCCTGCGACTGGACCAGCAACTGTTCCTCTTCTAGGATCGATAAACTTTTCTTCAAATTTTTTAATTTCATCTGGTTTCAAGAAATAGCAGTTCCAAGACTTAAATTCATCTTTTACTTTGTTGTAAATTTCTTCATCAACTACTACAGAGTTTTCAGATGAACAAATCATTCCATTATCAAAAGTCTTAGACAAGACAATGTCATAAACAGATTCTGGAATATTAGCAGTCTTTTCAATATAAGATGGACCATTACCAGGACCAACACCAATAGCAGGCTTACCAGATGAATAAGCTGCCTTAACCATTCCGGGACCACCAGTAGCCAAGATAGTTTGAACATTTGGATGATTCATTAAAGCACTAGTGGCTTCAAGACTTGGATATTCAATCCATTGAATAGCATCTTTAGGTGCACCCGCCTTAATTGCAGCCTCACGAATAATTTCACCAGTTTTTACACAACTCTTCTGTGCTTGTGGGTGAAAACCAAAAATAATAGCATTTCTAGTCTTTAAAGCAAGCATTGCCTTAAAAATTACAGTTGAAGTTGGGTTAGTAACTGGAGTTACACCAGCAATTACACCCTTAGGTTCTGCAATTTTGACTAATTGCTTTTCCTTATCTTCTTCAATAACACCTACAGTTTTTTCGTGGCGAAGACTATTCCAAATATTTTCACTAGCAAACATGTTCTTGATTGTTTTGTCTTCTACTACACCACGACCAGTTTCTTCAACTGCCATTTTTGCAAGAAGATAACTGTTTTGCTCTCCAGCACTTGCAATAGCTTCACATATTTTATCAACTTGTTCTTGATTGAAATCGGCCATCTCATCTAAAGCAACATGAGCTTTTTCAACATAGCCATCAATCATTTTATTTACATCAATTGTTTTTTCTTCTTTTGTAGCCTTTTTATCTTGCACCATCTAAATTGGGCCTCCTACTCGGAAATCTAGGCATATTTTTATGAACAATGACAGTATAGCGCCTATCTTAGACATTTGTAAATGACTTTGTGCACTCTTTTACAAATTCACAATATGATAAAAAGTAAGAAATAACTGTTTTCAGTAATGATATCGTTTACATTTTTAATAATATTGAAAAATATTTCACAATTGAATTTTGCTTTACGATCTTATAAAAAATATTAAAACCTATACGTTTTAGCTATTGTCATAGATTTTTATGTTAAAATTTTAATAAACTATGAAAGGAGTTTTATATTTTAATGTCAAAAAACAACTCAGAAGCATCTGAGGTTAAAACTATGAAACGTAGTTTAACAAATACCCATATTCAACTAATTGCATTGGGGGGAACGATTGGAACTGGGCTTTTTCTAGGAGTTGGAAACAGTATTGAACTAGCCGGACCAGCAGTAATCTTCATTTATTGTCTAGTTGGCTTCTTCCTTTTTCTTTTAATGAGAGCTCTAGGAGAATTGATACTGTCTGATATTAAAAAAAATACCTATATCGATTTTATTACAGAATACCTAGGAAAAAGCATTGGTACAACAACGGGATATTTGTATTGGTTTAGCTGGCTCACGTTAGCTATGGCGGAAATTACCGCCTTAGGTATTTACTTTCAATATTGGTGGCCAAATTTGCAAAGTTGGATTCCGGGATTAATTACTTTATTAGTTTTACTATCTATTAACCTAATCTCAGCTCGAGTATTCGGTAACTTAGAATTTAGTTTTGCAATTATTAAAATAGTAACAATTATTGCATTTGTTATTCTAGTTTTTTATTTATTAATCACAAACTCTGCAACAAAATACGGACAAGTAAGCTGGCGGAATATGGTAATTGATGGCGGAATTTTCGCTAAAGGTCCCAAAGGCTTCTTATTAGGTTTCCAAATGGTTATTTTCAGTTTTATCGGAGTTGAGCTAATTGGATTAACAGCTGCAGAAGCAAAAGAACCAAAGAAAACCATTACTCGAGCAATTGATCAATTACCAATTAGAATCATTTTATTCTATGTCTTAGCAATTTTAAGTATCTTATTAGCTATTCCTTGGGATAAGGTTTCCACTTCTAGTTCACCATTTGTTCAGGCATTAGGTGCTACTGGTATTAAAAACGCTGGCTCAATAATTAACTTCGTTGTAATAAGTGCAGCTATCTCATCAACCAATAGTTTTATCTATAGTGCAGGACGTTTATTATTCTCAATAAATTATAAAGGTAAAACTAAATTAAGTAGGCATTTAGGAAAACTAGATCATCGACAATTACCTAAAAATGCATTAATATTTTCAACGATTTTAATTGCTTTAGCTCCACTTTTAAATTTATTTTTAAAAGATGCGTTCACATTTATTTCTGCTACAGCAACTAGCATGTTTTTAGTCATTTGGTCAATCATGATTATCACCCACATGGCTTACCGAAAGAAAACCTTAGAAAGCGAACTACCAACCTTCAAAATGCCATTATATCCTTTATCTGATATAGCAGTACTAACTTTCTTTATAGCTATGATCATTATTCTATTAATTTTTCCAAATTATCGTATTCCAATGATTAGTGCAGGCATAATTTTCATAGTACCAGTATGTATAACTCACTTTATACAGAAAGAAATGAATTAGTTCTTTACAGTCTCTAGTTAACCCTAGAGACTTTTTATATACTCTATTAACCTACAAAAAAAGAGAGAATGAAAATATTTTCGTTCTCTCTCTTTCATTTCTTCATTTACTTACTCCGGCTGGCAGGCTCGAACTGCCGACCCTCTGATTAAAAGTCAGATGCTCTACCAACTGAGCTAACGACTCAATGGAGGATACAGGGCTCGAACCTGTGACCTCCTGCTTGTAAGGCAGATGCTCTCCCAGCTGAGCTAATCCTCCATTTAGCACGGCGACTGCCTACCCTCGCAGGCAGTTTCCCACCAACTACTCTCGGCGTTAAGAAGCTTAACTTCTGTGTTCGGCATGGGAACAGGTGTATCCTTCTTGCCATCGCCACCGTACTCTTTCTGAGCTTTTACACTCAAAACTGAATATAATCTTCCGCTCTAAACCTTTGAGCTTTGGTCAAGTGCTCGACTGATTAGTACTAGTCCGCTCCACATATCGCCATGCTTCCACTCCTAGCCTATCTACCTCATCGTCTTTAAGGTGTCTTACTGCTTGCGCATCGGAAATCTCATCTTGAGGGGGGCTTCGCACTTAGATGCTTTCAGCGCTTATCCCTTCCATACATAGCTACCCAGCGATGCCTTTGGCAAGACAACTGGTACACCAGCGGTATGTCCATCCCGGTCCTCTCGTACTAAGGACAGCTCCTCTCAAATTTCCTACGCCCACGACGGATAGGGACCGAACTGTCTCACGACGTTCTGAACCCAGCTCGCGTGCCGCTTTAATGGGCGAACAGCCCAACCCTTGGGACCGACTTCAGCCCCAGGATGCGACGAGCCGACATCGAGGTGCCAAACCTCCCCGTCGATGTGAACTCTTGGGGGAGATAAGCCTGTTATCCCCAGGGTAGCTTTTATCCGTTGAGTGATGGCCTTTCCATGCAGTACCACCAGATCACTAAGCCCGACTTTCGTCCCTGCTCGAGGTGTACCTCTCGCAGTCAAGCTCCCTTATACCTTTACACTCTGCGAATGATTTCCAACCATTCTGAGGGAACCTTTGGGCGCCTCCGTTACATTTTAGGAGGCGACCGCCCCAGTCAAACTGCCCACCTGACACTGTCCTCCAGAACGCTCAGCTCTGCGAGTTAGAGGATCCATCAAACAAGGGTAGTATCCCAACATTGCCTCCAGTAAGACTAGCGTCCTACTTTCTCTGGCTCCTACCTATCCTGTACATGTTTAACAAATACTCAATATCAAGCTACAGTAAAGCTCCATGGGGTCTTTCCGTCCTGTCGCGGGTAACCCGCATCTTCACGGGTATTATAATTTCACCGAGTCTCTCGTTGAGACAGTGCCCAAATCATTACACCTTTCGTGCAGGTCGGAACTTACCCGACAAGGAATTTCGCTACCTTAGGACCGTTATAGTTACGGCCGCCGTTTACTGGGGCTTCAATTCAAACCTTCGCTTACGCTAAGCTCTCCTCTTAACCTTCCAGCACCGGGCAGGTGTCAGCACCTATACGTCATCTTACGATTTTGCAGATACCTGTGTTTTTGATAAACAGTTGTTTGGGCCTATTCACTGCGGCTGATCTTTTACCATCAGCACCCCTTCTCCCGAAGTTACGGGGTCATTTTGCCGAGTTCCTTAACGAGAGTTCTCTCGCTCACCTGAGTGTTCTCCACTCGACTACCTGTGTCGGTTTGCGGTACGGGTAAAATTGCTCTGGCTAGAAGCTTTTCTTGGCAGTGTGACATCATGACCTTCGCTACTTTGATTTCACTCCGCGTCACAGCTTGAAATCTAAAAATAAGCATTTGACTCATCTTTTTTCTTACTGCTTGCACATGTTTTTCCAGCTACATGCGTCATTAGCCTCCTGCGTCCCTCCTTTGCTCTTATCGAACAATTTCAGTACAGGAATCTCTACCTGTTGTCCATCGGCTACGCCTCTCGGCCTTACCTTAGGTCCCGACTTACCCTGGGCGGACGAGCCTGCCCCAGGAAACCTTAGTCTTTCGGCGGATAGGATTCTCACCTATCTTTCGCTACTCATACCGGCATTCTCACTTCTAAGCGCTCCATTAGTCCTCTCGATCTAACTTCTCCGCACTTAGAACGCTCTCCTACCACGCATATCCTTTGATATGCATCCACAGTTTCGGTACTATGCTTAGCCCCGGTACATTTTCGGCGCAGCGTCACTCGACTAGTGAGCTATTACGCACTCTTTAAATGGTGGCTGCTTCTAAGCCAACATCCTAGTTGTCTACGCAACTCCACATCCTTTTCCACTTAGCATAGATTTGGGGACCTTAACTGGTGATCTGGGCTGTTTCCCTTTCGACTACGGATCTTATCACTCGCAGTCTGACTCCCGTGCATTGATATCTGGCATTCGGAGTTTATCTGGATTCAGTAACCCCTGACGGGCCCCTAGTCCAAACAGCGCTCTACCTCCATTATCATTCACACGAGGCTAGCCCTAAAGCTATTTCGGAGAGAACCAGCTATCTCCAAGTTCGTTTGGAATTTCACCGCTACCCACAACTCATCCCCGCGATTTTTAACTCACGTGGGTTCGGTCCTCCAGCGTGTTTTACCACGCCTTCAACCTGGTCATGGGTAGGTCACTTGGTTTCGGGTCTACGTCATGATACTCTCTCGCCCTCTTCAGACTCGCTTTCGCTCCGGCTCCGTCTTTTCTGACTTAACCTTGCACCATAACGTAACTCGCCGGTTCATTCTACAAAAGGCACGCCATTACACTTTAATGTGCTTTGACTACTTGTAGGCACACGGTTTCAGGTTCTCTTTCACTCCCCTTCCGGGGTTCTTTTCACCTTTCCCTCACGGTACTGGTTCACTATCGGTCACTAGTTAGTATTTAGCCTTGCGAGATGGTCCTCGCGGTTTCAATCGGGATTCCTCGTGTCCCGACCTACTCAGGATCCTGCTAAGTCTCTCTGCAATTTCGCTTACGGGGCTCTCACCCTCTCTGGCTTATCTTTCCAGATAATTCTGCTATCGCTTCAAGTACTTTATTGCAGTCCTACTACCCCAACTGGCAAGCCAGCTGGTTTGGGCTCTTTCCTGTTCGCTCGCCGCTACTTGGGAAATCGATTTTTCTTTCTCTTCCTGCAGCTACTTAGATGTTTCAGTTCACTGCGTCTTCCTTCAACAGCCTTAACAGCTCTTGATAATACCTCGCGGTATTGGGTTCCCCCATTCGGATATCTCCGGATCATCGCTTACTTACTGCTCCCCGAAGCCTTTCGTGGTTCGTCACGTCCTTCATCGGCTTCTAGTGCCTAGGCATTCACCATGCGCCCTTTTCTACTTGACCTATTTCAAGTTGAGTTTCTCTCTCTTCTCGGTCGCTCTTCAATCTGTTTTTTCGATTGTCTCGGTTTTTTGCTTTAGATTATATTCAGTTTTCAATGTACTAGCTCTCTGAGGTATTACCCTCAAAACTAAACAAAGTTTCTCAGTGTGCTTCCGCTTGGCTTTCTCGATGACTTCTCTTTAGTGCTCTCGCACTCTCCATCATCTTTCGCCTTCCTTAGAAAGGAGGTGATCCAGCCGCAGGTTCTCCTACGGCTACCTTGTTACGACTTCACCCTAATCATCTGTCCTACCTTAGACGGCTGACTCCTATAAAGGTTATCCCACCGGCTTTGGGTGTTACAGACTCTCATGGTGTGACGGGCGGTGTGTACAAGGCCCGGGAACGTATTCACCGCGGCGTGCTGATCCGCGATTACTAGCGATTCCAGCTTCGTGTAGGCGAGTTGCAGCCTACAGTCCGAACTGAGAACGGCTTTCAGAGATCCGCTTGCCTTCGCAGGTTCGCTTCTCGTTGTACCGTCCATTGTAGCACGTGTGTAGCCCAGGTCATAAGGGGCATGATGACTTGACGTCATCCCCACCTTCCTCCGGTTTGTCACCGGCAGTCTCATTAGAGTGCCCAACTTAATGATGGCAACTAATGACAAGGGTTGCGCTCGTTGCGGGACTTAACCCAACATCTCACGACACGAGCTGACGACAGCCATGCACCACCTGTCTCAGCGTCCCCGAAGGGAACTCCTAATCTCTTAGGTTTGCACTGGATGTCAAGACCTGGTAAGGTTCTTCGCGTTGCTTCGAATTAAACCACATGCTCCACCGCTTGTGCGGGCCCCCGTCAATTCCTTTGAGTTTCAACCTTGCGGTCGTACTCCCCAGGCGGAGTGCTTAATGCGTTAGCTGCAGCACTGAGAGGCGGAAACCTCCCAACACTTAGCACTCATCGTTTACGGCATGGACTACCAGGGTATCTAATCCTGTTCGCTACCCATGCTTTCGAGCCTCAGCGTCAGTTGCAGACCAGAGAGCCGCCTTCGCCACTGGTGTTCTTCCATATATCTACGCATTCCACCGCTACACATGGAGTTCCACTCTCCTCTTCTGCACTCAAGTTCAACAGTTTCTGATGCAATTCTCCGGTTGAGCCGAAGGCTTTCACATCAGACTTATTGAACCGCCTGCACTCGCTTTACGCCCAATAAATCCGGACAACGCTTGCCACCTACGTATTACCGCGGCTGCTGGCACGTAGTTAGCCGTGACTTTCTAAGTAATTACCGTCAAATAAAGGCCAGTTACTACCTCTATCTTTCTTCACTACCAACAGAGCTTTACGAGCCGAAACCCTTCTTCACTCACGCGGCGTTGCTCCATCAGACTTGCGTCCATTGTGGAAGATTCCCTACTGCTGCCTCCCGTAGGAGTTTGGGCCGTGTCTCAGTCCCAATGTGGCCGATCAGTCTCTCAACTCGGCTATGCATCATTGCCTTGGTAAGCCGTTACCTTACCAACTAGCTAATGCACCGCAGGTCCATCCAAGAGTGATAGCAGAACCATCTTTTAAACTCTAGACATGCGTCTAGTGTTGTTATCCGGTATTAGCATCTGTTTCCAGGTGTTATCCCAGTCTCTTGGGCAGGTTACCCACGTGTTACTCACCCGTCCGCCGCTCGCTTGTATCTAGTTTCATTTGGTGCAAGCACCAAATTCATCTAGGCAAGCTCGCTCGACTTGCATGTATTAGGCACGCCGCCAGCGTTCGTCCTGAGCCAGGATCAAACTCTCATTTTCCTTCTTGAAAATGAGCTTTTTATCGTTTAGCTCTAAAACTTTCTTTGAGTTATCTCAAATTTATTGCTTGCGAATTGACTTCGCTTTTGTTTGGGATTTTTATATCCCGCACACTTTCAGCGAAACTTTGTTCAGTTTTCAAGGTACTACCGTTGCCGTGTGACAACTTTTATATTATATCATGCCTCTTGAGTTTTGACAAGTCTTTTTTCCTCTTTCTCATCTCTCTCAAATGACAGCTTTATAATATTATCATCTTTCTGCTCTCTTGACAAGCTTCTCGCTCTGCTTCTTGCTTGCCTCAAACAGCATGTATTACTTTACAGACTTTAAATCAAAGGAAAATAAAATGCTCCATTAAAAAATGAAGCACATCTGCAAAGCGGAGATTGAGAGATTCGAACCCTCGCGCCGGTATAAACCGACCTACACCCTTAGCAGGGGCGCCTCTTCAGCCACTTGAGTAAATCTCCAATGGGCCTAAATGGACTTGAACCATCGACCTCACGCTTATCAGGCGTGCGCTCTAACCAGCTGAGCTATAGGCCCCTTTTCCTTTGAAGCGGGTAACGAGAATCGGACTCGCGACTAAAGCTTGGAAGGCTTTCGTTTTACCACTAAACTATACCCGCAACTTCTTGCTTCCTAATGGCGCGAGACGGAATCGAACCGCCGACACAAGGAGCTTCAATCCTTTGCTCTACCAACTGAGCTATCGCGCCATTACGGTCCCTACCGGATTCGGACCGGTGATCTCCTCCGTGACAGGGAGGCGTGATAACCCCTACACCAAGGGACCATATTGCGGGAACAGGATTTGAACCTATGACCTTCGGGTTATGAGCCCGACGAGCTACCAGACTGCTCCATCCCGCGATGTTTTTATATAAAAAAAGCCAAGATCCTATGGACCTTGTAGGACTCGAACCTACGACCCGACGGTTATGAGCCGTCTGCTCTAACCAACTGAGCTAAAGGTCCAAGCTTACCTCTATAGCGGCGGGGGGGATCGAACCCTCGACCTCCCGGGTATGAACCGGACGCTCTAGCCAGCTGAGCTACACCGCCATCCTGTAACTTCCTGTTTAAGCTACAATCGGGAAGACAGGATTCGAACCTGCGACCCCCTGGTCCCAAACCAGGTGCTCTACCAAACTGAGCCACTTCCCGAAGTGTGCACCCTGAAGGATTTGAACCTTCAACCTTCTGATTCGTAGTCAGACACTCTATCCAGTTGCGCTAAGGGTGCATCATTATATGCCGAGGACCGGAATCGAACCGGTACGGTTGTCACCAACCGCGGGATTTTAAGTCCCGTGCGTCTGCCAGTTCCGCCACCCCGGCATGATAATGATAAGCGGAAGACGGGATTCGAACCCGCGACCCCCACCATGGCAAGGTGATGTTCTACCACTGAACTACTTCCGCATTTTTTTATTCAATTTTTATGCCGATTAAAGGACTCGAACCTTCGACCCCCTGTTTACAAGACAGATGCTCTACCAACTGAGCTAAATCGGCATGGTACGGGTGGTGGGACTTGAACCCACACGTCCGAAAACACTAGAACCTAAATCTAGCGCGTCTGCCAATTCCGCCACACCCGCTTGAGTTTTTCTGGGCCAATGAGTCGTGGCAGGCTCGAACTGCCGACCCTCTGATTAAAAGTCAGATGCTCTACCAACTGAGCTAACGACTCAATGGAGGATACAGGGCTCGAACCTGTGACCTCCTGCTTGTAAGGCAGATGCTCTCCCAGCTGAGCTAATCCTCCATTTAGCACGGCGACTGCCTACCCTCGCAGGCAGTTTCCCACCAACTACTCTCGGCGTTAAGAAGCTTAACTTCTGTGTTCGGCATGGGAACAGGTGTATCCTTCTTGCCATCGCCACCGTACTCTTTCTGAGCTTTTACACTCAAAACTGAATATAATCTTCCGCTCTAAACCTTTGAGCTTTGGTCAAGTGCTCGACTGATTAGTACTAGTCCGCTCCACATATCGCCATGCTTCCACTCCTAGCCTATCTACCTCATCGTCTTTAAGGTGTCTTACTGCTTGCGCATCGGAAATCTCATCTTGAGGGGGGCTTCGCACTTAGATGCTTTCAGCGCTTATCCCTTCCATACATAGCTACCCAGCGATGCCTTTGGCAAGACAACTGGTACACCAGCGGTATGTCCATCCCGGTCCTCTCGTACTAAGGACAGCTCCTCTCAAATTTCCTACGCCCACGACGGATAGGGACCGAACTGTCTCACGACGTTCTGAACCCAGCTCGCGTGCCGCTTTAATGGGCGAACAGCCCAACCCTTGGGACCGACTTCAGCCCCAGGATGCGACGAGCCGACATCGAGGTGCCAAACCTCCCCGTCGATGTGAACTCTTGGGGGAGATAAGCCTGTTATCCCCAGGGTAGCTTTTATCCGTTGAGTGATGGCCTTTCCATGCAGTACCACCAGATCACTAAGCCCGACTTTCGTCCCTGCTCGAGGTGTACCTCTCGCAGTCAAGCTCCCTTATACCTTTACACTCTGCGAATGATTTCCAACCATTCTGAGGGAACCTTTGGGCGCCTCCGTTACATTTTAGGAGGCGACCGCCCCAGTCAAACTGCCCACCTGACACTGTCCTCCAGAACGCTCAGCTCTGCGAGTTAGAGGATCCATCAAACAAGGGTAGTATCCCAACATTGCCTCCAGTAAGACTAGCGTCCTACTTTCTCTGGCTCCTACCTATCCTGTACATGTTTAACAAATACTCAATATCAAGCTACAGTAAAGCTCCATGGGGTCTTTCCGTCCTGTCGCGGGTAACCCGCATCTTCACGGGTATTATAATTTCACCGAGTCTCTCGTTGAGACAGTGCCCAAATCATTACACCTTTCGTGCAGGTCGGAACTTACCCGACAAGGAATTTCGCTACCTTAGGACCGTTATAGTTACGGCCGCCGTTTACTGGGGCTTCAATTCAAACCTTCGCTTACGCTAAGCTCTCCTCTTAACCTTCCAGCACCGGGCAGGTGTCAGCACCTATACGTCATCTTACGATTTTGCAGATACCTGTGTTTTTGATAAACAGTTGTTTGGGCCTATTCACTGCGGCTGATCTTTTACCATCAGCACCCCTTCTCCCGAAGTTACGGGGTCATTTTGCCGAGTTCCTTAACGAGAGTTCTCTCGCTCACCTGAGTGTTCTCCACTCGACTACCTGTGTCGGTTTGCGGTACGGGTAAAATTGCTCTGGCTAGAAGCTTTTCTTGGCAGTGTGACATCATGACCTTCGCTACTTTGATTTCACTCCGCGTCACAGCTTGAAATCTAAAAATAAGCATTTGACTCATCTTTTTTCTTACTGCTTGCACATGTTTTTCCAGCTACATGCGTCATTAGCCTCCTGCGTCCCTCCTTTGCTCTTATCGAACAATTTCAGTACAGGAATCTCTACCTGTTGTCCATCGGCTACGCCTCTCGGCCTTACCTTAGGTCCCGACTTACCCTGGGCGGACGAGCCTGCCCCAGGAAACCTTAGTCTTTCGGCGGATAGGATTCTCACCTATCTTTCGCTACTCATACCGGCATTCTCACTTCTAAGCGCTCCATTAGTCCTCTCGATCTAACTTCTCCGCACTTAGAACGCTCTCCTACCACGCATATCCTTTGATATGCATCCACAGTTTCGGTACTATGCTTAGCCCCGGTACATTTTCGGCGCAGCGTCACTCGACTAGTGAGCTATTACGCACTCTTTAAATGGTGGCTGCTTCTAAGCCAACATCCTAGTTGTCTACGCAACTCCACATCCTTTTCCACTTAGCATAGATTTGGGGACCTTAACTGGTGATCTGGGCTGTTTCCCTTTCGACTACGGATCTTATCACTCGCAGTCTGACTCCCGTGCATTGATATCTGGCATTCGGAGTTTATCTGGATTCAGTAACCCCTGACGGGCCCCTAGTCCAAACAGCGCTCTACCTCCATTATCATTCACACGAGGCTAGCCCTAAAGCTATTTCGGAGAGAACCAGCTATCTCCAAGTTCGTTTGGAATTTCACCGCTACCCACAACTCATCCCCGCGATTTTTAACTCACGTGGGTTCGGTCCTCCAGCGTGTTTTACCACGCCTTCAACCTGGTCATGGGTAGGTCACTTGGTTTCGGGTCTACGTCATGATACTCTCTCGCCCTCTTCAGACTCGCTTTCGCTCCGGCTCCGTCTTTTCTGACTTAACCTTGCACCATAACGTAACTCGCCGGTTCATTCTACAAAAGGCACGCCATTACACTTTAATGTGCTTTGACTACTTGTAGGCACACGGTTTCAGGTTCTCTTTCACTCCCCTTCCGGGGTTCTTTTCACCTTTCCCTCACGGTACTGGTTCACTATCGGTCACTAGTTAGTATTTAGCCTTGCGAGATGGTCCTCGCGGTTTCAATCGGGATTCCTCGTGTCCCGACCTACTCAGGATCCTGCTAAGTCTCTCTGCAATTTCGCTTACGGGGCTCTCACCCTCTCTGGCTTATCTTTCCAGATAATTCTGCTATCGCTTCAAGTACTTTATTGCAGTCCTACTACCCCAACTGGCAAGCCAGCTGGTTTGGGCTCTTTCCTGTTCGCTCGCCGCTACTTGGGAAATCGATTTTTCTTTCTCTTCCTGCAGCTACTTAGATGTTTCAGTTCACTGCGTCTTCCTTCAACAGCCTTAACAGCTCTTGATAATACCTCGCGGTATTGGGTTCCCCCATTCGGATATCTCCGGATCATCGCTTACTTACTGCTCCCCGAAGCCTTTCGTGGTTCGTCACGTCCTTCATCGGCTTCTAGTGCCTAGGCATTCACCATGCGCCCTTTTCTACTTGACCTATTTCAAGTTGAGTTTCTCTCTCTTCTCGGTCGCTCTTCAATCTGTTTTTTCGATTGTCTCGGTTTTTTGCTTTAGATTATATTCAGTTTTCAATGTACTAGCTCTCTGAGGTATTACCCTCAAAACTAAACAAAGTTTCTCAGTGTGCTTCCGCTTGGCTTTCTCGATGACTTCTCTTTAGTGCTCTCGCACTCTCCATCATCTTTCGCCTTCCTTAGAAAGGAGGTGATCCAGCCGCAGGTTCTCCTACGGCTACCTTGTTACGACTTCACCCTAATCATCTGTCCTACCTTAGACGGCTGACTCCTATAAAGGTTATCCCACCGGCTTTGGGTGTTACAGACTCTCATGGTGTGACGGGCGGTGTGTACAAGGCCCGGGAACGTATTCACCGCGGCGTGCTGATCCGCGATTACTAGCGATTCCAGCTTCGTGTAGGCGAGTTGCAGCCTACAGTCCGAACTGAGAACGGCTTTCAGAGATCCGCTTGCCTTCGCAGGTTCGCTTCTCGTTGTACCGTCCATTGTAGCACGTGTGTAGCCCAGGTCATAAGGGGCATGATGACTTGACGTCATCCCCACCTTCCTCCGGTTTGTCACCGGCAGTCTCATTAGAGTGCCCAACTTAATGATGGCAACTAATGACAAGGGTTGCGCTCGTTGCGGGACTTAACCCAACATCTCACGACACGAGCTGACGACAGCCATGCACCACCTGTCTCAGCGTCCCCGAAGGGAACTCCTAATCTCTTAGGTTTGCACTGGATGTCAAGACCTGGTAAGGTTCTTCGCGTTGCTTCGAATTAAACCACATGCTCCACCGCTTGTGCGGGCCCCCGTCAATTCCTTTGAGTTTCAACCTTGCGGTCGTACTCCCCAGGCGGAGTGCTTAATGCGTTAGCTGCAGCACTGAGAGGCGGAAACCTCCCAACACTTAGCACTCATCGTTTACGGCATGGACTACCAGGGTATCTAATCCTGTTCGCTACCCATGCTTTCGAGCCTCAGCGTCAGTTGCAGACCAGAGAGCCGCCTTCGCCACTGGTGTTCTTCCATATATCTACGCATTCCACCGCTACACATGGAGTTCCACTCTCCTCTTCTGCACTCAAGTTCAACAGTTTCTGATGCAATTCTCCGGTTGAGCCGAAGGCTTTCACATCAGACTTATTGAACCGCCTGCACTCGCTTTACGCCCAATAAATCCGGACAACGCTTGCCACCTACGTATTACCGCGGCTGCTGGCACGTAGTTAGCCGTGACTTTCTAAGTAATTACCGTCAAATAAAGGCCAGTTACTACCTCTATCTTTCTTCACTACCAACAGAGCTTTACGAGCCGAAACCCTTCTTCACTCACGCGGCGTTGCTCCATCAGACTTGCGTCCATTGTGGAAGATTCCCTACTGCTGCCTCCCGTAGGAGTTTGGGCCGTGTCTCAGTCCCAATGTGGCCGATCAGTCTCTCAACTCGGCTATGCATCATTGCCTTGGTAAGCCGTTACCTTACCAACTAGCTAATGCACCGCAGGTCCATCCAAGAGTGATAGCAGAACCATCTTTTAAACTCTAGACATGCGTCTAGTGTTGTTATCCGGTATTAGCATCTGTTTCCAGGTGTTATCCCAGTCTCTTGGGCAGGTTACCCACGTGTTACTCACCCGTCCGCCGCTCGCTTGTATCTAGTTTCATTTGGTGCAAGCACCAAATTCATCTAGGCAAGCTCGCTCGACTTGCATGTATTAGGCACGCCGCCAGCGTTCGTCCTGAGCCAGGATCAAACTCTCATTTTCCTTCTTGAAAATGAGCTTTTTATCGTTTAGCTCTAAAACTTTCTTTGAGTTATCTCAAATTTATTGCTTGCGAATTGACTTCGCTTTTGTTTGGGATTTTTATATCCCGCACACTTTCAGCGAAACTTTGTTCAGTTTTCAAGGTACTACCGTTGCCGTGTGACAACTTTTATATTATATCATGCCTCTTGAGTTTTGACAAGTCTTTTTTCCTCTTTCTCATCTCTCTCAAATGACAGCTTTATAATATTATCATCTTTCTGCTCTCTTGACAAGCTTCTCGCTCTGCTTCTTGCTTGCCTCAAACAGCATGTATTACTTTACAGACTTTTCTCCTTTTCGTCAATATAGTTTTTAACAAAAAGATATATTCCGAATATTAACTATTAATAGATTTCAATTGTCTGATTTTCGTCTTTTATTTTTCCAACTTAAAAGCAATCTTTATTTTAAAAATTCGGATATAAAAAAACTGTGTTAAGCATATTTACTTAACACAGTTTTCTTCCTATTTTTTCAATTCTGGAGCATCCGTCTTAAAGTCACTTTGTGTGGACTTCTTACCATTTTGATACCATACGCTGTTTTTACTCTTCTTTTCCGCCTTTTTCAGTCTCTTCAAAGAGTCTGTCTTTTTATAAGAATAATTCTTTCTCTTTACATATTTAAATCCATTCGGCTTATAGAAACGAAGCAAATTACCGGTAATTACTCGATCAGACAGCGATAGCTCGGTTGTTACCGTATTAGAAATTGAAGCTAATTGTGCTTTTACCTTCTTACTTGGATGAGTTACACGCTTACCCGATTTAGTATAATAATAACTTCCTTCCACCTTACTATATTTTGGCGTAATAAAGTCACCATTTCTTTGAGCAACAATTTGTGGAGCATTTTTTGCTAAAAGACTATGTCCAAATTGAATCATATTCTGATCATTGATACCCAACAAGTTAAATAAAGTTGGTCTAACATCAATCTCTCCGCCATATGTATGATTAATGCCACCCTTAAGTCCTGGCATATGGAACATCAAAGGCACACGCTGAAATTGTAAGTTATCAAAATTATTAAAGCTATCTTTGTTCAGCAATTGTGCTGAAGCCTTATGGTGATTTCCTGAAATTCCATAATGATCACCATACAGCATGATTAGAGTATTCTTCTCCAATCCTGACTTTTTAAGATAACTCATAAGCTCTCCAATAGCTTCATCAAGATAGTGGGCCGTTTGTACATACCCATCTACTGTTTTATCACCAGTATCTGTTTTATCAATTGACTGATTTTTCTTATCTAAATCATACGGATAGTGATTGGTTACAGTAATCATCTTCAAATAAAATGGTTGCGGTAAATGTTCTATGTACTTAATAGATTGATCAAAAAAGAGCTTATCTTTAATTCCATACCCTAAATAATACCCCTTCTTATTTTGATAATAAGATAAAGGCATAAAGTAATCATACCCAAAGGATTTATAAGCATTATCACGATTCCAGAATGATCCTGCACCACCGTGCATAACCGCACTCGTATAACCAGCTTGTTGCCCTAAGATAGCTGGAGCACTTTCAAAAGTATTGGACGTTCCATAACTTGACATTGCTGAACCTGATTGTAAGCCAAAAATAGAATTTTCTAGCATCATTTCAGCATCTGATGTTTTCCCTTGACCTACTTGATTAAAGAAATTATCGAAGCTAATTGTATCATTTGCATGATATAGCTTATTTAAGTTAGGAGTAACTTCTTTTCCGTGCCACTTATAATCAATTAAAAACTGCTGGAAACTTTCTAAATGAATAACCAACACATTTTTATTTTTAGCTACACCATAATATTCAGGGTTCGGAGCAATATAGTTCTTCTTAATATAAGATTGAACAGTTTTTAAGTCACTATGATTTGCTTTTGCCATAATCGCATTACTTTGAGCTGTTTTTACACCATCATAAACAGCAAAAGAATTTAAACCTAGATATTTGACAATATAATTATTATCAAAAGTCCTTGTGAGCAAACCAGGTCTGTCTTTTTGCGCCATAGTTAGATTTGTTCCAATCAATACTACAGCTAACCCTTCAATTAGAAGAGATATCTTTAGCTTTAAACGACGAACATCAATTTTAAAAACTTTAAAAGCTATTAATAAAACAATAATAACTACATCCAAAAATACTAAAAAATCAGTACCTTTAGTAATTCCAGCAATACTCTTTCCCAAATTATCTGACGTAGATCCTGAAGTTTTAATAATGGATGTAGATAAGAAATCAGAAAATTCTCGATAATACAAAATATTCGAAAATAGCCACAAAGACAATAGGAAATCAATTATGACCATAATCCAATATGACTTTCTACCCTTAAAAAATAATCCGATTCCAATTAATAGCATGGCTGTTGGTAGTGGATTAATCAATAGCAAAAACTTCTGCATTGGGCCCACTACTCCTAGATTAAACTTAGTTATGTAAGTTAAATATGTTTTAACCCAGAAAAATACAACAACTACAGTAAAAAAGCCTAATTTAGTTTTAGTTAGCCAATTATATGATGCTTTTAGGCGTCCCATTTAAGTCCTCCTCAACTTTGTTCTTTCATGATATTACTACTAAAAAATAGTTTTGATAAATTAAAATAGTAAATTTAAGGAATTTTAATGACTTCTTATTTTCTTTGGCTTAAACAACCAACCAAATATTCCTAGAATCATTCCAAAAAAGTAAGTGGTAAAGCGCCACAAAAACATCCCTAAGGTTAATAATATATTTGAATGAATAAAGGTAGTAAATAAAGTCTGAAAGCTAAATTCAGCTCCACCTGACGCACCTGGAATTGGAACAATTGCCATAAACATAATAATCATGATATTCATCTGTGTCACTTCTAACCAAGAAGGCGTTAAATTTAAAGCTAACAGAATTAAATATGGAATTGAATAAAAGCACAGCAATTGTCCAATAGTCAAAATACTTGCACCAAGTAATTTTTTCTTTTCGCGTTTTAAATTTTGACCTTCTGCATAAAAAGTTTCAATTTTTTCCATAGTATTTTTACGCCATTTTTCAACAGTATTTTTGTTCATGAATCTTTCTAATAGATTCATCAGCCAATTAGTCGCGCTTTTTGTCCAGCGGTAAGCAAACATAATAGCTAATAAAAATATTATTGAACTAACATGAAGAATAAAACCAATTAAGATAAACAATGCTAACCCTGAAAACTTGGTTATCACCATATGGAAACCAAAAATAATTGTTGAAACATAAGCAAACAAAACACAAATCTGATAAATAATAAATTTCATCAATAAAATTGAAGTAGCACGGCCACCTTCTATTCCCATTTGAATCATTGCTACTAATTGTGAAGGCTGACCCCCAGTAGATAAAGGTGTTATGGCATTAAAAAGTGCTTGAATAATTGGAATTCTGAAAAAAGACCATGCGGAGCGATGAGGCTCTCCTTTTTTATGTTCTAAAATCCAAATAATTGCAGCTTCACAGGCATAAGATAAAACCATTACCAAAAGAACTAGTAATAAAAAGTTTATATTTAATTTCTTGCTAGCTCCCCATAATGCTTTAACTGGCGTTTTTCTTAGTTCTTGCCAAATAACGAAACCACTAATTAGAAGAACAATTAGCATTCCAATAAAATGTTTTTTGTTCATTACTTAATTTGCCCTAACTTTCTACCAATTTCATACTGCTCCATATAAAAGTCATACCAGATTTTAGCGAGATGGTCTTCTGAATACTCTTGACTTGCTTCAGCAGACAATTTTTGATATTTTTTCAATTTTTCGGGATTGGATACTACAGATTTAATTTGAGAATTTAACTCTTCAAAATTTCTACCTTTCATATAATATCCATCAATAATAGCTTGATATAAGTCCAAGTCACGCAATAATACAGGAGTATTACATGAAAATGCCTCTAAAACAGACATTGGAAACAGTTCATCGAAAGATGGCAATAAGAATAAGTCAGCAATATTTAAATAACTGACTAATTCTTCTCGTGGCACAATTCCTGTAAATTTTAAATTCTTAGGTGGATTATCAATTAATTTCTTAAAGTGTGCATATCCATCCGTCATTTTTCCAAATGAAAAGCCACCAGCCCAAATAAATTGAATACTTGGATTTGCTTCGGCTAATTTAACGAAATCATCTACGCCTTTTCTTTCTTGAACTTGTCCATCTCCGACAATTACAAACTTATCCAAAGGAATATTCAATTTATTTCTAAATGCATTTTTTTGAACTTGACTTTGCTCATAAAATTCACTTTTAGCTACAAAATTAGGTATATATTTTACCTTTTTTTCATTAATACCGTATTTTACTAGTTTATCAATAAAAATTGGATTAACTACTACTATTTGATCCATCCTTTTATAAAAATCGATTACATATTTATAAAAAATACTTTTTACAGGCTCGGGTAATTTAACAGAACCTTCTAAGGTTTCCGGTAAAAAATGTACATATCCAATTTTCCTACCTCGACTAGGCAAAAAACTGTTAGCAAAATATGTAGGATTAATTGTATGATAATGTGTTAAATCACTTGTTCCATATTTATTGATAGTTACATAAAATTCATCTACTAATCTTGTTCTAAGTAAACGAATTAGCTCTTTATACGCTGATCCCACGCCTTGACCTTGAACAGAGTCAGCTTGAGAAAACATATTAATTCTAATCATAATTTACCTCAGTCTTTTGTTTATTTTGAATTGCTTCTTGATAAAAATCTTCTATTTTATGTGCAAACGTATCTGCTGACACGTCTATTAACTTTTTCTCTTTTAGATTTTTAGGAATAGTGAAGTGATTTGCTTTTAAATAATCAATGATTTCATTCGTCATTTCATTTTTTGTTGTGAATGTACTCCCAAGCTCCTTATTATCAAAAACATGCTCAGTATAATCAGTACTATAGACAACGCATTTAGTACCAGCAGCTAGAGCCTCAATATATGTCAAGCCCTGCGTTTCAGTATCGCTAGCTGATACAAATAAATCTGCCATTCTATAATAATTTCCTACGTCACTGTGCTCAACACTACCAGCGAAAATAACATAGTCCTCTAACGAAAGTCTAGCAACTTGATCTTTTAAAGGCTGCACATCTGGGCCATCCCCAGCAATTACAAATTTTACATTTGGTTCACTTTCTAAAACTGTGGGCAAAACATCCAGAATTTGATCTATTTTCTTTTCCGCAGCTACACGACTCAGAGTAAGAATAACTTTCTCATTCGAATCTATTCCTAATTCTTTCCTTACATCTCGTCGTGGATTTTCATTAATAGCAGTCAAATCTACCCCCGTCGGAATTATTCGCATAGGTATGGTAACTCCATATCGTGTTAAAGTTTCTTTAACGCGTTCACTGGGAGCAACTACTCCATCCATATTATGCAAATAAGCTTTGGTAAATTGTTTTACATGATATGGCTTCAGTAAATGTCCATTTAAAACGTAGTGCAAATAATCTTCGTACATAGTATGGTACGTATGAATAGCGGGAATACTTAAAGAATGTGCAACATATTTTCCAATCATCCCCATTGAAAATTCTGTTTGTGTATGAACAATATCAAGCTTTACTTCCTTAGCGATTTTGGTAGCTTGAAAAAGTCCTCGAAACGCTATTCTCCTATCAGTAAAAGAAACAAAAGGAACGCTACTAACTCTAAAAACATTAGGTTCAATAGTTCCTTTACCCAAATGAGGATCTGTTGTAGTAAAAATAAAGACAGAGTGTCCATTTTTTTCAAGAGCATTCTTCAATGTTTGGATTGAAGTTGCTACCCCAGAAAGCTGAGGAAAATAAGTATCGGTAAATAGCCCAATATTCATGTAAAATACCTCCATTAAAGACCATTATAAAGTTAGTAGAAAGGAGTTGCAATTTTGGATAAAAAAAAGACGCGAGAACTAACTCACGTCTTTTTGCCAGAATGTCTGAATAAATAGCGGTGATCGGGGTCGAACCGATACGTCCCAGGGGACACCAGATTTTGAGTCTGACGCGTCTGCCAATTCCGCCACACCGCCATAAATGAAATTAATCAGGAAATTCAGGCGAAGGCGGTGATCGGATTTGAACCGATGATTAGGGTTTTGCAGACCCGTGCCTTACCACTTGGCTACACCGCCAACCTCTGATCATTAACAAATTGGGATAGTTGGATTCGAACCAACGCATGATGAAGTCAAAGTCCATTGCCTTACCACTTGGCTATATCCCAATGTTAGGGCGGAATGTGGGGATCGAACCCACGCATGCCGGATCCACAAACCGGTGTGTTAACCACTTCACCAATTCCGCCATAATATTAAAAACAGGGATAGTAGGAATTGAACCCACACTAGCGGTTTTGGAGACCGATGTACTACCTTTATACGATATCCCTATTTAAATGGAGGCCAGTGGATTCGAACCACCGAACTCAGAGAGAGCGGTTTTACAGACCGCCGCGTTTAGCCACTTCGCTAGGCCTCCAGAATGGCGCGAGACGGAATCGAACCGCCGACACAAGGAGCTTCAATCCTTTGCTCTACCAACTGAGCTATCGAGCCATTACGGTCCCTACCGGATTCGGACCGGTGATCTCCTCCGTGACAGGGAGGCGTGATAACCACTACACTAAGGGACCATATTGCGGGAATAGGATTTGAACCTATGACCTTCGGGTTATGAGCCCGACGAGCTACCAGACTGCTCCATCCCGCGATGATTAAGGAGGATGTGGGATTCGGACCCACGCGCGGGCAGAACCCGCCTGACGGTTTTCAAGACCGTTCCCTTCAGCCGGACTTGGGTAATCCTCCATTTATACCATCTTTAATATGGTAATGACCCGTACGAGATTTGAACTCATGTTACCGCCGTGAAAGGGCGGTGTCTTAACCACTTGACCAACGGGTCGTTTTTTAACGTACTTATTAATCATACTCTATTTATAAAGCAATGTCAACAAGTTTTTATTTTTTGATGCGTTGCTTTGTATTACCTTCCGCATCAGCAATAACTATATTACTAAAAACACCCAGTTGATGCAACCCCTAATTTGAACTTTTTTTCTTTTATTGCATTTTTACTCTCTATCGCTTAATAAAGGTGCTACACTTAGCGTATATGGAGGTACGTTATGTCTAGTAACAAATGTATTATTGACAATAAAAACAGCAAAAAACTATTAAAACTCGCTGACGGAAACTTAATTTGCGAAGATCACGCGAAATTAACACCCTGGCAAAAAGAAGAATTAATTGAAAAAGACGCTAATCAAGTTAATGAGTATATAGATAATTTGACCAATAAATATTTGGCCGAACACGAAATTAAACATGTCGAACCGTCCTATATATCTCTTCTCCATAAAACTGCTCAAAGTGATTTAATGGACGGAGTTTCACCTGAAGAGACTTTAAAGCTACAAAACTGGATCTTAATTAAGCAAAATAATGAAATTATTCGATTACTTAAAGATTTAAAAACCAAAAATAAATAAATTGAAAAATCTTACTAAATCTTGAGACTGATAATAGCCTTGATTTAGTAGGATTTTTCTTTTGAGCAAAAATCTAAGATTAGTTAAAAATCACATTTTTCCTGCAAAACCCTTAATAAGATCTAAACTACTTATTAATATACTCTTAAATAGACATATATAACTAATTTAGAGTTGTTTTTTAGCTTTCAAGATAAATGTGCTCAAAATTTGTAAAATCTCTTTGATAAGCGAATTTTTTCTTATTATAAAAACGCTACTATCATACTGAATAACTACTTTTTCTTAGCACATAAAAAAGCACATTGGAATATTCCAATGTGCTTAATTCAAAGCGGAGATTGAGAGATTCGAACCCTCGCGCCGGTATAAACCGACCTACACCCTTAGCAGGGGCGCCTCTTCAGCCACTTGAGTAAATCTCCAATGGGCCTAAATGGACTTGAACCATCGACCTCACGCTTATCAGGCGTGCGCTCTAACCAGCTGAGCTATAGGCCCCTTTTCCTTTGAAGCGGGTAACGAGAATCGGACTCGCGACTAAAGCTTGGAAGGCTTTCGTTTTACCACTAAACTATACCCGCAACTTCTTGCTTCCTAATGGCGCGAGACGGAATCGAACCGCCGACACAAGGAGCTTCAATCCTTTGCTCTACCAACTGAGCTATCGCGCCATTACGGTCCCTACCGGATTCGGACCGGTGATCTCCTCCGTGACAGGGAGGCGTGATAACCCCTACACCAAGGGACCATATTGCGGGAACAGGATTTGAACCTATGACCTTCGGGTTATGAGCCCGACGAGCTACCAGACTGCTCCATCCCGCGATGTTTTTATATAAAAAAAGCCAAGATCCTATGGACCTTGTAGGACTCGAACCTACGACCCGACGGTTATGAGCCGTCTGCTCTAACCAACTGAGCTAAAGGTCCAAGCTTACCTCTATAGCGGCGGGGGGGATCGAACCCTCGACCTCCCGGGTATGAACCGGACGCTCTAGCCAGCTGAGCTACACCGCCATCCTGTAACTTCCTGTTTAAGCTACAATCGGGAAGACAGGATTCGAACCTGCGACCCCCTGGTCCCAAACCAGGTGCTCTACCAAACTGAGCCACTTCCCGAAGTGTGCACCCTGAAGGATTTGAACCTTCAACCTTCTGATTCGTAGTCAGACACTCTATCCAGTTGCGCTAAGGGTGCATCATTATATGCCGAGGACCGGAATCGAACCGGTACGGTTGTCACCAACCGCGGGATTTTAAGTCCCGTGCGTCTGCCAGTTCCGCCACCCCGGCATGATAATGATAAGCGGAAGACGGGATTCGAACCCGCGACCCCCACCATGGCAAGGTGATGTTCTACCACTGAACTACTTCCGCATTTTTTTATTCAATTTTTATGCCGATTAAAGGACTCGAACCTTCGACCCCCTGTTTACAAGACAGATGCTCTACCAACTGAGCTAAATCGGCATGGTACGGGTGGTGGGACTTGAACCCACACGTCCGAAAACACTAGAACCTAAATCTAGCGCGTCTGCCAATTCCGCCACACCCGCTTGAGTTTTTCTGGGCCAATGAGTCGTGGCAGGCTCGAACTGCCGACCCTCTGATTAAAAGTCAGATGCTCTACCAACTGAGCTAACGACTCAATGGAGGATACAGGGCTCGAACCTGTGACCTCCTGCTTGTAAGGCAGATGCTCTCCCAGCTGAGCTAATCCTCCATTTAGCACGGCGACTGCCTACCCTCGCAGGCAGTTTCCCACCAACTACTCTCGGCGTTAAGAAGCTTAACTTCTGTGTTCGGCATGGGAACAGGTGTATCCTTCTTGCCATCGCCACCGTACTCTTTCTGAGCTTTTACACTCAAAACTGAATATAATCTTCCGCTCTAAACCTTTGAGCTTTGGTCAAGTGCTCGACTGATTAGTACTAGTCCGCTCCACATATCGCCATGCTTCCACTCCTAGCCTATCTACCTCATCGTCTTTAAGGTGTCTTACTGCTTGCGCATCGGAAATCTCATCTTGAGGGGGGCTTCGCGCTTAGATGCTTTCAGCGCTTATCCCTTCCATACATAGCTACCCAGCGATGCCTTTGGCAAGACAACTGGTACACCAGCGGTATGTCCATCCCGGTCCTCTCGTACTAAGGACAGCTCCTCTCAAATTTCCTACGCCCACGACGGATAGGGACCGAACTGTCTCACGACGTTCTGAACCCAGCTCGCGTGCCGCTTTAATGGGCGAACAGCCCAACCCTTGGGACCGACTTCAGCCCCAGGATGCGACGAGCCGACATCGAGGTGCCAAACCTCCCCGTCGATGTGAACTCTTGGGGGAGATAAGCCTGTTATCCCCAGGGTAGCTTTTATCCGTTGAGTGATGGCCTTTCCATGCAGTACCACCAGATCACTAAGCCCGACTTTCGTCCCTGCTCGAGGTGTACCTCTCGCAGTCAAGCTCCCTTATACCTTTACACTCTGCGAATGATTTCCAACCATTCTGAGGGAACCTTTGGGCGCCTCCGTTACATTTTAGGAGGCGACCGCCCCAGTCAAACTGCCCACCTGACACTGTCCTCCAGAACGCTCAGCTCTGCGAGTTAGAGGATCCATCAAACAAGGGTAGTATCCCAACATTGCCTCCAGTAAGACTAGCGTCCTACTTTCTCTGGCTCCTACCTATCCTGTACATGTTTAACAAATACTCAATATCAAGCTACAGTAAAGCTCCATGGGGTCTTTCCGTCCTGTCGCGGGTAACCCGCATCTTCACGGGTATTATAATTTCACCGAGTCTCTCGTTGAGACAGTGCCCAAATCATTACACCTTTCGTGCAGGTCGGAACTTACCCGACAAGGAATTTCGCTACCTTAGGACCGTTATAGTTACGGCCGCCGTTTACTGGGGCTTCAATTCAAACCTTCGCTTACGCTAAGCTCTCCTCTTAACCTTCCAGCACCGGGCAGGTGTCAGCACCTATACGTCATCTTACGATTTTGCAGATACCTGTGTTTTTGATAAACAGTTGTTTGGGCCTATTCACTGCGGCTGATCTTTTACCATCAGCACCCCTTCTCCCGAAGTTACGGGGTCATTTTGCCGAGTTCCTTAACGAGAGTTCTCTCGCTCACCTGAGTGTTCTCCACTCGACTACCTGTGTCGGTTTGCGGTACGGGTAAAATTGCTCTGGCTAGAAGCTTTTCTTGGCAGTGTGACATCATGACCTTCGCTACTTTGATTTCACTCCGCGTCACAGCTTGAAATCTAAAAATAAGCATTTGACTCATCTTTTTTCTTACTGCTTGCACATGTTTTTCCAGCTACATGCGTCATTAGCCTCCTGCGTCCCTCCTTTGCTCTTATCGAACAATTTCAGTACAGGAATCTCTACCTGTTGTCCATCGGCTACGCCTCTCGGCCTTACCTTAGGTCCCGACTTACCCTGGGCGGACGAGCCTGCCCCAGGAAACCTTAGTCTTTCGGCGGATAGGATTCTCACCTATCTTTCGCTACTCATACCGGCATTCTCACTTCTAAGCGCTCCATTAGTCCTCTCGATCTAACTTCTCCGCACTTAGAACGCTCTCCTACCACGCATATCCTTTGATATGCATCCACAGTTTCGGTACTATGCTTAGCCCCGGTACATTTTCGGCGCAGCGTCACTCGACTAGTGAGCTATTACGCACTCTTTAAATGGTGGCTGCTTCTAAGCCAACATCCTAGTTGTCTACGCAACTCCACATCCTTTTCCACTTAGCATAGATTTGGGGACCTTAACTGGTGATCTGGGCTGTTTCCCTTTCGACTACGGATCTTATCACTCGCAGTCTGACTCCCGTGCATTGATATCTGGCATTCGGAGTTTATCTGGATTCAGTAACCCCTGACGGGCCCCTAGTCCAAACAGCGCTCTACCTCCATTATCATTCACACGAGGCTAGCCCTAAAGCTATTTCGGAGAGAACCAGCTATCTCCAAGTTCGTTTGGAATTTCACCGCTACCCACAACTCATCCCCGCGATTTTTAACTCACGTGGGTTCGGTCCTCCAGCGTGTTTTACCACGCCTTCAACCTGGTCATGGGTAGGTCACTTGGTTTCGGGTCTACGTCATGATACTCTCTCGCCCTCTTCAGACTCGCTTTCGCTCCGGCTCCGTCTTTTCTGACTTAACCTTGCACCATAACGTAACTCGCCGGTTCATTCTACAAAAGGCACGCCATTACACTTTAATGTGCTTTGACTACTTGTAGGCACACGGTTTCAGGTTCTCTTTCACTCCCCTTCCGGGGTTCTTTTCACCTTTCCCTCACGGTACTGGTTCACTATCGGTCACTAGTTAGTATTTAGCCTTGCGAGATGGTCCTCGCGGTTTCAATCGGGATTCCTCGTGTTCCGACCTACTCAGGATCCTGCTAAGTCTCTCTGCAATTTCGCTTACGGGGCTCTCACCCTCTCTGGCTTATCTTTCCAGATAATTCTGCTATCGCTTCAAGTACTTTATTGCAGTCCTACTACCCCAACTGGCAAGCCAGCTGGTTTGGGCTCTTTCCTGTTCGCTCGCCGCTACTTGGGAAATCGATTTTTCTTTCTCTTCCTGCAGCTACTTAGATGTTTCAGTTCACTGCGTCTTCCTTCAACAGCCTTAACAGCTCTTGATAATACCTCGCGGTATTGGGTTCCCCCATTCGGATATCTCCGGATCATCGCTTACTTACTGCTCCCCGAAGCCTTTCGTGGTTCGTCACGTCCTTCATCGGCTTCTAGTGCCTAGGCATTCACCATGCGCCCTTTTCTACTTGACCTATTTCAAGTTGAGTTTCTCTCTCTTCTCGGTCGCTCTTCAATCTGTTTTTTCGATTGTCTCGGTTTTTTGCTTTAGATTATATTCAGTTTTCAATGTACTAGCTCTCTGAGGTATTACCCTCAAAACTAAACAAAGTTTCTCAGTGTGCTTCCGCTTGGCTTTCTCGATGACTTCTCTTTAGTGCTCTCGCACTCTCCATCATCTTTCGCCTTCCTTAGAAAGGAGGTGATCCAGCCGCAGGTTCTCCTACGGCTACCTTGTTACGACTTCACCCTAATCATCTGTCCTACCTTAGACGGCTGACTCCTATAAAGGTTATCCCACCGGCTTTGGGTGTTACAGACTCTCATGGTGTGACGGGCGGTGTGTACAAGGCCCGGGAACGTATTCACCGCGGCGTGCTGATCCGCGATTACTAGCGATTCCAGCTTCGTGTAGGCGAGTTGCAGCCTACAGTCCGAACTGAGAACGGCTTTCAGAGATCCGCTTGCCTTCGCAGGTTCGCTTCTCGTTGTACCGTCCATTGTAGCACGTGTGTAGCCCAGGTCATAAGGGGCATGATGACTTGACGTCATCCCCACCTTCCTCCGGTTTGTCACCGGCAGTCTCATTAGAGTGCCCAACTTAATGATGGCAACTAATGACAAGGGTTGCGCTCGTTGCGGGACTTAACCCAACATCTCACGACACGAGCTGACGACAGCCATGCACCACCTGTCTCAGCGTCCCCGAAGGGAACTCCTAATCTCTTAGGTTTGCACTGGATGTCAAGACCTGGTAAGGTTCTTCGCGTTGCTTCGAATTAAACCACATGCTCCACCGCTTGTGCGGGCCCCCGTCAATTCCTTTGAGTTTCAACCTTGCGGTCGTACTCCCCAGGCGGAGTGCTTAATGCGTTAGCTGCAGCACTGAGAGGCGGAAACCTCCCAACACTTAGCACTCATCGTTTACGGCATGGACTACCAGGGTATCTAATCCTGTTCGCTACCCATGCTTTCGAGCCTCAGCGTCAGTTGCAGACCAGAGAGCCGCCTTCGCCACTGGTGTTCTTCCATATATCTACGCATTCCACCGCTACACATGGAGTTCCACTCTCCTCTTCTGCACTCAAGTTCAACAGTTTCTGATGCAATTCTCCGGTTGAGCCGAAGGCTTTCACATCAGACTTATTGAACCGCCTGCACTCGCTTTACGCCCAATAAATCCGGACAACGCTTGCCACCTACGTATTACCGCGGCTGCTGGCACGTAGTTAGCCGTGACTTTCTAAGTAATTACCGTCAAATAAAGGCCAGTTACTACCTCTATCTTTCTTCACTACCAACAGAGCTTTACGAGCCGAAACCCTTCTTCACTCACGCGGCGTTGCTCCATCAGACTTGCGTCCATTGTGGAAGATTCCCTACTGCTGCCTCCCGTAGGAGTTTGGGCCGTGTCTCAGTCCCAATGTGGCCGATCAGTCTCTCAACTCGGCTATGCATCATTGCCTTGGTAAGCCGTTACCTTACCAACTAGCTAATGCACCGCAGGTCCATCCAAGAGTGATAGCAGAACCATCTTTTAAACTCTAGACATGCGTCTAGTGTTGTTATCCGGTATTAGCATCTGTTTCCAGGTGTTATCCCAGTCTCTTGGGCAGGTTACCCACGTGTTACTCACCCGTCCGCCGCTCGCTTGTATCTAGTTTCATTTGGTGCAAGCACCAAATTCATCTAGGCAAGCTCGCTCGACTTGCATGTATTAGGCACGCCGCCAGCGTTCGTCCTGAGCCAGGATCAAACTCTCATTTTCCTTCTTGAAAATGAGCTTTTTATCGTTTAGCTCTAAAACTTTCTTTGAGTTATCTCAAATTTATTGCTTGCGAATTGACTTCGCTTTTGTTTGGGATTTTTATATCCCGCACACTTTCAGCGAAACTTTGTTCGGTTTTCAAGGTACTACCGTTGCCGTGTGACAACTTTTATATTATATCATGCCTCTTGAGTTTTGACAAGTCTTTTTTCCTCTTTCTCATCTCTCTCAAATGACAGCTTTATAATATTATCATCTTTCTGCTCTCTTGACAAGCTTCTCGCTTTGCTTCCTCGCTCTGCTTCTTGCTTGCCTCAAACAGCATGTATTACTTTACAGACTTTTCTCCTTTTCGTCAACCCCTTTTTTCTAAAAATTAGCAATATTTTTTCAGACTGCTAATCTAGTGCTATCTTACTCTATATTAAATAAAAAATGGTATTCCCACATCTTTTGATGTTTGAATACCATTTTCTTTTATATTTAACTTTTATTCACCAAATTTTGGTTCTTTAGTAATTACTTTCATACCATGCATGTATGGTTGTAATGCTTCAGGTACATCTACAGTTCCATCTTCATTTTGATAATTTTCTAAAATAGCTGCTACAGTTCTACCTACAGCTAAACCTGATCCATTCAAAGTATGAGCAAGATGAAGCTTTCCATTTTCATCACGATAACGAATTAAGCTACGACGAGCTTGGAAATCCGTACAGTTTGAACAGCTTGAAATTTCACGATATTTATCTTGAGCTGGCATCCATACTTCAAGGTCATAAGTTTTAGCACTAGTAAAACTTGCATCCCCAGTTGAAAGAGCAACAACATGATATGGTAAGCCGAGCTTTTGAAGTAAATGTTCAGCATTATGCGTTAATTTTTCCAATTCATCCCACGAACTGTCTTCATCAACAATTTTTACCATTTCAACTTTTCTAAATTCGTGCATTCTAATTAATCCACGCGTATCACGTCCTGCAGATCCCGCTTCACTTCTAAACGCAGGAGAGAATGCAGTAACATTAATTGGTAATTGCTTTGCATCTAAAATCTTACCGCGGAAGTAGTTAACTAATGGAACCTCTGCAGTTGGAATCAAAGTTAGATCACGTGGCTTGTCAGGATCATCATTATCAACAATGGTATAAACATCCTCGGTAAATTTAGGAAATTGACCAGTTCCTTGCATAGAAGCATCATTTACTAAATATGGTGGAATCACTTCAGTATAACCATCTTTAGTATTTTCATCTAAGAAGAAATTTGAAACTGCACGTTCAAGTAATGCACCTGCACCTTTATAGTAAACAAAACGAGCACCTGAAACTTTAGCAGCAGTATCCCAGTCTAAGATATTTAATTCAGTACCAATTTCCCAGTGAGGCTTTGGTTCAAAATCAAACTTAGTTGGTTCATTCCATTTACGAACTTCTTCGTTATAGCTTTCATCTGGTCCAATAGGATCTGAATCTGCTGGGAAGTTAGGTAAACGAAGTAAAATATACTTTTGTTTTTGGGTAAGGTCTTCTACTTCTTTATCTAAATCCTTAATTTCTTTTCCAACTTCACGCATTGCCTTAATAGCATCACTTGCGTCTTCTTTATTACGCTTAGCTTGCGCAATTTGATCGGATACTTCATTACGCTTTTGCTTTAATTGCTCACTTTTAGTTAAAGCTTCACGTCTTTCTTTATCAATAGCCACTAATTTATCTAGTTCTTCTGGCTTTATTCCACGTGTAGCTAATTTCTTCTTTGACCAGTCTAAATTCTCTCGAATTACCTTTATGTCTAACATATTTCCTCCTTAAAATAAAAAAAGCCAATTCATCCCTCTCACTGGGACGAATCGACTTACACGGTTCGCGGTACCACCCAAATTTGGTTAAAAATACCACACTCAAAAAGCGATAACGGTGCTAACCGTGTAGAATTACCTACCCAATAATCGAAATCTGGAAACGACTTTCTACTCATTTACACCAACCATGAGCTCTCTGAAATTAGTCTTAGGATTTCATGTTTATCTGCATTATATCATGCCAATCCTGTGGTGTTAACAAATAATATTTTTCTTGATAATTAAAAAGCGAAGAAACCATTGAATAATCAGTTGTATAAACATATCTAAAACCTAATTTTTTTAGTAATCTTTGTGAGTTTTCATTAGAAACAAAAGTCCCGGCCCAAATTTGATTTTGGTGCAATTTTTCAAAAGCAAAATTGATTATTAGCTGCAAAGCCTCTGTCATTAATCCTCGATGCCAATAATTTTTATCTAATAAAAAACCTAAGTCTTTTGTCATCAATAAGCCATTATATTCATCTAATCCACGTTCATATAATTCAACTAATCCTATTAAGCGGCCACTTTCTTTCAATACTATTCCGTAACTATAGGGCCTTTCCCTATATTGACCAATGCTTTTTTGAGCAGCACTTAAATCTTCCAGATATTGATAACCAGCGCTTTTATGATACACACTATCTTGACCCCACTTGAGTAAGGTGGGCGCATCATTTGTCTCAATTTTTCTTAAAATAATTCGTTTACTTTCAAGCATTACTTGCCTACTAACTTTAATAACCATTTGGCACCATAAACTAATCCCAAACTATAAGCTGCAATTGTCCAAGGTTTTCCTAATAAAATTATCCATAAATATGTTGAAAATTTCATTTCAGTTAACCCAGCAATCATACAAAGAATATCATCTGGCGCCATTGGTGCAATAATACACAAAGCAAAGAACCAATTGAATTTCTTCTGATTTGCTGTCCACTTCATGTATTTTTCATATGTTTTTTCAGAAACCAAATGCAAAATAAATGGGCGTCCATAATGTCTAGCCAAAAAGAATAAAATGATCGAACCTAGACAAATTCCTACATAGTTATAAATAAATCCCCAGATTGGTCCAAAAAATATCACTCCACCCAGTAATGAAACTCCACCTGGAATAATAGGAATAACAACTTGAATTATTTGAATTAAAGTAAAAATCAAGGGACCAATGATCTGCTTATTTGCCAAATAAGCCTTCATTTTTTCCTGGCTTGTAAAAATGCCTAGCCTATACCAATAAATACTTAGTAAAACTAGGATAATTGTAGTAACAATCGTCAAAATATTGATTAATTTATGACTCGTTTTAGTAGACATTTTTCTGCCCTCCTTGGTATGTTAAATTAATGATAACAAAAACAAAACAAAATAGGCGCCTTAACCGATGAAATAAACTTAAATATAGGATGAATAAGATATGACTTATCGTTGACATTTATTCTATAATATTAGTGTGTTAAAAAATAACTAAGAGGCTTAATTATGGTTGTTATAAAAAAAGACATAATTTACGACGAAAACAACAATTTGAAGACAGACATTTATTTTCCTAACAATACTAATTCACAAACTAAAATTCTAATCTTTTGGCATGGCGGAGGATGGTTTGCTGGCTCAAAAAATGATGTTAAGAATCTTGGGATAAGATTAGCAAATGCAGGCTTTATGACTCTTATCCCTGACTATCGCTTAGCTCCTGCCTCTACTTTTCCGGCTGCTCATCAAGACAGTAAAAAATTTGTGAAGTGGTTACTAGAGTCAAAATATACCGATGAAGATGATCAACAAAATATCGTACAAATTGGTGCCAGTGTTGGTGGTACTTTGGCTATCTACCTTGCCGGAATATATGGTTTTCCTACTGTAACTTGGTCAGCATCTGTAGACTTCTCTAATTGGATGAAAACTCATCCAAACGTTATACCTTCAAGATATGGAGCGAACGAATTAAAGCTCACTAATTTACATGATATTTTTGAATCATTTTATAAGTTCTTTGTATTGACATACGCGGGTAAAGATGATCAAGCTATTTACAAACAAATGGATGCAGAAAATTATGATCTTAACAATTTAGGACGCTTAAAAATGATCAATTCTGCTCATGAACTTGTTCCATTAGATGGAATCTTAAAATTTGTCGACTTTTTAGCTAATCATGATCACGAAATTGAATTATTGATCATCAAAGGTCATCGTCATGCAATGGACTATGCCAAGGACTACTTGGATGAATCTTTAGATTTTCTTTTTCAGACAATCAAGGAGTAAAAGAATGATTAATATTAACAAATTTATTTCCATTCGCAAAAAATTAGGTTTATCGCAGACTGAATTATGCAATGGTATTTGTACTCAATCTACATTAAGTAAATTTGAAAATAATGGTCGTATTCCGTCTTTAAAAATTTTAAATAGTCTTTGCGACCGTTTGAATATTAACGTAGCAGATATTATGGATGTAGATTCTAATAAAAAAACATCTCATAAACTATTTGAAGCCGATTTTGCTGTCATTCAGCTTGATTTTCCAAAAGTAGCTCAACTTTTAGCTAGCATTAATAAAGATGGATTAACACGGCAAGAAGACATCCTTCATTATTACTATCTACGTGGGCTTCTTGCCTTAAATCTTGATCATGCTGAGACTGATGCTTTGTATTACTTCAATACAATTCTTGATGCACACTTGTCAAAACAGAATAAGATTTACCATCTTCTTGCACTTAAAGGTTGTAGTCAAGTTTATGATTTACAAAATGATGTTGAAAAAGCTCGCCATTACTATGACATCATTCTCTCTTCAATATCCAATGTTCAGCTTGAAGATGAAGATTCGTTACTACAATTTCTTTCTATTTTGTGTAACGGCGGGGAATTTTATGGTCGAAACCAGGATTATGGACAATCTAACAAACTATTAGAGATGGGATATGACTTATGCAAAAAACGGCATGTAATTTATTTTACTGCTCGCATACTTTTTCAATTAGCTCAAAATAATATTGCAGAAAATGGCTCACAACAAAGGACTACTCAATATTTAAACGATTCAGCCGCTTTTGCCCGTCTCAACAATAATCATGTATTATTAGAAAAAATTAGTAAACTAGCTTAAACTAAATCACTTCTTTTATATCTTACTAAAAAGAAGTGATTTTTATATACATCTGCAAGAAAGCGCTTTATAATGAAATATATTGGAAAGAGGAAATTTTATGTCTAAATATGAATCTATTAATCCGTATACTAATCAGCTGATTAAGAGTTACCCCGATGCTACTCAAGAAGAAATTGAACAAGCACTTGCTGCTGGAGAAAAATTATACTTGACTTGGCGTAGTCAGCTTCCTGCTACTAGAAGTCAATTACTTCATCAAATAGCCAATACTTTCAAAAAGCATCGTGAAGAGATGGCTAAAACTATGACTTTAGAAATGGGAAAGCTATATCATGAATCACTTGAAGAAGTAGACTTATGTATCAGCATTTGTAATTACTATGCTGAAAAAGCTCCTAAAATGTTAGAGCCTACTCCATTAGAAACAACCTTAGGGACGGCTTATTACCTAAAACAATCAACAGGTATTATCATGGCTTGCGAGCCTTGGAACTTCCCACTCTATCAGGTAATTAGAGTATTTGCTCCTAACTTCATGGTTGGAAATCCAATTATCTTAAAACATGCACACAATGTCCCAGCTTCAGCTCAATTAACAGAAAAAATTATTCAAGAAGCAGGCGCTCCAAAAGCAAGTTTGCAAAACTTATTTTTATCTTATGCCCAAATTGGTGATGTAATTGCTGACAAGCGCGTTCAAGGAGTTGCTGTTACAGGTTCAGAACGTGGCGGAAGCAGCGTTGCCGAAGCAGCTGGTAAAAATATTAAAAAATCGACAATGGAATTAGGTGGAAATGACCCATTTATAGTTTTAGCTGATGCCGATTCTACGATATTAAAAAATGTATTAAGTGACGCTAGAACTTATAACTGTGGTCAAGTCTGCACTTCTTCTAAACGAATCATCGTCGTCGAATCACGCTACGATGAAGTGATGAATATTTTGCAGCACACTTTCGCTAGTCTTAAACCCGGTAATCCTTTAGATAAAGAAACTAGTCTCGCACCAATGAATTCTCAAAAAGCTGCTGATAAGTTAGCAGCGCAAACCAAAAAAGGAATTGAACATGGAGCAGAAGTTGCCTATCAATATCCCGAAATTGAAAGTTCTGGTGCTTTCTTCCGTCCGATGATTTTAACTAATATTGATCAAAACAATCCATTATTCGATGAAGAATTATTTGGACCAGTTGCCGAAGTATTTAAGGTTAAAGATGAAGAAGAAGCAATTGCACTAGCCAATAATTCAAGCTTTGGTCTAGGTTCAAGCGTTATTTCTCAAAATAAAGCTCATGCGCAAGAAGTAGCCAGTGAAATTGATACTGGAATGACAGTTATTAATGGACGCTGGATCACAGCTCCAGAATTACCATTTGGCGGTGTTAAAAAGTCTGGTTATGGCCGTGAATTAAGCGAACTAGGTTTAATGTCATTTGTAAATGAGCATTTAGTGATTGACGTTTCAAAATAATTTTTTAAACATGCAAAAAAAGAATTGGATCAGATAATGACCCAATTCTTTTTAATTTTGTCTCATACTGCGAAACGCAACAACCGTTAAAAGAATACTTGATACAAATAATAAGTATGTAGAAACCCCAAATGAGATTGCATTTGCTACAATCCTCTGAATTTCAACACTATTTGCTGCTGCATTATTAGTAATTCCTAAGGAGGAACCAGCATTCATAAAAATTAATTCAACAGCACAAATTACTAAGACAATCGACTCGATTAAAGAAAGTAAGAAAACAATTCTTTTATTATTCTTACCATTCTTAATTGTCAAAATAATAATTGCAATTGGAACTCCAACTAGAAGAAACCACATTCCATAACCAATTAGAAGATACTTGCCATTAAATCTACCAATTGAAAGTAAGGCTTTTGAAATAGATAAAGTCTGATATCCTTGCATCATTCCTGATGAAAATGGGCCACTAAATACAAGAAGCAAGTTTAAAACTGCAATTAAGACTACTCCCAATTGAGTAGCTGTTCTCTTTTGCTTAACAACTTTTTTTATTGCTTCTGGATCGCGCCCTAACTTATTATCAATCTTTTGTCGATGAGCTTTTACTCGATTCTCCCCTTCTTCAAAAGAATTAACCACATCAGAGCCAACCTTATTAACATGCTCAGTTAATCGCTGATCAACAGTGTACTGTTCTGTTACTTTGCCTTTATTTTTATCACAAACTATAAACAACCATATTAACAATGCAAAGAAGCAAGACCAGCCTAATGATGGTGAAAAACTAGTCAAAATCAACAAAATTATCCCAACAACAAAAACAATCATTGAATTTACTTGAATCCAATTAATCATGCTAGCAATGGTAGAATTTTGCTTTTTCGGTTCAATCTTTTTAACAGAACGTGTTTCTTGCTTTTGACGATTGTCAGTGCTTTCATTACGAGTTTGATTTTGCCCAGTAAAAAATTCATTTCTAAATTTTTCTAAATCAAAATGACAGTTAGGACATTGTTTATCAGTCGACTTTACATCTTCACCACAATTTGGACATTTCATTTTTAATTCCCTCATAAACTTTTTTAGCTTATTATAGCATTTCAAGCAATTAAACTAAAAAGCAGAGAATGCTTACGCTGTTCTCTGCTTTTTTCTAGATGCCATTCTTACTAATAACCAAGCAATAATGAATAGAATTGCAATACCAATTAAAGATCCAATTAACTTTTTAGCATCCCCATTAAAGATTGCATCTCCACCAAAGGCATAGATAAAAGACGTAGGAAACATCCCCACGATTACCATCAACAAAAATTTATTTGCTGGCACTTTTAATCTAGCTGCTGTGTAATCAATTAACACACTTGGTATTACTGGCACCATAAACCCTAATGTCATTCCTAAACTTGGATGTTTTTGTGCCATTAGCCAATTTAAAAACTTATTTTTTTTAAACCGATGGGAAAAATCAACCCTTTTGATTAAACTCTCTACAATACAATTTCCTAAAATATTGCCGGCCCAGTTAATTGCTAGTCCAATCCAAGGCCCATAGCAAAGTCCTGCTAAAATGCAAAAAACAGAGTTTGACATACCAGGAATAGCATTCAGAACTGTTATTAGACCCAATAAAAACAGGCTATCACGTACTTCATGCTGGCGAATTAAATAGAGTAACTTTGTTTTAGTATGGCTATCAGGATGCATTAAAACATTAATTTCAGGACGATAGTCGCGGTAGAGTAAGTAAAGTAAAATGATTGCGGACAGGATTCCACAGATGATAAAGATTACTTTTCTCAATTTTTTTGTCATAATTTCACTCATCTATTTCAATTATACGTAGTTATTAATTATAATTTTTACTATTTAAAATAATAAGCAAAAGCAATTCGTGCTCATTAGTTCTTATCTTTATCGTATTATAATAAGATAGATAAAGCCATCAAAGGAGAAAATTTTTATGACAGCAAAACTAATTTTTAGTGATATTGACGGCACCCTGATTACATCTGGTGGTGATGTATCGCCTGATACAATCGATGCCATTCGTAAACAAATTATCGCTGGTAACTTATTTATTCCTGTTTCTGCACGCATGCCCAAAGGAATTATGAACGTAGTAGATGAAATTACTAATTTCTGTCCTATTATTGCCTATAATGGTGCGTTAGTCTTAGATGAAATGGGAAGACCGCTTAATTCACAATTTTTTGATGCTGCAGAAGCAGTCCAACTAATTACCAAAATAGATGCTCTTAAAACTCAAGATCTTGCTTGGAATGTCTACAGTGGCTACAATTGGTTTTCTTCACTTAATAAAAATCCATTAGTTAAAAAGGAAGAAGAAATAGTTGGAATTAAATCACTTCCTGTTTCTCTAGAACGAATAAAAGATTTAAAAGGTATCCACAAGGTGCTAGTCATTGGCAAGCCTGACACACTTGATAAGATTATCCCTACACTCCAATCTGATTTTCCTAAACTAGCTTTTGTTAAATCCGCGCCCCATCTTTTAGAAATTATGCTTAAAGGTGTTAATAAAGGAAAAGCAGTTAAAATTGTTCTTGATAGCTTTGCAATAGATAAGACGAACGCTTGGGCTTTCGGGGATAATTATAACGATGAACCGATGCTTAAAGCTGTTGGGCATCCAATTTTAATGGGTAATGCACCAGAAGAGCTAAAGAATAAGTTGAATATTCCAGTAACCTTAGATAATAATCACAACGGGATTGCAGCTGCCTTAAATAAAATATCTAATTAATTTTATAAAGAAAAAAGATTGAAGTTTTATCCTGATCAAAAATAGGATAAACTTCAATCTTTTATTTTTTAGAATATTAAATACTATTCAGCATCTTTTTTATTCTTTTTTCTGCCTAAGCCTTCATATGTAATCTTCATTGCAGCGGACATGTTAATTGGAAGTAAGAATACTAATAGTAATAACCCAATATCCACACATAATGCAACTTCAATTAAAGTTGGGACACCTGATGGAATTAAGGCTGCAAAAGTACCACCAAGAATAATAGCAGCAGAAATTACCACAGTTCCGATGATGTCACAAGCTTGAAGCATCTTTTCACTTGTAGTCCAGCCTGGGTTTACTTCTCCTAATTCACGATAACGCATCATTAAGAAGATCGAGTAGTCAACACCTAAGGCAACGATCATGATAAAGCTAAAGAATGGAGTATTCCAAGCTAATAATGATCTACCTAATAAGGCGTGAACTAACCATTGGTTGATAGATAGAGAAGTTAAGTAAGCAATTACTAAAGTACCTAGAATAAATAATGGTTGCAATACTGATCTAGTAACAAAGATCAAAGCAATTCCGATACCTACCAACATAATAATTGCAGTTCTTAAGAAGTCGCTACTTGCAGTTTCTTGAGTATCATAAATCTTTTCGGATTGTCCACCCATAGCAATAGTTGAGCTTTGAAGGCTGGTACCCTTCACTGACTTCTTAACCATGTTGCTGAGTTCGTGAGCTTTCTTTGCCCCTTCAGTTGAAGCTGGGTCTAATTTCAAGATAATGATAATCTTAGTAGATTTCAAATCAGAACTCATGTAGTTATCAAGAGCTGGTTTGAAAGTTGATGAATGAATCATCTTAGCTGGGATGTAGAAAGTCTTACCAGCAGCTGAATCTGCTAAGCCAGTTAAGTATTCTTGGCCTTCACCTAAACCGCTATTAACTTTATCGATTCCAGCAGTAATCTTAGGATTATTTGATGCAATTTGACCAGCACCATTTGCTAATTGACTTGCACCACCATTAAGTTGACCAATACCACTTGCTAATTGACCGGCGCCACCGTTAAGTTGGCCAATACCATTGGCTAATTGATTAGTTCCGCTTAGTCCGGCTTGTAAGCCTGTGTTCAATTGACTGGCACCGTTTGCTAATTGTCCAGCACCATTTGCAAGTTGACTAGAACCTGATACACCAGCTTGTAAGCCTGTTGCAAGTTGACCTGCACCGTTGTTTAAGCGAGATGCGCCTGAATTAAGTTTATTAGCCCCAGCTACTCCTTGAGCCATAGCGCCTTGAACTTGTGTTAAGCCAGAGCTCAATTCACTTAAAGCTGTGCTTGCCCCTGGTAATGCTTGGTTTGAAGCATCTGCTAATTTATTTACATTTTGCTTCAATGTTTGTAATTCCTTAAGTGAACCAAGCGAATTACCAACTTTAACTGCAGAATCACCTAATTTTTTATCAGCATCTGCCGCTGCTTTTAAGTTTCCTGCCACCTTTGTTAAACTAGATAAACCAGAATTTAACGCTTGAGACTTTTGTTCAGCTGCAGAATTTACCTTACCTAAAATGCTATCAAAGGCTCCACTCATTATTTGTTTTTGTTGGTCATTCAACTTAGCACTATTCATTGCTTGAGCATAAGCTTGAGTAAGTTGGGCTTTTTCACTATCACTCATAGTAGCTGATGATCCTTGAACATTATTTAAGCTATTTAAAGTAGCCCCAGCTTCTTTTAATTGTGTAGCGATAATTCCCGCCTGTGTACCTACATTAGTTAATTCCTTCTTTATTTCATCAGAATCGATTGAATTAGAACCAGAATTTAGCTTTTGATTTAATAATTGAATATTCGCATTTAATTCTGGTAATCCGTGTTCTAATTTTTGAATATTTGCCTTATCTTTGGCACTCAATTTTCCTGATAACTGAGTACTCATAGAATTTAATTGGTTAACAAAGTTTTGTGTACCCTGACTCAATTCTCGTGTACCGTTTTGCAAGTTAACAGCACCATTCACTAACTTAATCGTACCGTTCTCAAGTTGTACAGCACCTTGTTGCAAGTTCAAAGTACCACTCTCTAAACGACCAGCACCAGTAGCCAATTGCATCGTACCCGCTCTAAGTGTATTAGCACCATTTTGTAGACGTGTAGTACCACTTAACAATTGATTTGCACCATTTTGAAGACGACCAGTACCATTAGAAAGTTGATTTGCACCGTTCTGCAATTGAACAGCACCATTGGTAATTTGCTTGCTACCGTTACTTAAAGTGCCCAAACCATTTCTGGCTGTATTAACACCTGAGTTAACAGTTCCTAACTGATTATCAACGTAAAGACGTTTAATAGACTTACCATTTGGTTCAGTTACTGATGAAGCAAATTTCACGTCTGGATCAGCTTGAATTTTCTTAACAATCTGATCAATTTCTTTTAAGCTCTTCTCATTGTCGAGTTTATGACCACTTTGAATATATAAGGTTGAGTATTCTGGTGTACCTTCAGAGAAGTGATCTTGCAGTAATAATAGCCCGGCCTTTGAAGGAGTAGAGTCAGAAATTTCATCTGCATCGTTATAGTTCAAATTATTTGAATAGAACAAGCAGAATGGTAAAACTACAACAGCCATCACAACTAAATAAGTAATTGGATGAGCTAAGCTTCCCTTAGAAAGAGCGTGCCATAATTTAGAATTACTTTCGCCTTCAAAATTCTTAACTGGCCAGAATAATTTCTTACCTAAAACAGCCATAAAGAATGGATTTAAGGTCAAAAGTACAACTAGTAAAACAGCAACACCAACAGCAACACCAACAGCTGATTGGTAAATTGAGAATTTAGCTAGTCCTAAAGCACTAAATCCAATTAAAATTGAGGATCCAGAATAAAGGATGGTCTTACCAGCTTTACGCAAAGCATCGTTTGTCGCATCGTGGTTCGACATCCCCTTACTCAAGTTCTCTTTAAACTTGTCATACAGCAGGATATTGTAGTCGGTCCCAATACCAAACAGAACAATAACCATGAAAACTTGAGTAAAGTTTGAAAATGGAAAGTTAAACTTCTCTACTAAATTAGTAACAATTGAAAATGAAGTAATAAAGGAAACTCCAACTGTCAATAATGAAATTATTGGTACAATTGGTGACTTAAATACAATTACTAAAACAATAAAAATAAAGAAGATAGTAATTAATTCAGTCTTTTTAATACCTTCCTGAACTGAAGCCGAGAAGTCATCTTCAAGGATTCTTACCCCAGTTACATATGTTCTAATTCCAGATGTTTTAACTGCTTTAGTTAAAGACTTATTAACGTTAGACACAGTCGAATGATCATTTGCAATATTCAATTGCACAATTTCAGTCGTTTTATCTTTTGAAATTAATTGCGCTTTTGTAGCGTAATTATCATTCGGAGTCATCATTGACTTAATACCCAGCTTTTTCTTGTTGTCTTTCAAAAAGCGAATAGTATTGTCAATTTTCTCCTTATCACTTGAGGTTAATTTTCCATGCTTTTTATTAAAAACAACCCCTACAACATAAGTATTATCTTGCCCGTGTCCCCACTTACTTTCGATGTTTGTCGCAATCGAGCTTTGAACATCTTCAGGAAGTGAAATTTCCGAATGCTGACGCGTTAAAGCATCTACATCTGGCAATGAAAAGATCGCAATCAGTAGAATCGCAATCCACGCTACCAAAGCACCAAGATGGTTTTTCAGTAATTTCATGTATACTTTTCTTTCCTCTATTTTGTACCCTCAACTTGAAGTTTTGGCGCTACAAGTCGCAAAAGCATCTCATGGTAATTATCATCAGCTTCTTTTTCTGTTTCATCGATCACATAACGATCTAAGAAAACGTATCCCAAGACTGCTCCCAGCAAACTGTGCAGGGAGACGATATTTTTATTATCTACATCTAGCTTTTCTCCTAGTTCTACTATTTTCATAACTTCTTCGTGAATTTGTTCATTTTGAACATATTCATTTAATCCATAGTAAATTCCAGAAATTGCTTTATCATGTAGCAAAAAATCTCGTATCTCATCTGCGAATCTAAACAAGGCGTCTAAGCCAGAATGACCTATTATCTTTTTTGTTAAATGTTGACGCAAAACTTGTAGTCTATTCACTCAAACTAGAACTAATAGATCATTACGATTAGCAACATAATGATATAAAGACTGAGATCTAATTCCTAATGCCTTTGCTAAAGCTGGCATGGTTAGCTCACTTAGTCCCTTATCACTAATAATTGCTATTGCTTGATCAATTACTTTTGAGCGGTCTAAAGCTCTTTTTTTAGCCAAGATAATCACCTTCTTTTTGTGTACTCATATACTTTAACACGACAATCTGTAGAAAACAATCTACAATGTGTAGAAATTTATCTACTTTTTGAGCAAAAAGAAAAAGGAGTCACGAAACTCCTTTAATATAGTTATCTTTGTTTAATCATCCAATTATTAATTGCATCTCCAACTTTAGCTAGATCTGCATCTTCCTCACTAACCATTGCCATTGCATATGTTTTTCCGTTTTCTTGAATTAAGGCTGCGCCTTGTTTTTTATCAGCTATTTTATAAACTACACCATTAATATTTTTAGCTAATCCTTTTTCGGGGAAATTAGCTAATTGACCTAAAATCTGATTATCAATATCAGTGCCTAACACTTTCCCCTGATATAGTTTCTGCATAGTCGTAACTAAATCATTGCTACTGGTTTTCCCGGCAAAATCCTTACCAAAATTTTCTGTAATTTCAGTCTTGCTTGCGCCAAATGTTTTTGCAGTTTTATTTACTTTATCTTTTCCAATTTTATTTAAGATGATATTAGCCGCATTATTATTTTGCTGCCGTATCATTAAATCGAGCAAATAAGTATAAGAATAGGCCATATCAGCCTTCAATACTTTATCTCCACCGTTTAAATCACTTGCTTTAACTTTATATGGAGTAGCAGAATTTAAGCTTTTATCTTGAACTGCCTTGTAATAAGCAAGTAGGACGTATAATTTCAAAACGTTTCCTGCATTTAAAGTGTCTTGACTAGTATTAGTTAAATCGGTAAAAACTTTAGTACTATTCAAGTCTTTTACGCTTATTTGATAATTGCCTTGAACATTTGAGCTTGCCTTAACAATAGCCTTAGCTAAGCTTTTATTACTATTTTTTGAAATAGCAGCTTCGCCAATCTCGCTTTCCCCATTAGTTAAACGAGTCTGCTTACTGCCCTCTTTCATTTTGCTTTTTTGAGCTACTTTCGCGGTTGAATTTCCATATATCTCCAATGTTTGTGTCTTCATATGATTTATGCTTGTCATATAAAAAGCTAAAGCACAAAAGGATGACAAAATTGCTCCTAAAAAGATTTTATTTTTCATTAAAATTCTCCTTAATTACATATTTTTATTTTATCATGCAATTTAATAAAAATGCTTCAAAGATAAGGATTATTATATTTCTTACTTATCTTTTTATTTAGATAGTATCAGTTGAATGCGTTCACAAATTGATTTTTTTTTAGTACAATAATTCCAGTATTAATATTTACAGTGAGGGATAATTAATTATGTTGAAATATATGATTGGTATTGACGCAGGTGGTACACACTCTAAGGCAATTGCTTATGATGAAAATGGTAAAGAATTAGGTCGTGCAGAATCTGGCCCAGGTCAAATCAACAACGACTACGAACTTGGTATTAAAAATATTGCTCAAGCAGTTAACGAATTGCGCGATAAGATTGACGGTGACTGTATCAAGGTCTTAGCCGGAATTGCTGGTTTATCAGTTGTTGGTAATGCTCCAGAAGTTGCGGCAACTATTTCTTCAATGGTTGGTAACATTCCAACCCGTGCCATTACTGACTCACTTCTTGCCCTTTACAATGGTCTTGAAGGAGCAGATGGTGCTCTAGTTATTGCTGGTACTGGATCTGTTGTTAATGGTCGTCAAAATGGCTCATTAATTGCTGTTGGTGGTTACGGTTCTTTACTTGGAGACGAAGGTAGTGGCTATGCTATTACCAAGGCTGCTCTTCAATCTGCACTTCTTAGCTGGGACAAACGCGAGAAGAATTCCTTAATTGACTTATTTGTAAAAGAATTTAATGTTGACAACATGGGTGAAGTTCCGGCTAAGTTTTACAGCTTAACTAGTCCAGAAGTTGCTTCAAAAGCTGTCAAAGTTGCTAAACTGGCAGATAGCGGCGATGAAGATACTCGTAAGATCATCGCCGATCAAGCTCATCTTTTAGCACGCGATATTATTATGTGTTTAGATCGTTACGAAGATCCTAAGCCAATGCGCATTGCTTTAACTGGTTCAGTTCTTTCAAACAATGCTATGATGCGTTCCTACATGGAAGCTGAAGTTAAAGAAAAATACCCAGATGCAGTATTCAGCGTTTCAAACGGTGAAAACGCACGTGGTGTAATTTTTGATAAGAGTAAAGACTACCGTTACTTCACTAACCATAACGATGATGAATAATTAAAAGTTAAAAAGGCCTCGGAATTCTATTTTCCGAGGTCTTTTTCTGTCTATAAATCTTTATACATTAAGATGTGATCAATGCCAGCTTCATTAAATATATTGCCCTTCACTTGATAGCCAAGATAATCGTAAAATGGCTTAGCTGTCATCTGTGCATGGCAATATAATCTATCAACTCCATTTTCTTTTAAATAATAGTGAACTTCTTCCAGCATCTTGCTTCCTAGATGCATCCCCCGTGCTTTCTTTGAAACTGCGACGCGTCCTAAATACCAAGCTCCATTTTTATCTTTAAAAATTCGGCAAGTAGCTAATGCATTATCGTTACTTTTATTTAAAGTAAAAACATGAATAGCATAGAAATCCTCATCATCTATTTCAGGCACTATGATTTTTTGCTCGCTAACAAAAACTTCATTTCTTAATCTTTCAACACAAAAAGCCTCTCGTCCCGTCATTTCATCAATTGCTTTAAAATAAAACCTCATTACTTTAACTCCTTAACTAAAATAAAGTCTGTTTGAGGATCATCTCCAACTACAAATGTATGTTGACTAACTCTCTTAAAGCCATCTTTTTTGTAAAAAGTCTGGGCTTGATAATTTTTCTCCCAAACACCAAGCCACATATTAGCCTTGTTCTTTTTCCTAGCCAGTTCCTCAGCTAATTTAATTAAAACCAAGCCCAATCCCTGATGCTGAAAGTTTTGTTTCAAGTAAATTCTTTCCACTTCTAAAGCATTGTCTGCCACCTGCTCTGTTTGAGCATCGACTTCATTTACCTTTAAATAGCCAGCTACTTGATTATTTACAATTAAAAAATAAAAATTACTATTTTTGTTTTCGATTTCAGATCTCAATTTTTCTTCTGCATAAGCTTTATTCAGAAATTTTTCCATGTTTTCAGTACTATTTTGCGAGCCAAAAGTCTCTGAAAAAGTCTCGCGCGAAATCTGTTGTAAGTCTTGAATATCAGCTATCGTCACTTTTTTTATTTCATATGCTTGCATCGTCCTAGTACTCCCTTTTTCCACCATTCTTTACAAAGCTCCAATTCTCATTAGCATTTTTTTCAATAATGCTCAAATATCTTCCTAACTCAGCTTGTTCAGTCTTACTTAGTCCCTTTATCATTAGTTCATTGGAATAAGTATTTTCTTTTTCTATCTCTTTCGCTAATTTTTCACCAGCTTCTGTGACAAAAAGATGCTTAATTTTCTTATTAACCTCATCATCTTTTTTAAAAACAAGTCCTGCCTGTTCAATCTTTCTAACTCCACGTGAAGTAGTAGTGCGATCGATATTCAATAATACAGCTAATTGATCGGAAATAATTCCAGGATGTTCAAAAATTCGAACTAAATATAAGTATTGTCCCCGATTCAACTTCAAATCCTTAAATTCAATATTCGCAATCGAATCTAATGCCCGTGAAATTGAACCGATTTGTCTTAGAATATCCTCTTTTTCCATGTTTACTCCTTTTATTTTTATCTAGTATATTTCATTATTGTTGTAAATGCAACAATATTACTAATTTATATTAAGTTGATCAGTTGCTTTACCTACTAACAATAAGTAAAATTTATCTGAAAGAATTAGTAAGGAGAGTACAAAATGATTTTAAGAAATATTGGAGTTATTCTAACAATCCTTGTCGGAATAGAACATATTGGAATTATGTGGTTAGAAATCTTTGGAAAGCCCGATTTACAAGCCAAATCATTTGACATGGATATAAATTTTGTTAAACAACCTGCTGCCAAAACTGCCTTAGCCAACCAAGGCATCTATAATGGAATGTTAGGTTTATTAATTTTAATCGTATTTTTCTTCTTTAGAATGCCAACTTTAATCACGATCTGGCAACTATTACTAGCATTTGTTGTAGTTGTTGCTATTTTTGGCGGTTTTACAGCAAGTAAAAAAATTTTTGTTGTTCAGATGTTACCTGCGTTAATTGCCTTTATTCTACTTTTCTTTTAAAAATCATCAAAAAAATGAGGATTGTCATCACGACAGTCCTCATTTTTTACTTAATATTCTGTTTTTATTGATTCCAAGCACTTTGGAACTTAGTCTTACCAGCATCAATTTGTGAATTCCAGCTTTGACCCTTCTTTGCTTGTGCAAAGATGTTTTGCATAATTGAATTCAATTGAGTGTATGCGGCATTACTGTTCTTAACTACAGGAACACTGTATAAGTGCTTCATTGCCTTATCTAATTGAGCAGGAACTTTAGTCTTAGTTGAGTTCTTGTAAGCACTAGAATTAATTACTTTATTAGTTACAGGAATGTATCCAGTCTTATCAGCCCAAGTTAATTGTTGGTCCTTACCTAACAAGTACTTAATGTACATGAAGGCAGCTGCTTTTTGTTGAGCAGTACCCTTGTTAAACATATAAATATCAGTACCTTGTTGCATATTGTACTTAGAAGGACGAGGTGCAACACCGTATTGGAACTTGTTACCAACACCCATCTTAACGAAGCCTTCACCAGCACTAGTACCTACAAACATAGCAATCTTTTGGTTAGAAAAGTCACCTGAAAGGTAGCCAGCTGAACCAGCAGTCTTAAAGTAGCCAGCCTTAATACCATCAGCATAGTAATTAATTACTTTCTTAGACTTAGAACCAGTAAAGTTGATGTTCTTAGAGAAGTTTACGCCTTCATCCTTCATACCTAAAACGTAGTAGTTTGAAAGTGAGTCAAATCCAGCACCAACAACTTTGTGGTTACTCTTTTCATAGATCTTCTTAGAAGCTGCCTTTAATTCAGACATAGTCTTTGGTACTTTAACACCGTATTTGTCTAATAAATCCTTGTTGTAAGTTAACATTTCAACAGATTTATTAAATGGAATACCATATTGAGTCCCCTTAATTTGAGCACCCTTTAATAATTCTTCACGGATATCACTCTTTTTAGCTGAACCCCAACCAATCTTACTATTATTAATGTAAGGGGTCATATCAACTAAGCGTTTGCTGTTAGCGGCATTTAATAGCCAGCCAGGATAAGCTTGAGTAATTGTAGGTAAGTTATTTGGTGATTGCAAAGTTGAGTTAATCTTTGCTTGCAAATCATTGTACTTACCTTGGTTTTCAAGCTTAATAGTAATGTTAGGATTCTTCTTTTCAAAATCCTTAGTCAAGCTTTGCAAAGTCTTTTCTTGAGTACCAGTCATACCATGCCAGAAAACAACAGTAGTCTTCTTGGTAATCTTAGTTGGAATATCAGCAGACTTACTACTTGAGCTATCATTACTCTTAGAATTTGAGCAAGCAGTAGTGCCAACAAGGGCTAAAGCAGCAACTGCAACTGCTGCAAATTTTTTAGTGAACTTCATATGTTCCTCCCAATAAAAACAACAACAAAATAAAATTTTAATTTTAACTAAGCGTAAATACCTCTCCGCGCTTAGGTAAAATCCTTTCTCCAAATGGGTTTTCTTCTAATTCAGGATGCAATGTGTGCACTGGAGCCAAGATTTTCGGCTCAAAACCCGCAATAATTTCTTTTAATTCAGCTACATCCGCATGTCCTGAGCAACGCAAAGTTATTAATTCAATTCCACGCTTCTCAATATTTTCAATAAACGGAGCATAGGCTGGATCAAAATCCCCTAAAGGCTCGGCATTACTGTGAATGTACAAGCCACCTTGTTGTAATTGATCATAATGACCAACTACTTGCCAGAAATATTGATGATCGTCCTTTAAAAGATCTTGATAACTAATTTCAAGATCAGGATCGAGCGCATCAATTTTTTTATCTTCTGGTAAATAATAATAAGGAACATCTTGCTTTAATGCTAGCTTCAAGAGTTCAGCACGTTTAGCATGAAGGACTACTTTTCGAGGTGAATCTGAAATGATTCTCAAAATTCGCTCTACATTTGTAGGATAAGTATTAAAAGTTAATTGGCGCTTCGGATTATCTTTTTGGTATTGAACTATTCTTTTTGTCAATTCAATTTCATTCTTAACGCCTTTAAATTCCTCGCTATCGTCTTCACTACGATCTGGCCATGAAACACCAGTACCTTCAATAATTAGCATATCACATCCCTTACCAGCTGCCATAAATTTACGCACCCAATCAGGATGATAGCCATGCAGACGTATATCACCAGTATGAACAATTGTTTTATCTGGCGTCTTCACAATTAAACCTGTTGCCCCATAAGCATCGTGGTCACTTGGGACAACTGTTAAAGTTATGTCACCAACATGAATTGGCTCATTTAACTTAGCAGCAATTATTGGGCGAGTATAATTTTTAGGCTTATCAGCCGCTGGCAATAAAAATTCGCCATCACGATTTAGCACTGGCAACAAGGCTGCTGTTAATGGACCTGCATATAAAGGAATTTCTGGCGCTAACAAGTTCATTGCCTTACTGTGATCTAAGTGAAGATGAGAAATATATGCTGCGCTATGTTCCCACCGTTCATGATCAATTTCTTTTCCTGTAACTTTAGGATCATAGAAATCTGGCACATCACCAATTAGTTGATACTTGAGCAGAGTAGCAAAATCTTCATCTTCCATTTTTAGCCCTAATTCTGGACGATATACTTCTCCTAAATCAAACAATACATGCGACTTATCATAAGCCACTTCAATCATTGGACCACCGATGGTAGTTAATCCATTATAAAAAGTAACTTTAGTTTTAGGCTTTGAGGTCATTACGTACTACTCCTCGAATAATTTGCTTTCTAAAAATGAAGTAAACAATTAAAACAGGAACAACTGTTAAAGTTGCAGCTGCTAATTGCAGTTGCGTTTGAGCTCCTGCATCTGACGCAAATGCAGCTAACCCATTGTTTAATAAACGCATCTTATCTTCATTTGTAACCAATAATGGCCATAAGAATGAATTCCAGCCAGAAATAAAACTAAGTAACGCTACAGTAATTAAACCACCTTTAGACATTGGAACTAAAATTCTCCAAATATATTCCCAATCAGAAGCCCCATCGATCATAGCTGCTTTATAAATTGTTGGTGAAATTGCTGTGAAGTAACTTTGCAAATAATACATATAGAAGATTGAAGTTAAGAATGGTAAAACTAATCCTAAATAAGTATTCAATAAGCCTAAATGAGCAATCGTGTTATAGTTGGTAAAAATTATTGCTTCTCCAGGCACCATTAACAATGAAAGAAAGACCAATTGAATTAATCCTTTTCCCCTGAACTTTAAGTTAGTCATTGCAAAAGCACCAAGGATTGAAGTAAATAGAGTAACAATCGTTGTAGTTGCTGCTGTGATAAAGGTATTCAAAAAATATCTTGCAAATGGCGCTTGTTCGAATACTTTTTGATAGTTACTCCACCTAAAGACTTTAGGAATCAAAGTTGGCGGAATAGTCGTGGTTTCTTGATATGACATCAAGCCACCTAAAATCATATAAATAAATGGGAAAACAGTTATAATGCCAAAAATTCCAATGAATAAATAGACAAAAATCATTCCCCAACGTAATTTTTTCTGCTTCATTTTAACTGTTCACCTTTTTCATCAATTTTCTTTGTAAGAAAGTTACGAACAATATAAATAGGAACAAGACCACAGTAGCAGCCATAGCTACGCCCGGAGTTCCAACAATTTGGAATTTATTATAAATATAGTAAACTGCCGTCATTGCTGAATTTCCTACTCCAGCTTGTCCATTAAATAATGCATAAACTTGAGTATAGATCTTAAATGCCCCAATTAAGTTAACTGTTAAAAGAAAAGCTAAGGTTGGTACTAGTTGAGGAACAGTTATCCGCCAAAATTTTTCTTTACTTGTTGCCCCATACATATCAGCCAAAACATAGTAATTCGGTTCAATATTTCTTAACGCACCCATTAAGATAACAATATTAAAAGCTAAGGATGACCAGACACCAAAAATAATTAGTGAAACAAGACTTAAGCTAGGATTATCTAACCAATCTGGTTGCGGTAAATGAACAAGTTTTAATAAGAAATTCAATAGGCCATATTCACCATTGAAGATGTAGCGAAAAACAATTCCGATTGCAATTGTACTTGTAACATATGGCATAAAGAACATTGTTTCAAAGAAAGCTGTATGTTTAATTTTAGAAAAAATAAACCAAGCAAGGGCAACAGAAATTACTAAAGCAATTGGAACAGCTAAAAATGAATAAATAGCTGTATTCATAATTGCACGCCAAAATTCTGGATCACTAAAAATATACTGATAGTTTGAGAAGCCATTAAAATGCAGATCAATTAATGGGCCTCCCTCAAAACTCATCGTAAAGGCACGTAAAATCGGCCAGATGCTAAATACAGTAACGCAAACAATTGCCGGTGCTAAGAATAACCAAGCTTTTTTCTGATTATCTTTCATTAATAGATTCGCTCCCCATCTGGCTTAAATAAGTAAATGCGATCCAAGTTCATCTTAAATTTAACTTTATCTCCGCGTTTTACTTCTTGCTCTAAATCAATTAATGCACGTTGACTAATTCCAGCATGATTAAACTTTAATACACGCTCACGTCCAATTAACTCAATATCATCGATCACTTCAGAGAGTTCGCCTTCATCAGCTAGCTTCAAGTTTTCTGGACGAATACTTAATGTATAATCGCCATCTGCTAATTTGCTTCTAAATTTTGAGCTATTTAACTTTGCAACTGGAATTTCAAAATCTGAGCCAACAATTTGATCATTTGCTACCTTAACATCAAAGTTATCAATTACTGGATTACCAATAAAGTTAGCCACAAATTGATTATTTGGTTCTAGATAAAGATCTTGTCCCTTATCATCTTGTTGAATTACACCATTATGGAAAAGAATAATCTTATCTCCGATTGATAAAGCTTCTTCTTGATCATGCGTAACAAATAAAGTTGTAATGCCAACTTCTTTAACTAAATTACGAATCTCTTCACGAATCTTTAAACGCAGGCGTGCATCTAAGTTGCTTAGCGGTTCATCCATTAATAAAATCTGGGGTTCTTGCACTAAAGCACGTGCAATTGAAACACGTTGTTGTTGACCACCAGAAAGGTTACCTGGTTTTTGATCAGCCAACTCTTCAATATGAGTTAACTTCATAAATTTTTTGGCAATTCTTTCAGCCTCGTCCTTAGGTTTCTTGTTCTTTCCAACTGTCATTGGAAACATTACATTTTGTAAGACTGTCATATGAGGGTACAAGGCATAGTTTTGAAAAACATAGCCAATATTACGATCTTTGGGCGCAACATTAAGAAGAGACTTACCATTTACAATAATGTCTCCCCCAGTTGGATTCAATAAACCCGCGATCATATTTAAAGTAGTGGTTTTTCCACAACCACTAGGACCCAACAAACATACCAAGTCGCCTTTCTTTACGGAAAAGGTGACAGATTTAATTGCTTGGTAACCATTCTCATAAGTTTTTTCTAGGTTATTTACCTGAATGAATTTATCTTCGTTCATATATCTCTCACTACTACATTTAGATTTAAATCATATTACACCACAAATTTTATGATAAAAGCAACAAAATCACAAATATTTTTTCAGTAAATAATTCGTACTTTGTGAATTTTTTATTGCTTTTTTGTGGATAAGATGTGGATAATAATATCATTTTAAGAACATTTTTATATAAAAAATATTAATAAATCGTATTTTGCTACTTGCATTTTTTAGTTTTATGTTTTGTATTGGTTTTCTCAATATACAAGATAGAGAAAGTCGAACAATAAAAAAACACTACATCTTGTGCAGTGTTTTCTCAAAAAAATTATAAATTATCGCCGCGTTCAAATTGAAATTTAGATGTATTTAATGCTTGTCTAGTTAAGTCGCTAATCAATTTCTTAGTTTCAGTAGTAATATGAGCAGCAGTTTCAGCATTAGCAGCCGTTAAATATTTAGTTTGTTCTTTTCCAGACATTTCTCTTGCTTTCTCATCAGTTGCTGAAACACGACTTACAGCATAACTTTGACATTCATCTCTAAAGTTATCAACTTGGTAAATAAATTGATGGTATCTTGGTTCTACTAATACTTGTAAGCTCTTATATAACCAATAAGCACTAGATTCAGGCGTAACCATATGACTAGCTTTTTGATAGTTAAGTGGCGTGTCATCAATATTGGTATAGAAAGGTACATAAGGACTATAAGCATAAAAACCAAAGTTAATCCATTGAATACCAGCTATTTCTTTAGGAACATCATTTCTAATTTGAAGAATACAACTAGATTGGTTTCTATCTAAAGCAATTGATCTGAACATCTTTTGCTTCTTATCATCCCCAGAAGCAAAAGATCCCATTGGATCATATTCAGTCCCGTTATAGTGACTTGATAAGAAATACTCTACATCTTCAACGCCAATCTTCTTTTCAGGCTTTCTGATAAATGGCATTTCTTGACTTAGAGGATCTTGTTCAACACTAGGGTTAAACAACTTTTGGCCATACCAAGTTCTTGGAGTGTTGTAATAACTATCAGCTTCAGCTTTAGTACCGAAAATATCTCTAAAACTCCACTTACCATCAGTACTTGGATTTAAATGGTTCTTTTCCACAAAATCACGAATTGTAGAAGCATACATAAAATTCTCATGATCATCAAAGTCGATATCTTGAATAACCATAATATTCGGACAAATTGCATAAGAATCTTCTGGAATTCTTTGAGCAACCCATTGATGGCCAGCACCAGTTTCAAAATACCAAACTTCATTGTGATCAGAAAAAGCGATACCGTTGCTTTCACCAGTACCATATTTTTCAATTAACTTACCTAAGCGTTCCACACCCTCACGAGCACTTTTAACGAATGGTAAAACAAGATACACCATGGAATCTTCATCAACACCATTTTTAACTAAAGGATCATGCCCTAAACAGCGAGCATTGGTTGCTTCAGTTTCAGTAGCTGACATTGCTACGTTATATTCATTAATTCCTTGCTCATCCCAGCGACCTTCTGAAGCATCTGCTGTTGGTGTAGCAGTCCACTTGCAGCCATGCCCCTTTAAGTGAAGCTTCAAGCCGTTATACTTTGATACATAGTCTTCATCATAGTCCTTAGCTTCATGAACGACAAAAAGCTTTTCATTAATACCACCATAACCATCTTCATCACGTGCAATGATAGTTGAACCATCAATTGTAGCTTTTTTTCCGACAATCATTGCCGTACAGTTATCTTTACTTTTCTTCATTGTTTTCTCCTAAAAATTATTTATTGATTAACTACCATATTACGATCTATTTTAGCCCTACCATTATTATAATCAAACACATAATCAGGCTGCACGTTAAAAAGATAAACATTAAAGTTCAAATTATTGTTCAAGCTTATTGCCTGTAAATTAATACCACGCGCCATTAATTCATTTCCCCTAAAAATTGGTGTTGCTTGAAAAATAATTTTATTTCCTTGTTTTAAAGAATTTCGAACTTTTCCCTCAAAAATAGTCTGGATTTTTTGATTAGAAAATGCAGTTTGCGTAAATAAATTTTTCGGATTATTTTGATCACCTGACTGATTATTAGGATTATAGTTACCATCCTGATCAATTCCTGCCGAAATCGAATAAGCAATCAAATGACCACGATTATAGATTTGCGTGCCATTTTCTCGATTAGAATGCCATGCCGTAGGATTAATAAACTGTCTTACTCTTAAAGAATCATTAGCCACATTTCTTGGTTCGAGAAAAGCAGTATTTGAATGAGAAGTACGATTTAAATTATCTAAATTAGAATAGATTACCTTGTTAACTTTCCAGGCATTTTTAATTAACGTGGACTTATTATTATTTACATAGACATAAGCCTTGTCGCCACTTTTAAAATCCAAATTGGCTAGTTTTTGATAATCATCACTAGATAATCCGCCATAATTAGTATTAGCTGTTGTAGCCTTATTTACTACTTGCTGAGAACTACTTGGTTCTTGACTTTGATTTGATGTGTGGTTAGAAGATTGAAGCTTAAACCAACCACCCCAAATAATAATTACAATTGCTATAATCCAGCTTGCTACTGTATTTTTTTGCTTTTTTCTATATTTTCTTCTCTTTGCCATTTCCTATTCCCCTAGCTTTATTTCTTTCAGCATAGATATTTGAACGTATGTTTGCAATATGATTAATAAGTTTTTATTCATTTAGACTGCTACAATAAACATGGCAACTCTATCAAAAATAGAAAGAAGAAAAAGAATGGAATATTTCAATTTAAACGATGGGAATCGTATCCCCAAAATCGGTTTTGGAACTTATAAATTAAACGGTTCTCGCGGCGTTTTTGCTATCCAAGCAGCCTTAAAAAATGGTTATCGTCTACTAGATTCCGCCGTTAATTATGAAAACGAGGGAGCTGTAGGGCGTGCCATCAAAAATAGTAGTGTAAACCGCGACAATATTTTTATAACTTCTAAATTACCTGGGCGTCATCACAAATACCAAGAAGCACTTGAACAAATTCAAGAATCTCTTTACTCTGCCGACCTCGACTATTATGATCTCTATCTAATCCACTGGCCAAATCCAAAGGAAAACCACTACCTTGAAGCTTGGCAAGCCATGATTGATGCACAAAGATTCGGCTTAATTCGCTCAGTAGGAGTTTCTAACTTCGAACCAGAACATATTGAATACTTATACCGTGAAACTGGTGTTATGCCAGCTGTTAACCAAATCGAACTGCATCCTTACTGGTCAAGTAAAAAAGTTCGTGAGTATGATAATCAACATCATATTATTACTGAAGCTTGGAGTCCGCTTCAGCGTGGTGGTGAAGCCTTTCAAGAAAAAGAAATTATTGAATTAGCACAGAAATATCACAAATCTCCCGCTCAAATAATCTTACGCTGGGAAACGCAAATCAATGTTGTGCCAATTCCAAAAGCCAGTTCTTATAAGCACCAACTAAGCAATTTAGACATTTTTGATTTCAAATTAACTCCTGAAGAAGTTCAAAGCTTAATTGATTTAGATAAAGAATCCGCACGCCGTTTCGATCCGAACGAGCACGAAGAATTCTAAAGAAAGCAGGTAAAATCTTCATGCAAGCAATTTTAAATAAACGAGTTTCAAAAATTGCTTTATTTTATGATCTCGTTTTTGTCTACATGATCTCTAAAACAACTGAGATACTTCATCATCTTGAGCATGGCCTTGTTTCCCCTACATCTTTTGCGCTATTTGCATTAATTGTTATTATCTTTATTAATTCATGGATGGTTCAAACTGTCTTTACTAATCGCTATGGGATAGGTAGCTGGGCAGACATTGCTTTTTATTTCATTGACATGATGATTCTGCTTTACATGTCTAACTCTTTTGACACAAACAACCTAACTGAAATGAAAATTTTATTTATTTCTGCTGGTTTACTTTCTTTTACTTTAGCAAGTCATTACTTAATTAATTATTTTCAAATTAAAAGTGAAATTGATCAAAATATTTCCCGGGCATTTTTCCTAATTTTAATTTTTAGATCAATCACTTTAATCATTGGCGGACTATTAGATAATATTCCTGGCTTTGTTTTAGCAGTCATTGGCATTATTTTTAGTTGGTTAATGCCTATTTTAACCACAAAATATACTATTAAACATCCTATTATTTTTCCTCATTTACTTGAAAGATTAAATCTTTTAGTAATTATTATCTTTGGTGAAACAATTATTGGAATTGCGGATTATTTTCGACCTAATACTTTTTCACTTTATTCAATTCTTATCTTTTTAACAGTCGCTTTATTATTTTTCACTTATGCTTTACAATTCGATAAGTTTACTGATGAAGATCAAGATGACGTTACAGGTAATGCTTTAATTTATTTACACTATTTAATAATTTTTGGAATCAGTCTAATTACTGTTAGCATTAAATTTATTCACGAAACAGACGCTAATTCTTGGTTTGCCGTCTTATGTCTATATTGCGGGGTTGGTTTATTTTATTTAGGATTATTATTTGCAACACGCTACAATAAACCGCAATTCAAATTAAGAAGATCTACTATTCTGGTCTTTTTAATTACAACTATAATTGGAGCAACTTCTTGCCTTATTTGGTCTAGTTTTGAGGTAATTACAATTCTAACTTTTATAATCGTAGCAATTAATATCAGCTGGTTAGTCCATCTTAATCTTCCCCACATAAAAAAAGGAATCCTACTATAGGATTCCTTTTTAGTATCTAGATTTTTAACTACGTGCCCAATTATCAAGCACATTTAAGAAAAAGCTCTCTGACCAAGTTCTAATGTTTTGCCCTTGTTTTTTCAGAGCTTTTGCCTTATTTAATTCAGTAACATCTGTTCTGAAGAAATCGTGATCACCAACTAGAACGTAATCCGTATCTTGCCCCACTTCTTCTTGAATAAAGCCGCCTAGATTTTTTACTGCGTTAGCTAATTCATACTCATCTAGGTCTAAATCACCAGCAATTACCACTTTTTTATGAATAAAAGGACTGCGAAAAGCTTGCGTTTGCTTAACAATATCAGGCCACTCACTAGTTAAATCTAAAGTTTTAACTGCCTCTTGTGCTCTAAGCATATGCTCTTGTTTAAATAGTTTATGAAACTCATCAAAAACCTTTTTAGTATCTAAGCAATCATCTAAACCACGGTGTTCTTGGTTCTCTGCAATATTCATTCGATGCATGCAATCAAGCAAGCGACTATGTCGCTCTTGTGGATAAAAGCTACGCGCCAAACGGTAAACATCTACATAGTCATTGTTTAAAACTGTCAAATGATACTTTTCAGCTAAATCATAAACAAAGTTCAAATCAAAATTTACATTATAGCCAACAATTGGATCACTGCCGATAAATTCGCGATACTTCTTAATTGCTTCTTGAACTGGTAATCCTTTTTCTTCAATAGCTGCTTCATCAATTCCATTTAATTTAGTAATAAAAGCAGGTACCTTATTATTATCAGGAAACTTCACTAATTCTGAAAAAGTTGCTACTACTTCTCCATGACGTACTTTCAAGCCACCCATTTCGGTAATTCGATCACGATATGGACTAAGACCAGTAGTTTCAACATCAATTAAAGTATAGTTTTCTGGAAAACCAGGCTTTTCAATTCCTTTTTGACGTATTTTATCTTGAGCAGCTGGAATTCGTAGCACACCTTGAATAACTGAAATACTCATTTTTTAACCTTCATTTTTAGAAATTTTTTCAATCACTTCAGGAAGCGCCATCCCTAACCCGGCACTTCTTTTTTGAATGTTATCAGGTAATTCATCCTGACTTAAATCGGCTGCAACATAATGCCAATCTTTAAATTGTTCTACTAATTTTACCATTGGATCAAGCAATTGTGGACTAGTTGGATCAACACCTAATTCTAAAACCACAACTTTCTTAGTTTGATTTCTAGTTAAAAACCACCGAAATCTTGTATTAGCATCTTCATCTGGGAAGAAATGTGCATTAAGCGGCATATGAATTTCCATTGGTGAATCACAATCTTCGCAGCGCGGAATCTCGCCTTGTCCATTAATATATCTCTTTACAACAGACAAATCAGAGTAAGTACCATGGTTTAATCCACTAGAACACTGCATTCTAGTCCAATCGCCAAAAACATCAAAAATTTTCTCTTGCTCAAATCCCGCTGTTTCAAAAAAGTGACCAAAAGCACTGGTCGCAATAAAATAGTTCTTTCCATTTAAGAGCTCTTTTAATTGCTTCATTGCCTTACTTGGTTCATATTCAACTGAATATTCATTAATTAACTGACTCCAAAACTGCCATTTTTCATCCCAGGAATCAAAATTTTTGTCTAAGGCATCTGCAATAGTTTTAACATGATATTTTTTGCTTACTGCTTGATATTCAATTGGAAAAGCCGCGTCCTCAAACATATCAAGCCCCTCCATTTGTGCAAAGCCATTACCAGCAGTAACAATTACTGCATCTGCTTCAGCTAGCCATTTTTGTATTTGTTTAAAATCTTTCATGTTATTTCTTCCTTTTATTTTTCAGAATATCCAACCAAACGTAGTTTTCCTTCGATATATTCTCCTAAAAAGACATCATCAATACTATTATAACCAGCTTTAGTTACTTCTTGTTCAAGCCAAGCACTAGATTTATGAATTAAATCTAAAACGTCATCATTAATTTGACCATCACTAATAATTGGAAAGCGAATATTATCTTCATCGTTTTCAATTACCGTTAACTGCCCATTTTGTTCAAAAATGCAATTTTTAACTTTTTCAACTGAATAAATTCCTCGACTCCTCAATCTAAACATTAATTCATTAGCTGAAATACCCGCCTTCATGCAATTTCCAACTAAGACCTGACCATTCTTTATCACTTGAACCGGTTTTCCATCAATTAAATTACGAACCCAATTACTACGTTCACGTCCAAACTTCAAAATAAAGACTACCAAAGTCCAAATCACTAATACGAGTAAAAATTGAATAATTGTAATGCTGGAATTATAAATTAAACCACCAATAATTCCACCAAGGACATAATTTTGTAACTGATCTAATGCTGTAGTTGGTGCTAAATTACTCTTACCAAAAACGTTAATCTGAATAATGAGAGTTAAGATCCCTAAAGCAAACTTAATAAATAATTGTGTATAATCCATCTTTTACCTACTTTTGTACATATACATGATGATCAATTACATGAGCACGAGTCAAAGTGTAACTATTATTATCTTCATTTAAATTCAATTGATAATCTTCATTTTTGGAATCGATTCGGATAATCATTCCATCTTGCAAGGTCGTCGAACTTACCATTACATCGCTTTTCTTAACATTTGCATCGTCTGCAATTGACTTAATAAAAGGAACAATTTGAGCAGCCTTTGATTTTTGCTCATTATTTTGAATATATTTTTCATACTGAGTACCAGCAAATAATACCAAAAATAAAAGTGCGATGATTCCTAAATCACGATACCTGGTATTAAAACGATCTCGTAAATAAAGAATAGTAAAAATAATCATCGCACTAGCTGCTACAATCATTAAGATATATAAGGCCGTCCGATCAGTGTTTTGGTGACTTTGAATATAATTTATTGTATAAAAATTCATTTAACTTAATACTTTCTCTTTAATGGACGTTCATCACGATTACTATTTAATAAAACATGTTGCCGAGCAATTTCAATCAAAGTTCTAGAAAGCAATGCCATACTCTCAGTTGTTACATATTCATATGGCCCGTGGAAGTTCGCACCACCATTAAATAAGTTAGGTGTAGGAATGCCCTTTTCTGAAATAAAATCTCCATCTGTTCCACCGCGAAATGGAATAATTTTAGGCTTTAATCCTAGAGCGTCATAGGCATGTAAAACTAAATTTACAACATAAGGATATTTCTTAATTAAATCACCAGGACTACGGTATTGATCATGCAACTCTAAGGTTACGCGATCTTTTCCATATTTTTCATTTAACTTATCCACTAGGTCTGTGACTAACTTTTTCTTTTTCTCAAAGCCATCAGTATCAAAGTCTCGGATAATCAATTGAATTTGGGCATGATCAACATTACCGTTATTGGATAAAACCATAAAATAGCCATCAAAGCCCTTACTATTTTCTGGGACCTCATCAGCTGGCAAGCCTTGGATAAATTCACTAGACATCAAAGCAGCATTAACCATTAAGCCATATGCTTCTCCGGGATGAACAACTGTACCATGAAAATGAATTGTAGCAGCTGCTGCATTAAAAGTTTCAAAAGCAATGTCACCTGGATCTCCATTATCTAGAGTATAGGCGAACTCAACTGGAAAACGTTGAACATCAAAACGAGCTGCTCCTTTACCAATTTCCTCATCAGGACCAAAAGCAACCCAAATATCGCCATGCTTTACGCTAGAATTTTCTTTTAAATATTTGAGCATTCCTAATAAACCCGCAATTCCGGCCTTATCATCCGCTCCAAGCAAGGTTGTTCCATCAGCAGTAATTAAAGTTTCACCTAAGTGCTTTTTCAAACTAGAAAATTCACTTGTGGACAAAACTCGCCCCTCTTTTAATACAATATCCTTTCCATCATAGTCTTGATGTACTTGCGGCTGAACATTTTCTGCATTGAAGTCAGCTGTATCCACATGGGCCACAAAACCGATCGGAGTAACTTGTTCATCTCTCACTGTGCCAGGTAGTTTTCCAACAAGATATGAATCTTTTTTAGAAAAAGAGATATTTTCTAAGCCCAAATTTTCTAATTCTTGTTCGATTATTTTTAGCAATTCAATTTGTCCAGGTGTTGTTGGTACTTCTTTACTTTGGTCATCTGAGCGCGTGTTTACCTTACAATATTCAATAAATTTATCTTGAATATACGCTTGATCAATTACAGCCATTTTAACTACATTCCCTTCTCCTAGATATTTTAATTATATTTTAAGGAAAAATATGCTTATGTCAATTTTCTATAATTCAGACGCTCCACTTTCGGCATCAATTTCTTGATTTTTACGATAAACTTCACCATTCGGATTATTTGGATCATCAACTAATTTTTGCCCAGTTTCCTTTAAATAATATTCCACAAGTGGATAAATATCTTGAATACTCTCATTAATTCCTGAAAATTGATGATTTTTATCAAAAACAGCACGATAACTATCCACCATAAACCTCTTTTGAGTATTAGTCTGGTCCGCAAAGCGGAATTCTTTTTCCCGACCTGTGCTTAATTTGTGGAAGACTTCCTCTAACTGTTTCTTTTCTTGCTCTGTTTTACCCAACGAAATAATATTTTCTCCAAGCTCTGGTGGATTATAGTTCATTCCCGGCAATTGTTTATAATATGTAAATTTTCCCAATTTATTAAAAGCAAGCAAGTTACTAGGAAAAGATGATAAATAATTATTTAAATCTGATACTCTCATTAAGCCCGTATTTAGCTTTACATAGTCATCATTATTTGCTGCATTTGCCAATTTCTTTTTCCACTTTTCATTCATCTATTTATACCTCACAAACAAAAAAGCATGCCGAAACTCGACATGCTCATTTTAACTTATTTCGATTTTTATTAGTCTTTAATAGCTTTTAATCCTTCACGCTTTCTTCCCATATTAAACCAAGGGGAAACAGTAAAGGCCAAAACGTCATTAACAACATAAATTAAGGAGTTAACTGCCATTGCTAAAGTTGCATCTCCTTGTGCGTAAGTTACACCCCAAAGAATTAATTGAAAAATTCCACTAGCAGTCCACCAGAAGTATTGGTTGTTGTAGCGTAAGAAACACATAATTCCAGCAGTTAATGAAATAGCGAAACTAATTGCATCAATCCAAGGACGTGGATCGTTAGTAAATTTACCAATTAAGTAACCTGATACTGCATACACAATTAAGGTACCAACAATTGCAATAATCCATTCTTTAGCACCAAATTTACGTAAATGGTTCTTAGTATCATCATTCCAAGATCTAACTGAAATAATAACTGGTAAGTCTAAAGTTAAAATATAAGCAATTTGCTCAAAAATCGATAAGTAATTTTTAGCAGCTAAACCTGCATAAATAAAACAAGCTGCCGAAATTAAACCAAGCCAACCATTAATTGCCTTAGTAGCATTGATTGCTAACACACATAATGTTCCAAGTAGAGTACCAATGAAAGTAATTAGTGTTAAAGTAGTAATTTTGTTTTGAATCAAAATAGCCAATTGAAACCCAAAGGCAAAGAACCAAAGCATATAGTTTTGTACTGGCCAGCCATGTAATTGCTTAAATAGCCAAACAAAGTAATTATCCTTTCTTTCCTTATGATCTTCTTGTAATGATGTTGAATTATCCATCCATTAACTCCTCTTTCTCTATATTAGGTCACACCATATATTGTGCCTTATCCGCCTTTTACTCAAAAAAGCATCTGTATCTAGTATAGTAGTCAAAAAATTCAAAACAAGAGTTTACATCTTTAGGTAAATATGCGGTAGGCGTTCCTTCCAGTTAAATAAAACGCTTTCTTTTCTTAGTCATTAGGATTTTCGAATAATTTAATATTTTTTTGACCTTTCAGCTTGCATCATCAGCATAACTTTACGTTCCAATTTATTTTTTTGATACTTTTTTTAATAACGTTTTTTAATTAGGTGCTTATTTTATTATGTTATAAAATTTATAGTCTTTGCCTTTTAAAGCTATTAATAGCAACTTTTTATCAAAAATAATATGAATATTCAGATTAATCAATCTTTTTTGATTTCATTATTTAAAGTTGAGTTATAATAACTTGTTGGAAAACAAAATTGTTATTTTATATATAAAATGATTGTAATCGAGGAAAAAGAAATGTCACATAAGAATGATTTATCTTTTATTGCTAAGCTTAATGGGAAAGAAAAGTTTAGCCTTAGAAAACTTTCAGTTGGATTAGTTACTGTTGCATTAGGTACAACATTCTTTTTAGAAAGTTCTAATACCGCGCATGCTGCTGAAGTAAACACTACAAGTCAAAATGTTACTAGCCAAGAAAGTACTTCCGATTCTCTCAAATCGCGCACTTTAAATATTCAAAAAACTAAAGCTTCAGAAGATTCCACAACTAGCACTAAAACTGTTCAAAATAATGAACAAACTTCTGTAAATCAAACTAGTAAAAATAGTGAAGCTACTTTTAGGCAAGAAACTAACTTATTCGCTACTAAGTCAGAAAAAGCAAACACTACACAAGCATCAGCTCAAGCAATTAATTTTGAAGAAAAAATTCAAACTACCACTGATCAGAATCAATCTACAGCTGTAAGTATTACAGGTGATGACGCTAATAAGTCAATGATGGCTAATGTTACTCAAGGAACAATTAGAGTTCATATTAATCAAAATAAAGAGAACCACATTACTATTAATAATGGACAAAAAATCACAGTTTCAATCGCTGCCACTAATAACTTGTTACGCTTTAGTACTCCTCCTTCTAAGATTAACGACTTTGAGATAAGCACATCACAAACAAATACCAATAAAATCTTTACTTTTACTTATACTGGTAGTGATGATGGGATTCTATCAAATTTTAATCCAACCTTTTATTTTACAGCTGATAATGACGCAACTAAGCAATATAAGGACATTCACGGTACTTACCCAGACTTCAATTTACCTGTTACCGTAACTTTATTTAATAACCAAAAATTTACTCAAAACTTACCAATCAAGATTACTCCATATAAAGATCTAGTTGTAACCAAAGAAATTCTTCACGGTTTTGTTATGGGACCAAAATTAATTGGAACCCCTGGGCAAGACGGTTATCCTGGTAATAATGGTTCTTATACCGAAAATGGTGCAACTTATTATGGACCAGAACCAAGTGCCGCGGCAGATGTTCCTGCTGATAAACAGAAATCTGCTCGGCTAATGCAATACGCACTTGAGTGGAATTATGGTTCTGCTAAAGATCCAAGTTTAAATCCATTAATGAATGTTTTAGCTAACATAAAATTTAATAATGGGCAAGAAATTCTTCCATCTACTATTAAGGCTTTCAAGATTCCAGCAGATATGGAAGTCGTTGATTCTGAGGGTCAAAGAGTACCAATTAATAAGTACTATGGTAACCTTGCAACTCTTCCTGAAGACACCAACTTTGAAAAATTTTTAAGAGACTCAATTTCTAGCGACAAAAAACAAATTACTATTGATCAAAAAGGCAATTTTACAGTTAACGGCGTAGATTATTCTACAATGGGGCCTTACTTTATTCAGTTAGATACCCTATTAAACCCTAACGCTATTGACAATTGGGCAAGTAATCCAGATTCCGGTGTGGGGCCTTCAATTACTACTCCAATTGTTAATGAAAATGATTGGAAACACTCCGGTTCAGGAAGTACAACTAATACCTCTACTCAAACTTATACCGACTTCAAATTTGATCCTGCAGTTGATCGTGTTGTTAGAATCTACTTCATTGACGAAAACACCGATAAAGAAATTCCAGATACCGTAAGATCAATTATTGCTAAAACTAATTCTACTGTTGATAACCCAACTAGCAATATTATCAATGATCTTAAGAAACAAGGCTACGTGTTAGATAAACAAGCAACTAACGGTGAAACAAGTGATTTCAGCAAGAATCTGAAAAATTACAATATAAGTAATCAAAACTTTAAGACAGATTCTTTAGAAAATAACTACAACAGTCAAAAGATTAATATCAAAGATAAATCACTTAAGTATTACGTTTACCTTTACCATGGTACTACACCAGTTAGCGACAAAAAGACAATAAAAGAAACAATTAATTACGTTTATGCTAACGGTACTCAAGAAGGAAAAACGGCCGCAAATCCTTATGATAAGACTGTAAGTTATACTCGCACTGGAACTAACGATTTAGTTACCGACCACATTACGTGGGAAAAGTGGCAACCTGATTCCAGTTTCAATGCTGTAGAATCACCTAATGCAAATGATAAGAATTATACCTTAGTTGATAAAGATGAAATCCCAGTCATTAAGTTAAATATCGACAATGACGGTAAGATTACTATTGAAAATAATGTTCCATTAATTTACACAGTTCATTACTATGCCCCAGAACATGCACGCCTTACTTTCTACGATGATACTGAAAATCAAAACTTATCTGATTATTTAACCAAAAATGGACAGAAGGCCTCATTAACTGATACTTATTCTGAATTAGACAATAATTCAAGCAAGCAGCCTATCTCATTTACTGATGCAGATAATATCGTTAACTTTTTAAAGAACAATCACTACATCTTTACCGGTGTTTCTGGTAATGGTTCTATCACAAATTCTGATTATTCAAAGATCGCTTATGGAAACTTCGATAATGATGAAACTAAGGATCAAGAGTTTATTCTTCATTTTAAGCATGCATTAGATAATCAGAATGAAACTGCTGTAGTTGCAGAAAAAGTTAACTATGTCTATGAAAATGGTCCCCACGCAGGTAAGACAGTGGTTGATGCTGCAACTTCTCCAATTGACCAAAAAATTACTTACACAAGAACTAGAACTGTAGACCTTGTCAATGATCCTAAAGGTGAAAATACTAAATGGTCTAACTGGACACCTGATAAAGCATTCATTGAAAACTTTAATTTACCAGAAAAAGTTAGTGGTCTTGATAACCAAGAAAAAATTTATTCATTAGATTTAGCTCAAGTTAAAGCTACAAAAGATGGTAAAGTGTTCGACTACTCTTCACTTAAACTGCCATTTGAAACATCAGAATTGAGTAATGATAAGACTATTAATCTAAAAGTCACTATTCCATATACTTTAGCTGAAAATATTACAGTTAACTATATTGATGACACGACTGGAAAAACTTTAGAGAGTAAGTCATTATCAGGTAAGCCTAATACAGAAGCCAATTATTCAACTAAGGATACTATTGATAAATATGTCGCTCAAAACTATGTTCTAGTTAACGACCCAACCAATCAAGCCCCTCTTTCATTTGACAACGACGAACTTCCTAATAATCAAAATTATGAAGTTCATTTCAAACATGGAATCGGTCCTGTTTCTAACAAGAAGACAGTTACCGAAACTATTCACTATATTTATAAAGATGGTTCCCCAGCTGCTAAAGATGCTACTAACCAACTCACTTTCACTGAAACTGGTACAAAAGATTTAGTTACTGGCACAACTGATACAAAATGGACTGCTCCACAAACTTTCGCTTCAGTCACTTCTCCAACAATTTCTGGCTATACTCCAGATCAACTTAAAATTGATGCTATTAAAGTTGACCATAACTCTCAAAATATTGAGAAGACAGTCATCTACAATGCTGATAAGCAAGGTGCTGTTCTTCGCTTCTATGATGATACTGAAGGAAAATTCATTGACTTTGCTAAAGACCTTAAGACAGATGGAACAAGCAAATCTACTATTTCATTTACTATTCCATCCAATTACGATTTTTCAAACTATAACTTTGTTGCAGTAAACGTAGGTAATGATCCTAAAAATATAACTACTAAGTTGTCAGGCGATACGTTGTCTGATGTAACTTACGGCAAGTTTGATACTAATGATCAAGTCGACCAGTACTTCATCGCTCACTTTACTCATAAGACAAATGACGTTAAAGAAAATAAGTCTATTTCTGAAAAAGTTGTCCTTTATGCCGAAAATGGTCCTAAGAAAGGTCAAGCTCTCCAAACTATTGAATTAGGTAATACCGGTTTCACTAGAAATGGACAAAAAGACTTGGTTACAAATCAAGTTTCTTGGGAAACATGGACAATAGAAAATAATAGTCACGCTGTTTCTCTACCAGTGACATTTTCAACTGTTTATAAGATTGATCCTACTAATATTACTCAAACTACACCTGTTTCCAAGAAGTTTGAAATTAATAATCAAATAGTATCTCCACTAACCTTCAATGCTACGACGGATCAAGATTTGATTAAATCTTTAGCAAACAGTACAGAATTTATGGTTAAAGTTCCGTATGAATTAACTGAAAATGTTAATGTAACTTATATTGATGATACTACTGGTAAAACATTAGAAACTAAGAGCTTATCTGGTGCGCCTAATACAAATTCACAATATTCTACTAAAGATACAATTGATAAATACGTAGCTAATAATTACGTTTTAATCAGTGATCCAACTGATCAAAAAAACATTTTCTATGATAATGATGAAAAGCCTAACAATCAAAATTATGATGTTCACTTTAAACACGCCTTTAAAGAGATCAATAATTCTAAGACTGTTAACGAAACTATCACCTATATTTATGATAACGGCAAAGAAGCTGCACCAACTTATAATACTTCTGTAGAATTTACTCAAGCTGGAAAGCTCGATTTGGTAACCAACAAGGAAGAATTGAATGATTGGTCTCCAGTTTCTAATACCTTTATCGCAGTTACCTCACCAGTCATTAAGAACTATACTGCCGATCAAAAACAAATTGCTGCACAAGCAGTTCAACCAAATAGTAGTGACCTTTCGTTCCAAGTTGTTTACACTGCTGTTCCAGTTCAACCTACCAAACCAACCGAGCCTACTAAGCCGGTTCAACCTACAAAGCCAACTGTACCTACTAAGCCGGTTCAACCTACTAAACCAACTATACCTACTAAACCGGTTCAACCTGCTAAACCAACTATACCTACTAAACCGGTTCAACCTGCTAAACCAGCTAAATCAACACAAACCCAATTAGTAAGAAAGAACAACGAAACAAAATCACCTATTTCTTCTCATTTAGCTTTACCAACAAACGCTGCTAGTCACGAAACTAAGAAAACTGAAGAAAACAACTTACCTCAAACTGGCGCTAAGCCAAATGATGCTAGCCTAATCGGTTTAGCCTTTGGCGCTACTTCATTCTTACTTGGTCTAGTTGGCAGTGAACTTAAACGAAAGAGAAAGAATTAATTTCTTTTCAACAAAAACGTTAGATTAAAACTCTAACGTTTTTTTGTGTTCTAAAAGCATTTTTCTAGTGAGAAGTTAATTACTTTCGGTATAATTTTTAATTAATAGCTACTTTTTTAGAAAGGAAAAGCAAATGATTAAAGAATTCAAAGAATTTATTTCTCGTGGTAACATGATGGACTTAGCTGTCGGAGTTATTATTGGTGCAGCATTTACCGCAATTGTAAATTCATTAGTTAAAGACTTAATTAATCCTCTCATTGGATTATTTATTGGTAAGATTGATTTATCAAACTTAAAATTCACTGTCGGTGAAGCTACGTTCAAATATGGCAGTTTCTTAAATGCAGTTATTAACTTTTTAATCATCGCATTGGTTGTCTTCTTCTTAATTAAGCTAGTCAACAAAATGATGCCTAAAAAAGAAGTCGAAGAAGATGATCCTACACCAACCAATGAAGAATTATATCTTCGTCAAATTCGTGATCTATTACAAGAAAAAAATAAATAGACTACTGCATCCCTTAAATGTTTGAGGGATGCTTTTTTTCAAAAAAATAAAACTCCTTTTTGCATAATTAAAATTAGAGATCTTTCTCTAATACACTTAAAGGAGCGTTCTATGAACAAAAAAGAGCTTGAAAAGCGCGTTGATGAAGCAGATATCACTGCTGATCCGATCTTTAGCTGGGTTATGGAACAAGGAACTAATTGCCGTGACCTTTTGCGGGCAATTGCACCTGAATTGCATATTCAAACTGCTAATTTTGAAACGCAAAAAAGATTGAAGTTTCATCCTGCTATGCACGGCATTATTCCAGATATCTACGCTACAGACGACAAGGGCCGAGTCTTTGATATTGAATTACAAATGACTCTGCCAGACTTTTTAGGAAAGCGAATGCGGTATTATTTTTCAATGATGGATAAAAGTCTGTTTATGCAAGGTGAAAATTATCGCAATTTGCCTACCACATATTTAATTTTAATTCTGCCAACTGATCCTCTAGGACTTGATCAGTATCGCTATGATACGACTTGGAGCACCGAGGGATTCAAGTATGATCCGCTAAATATTGGTCAAAAATTAATTTTGCTTAATGCAAGTGGAACAAAAGGAAAAATCACGCCACGTCTACAAGGATTTTTCGATCTAATGCGTGGTAAAATTAATACAAATGATAGCTTTATTCAAAAGCTACAAAGCGATGTTAAAAAATACAAAACTAATCCAGAAAGAAGGAAAGAACTCATGGATTATCAAATGAAACTTGATGACATGCGATATGTCGGAGAAAAAAATGGTAAAGAAGAAGAACGAATTGATGCTATTAAAAAGATGATTCGACGCTATCGTCAATTCAGCGCTAATGATGAAAAAATTTTAAGTCTCTTAACTCAGGATTATGGGAATGATTTTTCTCAAGAAGAATTAAAACAATTTATTAAAAATAATTAGATAGTTAAAAACCACATGAGTACTTAAACTCGTGTGGTTTTTTCAATATCACTGTTTTACTGGTAAAATTAACATAAATGATAGCTTTATCCAAAAGCTACAAAGCAACGTTGAGAAATACAAAACCAATCCAGAAAGAAGGAAAGAACTCATGGATTATCAAATGAAACTTGATGACATGCGATATGTCGGCGAAAAAGCGGGGATAAAAACCGGTAAAGAAGAAGAACGAATTGATGCCATCAAGAAGATGATTAACCTCAGTAGAAAATTAAATGCTAGTAATGACTTCATATTAAAACAATTAACTGATGATTATGGTGCATATTTTTCTCAGGAAGAATTAAAACAATTTATTAAAAATAATTAGATAGTTAAAAGACACCCATGACTCTATAAAAAATTAAGTCATGAGTGTCTTTTGTATTTAAACTAAAGTCTAATTTTTCCTAAAGGTAATTATTTGTACCTTATCACCAGAACTAATAGATCCTTTTTGAACAGGAGTAATAGATTCAATTAAATCCATATTAGTATAAACAACAATTACAGAATCATCGCGACCGCTATCAGTAACTTGTTTTAAGTCCATTGTTCCAAGCAACTGACCAGGAGTAACATGATCTCCCTTTTGAATTTCCATCTTAAAAGGTGCCCCATTTAACTCCACTGTATCAATTCCTAAGTGTACAAGGATTTCTAATCCTTCTTTGGTCTTAATACCAATAGCGTGCTTAGTAGGAAATAAAGTAGATATGTCGCCCTCTACTGGTGAATGAATTTCTCCACTAGTAGGCTTAATAGCATAACCATCGCCTAACATTTTAGTAGAAAACACATCATCTTTTACTTCGGTAATTGGTATTAATTCACCATCAACAGCGGCATCTACTTCTAATCCTTTATTTTTCTTTTTAAAAAAATTAAACATTTCTCTAACCTCTTAAACCTTTTAATCCAATTAAACCCAGCAAAAGAATACACAAAACATACAATACTGTACTGATGATAATAGTTGTCTTAAAATACGCTATTGCTCTGTCTGTAACTTTAAAACTATGTAAAGCACGTAAGCCAAAAAGACTTAATAGAAAACAAATAATATTGCCTACTAGCAACTGACAGAAACACTGACAAATCCAAAAAATTTTTAGTTCTTTGGTACTATTGACTAACTTATCTTTCTTTATCCAGCAATAATATCCTAAAAGAAAATCAGTAATGGCAACAATGACGGAAACAGCTATCGTGGGCTGACTATGAAACATATCTGCCAAACTTACTTTCGTCATTACAACTCTAAATTCAAGCAGTCCCCAAAAAAGTAGCGGAGCAACAAGTAGAATAATTGAGTACCACTTCAAAATAGAACGTATATTTAACCGTAGTCGTTCCATAATCTGATCACAAAAATCAGTTACTTTATTCTTCGTCATCGTCCACATTATCTAACTCTCCTTTTTGTTCCTCCCACTGATAGTACTTAGCAATCAAAAGGTCAATGAAAGTATACGCAGGACTAAAGGCGTCATTGGTAGCCTCTTCTCCCCCAGAAAATTTTTTAAACTTCAAGGTACGGAAGAAAAAACTATAATCTACTAATGAGATCAACTCTGCTGGGCGCAAGGTTGTAAATGATACTGTCGTTATTTTGTTATTCAAAAGTTTTATCTTACTTATTTCATCGCGGATTTGAATATTATCACCACTATAAGAAATGATAAACAGCATATCTCCCTCTACGGCCCGTCTACTTACTATTCTTAGTTCTTCAATTGCCGATGGAAGAATTACAGCTCTTTTCCCGATTATGAATAACTCATGAGCCAAATATTTTGCTATTAACTCTTGAGACCAACCTGTTGAATATAAATAAATTGTATTTGCGCGCTCAATATCAGAAAAAACCTTTTCTAAATCTAACGTATTATAGTAATTCAGCACCTCTTGACTTGCATTTTCTACTTCAGTTGCAACATCAATCGTATTCATTTTCTTTTCATGAGTTAAATCTGATAATTCAAACCGCAATTCACTGTAGCCTGATAAACCTATTTTTTTGCACAGTCTAAAAATAGAAGATTCTGAAACATACAATCTTTTTGCTAGTTTTGCTAAGCTCAAATGGCTACATAATGTTGAATTTGAAAATAAGAATCTAACAATTTCTTTCTCAGATTCACTTAACTCTCCGTTTTTTTCCCAAACGCGTCTTTTCAAGTCAGTCATTGTTACATTAATCTCCCCAGTAATGTAAATGCTATCATAATTACACTACTAGAATAACATAAGACTAGTCTAAAAAGCGTTTGGAGTACTACATATTTTCTTTCATTTTATCAACAATACTATCTGCATTTAAGCCAATAACAATATCAATTTCATTGTCTCTACGAGTAACTTCATGAGCTCCTAAATCTTTAAAGTGAGCATCATCTGCAACTTTAGATAGATCATAGACTTCAACCCTAATTCTAGTTGAGCACGATATTAATTTCTTGATATTATCACGACCACCAAGTAGATCAATAAATCCAATAGCTTGTTCAACTTCTGGATCTTGTTCTTGACTTACCTTTGTACTTTGACCAGCTTTTTCAATTAATGTTTGCATTCTTTCTAAGACTTGCGCAACATCAAGACCAACAATCACTTGAATAGCTTTACCATGGTGAACAACATTAACAGCTTTATTAGCTCTGAATTGAGCATCTGATCCCAACTTATCTGGATCCTTTACAGTTACACGTAATCTAGTAGCACATGACGATAATTCTTCAATATTGCTTGGTCCACCTAATAATTCTAGATAAGCTTGTGCTCTAGCAATATATGGATCAGAAGCATCGACACCAGTAGCTTGTTGAGCTGCCTTTTGTTGAGCCATCTTTTCTTTATATTCTTTCTTATTGATTAATTTAACATCTTCATCATCAGCTTCACGGCCTGGAGTTACGTAGTTAAATTTTTCAATCATTATCTTAAAAATAAAGTAAGTAAGAAGACCGAATACAATTCCGACAATAAATTGCATTACATAGATGTGCCAGTGATTTGCCCAAAGTGGAAGCCAGTTCATTGACGCAATACCAATTGCACCATCTGACATAAGTCCTCTTAAACCAAAACACCACATAACCGTATTCATAGTAGCAGCCATAACTGAATATACAATCCAGAGTACTGGGGCAGCAAACAAGTAAGTAAAGTCAATAGGTTCAGTAATACCAGCAAAAACAGAAGTTAGTGCAGCTGGGATAAGCAATGCTGAGGTTTGTTTCTTCTTATTCTTCTTAGCGGTTGCATAGAAAGCCCAACAAATAAATGGTACTAAGAAGACTTTTTCATTACCGTAAAGTTGAAATCCTTCTACAGAAGCAATTTGTGATAAAGGTTTTGTACTTGCAGCATATTCTGTTAAGTGCTTTAACCAATATGGTTGAAGTCCACCAGCAACCACGGCTGGTCCAAACTGGAATGGAATATATACTAAGTGGTGGAGTCCGGTAGGAATTAATACACGGTTCAAAAATGAATAAATCCATATTCCTACAAAACCACTGCTTACAATAAAGTGTTGCATACTGTTAATACCTAATTGAACTTTAGGCCAAATTAAACAAGTTAAAAATGCAACTGGGATCATTACAAAGAACCCTAAGAAGTAAACATAAGTTGACCCCTGAAAAGTACCTAGCCATTCTGGTAATTTCTTATCAAAGTAATGATTATGGAGATAAACAACAATACCAGCAATAATTAGGGAGAAGACAATATTAGTATCTAGTGTCTTAATACCGGCAATTTCAGTTAAACCACCGTTAGTCGCATTAGCAGTAATTTGAATCTTATTAAAGTTTGGTACTCCAAAGAAAGCACCCCAATGACTTAGCATAGCTCCAACAAAATAGTTGAAAGTCAAGTAAGTAATAAGAGCTTCCATTGCAGCACGTCCACGTGATTTATTTGCTAGGCCAATTGGCAATCCAACAACAAATAATAGACATTCTTGATTAAATACAGTCCAACCACCAGCAGATATTGTATCCCAAACTTTATACCAGCCAGTCGTAGGATTAGCTAATGATCCAAAAATCGTCGCATTGTTAAATAAGCTTCCTAGAGCTACCACAATACCGGCAAACGAGAAAAGCAAGACGGGTACGAACATTGCCGCCCCAAATCTTTGTAGTTTCTGCATCATAATCCATTCACCTCACAAAAAGAAGGACCTATTAAACCACAGCATTAACAAGTCCTCCTTTAATAAATCTTTTATCTATTAAATTTCTATTTCAATTCTGGCCAGTAAGGCTTGTTTTCTGGAATCATATCGTCAAGTATCTTCTTAGCCACAAGTGCATCTGGAACAGTCTTATTAAGTGCAAATGCTTCCCACATCTTTTCATATGAATGTTGTTCATATGCATCAACAACTAGTTTTTCACAAGTTTGTTGTTCCATCATCAAGCCTCTTTGGAAGATTCCAGCTTTACCAGTTGCCATTGGTTCAACGCCATGTGAGGTAAACAAGCAAGGAACTTCAACGATTGAATCAGGATCCATATTTGAAATAGCACCATTATTTGGAATATTTGCTAAGAACTTTTCTCCGGTGTTATAAGCAATTGCATGACAGATATCAACAATATATTCTGAGTGAGTTGCGTTACGATCCCACATATTATTTTCGGCAGTACCTTCTTTAACGATTCGTTCACACTCACCAAATACAATCTTTTGACGATACTCACGAATTTCATCAGTACGAGTATGATGTGGATCTGCATTCTTAACTTCGTATTGTGGGTAGTAATAATATTGCATGTAAGTGTTTGGTAACGTATTTGGTTCCAAAGCATAGCAATCAGCTGCTTTCTTAAAAGTTGCTTCCCAGCTAGGCTCAGTATCCTTATCAAAATCACCGCCTACCCAGTAACCATTCTTTGAAACGTATTTCTTAAGTTCTGGCATTAAATCTTTTCCAGTCTTCTTGTCCCAAACACCTTTCCACCAACCAAAGTGGTTTAAGCCGTAGTAGTTGAAATCTAAGTCATGATAATCTTTCAAGCCACAAATTTGTGCCATTCTTGTCATGATATCAATTGGCATATCACAAATATTAATAACTTTTGAATGTGGGCGAAGTCGACGACATGCTTCAGCAACAATGGCAATAGTATTAGAATAATTAATCATCCAAGCATTAGGTGAATATTCTTCCATCCAGTCAATAATTTGAATAATTGCTGGAATAGAACGAAGACCGTATGCCATTCCTCCGGGTCCTGTAGTTTCTTGTCCATTAACTCCATATCTCAATGGAATTTTTTCATCTAAACTACGCATATGGTATTTACCAACACGAATTGAACCCATAACGAAATCAACATCAGTAAATGCTTCCTTAGGATCAGTAGTATATTCGAACTCAATTTCTGGAGCTCTTTCTTTCATAATAATTGCTACTGCATCCCCAATTTTCTTTTGACGTTCTGCGTCATTATCGTAGAATTTTAACTTTCTTAATGGAAATCTATCTTGATTCTGTAATAAGTTCAGTACAAAGCCTGGTGTAAATGTACTACCACCACCAGCAATAACAACTGAAAACTTACGGTTATCTTTAGTCATACAGTTTCTACTCCCTTTTGTGATTCTCTTTTATAAGATATATCTCGAAAAACTTTTCCTTGTTTTTCCTCTTAGCTAGCTTACACATTATTTATACCGCTCCCAGTCTATTAAAGAAAGCGATTTCAACACTTAAGAATTCTATTTCACTTGTTCAAAAATTCTTGTCAAATACTGAAATATATTTCATCCATCAGTTTAATTAAAAACATTACGTATCAATACTGTTTAACAATACAAATTTTATCAATTGGTATTTACCATTGATGTGATATTTCATCATACTAATTAGTTAATAGACATCCCTTTAGTAGTTACTCCTTATCTACATACAAGCAAAAGAAAAAGCCTACTTCAAAAAAGTAGACTTTTTAAAATCTAAAAATTATTCAATTAATATTCTGAAGCGCCAGAATTGGTATCAGGTTTTGCTTCTTTCTTTTCTTCTACATGCTCTTCATGTTTAGAAGCGCCTGTTGCAGTATCAATGGTATCTCTCTTATAAGTTGCACCAGTTGTAGCATCGGGATCATCAACAAGTTTTTGTCCAGTAGTTTCACAGAAATATTTTACAAACGGATATATATCTTGTACCCATTCATAAGTACCAACATAGTTACCCTCTTCGTCTTCAATTCGCTTATAATCATGTAAAATCAACTTATGACGATTACCATTTGGAACAGGCATTTTAACTTCATCATGTCCACCGACTTTATTTCTTAAAGCATAGATAACTTTCTTTGCTTCAGGAATAACGTTACGAATATCAGGGTGAACAGCACCCATAGTATCACCAACTTGATCTGGTGTACGACCAGCAAGCATCTTTTTATCTGGATCAGTTGGCTTGTTATACCACAAGAATTGGTTGTTATCATCTACATAAGTTAATTCACCAAATGCACGACGAAGCATCCAGTTAATTTGGTTAACTGTAAGAAGTCCAGCATCAAGCTTTACGTAGTCGTCACCTTCAGCAGCATTTACTTTCTTGGCTGCCTTATCCAACCAGTCAGGATCATTTTTATCTACACCTTCAACAGTATAGCGTGACTTTCCGGTTGCATCGAAATCTTCTTTAAGATAATCTTCTTCTTTTAAATCTTTTAGCCACTTAGGTTCTGCCATTTTACTTCACCTCATAAAAACATTGTTACTTATCTTGATTATACCTACTAGCGAAAGGGCTTGCAACGTCTATATACAATATTTTATATACGAACTTGGCATAATATATATTTATGGAATATTACTTTCTTTTTAAAATTAACTGTTGACTAAAAGTAAGTTATAAGATATCATAACTTGTGAAAAGTAAGAAAGGAGCTAATGATTATGTTTAATGTACGTCAAGCAAATTCTTGTTGTTGTAATTGTCAAAAAAATTGGCAATTATTTGGCGTACAGTCATTAGTTCACTTCAGGAATTTCTCTAGTTAGAAACTAGCTTTTCAAAGTTATAACTATGATTTTTCTCAAGAGCTGTTGGCACTAGGCCAATGGCTCTTTTTTGTTTGCTTAGAATCGGGGTTGAATAAAGTGCAAACTACTCTCATTGTTTTAGTAGCCGTCGCTATTCTAGCTGGCATGGCTTACTTACATAAAAAGAATTGGGGATTTACCAAGCTAGTATTTCTCTCATTAGTCGTTGGAATCGTCTTTGGAGTTTCTATTCAATTAATGTTTGGTGCCAAAAACGAGATTGTAAAAAATAGTATTGATTGGATTTCAATTGTTGGAGATGGGTATGTCTCCTTATTACAAATGTTGGTTATCCCACTAATCTTTGTTTCATTAGTTGGTGCCTTTACGCAATTAAAAATGACTACTAAAATCCGAAAAATTGCTACAAGTGTCTTAGCCATCTTGCTAGGAACTACTGCAGTTGCTTCATTCCTGGGCTTTAGTAGTGTTGCAATTTTTAATTTAGGCGGAGCTGGCTTTGCTAAGGGAATGACTGCTTCTTCAACTGCTCTTAGTGCAATTAAGGACCATCAAGAACAATTGAAAGGCCTAACTTTACCGCAACAAATTACTTCGTTTTTCCCGCAAAATATTTTTGCCGACTTTGCAGGAATGCGTTCAACTAGTACAATTGCAGTTGTAGTTTTCTCTATCTTTGTCGGAATTGCATTCTTACAAATTAAGAAAGAAAAAGCTGAAGTCGCTGCTACCTTTGCACGTGGTATTCAAGCATTACGTGCAGTTATCATGCGGATAGTTAAAATTGTACTCGAACTCACTCCATACGGAATCTTTGCTCTAATTGCTAGAACTACTGCAACTAACAGTTTCGCAACAATGAGCAAATTATTGGTCTTCATCGTTGCCGCTTATGTTGCAATAATAGTTATGTTTATTGTTCACGCTGTTTTACTTTTAATTAATGGAATTAATCCTATTACTTACTTTAAGAAGGCGTGGCCAGTTTTAGTTTTTGCCTTCACTTCCAGAACTAGTGGTGGTAGTTTGCCACTTAATGTTCGTACCCAACGTGAATCAATGGGCGTTAGCGACACAATTGCCGATTTCGCCGCTAGCTTTGGTTTAACTATTGGTCAAAATGGATGTGCAGGTATTTACCCATCGATGGTTGCAGCAATTACTGCTCCCCTTGTTGGAGTTAATATTTTCTCATGGCAATTTGTCTTAACCTTAGTTGTAATTGATGTTATTTCAAGTTTCGGCGTTGCCGGTGTTGGTGGCGGTGCAACATTTACTACTTTAATGGTACTTGGAGCACTTAACCTGCCAGTTACAGTACTTGGAGTTTTAATTGCTATTGACCCAATCGTTGACATGGCAAGAACTGCTCTTAATGTTAATGATTCGATGGTCGCTGGTGTAATTACTGCTAAGCGTACTGGTGAATTAGATTGGAATATCTTTAATAATCAAAAAGATGATGTAGATACTGAAATTGAATAATTTTTATAAATATTCTTGACATTATTATTTAGTCATTGTAGTATTATGACAACAAAATTAATTAAAGCTTAGAAAAGATGAGTAAGTACTTAATGCATCTCACAGAGAGTCGGAACAGGTGTAAGCCGATGTTGCTAGAGTGAAGAAGATGGTCTTGGAGCTAAATTAAAATGCGAGCTATTTAAAGTAAGCAATTTACGATTGACGTACGTTATCACGTCTGAGTCTTCCATATTTTGGAGTACTTATTAAGGAACTGATTGTGAAATCGGTTTGAATATAGGGTGGTAACACGGTATTAAGCGTCCCTAGTGTAGTGTAATAGCTATACTAAGGACGCTTTTTCTTTTGCCGATTTTTTTTTGTCAAAGGAGGGATCATTATGAAAAATAAGAATATTATTTTTAACGAACGGGTATTTAATCGAATGTGCTACTTAAATATGATCCTCTGGTTAGTGGATCCTCAAAAAACATTTAAGTGAAAAAATTAGTTAAAATTAAGAGGTAGATTACTATGACAGAATTAGCACATTTCGACATTGTTGGTAGTTTTTTAAGACCGGAAGAATTAAAACAGGCTAGAGATAAATTTAATCACGGAGATATTTCGCAAGCTGAACTAACCCAAGTAGAAAACCAAGAAATTGAAAAGTTAATTCATACAGAAGAAAACTTAGGCTTAAAGGCTGTAACTGATGGCGAATTTCGTCGCAGTTGGTGGCATCTTGATTTTTTATGGGGTTTAACTGGCGTTAAAAAATATGATTATCACGAAAGCTACAAGTTCCATGGCGCTAAAACTAGAACAGATAATGCAGAATTAGCTGGCAAAGTAGCTTATAATCCCGAGCATCCATTCTTTAAAGCGTTTGAGTTTGTTAAAGAGCATACTAATGTGACTCCTAAACAAACTATCCCATCCCCTACACTGCTTTTTAGAGATAACCGATCAGATAATTGGCCTAATTTTTATAATAATAAACGAGCTTATCTTGATGATCTGGCTAAAGCGTACCATGAAACAATCAAGCATTTTTACGACTTAGGTTGTCGCTATCTTCAAATTGATGACACAACTTGGGCTTTTTTAATCAGTAAATTGAACGAATCCAAAAATGATCCCAAGGAACATGAAAAATATATTCAATTAGCGGAAGATTCAGTGTATGTAATTAATAAGTCACTAGAAAATCTACCAGATGATCTGATTGTTGCTACACATATCTGTCGTGGTAATTTTAAATCTACATTTCTTTTTTCAGGCGGATATGAACCAATTGCTAAGTATTTGGCGCAATTAAATTATGATCGCTTTTTCTTAGAATACGACAATGACCGTGCTGGAGATTTTGCTCCAATTAAAACAATCTGGAACAACCGGGATGATGTCACAATTGTTTTAGGATTAATTACATCAAAAGATGGACTGTTAGAAAATCCTGCTGCAATTATTCAAAGAGTTAATGAAGCAGCTAAATTAGTTCCATTGTCTAACCTCGCGCTTAGTACGCAATGCGGCTTTGCCTCAACAGAAGAAGGTAATATTCTCAGCGAAGCTGATCAATGGAAAAAGATAAAATTAGTCGTTGATACTGCTAACAAAATTTGAAAATAAAAGATATTTTTATAAGGAGGAAATTTATTATGGGTAAAGTTGAAAGTTTTGAATTAGATCACACTAAAGTTAAGGCACCTTATGTTCGCCTAATTACTGTTGAAGAAGGTAAAAAAGGTGACAAGATTAGTAATTTTGATCTTCGCTTAGTTCAGCCAAATGAAAATGCCATCCCTACTGGAGGCTTACATACTATCGAGCACTTGTTAGCTGGATTATTGCGTGACCGTATTGACGGCTACATTGATTGTTCACCATTTGGTTGCCGAACGGGCTTTCATCTCTTAGTTTGGGGTACCCCATCAACTACAGATGTTGCTAAGGCTCTTAAGGAAGCACTTGAAGAAATTCGCGATAATATTCAATGGGAGGATGTTCCTGGCACTACTATTGAATCTTGTGGGAATTACCGCGACCATTCTCTATTTTCTGCTAAACAATGGTCAAGAGATATTTTAGAAAAGGGTATTTCTGATGATCCATTTGAAAGAAACGTTGTAGAATAATTATTTTTGAAAAATAGGACAAAAAAGATGCATATTACTGCTTCAAACAGTAAAAATGCATCTTTTTTCGTATTTATTTAATTTTTATCTTTTTCTTCTCTTCCTTTCTTTACCACCAATTAGTCCAATTATTGCTCCGACAGAAGCTAATGCTAATCCTGCTAATGATAAATCTGTCTTTTGACTACCAGTTTGCGGTAGTGTTGTTCTAGCACGATTAATCTGCTTAGCTGATGTGACATTTCTTGAAGTTCCAACTGCATAAGTTGTATGAGTTAAGCTTGTAGAAGTGTTTGAAGCTTTAATATTCTTGGACTTGTTTAACTTATTAATTTGCGCAACAGTCTTAGATGATTCTGTTTCATTCGATTGATTTGGCTTGTTAGGTATTGTTTGTTCTTCCGGCTTTGTTGGTTCACTCGGTTGTGCTGGCTTACCTGGTGTTGTCGGTTCTTCTGGCTTCGTTGGTTCACTCGGTTGTGCTGGCTTACCTGGTGTTGTCGGTTCTTCCGGCTTCGTTGGTTCACCCGGTTGTACTGGCTTACCTGGTGTTGTCGGTTCTTCCGGCTTTGTTGGCTTACTTGGTTGTGTTGGCTTGTCCGGTGTTGTCGGTTCTACAGGTTTAGCTTTATAAATTACTGTACGTTCAATATCCTTCGAATCTTTTGAAACAACCATAGAATTAATCTTTCCTTGATCTGGTGTGTAACCTGGAATTTCTGGAGAGAACACTTCATTAAATACCTGTGGACCGCTCCAACTGCTCTTTTCTTTACCAGTTACTAAGTCTTTGCTCCCAGTCTTAGTGAATATTACTTGCTTTTGAACATCATCATGAGCTTTTGCGCCATCTTCATATAAATAGTGAACTATTTCAGTTACTGCCTTTGTATCCTTAACTGGTACAGTCTTGTGAGTAAAGTGAGCAATAAATACTTGATCTTCATTCTTATCCGTATCAAATCTGCCATAATTTACATTATCTAAACTATCACCATTCAACTTATCAGATTTATTTGCTGGATCATTGCTGCTATCAACCTCAATAAAACTATAGTTTGATAAATTATATGGAACATTGAAACTGATATTTTCATTGCTCTTACCTAGAGTATTAATATCTGGCGCTAATTCAATAAATTTATGATCAGTATCATCGTAGAATCTCAATTTAGCTTTTTGTTCATCAGCTTTGTACGTTACTGTTCTATCAATATCAGAGTCAGTTGGTTTTACCTTTATTTCAGGAACAGCATCAACATTAGGTATATATCCCACTATTTCTGGAGATTGAACCTTATCAAAACTATCCTTTTTAGTCGTCCAATCGTTCCACATATCTTCATTAGTTACTTCATCACGTTCTCCATCACGAGTGAAAACTACTGGAGTACCAATTACATCAGGTCTTGCAGTCTTGCCATCTTCATAAACGTAATGAATCGTTTCATTAATCGTCTTTGTATCACTAATCGAAGACAGATGATGGATCAAGTGTACATTGTAAACTTGGTCTACCTTATCATCGTGATCAAAGATCAATTCACTTCCATTTGTTTCATCAGAAACTAAATCATAATGTTGCTTTTCATAATTAGCAATTGAATCACCAGTTGTATAGCCTGACTTTTCATCAGATTTACCATTAAGCTCCTTGGTAGCTAAAGTCTTACCTGTTGTATCATCGACATAGTTTACTGTGATCTTTTGCGGATTTGCCTTATAAGTCACTATCCTAACAATATCTTTTGAATCATGTGAAACTGTGACAGAATCGATCTTTTCTTGATCTGGTGTATAGCCTGCAATTTCTGGAGAAACTACTTCTTCAAATTCTTTTGATTTACTCCAATTGCTCTTTTCTTCACCTGTTACTAAATCCTTAGTTCCTGTCTTAGTGAATGTTACTTCTTTTTGTACATCGTCATGAGCTTTTGTACCATCTTCATAAACATAATGAACTGTTTCAGTTACTGTCTTCGTATCCTTAACTGGTGCGGTCTTGTGAGTAAAGTGAGCTATAAAAATTTGATCAGTATTTTTATCCTTATCAAAATTACCATAGTTTACTTTATCTAAAGTATCTCCATTTAATTTGTTAGATTTATCCGCTGGATCATTACTACTATCAACTTCGATGAAACTGTAATTTGAAAAGTCATAAGGAACATTGAAACTAATATTTCCATTGCTCTGGCCAGTTGTATTAATATCAGGTGCTAACTCGATAAATTTATGATCAGTATCATCGTAAAATCTCAATTTAGCTTTTTGTTCATCAGCTTTGTACGTTACTGTTCTATCAATATCAGAGTCAGTTGGTTCTACCTTTATTTCAGGAACAGTATCAATATCAGGTGTATATCCAGCTACTTCTGGTGATTTTACTGCATCAAAGCTATCTTTTTCAGATTTCCAATCGTTCCAGTGTTCCTTATTAGTTACTTCATCACGTTCTCCATCATGAGTGAAGATTACGGGTGTACCAACTACATCAGGACTTGCAGTTTTGCCATCTTCATAAATATAATGAATAGTTTCGTTAATCGTCTTCGTATCATTAATTGGCGTCATATGATGAGTCAAATGAACGTTGTAAACCTGGTCCACGTCGTCATCGTGATCAAAGAGCAATTCATTTCCATTTGTATCGTCAGAAACTAAATCATAATGTTGCTTTTCATACTCTGCAATTGAATCTTTAGTCGTATAGTCTGATTTTTCATCGGATTTACCATTAAGCTCTTTAGTAGATAAAGTCTTACCTGTCGTATCGTCAATATAGTTGACTATGATCTTTTGATTGTCAGGACTGTAGGTCACAACATAGTTATAATTATGAGTCTTTTCATTTCCAAAATCACTATCAACTGGAACTGGAGCAGTAATTTCTTTCTTGTCAGCAGTATACCCATTAATTAATGGTGAAGTCACAGTTTCAAAATTAGTATCTTTTTGATTAATGACTGGTTTCCATGCACTCCACTCACTATCATTATTTGTCACTAAATCATGAGTTTTTGTACGTGAATATTTAATTGTACGGTCATAATCATTTGCAACTTTAGAACCATCTTTATATTGATACTTAATATTTTCATGTAGAGTAGCGTGTTGAACAGTAGTGGTTGTAGCATGTTTTAAATATACATAAACATCCTTATTTGGTGCAGAAATTATACCACTTGTTGCTGCATTAGGAACATCTGCTGCCAAAATATAATTATTCTGTGCATAATCCCAAAGCTCGTTACTGTAACTATCACCATAATTTTTATCGGTTAAATTCTGGGCAGTATCAGAAATCTCTGTACCATCGCTTGGATTGAAATCTTTAGTCTTAGCAGAACCATTTACGTCAATGTAGTGAACAGTTACTTTACCTTTCTTATAGGTAGCATAAATAGTAAATAACTTAGATTCAGTATCACTAAAGTTACCGTTAATTTTATCTGTTACTTTTAATTTTTTATTATCTGTTGGTTCTAGAACAAAATCATAGTTTTTATACTTAGGATTTTTCTTCAAAGTATCAATAATACTTTGATACTTTTGTTCAAGTGTTTCTAAACTATGTCCAGTTGGATCTGCAAAACTAGTGGCAATATCTTCATCCTGTCCACCTATTCCTAATTCAGTTAAGCCAACTAATTCTTTTTCAACCGTGCCATTATCATTTTCTAAGAGAACCTGATAATTTGCTGGATATTGCGCCTGCTTTTTGAGGAAAACATAGTAGTTTAAAGTTGCCCATAGATAGCCGCTATATCTCATTCCGGCATCATTACTATCATATGATCCATTTCCTTGATCGCTATCAAAGATATTAAATTGTTGCTTACCACGGGTTTGTTTATCACGTTGAACAACAACATATCCTTCTTTAGCCAATTTTGAAACAATTTCATTATCTTTATTGGTATTATCATAGCTTTGATCAACATTAGCAATATTAAATATTGATGGAGGATTGCCCTGGTTATCTAATTCCAGTTCATTCCCCATATAAGCTCCATACTTACTTGTTGATGGATTTAGCTTATAAGTAATTCCTTGATTTTCCGGATTTAAATGATCTACTCCCGTAACATCTACGTAGTGAATTTGTACCTTAGCTACACTACCATCTTCTGACAACGGAGTCGGAGCATAATGTAAGTGTAGAATTTGAGGACTAGGATCTTGCATTTTACTAGAATCGTAGTCAGTATTATCAAAGGTCCATATTTCATCCGCGGGTATATCTACATAGCTGACTCCTGATTCATCGTCTTTTACTTTCCAATCTTCACTACCAGAAATTTTAATTTTATAAGGAGTTGTATCTGAAGTATAACTTTCTGGCATCAAGTAGCACTTTTTACCACTATTTGATGGACCACTTGTTAAATAGTTCAAGATAGGTAATAAGCCATTATCACTAGAATATGACACATTACCAGCTTGGCTTAGATCAAAATTTTTGGTTAATTCTACATTAAACTTAATTTGATGTTTTTTACCTTGAGAATCTTTATATTCATATATTGCTTCATCAATATAGTAACCGGTCCGTTGATAAACCATTAGTCCACTTAAATACGGATTAGAATCATCTGAAGGTATACCTGGATTATGTTTGATCAGATTACCATTTGCATCATAATCATACTGTCCTTGACTATAATTAGTTGCAGACCCCTGATTATATAAGGAGTTATACCTTGCTCCACCAGATTCATTATACGGGATCACTTCACTCCCCTTATTTCCCTGTATCTTAAAGTAATCTGTTCCAGATTTATCTGCATCTTGAGTAGTTTCAGGCAATGCAAATTGCTTAGTTATCGGATCTCTTCTATATGGATCATTGTCACTAATTATATAAAAGTTTTGTTTTTCTTGTTGCACGGGCGTATAAACTACAAAGAAATTCTGAGTATAATCTGATACGACATTACCATCAGCACTTGAATCATATTGGTTATTAGCCTTCAAGGCATCTGCTAAACTATCATAAGCAGGAAAGCTATTTTGTGTCGCATAATTTATTAGCCAAGATTGATTAATAGCATGAACTGCATCCTCACCATTTATTACCGAACCAATTGCACTGGCTGCTAAAGAAGCCAAACTACTACCATCTTCAGCGTAATAAATCTTATAAGTATAGCCATCACGCTGTAGTTGTTTATCAGTATATTTGAAAGTGATTTTGTCTTTATCATTTCCAATAGAAGAATCTAATAGCTGATTTGTTTTTCCAAGCGCTTGTCCAATCAATACTAAGTTAGCATGGTTACTTCCATACTGAATCAAAATATTTTGATCGAATTCAATTATATTATCATCTACTTTTGCAGCACTTAATTCTTTAATATTATATGGATCATTAATATTATATGCTTTTCCTTTAGTATCAAATTTACCTGTACCTATTCCTCTAACACGTACATATGAGCCTATTAAACTTCCAGAAACTTTAGGTATAACGTGTTCTTGATTTTGACTATAACTAACAGTAGCGTTGGCAGACTGATAAATTAGCCCATTAATTTCATCTGGGAAACTATATTCTTTTAAATCTAAGCTCGATGTCTTACTTGAAAAATCGGCAATACTAATTATTCTGCCAGTTAAAGGATTATATAATCCAGAGACTTCTATAGGATCTAGTTTTTTATTGTAATCTGGTTTTAAAGCTACACCAGGTTTATCAATATTTTCAAATTTAACATTTCTTTTAACAATTATTTTTTTAGTAAAACTATTAGCTTTAATCAAGTTATAAACGACGGTATCGCCATCAAAGTAATACATTGATGTCTTACCAAATTCAGCAGTTCCATTTTTCATTCCATTAGGATATTTAGTATCAGAGTTTTCAATCTTAGCGCCAGATTCAACATCTAATACATAACCATTAGGAATGGCGTCAAGTACAGCTTTAGGAATTAGGGAATAATCCTTATTGTTAACAGCATTATCATAGTCACTATTTTTAGTTGCCTTAATAAAGTCAGACTTATTGACAGTATCAACGCCATCTTTATAAGTATGATTTATATCTGGCACTAAAATATCTGCTTGACTACCATCATTAAAATGAAGTTTTAAAGTTAATTGTTGATTGCCCAGAAATAGTTACAGAAGCTGAATTTTTATCTCCTGCGTTAATAACAATTGGTTTAAGTAAATCCGTCCAGGCAACAGAAGATCCATAAGCAGTCTTATTCAGATCTTTTTCAAAAGTTGGATCATAACCATTTAGAGTAACGCCATAAGTACTATTAGCAGGAACAACAGAAATCGTTGTTAGTACTGTCTTAATCTTTGCCCAATCAGTTACTTTATCAGCTGTTACAAAATGTGACTTCAAGCTAGGATCATCCCACTTAATACTATTCAAATTAATATTTTCAGTAGAATAATATTTTTCTATACCTGACTCAATAATATCTCCCGTGGCGGTATTTACTACTTGAACTGAATTTGCATCCTTTAGCTTAAAATCAAATTGAGACTTGCCATCATCAGTTCCAGGTACATGTGAAACCACTACAGCATTGTAAGTATCTTTGTCTTCTGAGTTAACCAACACATTAGAAAAGGTCATATTCCATGAACCTTTATCATCTGATTGTCCTTTAAATAATAAATCAATATCTTGGTTACCTTGAGCCAGACTCTTAGAGTAAGTTCCTGTTGCTGCAATAACATCCCAGTTACTTGTGGTTAAGCGATAAGCATTTTCAGAATTTTCAACAAATGGTAGTAAAGATTGATCAGTAACACGATAAGAAGTATTACTTAACTTTTCGCCTTCTGGTAATGCTAAGTAAACTTGCAAATCACTTGATAAGTTAAGGTGCGTAATTAAGTTTGAATTATTTAAGACTAGCTCCCAATTTTGATTAGTTGCAGTAAATTCACCAGAAATTTTAACAACTGTACGGCCATTTACTTTAAAGCTAGTTATCTTTACATCTCTAGGTAATGCAGTTTTATTAATGCTTGATAAAACTGCATTAGTTGGTAACACAGCATAATAAGTCAATTTTTCAGGCTTGTTTAATAAGTCAGAAATATAAGAAGAAATACGACCAGCTTCTGATGCTCCAGGAACTTTATTATCCTGTCTTCCAGAAGCCGTGATGGTATTATAGTGAACCTCTGGCCTAACTGGAATTTTTTCAACAATAATTTGATTTTGAGTAAAGAGAGCTGGGGCACTTGAATTATTAATACCATCAGCAGTCACATACAAGTCAGTATGTAAATTATTACCTACTTTAACCTCACTGCCATCTGCATAAGTTTTAGCCAATACACCATTTAGGCCAAAATTAGGAGTAGATTCAAAAGCATTAAGTTCGTCAAAAGTCAGAACAACTTTCTTAATCAACTTGCCCGCATTATCTTTTAAAATTGTAGATTGATTGTTGACATCAACTGAACCCGTTTCAGTTGTTCCATCAGCGAGTGTAAAAGTATATTTAAATCCATTAGTGTTTGAAGGAACTGATAAACCACTTATATTCATTCCATCTGGAATATTAACAGTCATTACTACGTTTTTTAAATTATAAGCCGTTGTGTTTCTTGCAGAAATAGAACTATTTAAATTATGGTTACGTGTATCTTCCATTGGAGTAACTGGCTTACTGTCATCAATACTGCCATCGCTCTTAAACTCATATCTATCCGGGTCAATAGTTGCAGTAAATATATCTCCAATTGGCAAACTATCTAATCCGTGATCTTTTCCTAAAATAGTTACTGTAACCGGATTTATGGAACTACTAGACTTATCCCCTACAGCATTAGTCTGCTGAGTTATTGTTGGTTGATTCGAATTGGATAATTGCGTATTTCCTCTTGGAACATCCATTTTAAACTGACCAATAATTTTAACTGCACTATAAATATTTGATGCCCTGCTTAGTTGAGCTTCACTTAATTGTGGTAACGTAAGTTTTACTACTGTACCATCTTGACTAAAGCTAGCATTATATGCAGATAGATCTGAATTATTAGCTTTATTTGTAGCATCAGTATTTAAAACAAAATTTTCTGGCATTGGAATTTCTAAAGTCGTACCATAATTGAAATTTTCGTTAAAGTTACTTATATTTAAATGCCATTCATAGTCTGTATTAGCTAATAAAGGATAATTTTCATTAGAATCTACATTTACCTTATTTCCTTTTGTCGTATAAAGGGAATTTTTAGAATCTCCTCCCTGTTCCCAATATAAATAAACGGAATCTGTTACAGTCTGTTTAAATTCGACGGTCTTTAATAGATGATCATTCTTATATAAAAATGCTTGGCGTGTGAACGTACCGGTTGAATGGAGTTTGTCATCTCTAAAATGATTTGAAGTAGTTAAAATAATTGGCTGACTACTAGTATTATCATGCGTAAATGTATCAGTAATTACCCATTGTTTTTTATCTGCATCATAAGTTTTAGTTGCTGTTCCATAGCTACTATCAAATTGACCAAAATCTACTGAATCTATAGTAGCAGTTTTTTATCAGCAGACTCACCATCTTTAGTCGTGCCGTCAAATCCATCCGTGGTTGTTTCGGGGATAACAATCTTATAAACGTCTCCAGCTTTTGCTTCATTAGTACTAAAATTGAATGTTGCTGAATCTTCAGTATCAATTTTATCCTTGTCTACAGTAAAGTCAGTATACGTATTTTCTGCCTTACTTTCATTAAGTTCAGCCGTGTTAGTTGGAACTGCTTTTAAGGTATCTAAAGTTTGAGTATTTTGCCGTACCTTTTCAGCAGAATTTACATCCTTAGTTGCTACTGGTTTATCGTCTTTTTTATCTACATTAACCTCCGTAGCTTGAACAGTAGATTTATCTGTTTTATTTTCTACATCTGTCTTTGCTAATTCAGCAGTTTTTTGGTGAACTACCTGAGTTTTAGCATTTGTATCTGCTGAACTTTTAACTGTTGTAGCCTCATTTTTTACAATTGGGGAAGTAGCTACAGTCTGCACTTCTTTCTCTGCACTATCAGCGCTTGCAGCTTGAGCTGTCGTTTCACTTGTTCCTAAATAAAAAACTGTTCCCAATAAAACAGAAGCTGTACCGATTGTAAGTTTACGAATGCTAAAACGTTGTCTTGCATTAGCACTATTTTTTATATATTTTCTATTGTTCATCGATTACTATCTCCTAATAAATACTAGCTGTAATAAATAACACACTTACATTTTAACACCTAAGTTTGTTTAGTATTAGTCTTGACTTATTTTTAGTTACCATAAAAAAACATTTACTATCAAAAGTTATCTTCATTCTTAAACCATCCCAAAATAAAAAACATAATTATCAACTAGACAATTATGTTTTCTACCTTAATTATTCTTTTTATATCTCTTCCACAAGACTATATTCCAAATTATCAACAAGCACACCCAAAAGATGGCTAAAATCATCGTATTCCGATAACCACTGCCTTTTTGAATCTTATTCCAAATTTCGCTAAAGTATGTTCCACTTAAAAATGCACTTAAAGTTATTATCGATAATGTCAAAGACATCTTTTTAATTTTATCCTTAACCTTCATCAACTGAATCCAGTTATAGACAACTTCACAAATTACGATTAGTAAAACTAGTAAGTCATACCACCATTCACGTTGTTTAACAAATTCATCAATGGTAGTAATAAAATAGTAACCTGCAAGGATTGCAAATATATTTAAGATCAACAGCTGTCCCACAACTGTACTTTGTTCTTTTTCTTTCATGATCTTCCGCACTTTCTACTTTTTCTCTTCATATAAATTATAAAACATTCGCTTTTCTTCTTGCTTAACCTAAGGCTCTATTTTTTAAACTGCCGCCAATAATTAGCAAGGTATTCTGTTGTTAAACTCACGGGATGGTTAATCAAATCTTGTGTTTGTCCTGCAGCAACGACTTTTCCACCATTTTTTCCGCCACGTGGCCCTAAATCAAGAATATTATCTGCATTAACTATCATATTTAGATCGTGCGTAATCGTAATAATAGTTGCCCCTTGATCTAGCAATTTCTGCATTACTTGAACTAAAACTTTCACATCAAGCGGATGTAATCCAATTGTAGGCTCATCAAATACAAATAAAGTATCGTCCTGTTTATGACTTAAATGTGTCACTAACTTCAAACGCTGTGCCTCTCCACCAGATAAAGTTGGTGTACTTTCACCTAAATGAAGATAACCTAGTCCAACTTCTTTTAGTAAAAGTAAGTCACGCTCAATTTTAGGTTCTTTCTTAAAAACAGGAATTGCTTCATTAATATCTAAATTTAAAATATCAACAATTGAGTAGCCGTTCCACTTTACTTTTTGAACTTCTGGATTATAGCGATTACCCTCACAGGTCGGACAAATCTGCTGCATATCAGGTAAAAATTGAATATCTAAAGTTACAATTCCAGTTCCACCACAAGTTGGACAAGCTCCCTGTTTATTATTATAAGAAAAGTAAGTTGGCGTATAATGCTTGTTTTTTGCAAGAGGCTGCCGAGCAAATAATTTACGTAAATTATCCATAATTGAAGTATATGTAGCAACAGTTGACCTGGTACTTTTACCAATTGGTGAAGCATCAACGCTAACTACTTGATTAATTGGCGATTCAAAGTTCTTAACTTGTTTAGGTAAATTTTCACCTTTTGCTTGTGCTTGAATTGCTGGAACTAAACTATCTAGAATTAAACTTGTCTTACCTGCTCCAGAAAATCCAGTCACAGCAGTTAATTGATTAACAGGAATATTCGCATGAACATCTTGCAGATTAAAATAATGATCCACATTAAATGAAATTTTTACAGAGTTAACTTTTTCTGCTCGCTTTCTCGCCATTAATTCAGCAGTTCCATCAAGATAAGGTCTAATTAAAGATTGCTTGTCTTTTTTTATTTGATCAACGCTACCTTGATCCAGAATTTCACCGCCTTGTTCACCTGATCCTGGTCCAATCTCAATTATTTCATCAGCTGCTTTAATAATATCCACATTGTGATCCACAACTACTAGTGAATTTCCTTGTGCTACTAATTTATGCAAGACCTTAATTAAGCCGTCAACATTAGCAGGATGTAGCCCAATTGAAGGTTCATCTAAGACATATAAGACGCCAGTTGTTTCTGTTCTCAACGTGCGTGCTAACTGAATTCGCTGTAATTCACCTGTGGATAAGGTGTTACCATTTCGAGCCATTGTTAAATAATCTAAGCCTAAATCAAGTAGTGGTTGCAAGTTCTCCACAAACTCTGTGAATAAGGCGCTGGCCATTTTATGCATCTCAGCTGGTAAACTCTTAAGCACTTGACCTTTCCAAGCAATCAAATCATCTAACGGCATTTCAGCTACTTCGTTAATATTTAAACTACCTACTAATTGCTTCAATAATCCTGGCTTTAATCTTGAACCATGACACACAGGACAAGTCTGATATGAGAAAAATTCTGAAATCCGCTTTTGCGCACGTTCGCTCTTACTAGTTTTGGCAGAACGTAAAACAGCTTGGTGAGCATTTTCATAAAGGGCATTAAAATCATGAAAAACTCTCCCCGTTCCTGATAAAAAGTCCATTTTATACTTCTTTTCAGGACCATTAAGAACAAAATCTTTTTCTTTATCAGTTAAATCCTTATAGGGAATGTCAATCCTAACCCCCGCATGTTCTGCTACATTGGGCATAAAGTTTCTACCAGGTAGCGACCACGAAGCAACTGCTCCCTCTTTAATAGAAAGACTAGGATCAGCAATCAACTTACTATCATCCAATTGACGTACTTTTCCTGTTCCGCCACATTTTTCACAAGCCCCATCAGAATTAAAGGCAAACTGTTCAGCACTTGGCGCATAAAACTTAACACCGCAAACTGGACAAGTAAGTTGACCCATTTCTTCACCTGACTTTGCCATTGCTTCTGCAATTTCTAGACTTGGCTTTAAACGGTGACCATTGGGACAAACAGGCGAGCCTAATCTAGAAAAGATCAACCGCAAAATATTAAAAGTTTCGCTCATTGTTCCAACCGTTGCGCGTTCAGATGGAATAGTTGGACGCTGCCTTAAGGCTAAAGCTGAAGGAATATGCTTGACGCTAGTAACATTTGCCTGATTTCCCTGTTTGATTCGTCTACGCATATAAGTAGACAAGGCATCTAAATATCTTCTGGAGCCTTCTTCATATAAGATACCCATGGCTAAAGAAGATTTTCCTGAGCCTGACAAACCAGAGATTGCAACAAATTTATGAAGTGGGATATTAACATCAATATTTTTCAGATTATGAACACGTCCCCCACGCACTTCAATCTGAGTTGGTAACTTTGCAGTCAAAGTCAGTTCCTCCTTACTTTTTATCAACTACTATCTTACAACAATTATTATAAAAAATAGCCATTCTATCGTTGCCTATACAAAAAGAAGACTCTGCTTTATAAAAGTAGAGTCTTCTGAAGGAATATAACTATGAAAATTTAATTTAAGGAAATATTATTTAAGAATTGTGTAATTTGTGTTGATATATGAGGATTATGGAAAATTAAAATTTTAAGTTATTTTGTAAAGCCAACATCGTACCATGAGTTTGCTGATGGCTTAAGTGACCAGCCAGTTACCTTGTTATTAACTGCAGTTACTGACCAACTGTTTGTGGTAGGTACAACATAGGCATTGTCATACATCCATTGTTGCCACTTATCAAATGCTTGTACACGGTACTTGTGGTTGAAGGCCTTAGTTGAATCAATGTTAGTAAGAAGCTTAGATTGAGTTGGAGAAACAAAACGAGCCATGTTGTATGGAGCACCTTCACTGTAAAGGTCCATTGGTGATGGTTCAGATGATATGCTCCAACCACATTCAAAGACATCAATCTTAGGACTATCTGCTTGAACATCTTGTACCCAAGAGTTGAATTCCATTGGACGGCCACCAACAAATTTAGCATCTAAGCCAATCTTTTGCCATTGTTGGATGTAGTTAGTCCAGATCTTTTCAGCGTTTGGTTGTGTATTACGAACAGCAACGTTAATAGTTAACTTCTTACCATTTGGTTGACGACGGTATTTTTCACCCTTACGCTTCTTGTATCCAGCCTTGTCTAACAATTCATTGGCTTTCTTCAAGTTGTATGGGTAGCCCTTGATACTCTTGTCGGAGAAGTCTCCAAATTGTGCTGGGATTAAAGTATTAATACGGAAAGTCAAGCCATTGCTGTAGCGCTTGTTAACAGCATCAATGTTCATTGCATAAGCCATCGCTTTACGTAATGAAACATTGTTCATCTTAGCGTTCTTATCTTCAACGTTCTTACCAGTCTTCTTGTCAAACTTACCTACCTTAAAGCCTAAGTAGTTGTAAGATAGAGGAATCTTACCAATGAAGTTAACATTCTTAGTATCCTTAACATTGTTCCATTGAGAGTTAAGTACACCAGTAATATCAAACTTGTGACTCTTAATAGCTTGAGAAACAGAGTTAGTTCCGATTACTTCCATAGTAATCTTGTCTAAGTTTGGCTTACCACGCCAGTAATGTTCGTTTGGTACGTAAGTAACTGATTGACCACGAACAACCTTTTGAACCTTGTAAGGGCCAAAGAATAGTGGTTGCTTACGAACCTTATCATCAGATAAAAGCTTATCAAATGGCACATCTTTCAAGTAGTGGTATGGTTCTGCACTTTCAAGGAAGTAACCGTTACCTGATTGAAGCATACCTGGTTTCATTTCCTTAAAGTGAAGTACAACTTTTCTACCATCTTCGCCATTTGGCATTTCAATACCAGAAATCTTATCAGTCTTACCTTTGTGATATTCTTCTAAACCAACAAGGTTAGCTAAAGAATCTGTATATCTTGAAGTCTTAGTCTTAGGATTACCAACGATCTCATAGGCATATTCAAGGTCCTTAGCAGTTACTTGCTTACCATCAGACCACTTAACACCTTTTTTCACTTCAATAGTGATTGTCTTGGCATTCTTATCTAACTTAAAGGTAGCTGCACCTTTATTGTTAATCTTATAGCTATCATCAACACTAAATAGTCCTTCTACTCCTGGTGCTTGAATCTCACCATCAGTACTAGTATCAGATAATTCTGGTAAGAAAATACCTGTGAAAGGTGAGTCACTTTCAACTGCGTACTTTAATGTTCCGCCCTTTTTAACTTGTTTCTTAGGAACAGCTTCTTTAAAACTAACTTTCTTATCGCTAGCGTTATTATTGTTGTTATTCCCACAAGCAGTTAAAGTCAATGCCGCACCGGACAATACTGTAATTGCTCCTAACCACTTAACTTTTTTCATTTTTTCTCCCCCTTTGTGAGATGACTTAAATTTCTTGATTCTGATTATATGATATTAAAACGAAAAAAACAATACAAAATTAAAATATTTTTCTATTGAATTTGCTTTTTATTAAAAAGTTAATATTAATACACTTGTTTTCTTTAATAAATAAATCTACTAGTTATAAAAATTGCCAAAAGTTATAAAGAGTTATAAAAAATAGAAAGTAATACATATGAACAATAATCCTTTCAATCCTAGTTTTGGTAAAATGCCAAGTATCTTTCTTAAACGTGGTAGTTTATCTCAAAGAATAATCAGCGAATTAAATAGAGAAAATTCTCCCTTTCAAACTTCACTCATTTATGGTCAAAGAGGATCTGGAAAAACTACTCTCATGTCTGAAATTGCTTCAAAACTTGAAAAAAATAAGGATTGGATCATTATTGATCTAGTTCTTGATAATGATTTACTTATTTCCTTAACTAATCAGCTTCAAGAGCATTTATTAAAATTAAAACTAATTAAAAATTTAGATATAAAAATGAATTTTCTGGGAATTGATATAAACGCTTCTCTAGCTCAAAATATTGATGCTAATTTTCAACAAATTTTTCAAACTAGCCTAGAGAAATTAACCAAAAAAGGTAAAAAAGTGCTTATTAACATTGATGAAGTGCATTTAACACCTCTTTTAAAGAAATTTGCTAATTGTTATCAAATTATGATTAGAAAAAACCTTAATGTTTCTTTATTAATGGCTGGTCTTCCAGAAAATGTTTCTGAAATTCAAAATAATGACGTATTAACTTTTCTCTTGCGAGCAAATCGAATCGTTCTAGATCCCCTAGATTTAGAAACCATTAAACTTAGCTACAAGCATACCTTTCAAAAAGCTAACTTCAATATCGATGATAAAACTATTCTATATATGACCAAACAAACTCAAGGATTTGCCTATGCATTCCAACTTTTAGGTTATCATGTCTGGAGATACGCTACAGATCAGAATAAAAATACTATTTCCATCTCCTTAATAGATGAAATATTAGATATTTATTTAAATGATTTAAATCGAAATGTCTATTTCAAAGTCTATAATGATCTATCTTTCAAAGAAAAAGAGTTCGTGCAAGCAATGGTAAAAGTAGGAAAAACTAAAGTTAAAAGTCAAGAAATTGGTAAAATAATGAATAAAAGCGCCAATTATTTAGCTGTTTATCGCAGAAAATTAATAGATGACCAAGTAATTAAACCAGATGGTTATAGCTACGTAAGTTTCTTGCTTCCTCACTTTGATAAATTTATTGAGCAAGAAATGATCTTAAATGAACTATAAAAACCTCACTAAAAAGCTGATAATATTTTCATTTCAAGCGAAGATATTGCCAGCTTTTCTTTATATTCTCTTTTCAGAAGTTTTTTTAATTTTTCTCTTAGGTGTGAAATTCAAAGCTAAAACTGCCCCAATTACTAAAAATGTTCCTAGCCAATCCATCCCTAACATCACCAAACCAAAGATTAAAACTGAACCAACTGTAGCGGATAAGGGCTCAAACGCATCAAGCAAACTAACCGTTGACGGCTTAACATAACGTAATGCATTCGCCATAATCTGAAAAGGCACTATTGTTCCCAGAATAATAATTGCTCCTACCCGGAGCCAAACTTTTGGGGTGTTTGGAACAGCGGGAAAGCTAGGATGAAAAATCACCAAACCAAGTCCAGCAAAAATCATCCCCCAGCCAGTCAAAACTAAACTTGATATTCTTTTAACAATTTTAACTGGAATCAAAGTATAGCTTGCTTCACCTAGAGCAGATAATAAGCCGAAAAATAATGCCACTGGGGTAATTGCTAAATGATTCAAATTTCCATGAGTTGACAGAAAAAATACACCGATAAAAGCCATAATTGCTGCTAAAACATCTAACCTTCTTAAAACTTGCTGATGAGTTAAAGCAAGATAAGCAAGAACAAAAAACGGTCCAATAAATTGTAAGATAGTCGCAATCGAAGCATTCGCCATTTCAATGACAATAAAGTAAAAAATCTGTACTGGTAATAAACCAAATACACCATAAGCAATAATGTGCAACGTATTTTTCTTGTCTTTTAAAACTGAAATTGGCTTTTGATGTAAAATTGTCGCAATGATTAATAAGACAATCCCAGAAATAATTAGCCTTACTTGCGTCAGCCAAATAGGTGTAATTTTAGAACTGATCTTAAATAAAGACTCCGCAAATAAACCTGATACTCCCCACATCACAGCTGCTAAAGCTGCCAAAATTGTCCACAATCTGCTTCTAGTAACTTGCTTATCCATCCAGCTTCTTCCTCACAAATAAAAATCAATCTAAATCATCATAGCATAGTTACTCTAAGCAATCATTGTAATTTCGGCAAAAAAATACTGTTCAATTAGTTAAGCAACCTGAACAGTATTTTTTAATTCAAATTAATCTAAATCTTTTCCATCAGATTCAATAACTTTCTTATACCAATAGAATGAATCCTTGGGCATTCTCTTTAAAGTACCGTTGCCTTCATCATCTCTATCCACATAGATAAAGCCATAACGCTTACTCATTTGACCGGTACCTGCAGAAACTAAGTCAATACAGCCCCAAGTAGTGTAACCAATTAAATCTACACCATCATCAATTGCACGCTCCATTGCCTTAATATGCATTCTTAAGTAATCAATCCGGTAATCATCATGAATCTTGCCATCATCGCTGATCTTATCAACTGCGCCAAGACCATTTTCAACAACCATCATTGGAATGTCGTAGCGATCATACATTACTTCAAGATAATATTGAAGTCCATCTGGATCAGTTGCCCAGCCCCATTCGGAATACTTCAAGTATGGGTTCTTAACACCAGCAGCAAAATTGCCGCCCACTTTATCTTTTACTTCATGGGTAGTAATAATGTTAGACATGTAGTAAGAGAAGGTATAAATGTCAACTTTTCCTTCAAGCAAGTCTTTTCGATCTTGCTCAGTAATATCTAAATGAACATTATGTTCATTCCATAAACGCTTAGCATAAGTTGGGTATTTACCTTTTGCTTGCACATCGCCGCAGTAGAAGATATTTTTTTCCCACATATGACGGTTAGCCAAAATATCCTTAGGATCTGGTGTTAATGGATAGTCTACAATACCGCAAATCATATTACCAACTACATAGTTAGGATCTAATGCATGAGCAATCTTAACTGCGCGAGCACTAGCAACAAATTGATAATGCAACTTTTGGTAGGCATGTTGATATACCTTATCATCAGTTACATTATTACCAAATGCACTCAGCATTAAAAGCGTTGAGTTAATTTCATTAAATGTAAGCCAGTACTTAACCAGTCCTCTGTATTCTTCAAACAAAGTAGTTGCATACTTAACATACATATCGATCATTTTGCGATCGCCCCAGTCATGGTATTTTTCACTGAGGTATAGCGGATCTTCGTAGTGAGAAATAGTAACTAAAGGTTCAATCCCGTACTTTTTACATTCTTCAAATACACGGCGATAAAAATCTAACCCAGCTTGATTTGGCTTTTCTTCATCGCCTTTAGGGAAAATTCTAGTCCAGGCAATTGAAAGGCGGAAGATCTTAAAGACCATTTCAGCAAACATCTTAATGTCTTCTTTATAGTGGTGATAAAAATCAATTGCCACGTGGTTTGGGTAATATTCATTTGGATCAATTGCACCAACTGCGCCTTCTGGCAAGCCCGCCCCAGGAATACCTGGAGTTTTTTCTAACTTACCATTCAACTTATAAGTCAACATTCTTGGTGCATCTAAACTACCAGCAGTTGTAATATCAGTGACTGATAATCCTTTTCCATCTTCATCATACGCACCTTCAATTTGATTTGCGGCAGTAGCTCCGCCCCATAAAAAGTTTTTTGGAAATGACATTTATATTTCTCCTCTTTTTCAATACTAATCATTTTTATTATATATGAAATCGATTACATCATCTAAGCCATTTGCGGATTTGAACTAGCTGCTTCTGCTTCACTAGCTCCTTCTAAGTCTAAAATCTCTTGTCCTACTTTTACCTTGCCTTGACTTACAACAGTGATCTTTTCATAATCTTTTGAGTTAGTAACTACGATTGGTGTCGTTACAACATAGCCCTTAGCATGAATTGCATCGATATCAAACTTAACTAATTCATCACCTGCTTTAACTTCGTCGCCTTTTGCAACTAAGGTTTCAAAACCATGTCCTTGTAAATTAACAGTATCCATTCCGATGTGCATCAAGATTTCTGCACCATCGCTTGTCTTCATTCCGATAGCATGTCCTGTTGGGAAGGTCATTACAACTTTACCATCTGCTGGTGCATGTAGAACTCCTTCGCTAGGCTCAACAGCAACGCCTTCACCCATAGCACCGCTTGAGAAGACTTCATCTTTTACTTCTGATAGTGGCAATAATTCACCAGCAAGTGGACTAACTAGTTCAGTTGAAACATTTAAGTCGCTAGTACTTGCTAAGCTTGGGGCAGCTTTCGCAATAGTATCTGCTTGGTTTGCAACTTCTTGAACAGTCTTTGCTTGTTTTTCATCGTAAGCTTGATCAACACTCTTCTTGCCAAGAACCATTTGTAAAATAAATCCAAGAACAAATGAGACAGCCATCGCAATCATTAAACCGTAAACACTCATGTCAACACCAGTCTTGGGACCGATAGCAGCAGGGATTACGAAGACTCCCATACCACCCATCATGTACATCTTAGTACCGAAGAATCCAATCAAACCGCCACCAATACCAGCTGCAATACAACTTAAGACAAATGGCTTTTTACGTGGAAGAGTTACACCATAAATAGCTGGTTCAGTAACACCGAAAATTCCTGATAAGAATGCTGGAAGAGCAATACCTTTTAATTTTTGATCTTTAGTTTGTAATAAGATTGCTAAAACAACACCAATTTGTGCAAATGAAGCACCTAATGATAAACCTAAGATTGGGTCATAACCTAATGCAGCAATATTTGACATCATTACTGCAACGAATCCCCAGTGAACACCGAAGATAACGAATACTTGCCAGAAGCCACCAAGTAAAATTCCAGCTAATACTGGACTAAAGTTGTAAACGGCTGAAGTAATGGCAGCAAGTGCATTACCAATCCAAGTAGCAAGTGGCCCGATAATTAAGAAAGTCAAAGGAACTACAATCAGTAAAGTAACAAATGGAACTAAGAAAGTTTTTACCACAGTTGGAATCCATTTCTTGCACCATTTTTCAACAACAGAAGCAAACCAAACTGCTAAAATAATTGGAATAACTGTTGAAGTATAGTTCATTGAAATAATTGGAATACCTAAGAATGTAGCATGAACTTGTGAATGTAAAAACGTTCCGTTAAATAGATCAAACAAAACTTTTTTGCTGCTATTCATTGCTACCATTGCTGGATAACACATCGCAGCGCCAATTGTAATGGCTGTAAAGCGGTCTACCTTAAACTTCTTAGCACTAGTAATTGCTAGAATAAGTGGCAAGAAGTAAAAGAAACCATCCCCAATCGCATATAAAACTTCATAAGTACCAGAGGTTTTAGCGAGCCAGCCAAATGAAGCGCACATTGCAGTTAAGCCTTTAATCATACCTGCTGCAGCCATTGGCCCCAAGATCGGAGTAAAGATACCTGAAATAAGATCGATAGCTTTATCCATTAAACTCATATTGCTGTCATCTAAATCGTCATCAGCAACTTGGCCACCACCAGAAAAGCCACCTTCTTTTAAGACTGCCTCGTATACGTCAGCAACTTCATTACCAATAACTACCTGATATTGTCCACCAGCTTTAACAACTGTAACAACACCATCAGTATCTTTTAAGGCATCATCATTAGCCTTTTTTTCATCTTTTAATTTAAAACGCAAGCGTGTTGTACAGTGAACAACGCTGATTACGTTGTCTTTTCCGCCAACGTCCTTAATAATCGTTTTTGCTAGAGCATCATAGTTCTTAGCCATAGCTTTTTTCCTCCCAATAATAAAACCCAAGCTACTCAAAAACTAGAGAACGTAAATGTTCAATGTCTTTCAGTAACTTGGGTTCTTGCCTAATCGAATTAGTAACATACCTAAATATGAAAATATTTAATTTTCTTGGCGGTTTGTCACGCGCCAAATGTGTAAAACAAGATAGAACTTATCATCTGAATTTAGAGTCTATCCCTTTTTACTATGTAAATAAGTTGCGATTCTTTCTGCCGTATCATAGGCATGATTGTACTTAATCTTCATAAAAGCTAGTAGCGAATCATCAAGTTCGCCACTTTTTTGATGCTTATTTCTTAAAAGTCTTACCAATAATACTCTTAAGTGAGTAATGAAGCGACTATAATTAAACGACTCTGTATCTAAAGTCATTTGGTATTGATACTGAATAATATCAATAATTCCGCTAATCAACTCAGTGATCTCAACTGTTTCTTGAACCTGATCATTATCAGAAGCTGCATTAACGAAGTGATAAGTCATAAAAATACTTTCACTTGGTGGTAAGTTGACTTTCATTTCTTTATTAATTAAAGCAATGACTTTTTCGCTAATCTTATACTCCTTAGGAAAAAGATTCTTAACTTCCCAGCGTGTATTAGCAGCACTCATATCAATATGATCTTCAATTCTTGAAAGAGCAAAATCAATATGGTCAGCTAAAGCTAAGTATTGAAAATCATTGAACTTCACATTTAGAAGTGGCTCCACCATCTGGATCACCTTATTGGTTAAATCGATGGTTGAAGCATTGATTTCTTTAACTTGATTGACTTCATCTTGATGAGAAGTAGCGGTAAACCGCCTTTCAATTTTATTCTCATCAATCTTATCGCCTTTCTTTAAGCCAAAGCCCACGCCTTTACCCAGGACTACTTGTTCTTGGCCTTGATCGTCCTGAACCAAGGCTGCACTATTGTTAAATGTTTTAAGAAATATCATCCGACGAATCACCTTTATATAGAAAAAAGCTACCACAAACTACAATATACACTTTAAGTATATCATCATTATTTGTAGTAGCTCAGACCTGATCGCATCAGTAATCCGCTTATTTACAGTAATTATAATAGCGCTTTCACATACTTGTGTCAACAAGCATTTGCAAAAAAATGCTTATTTTCATGTCAGAAAAAAAGGCTAGACCTTAATGTCTAGCCTCTTTTAGGGATTTCAAACTAACTTTTATTATTTTTGACGCTTTTTTCTATCTACGCCTAATCCGAATAAACTACCTACTGCGGCAATTGCTAAGCCTAAGATACCAGCTGTATTTTCTGACTTAGCACCAGTTTGTGGCAATGTATTCTTTTCAGCATGGTGATTTTCATTTACAGTAGCTGCTTTTGCAGTATTGGTTTCAGAATTAGTTTCTGTAGTCTTACCACCATTGTTGTCACTTATTCCAGTAGCGTCTACATAGACCTTAACTGTTACATCTACGCTAGAGCCATCTGGATAAGTTACCGTAACAACGCCTGTATGTTCACCAATTGTAGAAACATTTGGCACTTCTTTCCAAGTGTACTTAGTACCTTCTGGCATATCGTTCTTGTTCTTAATACCTTCTGATGGGTTTGGAACAACACCTGGAGTAGTGTGAATTGGTTGTGGCTCTGGAGTTACATGGTTCGTACCGATAATTACTGTTACGTTAACCTTATCTTTTGAACCATCTGGGTAAGTCACAATCACAGTGCCTGTAGTCTTGCCTGGCTTAGTTACATCTGGAGTCTTCTCCCATGTGTACTTAGTTCCATCTGGCATGTCATCCTTGTTCTTAATACCCTTTTCTGCTGGTGGTACTACACCTGGGGTAGTGTGAACATCTTGACCTTCTGGAGTGTACTTATCTGCATCACTTGGAGTAGTTGGATTGTCAATGATTACTGGAACATCAACTTTATCCTTTGAACCATCTGGGTAAGTTACGATTACTGTACCTGTAGTCTTGCCTGGCTTAGTTACATCTGGAGTCTTCTCCCATGTGTACTTAGTGCCGCTTGGCATATCGTCCTTGTTCTTAATACCCTTTTCTGCTGGTGGTACTACACCTGGGGTAGTGTGAACATCTTGACCTTCTGGAGTGTACTTGTCAGCATCAGTTGGAGTTGTAGTCTTAGTGTAAGCAACTACCACATTGGTATTTGGTGTGTTAGCATTTACATTCTTATCAGCTAAAACAACTTTTGCATCTTTGCCATCAACGGTTGAAGTATAGTCAGTTACTTGTGGCACATTGTATTCTGGCCAAGTGCCTTCAGTTGCTCCAGTTGACTTCCAAGTATTGCCATCTTTTACGCCAACAGTCCATGGAGTATCAGCTTCTACATTTTCACCTTCACCGCCACGAACAAAGTGAACAGTTTGAACAATCGTTTCAGTTGTTCCATCAACCTTATTAACAGTAATCGTACGAACAACGTCTTTGTTCATGTCCTTATTATTTGGATCATACGGTGTTGGAGTTACTGTATTACTCTTTTGGTAAGTAATATGAACTGCTTGTCCATTTACTGGTGTGCCGTTTTCAATTGCGGAAGCTGATTGAATTTCAGTTGCTTTAGTTCCATTTACGTATGAATCGTAACTAGAAATTTGTTCTACTGCTGCAGCTGGATATTCTGCTTCGCCACCTAAAACAAACTTGTTGTTTTCGATCTTACCAACTTCCCAAGCGCCAGTTCCAGTAACTTCTCCAGTTACCAAATCTTCAACACCGTTTCTACCAAAGTTAACAGCTTGAGTTGCAATTAATTGCTCTGCTTTGCCTGGCTTAGTTTGGTAAATATCACGGTTAACGCTAGTAAACATGTCCTTGTACTTATGATCAGTTGGATTTACACCTGGAGTTGTTGGAGTAATGTCCTTTGTTTCGTGAACTAAGTTAATAACAACTGCTTCATTCTTAGCAGGAATAACTACATTTTCTGGTAATGTTTGACCTGCAGCTAGCTTGTAACCTGCTGGAATGGTTAAGTTAGTCTTTACATTAACGCCTGGCTTACCACTTACAACAATTGGGTTACCAACATTCTTCTTGTCAACAGTGTCATAGAATTGATAACTTACAGTTACATCTGCAACTGGAGTTTCACTTTGTTGGTAAGTAATGTGAACTGCTTCACCATCTACTGGCTTGCCGTTTTCAATTGCGGAAGCTGATTGAATTTCAGTTGCTTTAGTTCCATTTACATATGAATCGTAACCAGAAATTTGTTCTACTGCTGCAGTTGGATATTCTGCTTCGCCGCCTAAAACGAACTTGTTGTTTTCGATCTTACCAACTTCCCAAGCACCAGTTCCAGTAACTTCTCCAGTTACCAAGTCTTCAACACCGTTTCTACCAAAGTTAACCGTTTGAGTTGCAATTAATTGCTCTGCTTTGCCTGGTTTAGTTTGGTAAATCTTACGGCTAACACTTGTAAACATGCCCTTGTACTTAGGATCAGTTGGATCTACGCCTGGAGTTGTTGGAGTGATGTCCTTTGTTCCGTGAACTAAAGGAACAATGATTGTATTATCTGTTGTTTGATCAACTGGATAAACGAAACTTGGATCAACTTTCCAATTGGTTGGAACTTCACTATCAATATCAGCCTTCAAAGTAGAAGCCTTTAAGCCTTGATTCTTATTGAAGTTAAAGGTTAACTTGTCTTTGCCATTCTTAGTTTGCATTGGAGTATTAGTTTCAGCATCAATGTACTTAACAATTACAGTTGCATTGTAGTCTGAATCATCATGTTGCTGTTTACTTTGAGTTACTGGAACAACTAAAACTGCAGGTTGACTAGTAATATTGCTTTCAGCCGCTGGATAACTATAGCCATCTACAATACTGTAGTTAGCTGGTAAATTACTGTTAATAATATTCTTTAGTTGCTCAGCACTTAAACTTGAACCCTTGGCAATATTACCAATAGTGTAAGCTGCAACTTCTTTGCCATCATATTGGTAAGAAACTTGTTGGTTAAAGCTAGTCTTTTGATCATCTGGCTTACCTGAATTTCCATCTTTTTCAACGTTGATATTAGCCTTAACGTCAAGATAAGTACCATCGTTAAACATAATTCTTACAGTACCTGGAACATTATTAGCTACTTCTTTAGTAGAAGGCATTTCGTTAGGAGCCCAAGACATACTAAATAGTTTACTGTTATCAGTACCTGGAATATAGGCTAAAACTTCTGGTGCATTAGAATTAGTATTTTGACCATTCCAACCTTCTCTACCAAGGCTATTAACGTTAATTAAAGTACGATATTGTTCTTGAGTTAAATCTGAGATATTACTATTTTGCTTAAAGTTCAATGTTGAACCTGTAGTAGCACCGTAGAAGTTGAAGTAATTATTTAGCCAATTGTTATATGCATTAACACCTAAACCTAATTTAGAAACAACATCAGCATCGTTAATTTTGAAGTTATAACGCCACTTAGAATTTCCTGGTAAACTTTCGCCTGTAGTAGTCTGCTCTGCTGGATTTACTTGACCGTTAGCTAATTGATACAAAGTATCAGCTGAACCATTAGCAAAATTACTTACATTAGTGTTTGGTGCAGAAACGCCTGGTAAATTAGTAATCCAAGAATAAGTAAATGCACTAGCTGCAAATTTATCGTTCGCATCTTTTTCGTTGACATAGTTCTTACCATCTGTACTTAGCTTATAAGTAGTTATCTTCTTGTAATCACTTGCTGAATTACCAGTACCATTCCAGTCACTGTAGAATTTAATAGTACTAATAGCACTATCATTAACCGATGGAGTGAAATCAACACTAGTCTTATGAACACTGGCTACTGGAGCAGTAAAACTAGTCATCGTTTGATCGCCATAATAAGTATTATGCTCATGATCCATACCAGTTACACTAGCTGGAACATTAACAATCTTGCTTGAGCCATCTTTGAATGTAACAACAACTGGTACATTAAAGGAACCAAGTTGAGCATTTGAATCTACTGTTTCAGTTACTTTACCTGTTGTTTGGTCAACATCCACGGTAACACCAGTTGGAGCTGTGAAAGTTCCAATCCTATAGTTAGAAACTTCATCGTTTGGCATGTCTGCTGGAATTGTTGGGTTAACAGAACCAGTATTTTGTCCTGAATCTGGACGTTCAACATTCAAATGTGGATAAGTAATGTGATATTTTTCAGAATCTTTTTCTTCTGTAGTTACATTAATAGAACTTGCTGGAATATTAATATCTAGATAAGTATTTTGTCCTTGAGCATCTTTATCATTGAAAGTAATTCTAATTACTCCGCCTTGATCTTGAACAGGCTTAGTTTGCCATGCGGTGGACTGAATTTCACTATCTGGAATATTGTTTTGAACTAAAGCCTTAAATTGTGAGCTAGTTAAATCTGAACCAGCCAAAATATCAATTGGCTCAGCTAAAGTCTTAGCACCAGCACCTTTAGCATCAATATCAAATGGGTTAGTCTTGTCAGTCTTTCCATCAATAGTGATATCAATTACGTTATTAGCAATATTCTTACCGGCAGCTGTAGCTGTTTCTACAACAGTATTAGGTGTATTTTCCCAATCTGCAGTGTAATTTGTAATAGTTGTTGGCGTAGTAGCAATTTGGTGATTTTGGTCAATACTGTAAGATTGAACAGATGTAATCATGCCACTGGCAGAAATAACTTGTGAATTGTCACTTGTTTCATGTGCGTTAGCATTAGCACGACTAATTGTTACTACAGTTGCATTATCATTATTCCAAATAACAGTTTGAGTACCTTTAGTTACAACAACTGGTACATTAGCATTTTGCTTGCTGCCATCTGCGTATGTAATAGTAACAGGAATGTTGTAAGCGCCCGGTGTAGTGCTAGTTGTAGGAGTTAAAGTAACTCTACCTGTTGAAGGATCAATTTTGCTCCAAGTGGGGGTTGCTTCAGTTCCTGCAAAATGAGTACCGTCTGGAGTAGTAATTACTTCGCCAATCTTATTAGTAAAGGTTGGATCAGTTGTAGCTGTCTTTCCTTGTTCAACACTAACTGGCTTATATGAAGGAGTATATTGGTTATTTGTTTGTAATTCAGAGCCAAATTTTACACCAGAGGCATTCCACCAACTAAAGTGATTAATAAAGCTATTCAAAGCATTGGAAGCTGCAGTTTCAGTTCCTTCAGGCACAACAGAACCATCAGAGAAACTGTTCGAACCCGTCTCAGAAGGATTTGCAGTTAAAATTACTTCGTTAACACCTTTAGCTGGAGTATCAGCATTAACAGAATCAATCATATATTCTGAGCCTGGTTGATTCCAAGCACCATATTGCTTGTGGGAACGAAAGGCATAGGCAAAGTCCCCACCTTGACTAGTATTGTTTAAGTACTTGATGTTCCAAGTTACTGGATCACTAGCACCTGCTGGCACCATGGTTAATGGAGTATTATAGTTGCTATCAGCTGAATTAATCACAATGTGAGTTTGTTGGTTAGCGACATCACCAGCACCATCAGTCTTAATTAAGTAGCCTGGCTTGTTTGCTGCAGTACGTTGTAAGTTAACTAACTTAGCATTAGTGAAGTTAATGTAGTTTTGACTACTTGAACCCCACATAGTTAAAATAGCAGGCCAGCCATTTCTATATGAGCCTTTAGTTAAAGTATAGGTATCTGGTAAGTAACTTGAATATGAGGAATCTTCCAAATCTAAGCTACCACCATTCACATCAAGATGATAAGTTGCACCAAGTCCGTCCTTTGGTCCCATTGCAAGCAATGGTGAATCAGAATCAGTCACTTTAGTTCTAATAATTGAAAGTAAAGCATTTTGACCAACTCTCACCGTGCTATCAGCAGTCTTGCCATCATAATCTAAGCCAATAAGAGCAGCTGATCTCCAACCAGTGGTATTCATCTTGCTAGTTGTAACTTTTAATGAAGAATTCTCTTGTAAATCAAGATCGCTAGCATTCATAATTCCCATTGAGGAACCAGAGCCCAACTCCATCGTTACTTTAGCATTAGGCATTAAGCGAACAACACCTGAGGTTGCATTATCAATAGTTTGATTTCCTGCACCGGCACCATTAGGAATAGTAATTCCAGCCATGTTAGAAGTATTAGCACTGTTGAAATCAACTGTAGTACCATTACTTACTACAACATTGCCTGAAACGTTAATATTGCTCAAGTTATTTGAAGTACTGTTATTAGCAGCTAAAGTCGTTGATCCGTTAAGGAAGTTAACATTATTAGCTTGAATCAAGGCATTCCCAGTTGTATTTGAACTAGTTAAATTGCCTTGCAAATTATTCTTACCCTCGAAGTTAACATTAGTACCTTTATTATTAAGGAGTTGACCTGAGTCTTGACTCGTAGTAACGCCGTTAAAGGTAATTGCATCATTATTAGCAGCAGAATTCTTAAACCAGAATGGGCCATAACCACTAACAGTTTGCAAACTTAGGTCTTTTAAGACTACGTTCCAGCTATGACTAGCAGTGCTTGCTCCTTGATCATAGTGCGTATTGTCACCTAAGCTAATGTAGCGATTGCCCATGTCTAAACCATATTGATTTTGACCATCAATGGTAACTTGACGCGCACTACCATAATTATTAATTGTTTGGTAAGTATTATTACTCAAGTTAGTATTACTAAAGTCAATATTTTGATTTAATTTAATTGTATTTACGTTAGCATCTTGTAATGCATTGATGAATTGAGAATAATCACTAACTGATTGTTCTTGATTATTTGATGTGTTTTGAGCTTGAGTAATTGAGTTTGTCTGAACAGTAGACTTTACTTGCTTAGTTGCAGCTGTTTTTGCTACAGCGTTAGTGTTAGTAGTTTGCTTTACAGACTCATTTTTATTAGTTTGAACCTTATTATCAGAAACTACCTCTTTCTTTTGTACATTAGTCGTTTCTGCAGTTCTATTAGTGTCTAAAGTAATGTTTTGATTATTAGTTTGATTTTTAACTAGGCCTGGGGCTTCTTTGGAAGCTTTTGCAGTATTAGTAACATTTACTTGATTTGGATTTAAGGTATCAGCTTTTACGCTTTTACTACCTGCACCAAGACCGAAAATAGTAAAGCCAATTAAAACTGAAGCAGCTCCCACTGAAAATTTTCTAATTGAGAAACGCTCTTTTTTATTTTCCATCTTCCGAATTTTTTCTTGATAATTATTCTTAGATAACATTATTGAATCTCCTCCGTCAATTCTACAGACCTTTCAGTGTTAACTATAGTTCTTCTTTTTATAATATTCAAGGATTTAATAACGTATATTGTTTAATGCAGAACTATAAATTACGCTCTAAATATCAATAGCAGAAATTAACAGAAAATCAATATGCTATTCAGTTATTTTATGCTTAAAATCCTTGTTATAGCATAGTGTTTATACGTATAAGCATTTTATTATTGAATAGACAATTCAAAATAAAATATTGTATTTTCATTTGCAAAATATTAATTAATATTAGCTAGGGTATAAACACCTGTTATTTTAAAACAAAAAAATAAAAATAATTAAAAAAGGAGCCGTATACTACACGACTCCCTCTTTAAATCTCTTTATCTACTAATACTATCAGCACGGCCTTTATAATCACCGTTTTCAGTTCCGATGATTAATTCTTCGCCTTCTTTAATAAAATCTGGCACAGTTACAACTAAACCAGTATCCATCGTTGCAGGTTTACCACCGCCAGCAGCAGTTGCACCCTTGATTTCTGGTTGAGTTTCCTTAACAGTCATTTTTACAGTAGATGGTAAGTTAATTCCGATCAATTTACCTTCATCAGTAAACTTAAGATCAACATCAATATTAGGCATTAAGAACTTAGCTTCTGCTGCAAGGTGTTCCTTGGGAATTAGATATTGTTCATAAGTATCAGTATCCATAAAGATAAAGTTAGCATCATCATCATAAAGGTATTGTGCCTTCTTTAAAGCAACGTTAACTAACTCCACCTTCTCACTTGGACGCATTGTTTTGTGAACAACAGCTCCACTCATCACGTCACGTAAATCCATTTGCATAACCGTGTTACCCTTACCAGGCTTGTGGTGGTTACTCTTTAGTACTTCAATTAACTTACCATCTTGGCTAAAAATCATACCCTTTTTTAATTCGATTGCTTGCATGTTTTCTCCCTAAAATTTTCTAATATACATATCGCTGATCTCATGATTACCATACTTTTTAATAATCATATCAGCTCTCTTCTTAGTTGGTTCGATATAGTCATGTAAATTCTTCAAGTTAACATCACGCCAGACTCTTTTGGCAAAATTATCTGCTTGTTCAAGCGGGACGTTAGCCCACTTATAAAAGAAATTATCTGGATTATTGCGATTAATCTCGAGCATTAAATGGTAGCGATCAAGATACCATTTCTCTAAGTCTTCTTCGCTTGCATCCAGATAAATTACATAATCAAAAAAGTCACTTGGGGGAGCTTGCCCGTCTGGAGGCACCTCCAGCAGGTTAATTCCCTCAACTACCAAGATATCAGGAACGCTGACATACCCCAATTCATTAGGCACCAGATCAGAAATTTCCTGCGAGTATAGTCTATATGGTACTCTTTCTTTACCAGCTTTAACGCTTGCTAAAAAAGTATAAAAGGCATCCCAGTTAAATGACGATGGGAAGCCCTTTTGATCCATTAAGTTTTTAGCTTTAAGTTCTGCATTCGACATTAAAAAACCATCAGCAGAAACTTGGGCAATTGTTTTATCTGGTTCAAGGCGTTCGAACAAGCGAGTTATTTTCTTTGCAAAAGTAGATTTTCCTACAGCAACAGACCCAGTTACTCCGATGATAAAAGGTATTTTTTGCCATTTTTCGTTATAAAAGGTCTGCTTAGTGCGATAGATTGCATTTTTTTGGCTCATATTGTACTGAAGATTCTTCATCATGAAAATCTCCGCACTAAATTCATCGCTTGGAGGGATTAGTGTCTGCCACTTTTCAGATGTCAGATGTGTAAATTGCTCTTGCATAAAAAGCCGCCTTCCTTCTGCCTTGTTCCTAGTATTTTTACATTGTTCAGCCTATCATATATATTGAGAGAAAGAAAAGAAGATATCTATGAAAAAATTAATTCTTTTTGGTGATTCCCTACTTGCAGGCTATATTGATGGACGCGCAACTAATATTGTAACTCAAGGACTGCAAGAAAAATTACCTAAATTTACAATTATTAATAATTCTGTACCTGGGACAACTACTGAAGAGGCAATTGATTTTTATGAGTTACGAATCAAACCTTTTAAGTATGATCTAGTTATTCTGGCCCTAGGCACTAACGACGCCAACATGCAGTTTGGTTTGAGCGCTGGACGATATGCGCATAACTTACAAGTATTGGTCGATTTAATTGGGGCTGATAAAACATTATTAATGGGACCTTCCTATACTAATTGGAAAATTGCTCAAGATCAAGCTTGGCCTAAAACTTTGCAATTTGAATTAGTTGCTCAAGAATGCCATGTTGAAAATAAAATTCCATTCTTAAATTTTGCCAAAGTAATGCGGCAGACTGGTCACCCTAACAAGCTACTGCAGAAAGACGGAATTCATCTAAATAAAGCAGGAAATAAGTTATTAATTGAACGATTAGCAGATCTAGTTGAAGAAAAAGAAATGGTTACTGCATCGTAAAAAAGCATCCCATTGTTGGGATGCTCTTTTGTACTCCGGATATTTTATTCAGTTACTTCTTGCTTTCTTAATTCATTTTGTTCAGCAACTCTAAAGAATGGTAAATAAATAAAAATACCGATAATGATTAAAATCACTTCAAAAATAATATTTCTCCAATCCATTGAACTCATATATGCCTGGAAGAAAAACGGTGTAAATGAAGGATCTACAATATACCCCATTCCAATCCAGTGTAAACTTTCAGCAATATAAGTAAGAATAATATTAATAATTGGAGCAATCAAAAATGGAATACCTAAAATAGGGTTAAAACAAATTGGTGTACCAAAAATTACTGGTTCATTAATACTACAAATTCCAGGAATAATTGATAGCTTACCTAATGCACGATATTTTTCTACCTTACTTCTCATCATTAGAATTACTAAAGCAAGTGAATTACCAGATCCACCTAAAACAGCAATTCTAAACATCTGTAAATTCATTAAATGAGTAGGTGCTAATCCCTTTGCTACTAAAGCAGCATTAGCACCGGTAGCTGCAATACCAGTTGCAAAGACAATTGGAAAAATTACATTACTTCCGTTAACACCAATTAACCATAATAGATTTCCTAAAGTTACGATCAAAATATAACCCCATAAGCTATTAGCCAAAAATGTAGCTGGAGTCAAACACTTCATAATGAAGGTAGTAAAATCAGCATGCGTTAAGCTGACTAAAATTAAATTAGCACCATAGAAAATAAAGATATTTGCTAATAGCGGTACTAAGGAATTAATAAAGTTGGCAACCATTGGGGGAATCGATGCTGGCAACTTTATCTTTAACTTACTCTTTTCAATCCCGCGGTCAATTTCGACAGCTAATAATCCAATGATAATTGCAACAAATAGTCCATTTGTTCCTAAATTATTGAGACTAATCTTATTATTCTTATCAACAGTAGTTGCAACCATTAAAAAGGTAACTAATGAGATCATCCCATCAGTAGCAGGATGAAGCCTACGATATGACTTACTTAATTCATATGCAATACCAAAAGCACAAATCATACCAAAGATTCCCATAGTCATATTGTATGGGATAGTTATTTGAGCATAATGTGCGACAGCCCAATATTTCCAACCAGCAAGCCATTGCATAAAAATATTAGCTGTTCGTGGATTATATCTATCAAGTACAATTGGTGGGTTAGCAACAATTAAGAAGAATGAACCAATTACCAAAAATGGCAATCCGAAAAGCATACCATTTGATATAGCTTGTAGATGCTTTTCATTTCCAAGTTTTTGTCCAATAGGCGTTAAAACTTTATCCAATTTAGTAATCAGTGAATCTTTTTTAGCAGCAGTTTCAGCCATTAGAGATCACCTATTTTCCTTACTAAAGATAAATACAACTTAAATTTGATATGGATTGAACTTGAAAGCATTAGGTATAACCTTACTGTCATCCCAATTTTCTCTAATTTTGTGGTATTCGTCCCAATAGTCATTGTCCACTTTTAATTGTGGAGTAACCTTAGAATCGACTTCTAGAAAATGCATACTTCCTCTTCCCATCTTTTTGCCACGAGTGGTGTGCTTGTCTAATGCATAATCTGGAATTTCAGGAACATAACCTAGAGCAAAGTTCTTAATAATGATATTCTTAAGTAAATCAGAAGACCGATCCTTAGTTGATTCACATAAGTAACGAATTGCATGAACAAACATCATGGCACGATCCGGCTCATTGTAACTAAAGTTTTGTCTCATTTGATTTAGACTATTAATCAAAATTGGAGCTTGTGGATTTCCCATTCCTATATCTTCAACTGAAATAGCTTGAAGTCTACGCCATAGTTTTTCTTCCATTTGCGGAGAAGAAATATACATTTCATAAGCAAATTCACATGCTGCTCGTTCTTTGCCTTTTCTGATTGATTTTTGCAATGCAGAGATAACTTCATCAGCTGCTAATCCATTTCTAGTCCTAGTTCTGGCCCATGGATCAGCTAAAAATTCCTTATCTCTATTTTGTGGTACTTCATTTTTCTTAATATCTTTTTCTGACATCGTGAGTCCTTCTTTCAATATATAGGAGAAAACAATGAATATTCAAACTATTAGCGAAAAGTTTCAACTGAATACTGATGAACAAAAAATATTAATTTATATGAATCAACACCGTAATGAAATTAAAAATATCAATATTCGTGAACTCGCTAAACGAACATTTACATCTCCTAGCTTTATCGTTAAGACCTGTAAAAAGATGAAGCTTTCAGGATATTCAGAATTGGTCTTTCTAATTGCAGATGCGCCAAATTTTCCTAATAATACTGAAAACGACTTAAAAGTAGAGTCATACGTAAAGCCTTTTTCCAACTTGATGGATAAGCATAAAGACTCAATGATCATGATATTGGGCAGTGGATACTCTCAAAATATTGCTAATTACATGAGTGAATATCTTAATTTGAATGGCTTTCGTTGTACATCCAATTCGCATCTTGAGATGCTTAGAAAGCATAAGAATACTTTAATAATTATCATCAGCAATTCTGGAGAAACAAAGCGATTAGCTGAACTTTGCATACAAGCTCAGAAAAATAATCGTGATGTTATTTCCTTTACAGGAGATAAGAACTCAACAATTGCAAAACACTCAACGCTTGCAATAAGCTCAGATACTTTTAACCCCACTTCTTTTGACAGCCATTACCCTCAGCTGTTTTTTGGTCTAACACTCATCTATTTTGAATTATTAATGAGTAACTTTTTGTCTAATTAGGTACCTTCTTAAGACAATTCTTATACTACTTTGGTTTTTAACAATTTTGAATACTTTTCCTTGTTTTGAAAACATGTTTCCATTTTAAAAAACATTTTTATTCAGGCATCAAAAAAGGCATCCCTAACGGGATGCTTTTTTTACACACACTACTCTACATACAAGGCTTGCTTACCTTGCTGATTATAGCTAGCTTCTATTTTCTTTAAACTTACTTTTTTATCTTTAATGCCATAAGGATCATTTACGTAAACAATCCCCTTCTTTTTATTATATCCAGTAACCACACAAGCATGAGAAGAAGGTGTCACATTAACCTTTCCCTGCTTAGTCTGCCATGTCCGCATATCATTTACCCGGTCATATTTTAAAGTCGTAATAATCATCACTGGGTGTCCTTTAGAAACTAACTTCAACACCCTAACAAAATCATTGCCAGTATAATTACGAATTCTCTTAGTATACTTCTTAGCAACATCATAAAGCGGCTCATTATAAACGCACCATCCTGCGTTTTCGATACTCATATAACCAACAAAACCAACATGAGGATTACCGCGATAATCATTGCCAATAAAAGAGGAAACATGCTTAATGTTAGAAGACAATTCTAATTTACTTACATTAATATCATAATAATTTAGGAGCATTGACAGTGACGTAACTTCACAGCCATTTGGCAGGTCCGGTAATTGCCTTTCTAAGGGGACATTCAATTTTTGCTCAGGTCTTAAAGTAAGCCAGTCATATTCATTTTGAATTTTTTCAAAATTAAGGATAATCCCAGCTACTCCAGCTGTAATCAGTATTAAAATTCCATATAAAATCTTTCGTCGACGTCGATATCTCTTTGCTCTGCTTATTCTTTTCATGCTGAATATTCTATATCAGAAATGTCAAAACGCAAATTAAGTTGGCAATGTAAGAATTAAATAGATTTCATTTCTTTTGTGCTTTTAGCATAAGAATTAAATTAACTTTATTTATACTCGAAATATGCAACAAGAATTAAGTTAATTTGATTTATATGCTAAAATTAAATTAAGAATTAAATTAGTTAAAATCTTGTATCAACTATTATTAAAATTAGAGGTTAACAATGGTACCACGTGATTCTTACTTAAATACTTTAGATAAACTACGTAATAAACAAATCATTAAAGTCCTAACTGGAGTACGTCGCTGCGGTAAATCTACTATTCTTCAGTTATATCAAGAGCGATTGCTCAAGTCTGGAGTAAATACTAATCAAATTCAAACGCTAAATTTTGAAGATTTAGACTTAGTATCAATTAAGACCTACCTAGACCTATATAACTACATCAATGAACATCTCATTCCTAACAAAATGAATTACATCTTTATTGATGAAATCCAAAGCATTCCTAATTTTGAAAAAGCACTCGATAGTCTTTATATAAAAAATAATGTAGATTTATATGTCACAGGATCTAATGCCTTTATGCTTTCTGGCGAATTAGCTACTCTTCTTTCGGGACGCTACATAGAAATCCCTATCTATCCTTTTTCTTTTAAAGAATTTTTACAAACAACTGAACTTTCAAAAGAAGAAGCCTTTTCAACTTACTTAGAACGAGGTGGATTTCCATTTGCTACTGAATTAAACGACAATAATACTTATCTTTCTTACATTCAAGGAATTATCAATACAGTATTAATAAAAGATATCCTAACGAGAGTGAATCGCGGTAATGCAACTTTACTTGAAGCAATTGCTAGTTTCTTAACTGAAGCCAACGGCAGTCTCGTTACTCCTGCTAAAATTGCCAATACTCTAACCTCTAATGGAATCAAGACTAGCAACGCCACAGTAATTTCATACCTCGAAAAATTAGTAAATTCCTATTTATTCTACCAATGCAATCGATATGATATTGCAGGCAAAAAATATCTACAAATTAATAGCAAGTATTACCCCGTTGACCCCGCCCTCAGACGTGCTCTTTTAGGTCAGAAACGTCCAAACATGGGCAGCAGGCTTGAAAATATCGTGTTTATGGAATTAAAGAGACGCGGTTATAAAGTATATGTCGGTAGTCTTAAAAATAAAGAAATTGATTTCGTTGCAATCAAAGACGGTGTTAAGCAATATTATCAAGTTAGTCTCACAGTCCAAGACGATAAGACTTATAACAGGGAAATTGCACCCTTTCTTGAAATTACTGATAACTATCGGAAAATTCTTCTCACTCAAGACCCCGGTAGCTACAACGACAATGGTATTGAACAAATAAACGTTATCGACTGGCTACTAAAAGAGCAATAAATTTAAATAAACCCACAAAAAATGGAATGCCAAATTTGGCACTCCATTTTTTTATTTATTCACATAAGTCTTCTCGTCTAAATCATCAAACAGTGGGCTCTTCTCGCCTGTATAAATCAAGTCAAGTTTATACATTGCACGTGAAGTAATTGTGTAAAGCAATTGCGTTTCATCAAGTTGATGATAATTATCCCTTGAAACATTCCAAGCAATTACTGCATCAAATTCAAGTCCTTTAGCTAAATATGATGGCATAACTAAAGTTCCAGGCACTAAACGCTGGTTAGCTGACCCAATTAAAGTTGCCTTAATTTTTCTTTCTTTCAAAACCTTAGCCACTTCTTTTGCTTCAGCCAAAGTCTTAGTAATAATGGCAGTAGTTAACTTTTGCTCATCATTTTCTACTAAGATATCTTCTAAAGCATTATATTCTTTTTCAAGACTATCACGCTTGTAAAAAGCAGGCTTAGGGCCACGTCTATCAAAGGCCTCAATCTTTTCACCTTGCCGCAGAATTTGCTTAGTAAAATTAGTTAAATCCTTAGTTGAACGATAAGACTTGGTTAATTGAACAACATCAGTCTTTTCAGGATCAAACAACTTGGAAATCTGACCTAAAAGAGTCTTACTTTCATCTTTAGTAAAAATAGCCTGGTTCAAATCTCCGAGCATCGTAAACTTAGCTCTTGGGAAGTTGTATTTAAGGTAAGCTAACTGGAATGGAGTGTAATCTTGAATTTCATCAATAAAGGCATAACGCATTTCATAATCAGTTCTACGCCCTGTAACTAAATCGTACAAGTACAAATATGGTGAAATATCAGCCATCTTGATCTTGCCGTTTCTGAATCTTTCCTTAACATTTTCAATATGTGCTTCCCATTCTTCTTGGCTAATCTCCCACTTGCTTAAATCAATCAACTTAGGGACAGCACGCAAGAAGCGCAAGTATTGCGCACGAATATTCAAGAAACGGTTCTGGTGAATCTTACGACTAACTTGCTTTAATTGCTTAATTACAATTTTACGAGCTAAGAAATGTTCTTCTTTAGCACTTGATTCAAATTCTTGGTCTGGACGATCATATAACTTATTCAATTGCTCTTGATCTAACGATTCAATCGTCTTATCAACCCAAGCCTTCTTAGTTTCTGGCTCAATTCTTCTATTTAAGCTATTAATTAAAGCTTCTTTGGTAGCTTCAATTCTGTTTCTTAAATGGTAATTTTCATTAAAACCATAGTAAATTTCCTTGATCTTTTCTTTATCAAAAAATGGTTTCTTCTTATTCTTAAAATAAATATTTTTAAAAATTAAACCATTCTTTTCAAGGTGCTTAGCATAGCGAGTTACCGCATTAAAGAATTGTAAGGAATCTTTTAAGTTAACGATCTTGTCATTTTGCTCATTATCTTCGAATTGTTCAAATAAGTTTTCAACATTCATCCCTGGAACACGACGAGAAACAAATTGCCAGTAAGTCATCTGCACCATATTTTGTTCACCCATTTCAGGTAGAACATTTTTAACATAATCGTTAAACAATTGATTAGGGCTAAACATAATAACATCGCTAGAAGTTAAATTCCCGCGATAACGGTAAAGTAGGTACGCCACACGTTGCATAATAGCTGAAGTCTTACCTGATCCTGCTGCCCCTTGAACAAATAAAAGATCTGCACTAGTATTTCTAATAATCTTATTTTGTTCACGCTGAATCGTTGTTACGATCGACTTCATCTGTGTAGAAGATTTTTCGTTTAAGACATTTAAGAGCATTTGATCCCCAATTGATTCATTGGTATCAAACATATTGGTAATCTTACCATCTTCAATTAAGAATTGCCGTTTCTTAGTCATATCAACGGTTTGCACACCATCTGGCGCATTATAAGAAACTTTACCTAACTTACCATCATAATAAATAGAAGATATCGGTGCACGCCAATCATAGATTAAAAAGTGATCTTCTTTATCTGCAAAAGACCCTAAGCCAATATAAATCGTTTCAGGATCTTCATTAGGTTCCTGGAAATCAACTCTGGCAAAATACGGTCTCTTTTCTAAACGCTGCAAAGTTGATAATTGCTTAGCAGAATGTTGCCAGGCATTTTGACGTTCTGCTAACATTTGTTGCTGCTGATGAATTGACAAGGCAGTATCCATTGAAGTTGAATAGCCATCATAATCTAATTTCACATCATCAAAAAAGTGCGAATTAATATTTTGCGCTTCATTTTGCGCATGTTCAATTGAATGATCTAATTCGCTTTCTTTCTTTTTAATTAAGCCTAGAACTTTATCTAAATGTTTTTGTTCTTTTTGTTGTTCAGTTTCTTTTACCAAAATTAAGTCACCTATTTCTAGTATTAGTAAAAACTTTGCATACTATTTTATCATATGTATACGCTTTCTAAAAGAATTTACAACTTTGAGAAAGTCTCAATTATTATTTAGTCTTTTCTTAACTAATTAGTTTTATAATTAAATAAAATTACCTAGCGAGATGAAAAAGTGAAACGATTCTTTAAAAGTATTCTAGTTCTAGCTCTTTTATTTATTGGACTTAACTTTGCTTATCAAAAGACTGCGCCAGAAATTGAAAAAACTTTTGGAACTAGAAACCCACTCCCATATTTAACAGCCAAAGTACAACAATTTATTTCACCTGAGAAAATTCAAAATGATGATACAAATGCCGACAGTTCCAAAGGACATACTTTTGAAACTAACTCTGCATCTGTTTATCTTGACCTCTCTGATCCCACCCTCAGGCAAGCCGCAATTGATGGAATCAATATTTGGAACAATACAGGGGCCTTTAATTTCAAAATTACGAATGACAAAAGTAATGCCAAAATCATCATTAAAGCAATGAATGATGGTCAAACTAACGCGGCTGGTTTAACTGATACGCAATATAATTCCCTAACAGGGCACTTAATTAAAGCAACTGTCCGTTTAAATTCATATTACCTTTTAAATCCAAGTTATGGCTACAACCACGGTCGAATCGTCAACACAGTTGAACACGAATTAGGCCATGCAATCGGGTTAGGCCATAAGAACGGCATTTCCGTCATGTATCCACAAGGATCTTTTTATACAATTCAACCCAGCGATGTTGAAGCTGTTAAAAAATTATATCAAGAACAATAAGAGCGATTCTATTTTTAAGAACCGCTCTTATTTTGTATTTTTCTTTTTTAATTGGTGTTGCTTTTTAAAATAAGGAATCCAGAAAGTTATGACATAACCTACTGCAATACCTACAAAAGTCCATACCATAATATTTTTAACAAATAAACCGATAAACAAACCAATTAAGCCAAAAATCCCAATAATAAATGATTGATCTAGTTGCTTCATACTTATTTCTCCATTTCTATCTTAACTATAACAAAATTATCTTATTATAAGCATATTTTTAGACTTATTTTGCCTTGCATTTTATACTATATATCATAAATGCTTTTAGATATGTTTGCTTATATGCAAAGAAATATCAACACTATACAAATAAAGAAATGTATTTTAATAAAAGAAAGGAATGGTATATCCTTTATGGATAATCAGAAACAACCTCCCTCGTATTCTCAAACAACAAACGAGTTATTTTCAGATTTAGAAACAAGTTCTACTGGCTTAAGTGAGCCAGAAGCTCAGCGGCGGTTAAAGAAATATGGACCTAACGCTCTAGCTGAAAAGCCACCAAAATCAACCTTAATGATGCTCAAAGAGCAAATCATTGATCCGATGATTTTGATCTTATTAGGAGCAGCTGCTTTTTCTGCAATTTTAAATGAATGGGTAGAAGCCAGCGTAATTTTCTTTATTGTTGTCGTTAACTCAATCATTGGAATTATTCAGGAGAAAAAAGCTCAGTCTTCTCTAGCGGCTCTCAAAACGATGAGCGCGCCAACTGCTACAGTTATGCGTGGCGGTATTGAAAAGATCATCCCTGCTAGCGAATTAGTTATCGGGGATTTAGTTATTCTAGCTAGCGGCGACATGGTTCCAGCTGATTTGCGTTTAATTCAATCTGCTAACTTAAAAATTGCAGAAGCCTCTTTAACCGGTGAATCAATTGCTAGTGAAAAGAATGCGAAAGCTGTTCTTTCAGTAGATTGTCCTCTAGGCGACAGAAAGAATATGGCTTATACTTCTTCAATCGTTACTTACGGACGAGGAAGTGGGATTGTAACTAAAACTGGAATGGACACCGAAATTGGCCAAATAGCCGGTATGCTTGAAAATGATGATGCTAGTGATACTCCATTAAAGCGAAAACTTAATACAGTAGGTAAAGTCCTAACAATCATTGGCTTAATTATCTGCGTTTTAATCTTTGCAATTGGTGCCTTTTACGGCCGCCCACTTTTACCACAATTTTTAGTAGCAATTTCTTTAGCAATTTCAATTATTCCAGAAGGTCTACCAGCAACTGCAACCATTATTATGGCGCTAGGCGTGCAGCGGATGGCTAAGCAACACGCTCTAATTAAAAAACTACCCGCTGTTGAAACTCTAGGCAATGCGACGGTTATTTGTTCTGATAAGACAGGAACATTAACGTTAAATAAAATGACTGTAACTCATTTAGCTAATGGTGATGATTTCCTTAATAAAAAAGTTCTAAGTGTAGAAAAAGCAAGTAAGGATTCTAATTCATATAAGCAATTAATCTATGCATCTAGTCTTTGTAACGATGCTAGTTTTAATTTAGAAAATCCTAAAGAAGTAATTGGAGACCCGACTGAAGGTGCACTTCTTCCTCTAGCACAAGATTTAGGTTACTCGGCTCTTAACTTAAGAAAAGAGTATCCAAGACTTAGCGAATATCCTTTCGATTCAATTAGAAAGAGAATGACTACGGTTCATGAAATAAACAATGAATACGTCGCTTACACTAAAGGTGCGCTCGATGAGTTACTGCCACTTTGTGACTACATCCACACAAATAATGGTACACGTAAGTTAACTAAGGCTGATAAAGATAATATTCTTACCTTATCGCACAAGATGTCTGATCAAGCATTAAGAGTCTTAGGCTTTGCCAGCAAAAATATGCTAAACCTGCCTCAAGAAGGTGAAAATATTGAACAGCATTTAGTTTTCTTAGGTGCAGTCGGTATGATTGATCCTGCCAGAGATGAGGTTAAGGCATCAATTAAGATGGCTCGCGAAGCTGGAATTAAGACCATTATGATCACGGGTGACCACAAAAATACAGCAGTCGCTATTGCTAAAAATTTAGGTATTTATACTAATGGAAACACTGTTATTTCAGGTACTGAATTAAACGAAATGACAGATAATGAACTAGATCAAGCAGTTAAATCCGCCACTGTTTTTGCCCGCGTTTCGCCTAATGATAAATTAAGAATCATTCAAAGCCTAAAACGAAATAATGAAGTAGTAGCCATGACAGGAGATGGGGTCAATGATTCACCCGCCCTAAAGGCTGCTGATATCGGTGTTGCTATGGGTATTGGTGGTACTGATGTTGCTAAAGATGTTTCAGATATGATTTTACTCAATGATAGCTTTACAACAATTACGGCAGCAATCAGAGAAGGTCGAAAAGTATATCGCAATATTCAGAAAGTAATTCAATTTTTACTAGTTGGTAATATTGCCGAAATTACTACTTTATTTGTAGCTACAATCTTCAACTGGGATGCACCGCTACTTGCTGTGCATATTCTCTGGGTTAACTTAGCTACAGCTAGTTTGCCTGCTTTAGCTTTAGGAGTAGACCCAGCAAGTAAAAATATCATGAAACATAAGCCAGTAAAGACTGGAACTTTGTTTGAAAAAGACCTTGTTTGGCGTGTTATCAGTCAAGGAATTTTCGTCGCCTTAATGACCTTAATAGCTTACTGGATTGGAGAGTCGTTTGATAATCCAATTGCTGGTCAAACAATGGCATTTTGCGTTTTAGCCTTATCCCAAATGCTTCGCGCATTTAACCAACATTCTAATACTGATCCAATCTGGGTTAGAGGCAATAAAATAAATGTTTGGTTGATTATCTCCTTTATTGTTTCAGCGGTCCTAATGGGAATCATTCTTTTCACTCCTAACTTACAAACTCTCTTCCATTTGACTAGTCTTACTTCAAGACAATGGTTAGTAGTAATTATTCTTTCTCTCTTCTCTATCCTGCAAGTTGAGATAAGCAAGTGGATTAAGAAGCTAATTAAAGCTAGACAAAAAGAAAACAAGCTGCAAACAACCAGTGACTAACATAATATAATAATTTAATTATTTAATTATTATGAGCATATTTTTCGACTTATGATGATTTAATTTATATAATATAAGTATAAATTTAACACTTACAACTGGCATAAAGACTTAAGCAACCTTTATGCCTTCCACTTTTTGGTAATCAAAATAATCGGTATCGTAGATACCAAAACAGCCAAATTACTTAATCAAAGTAGTTTGGCTGTTTTTTTAGAGATTTTTGATGACAACTTTAGTGCCAGCAGGAACAGTTGCGGCAAGCCATTTTGAATCGGGAATGCTTAAGCGAATGCATCCGTGAGAACCTGGACTCTTACCAAGTTTTTTAGCTTCTTCTTTATTGATAGAACCATCTGACTTAGTTGGAACCGAGTGAAATAGATATACTCCATGATCCTTCCAGCTAACATAATATTTAGCTCCCTCATTTAATTTATGATTATAAAAAGCAGCTCCACGCTCATGCTGGATATGATATGTTCCTGTTGGCGTATCAGACTTATTTTTATGATATACTCCTCCAGTTGAAAGCATAGTATAAATCGGCTTCTTGCCACTCATAATATAAGTCCGATTTCCTTTAAGAGAAACTCTAATCCAAAGGTCTTTAACTTTTGTCAAATCGGGTTGCTCTTTATTTTCACTCTTTTTATTCCAGGTACCAGCTTTTACCAAGTCTTTAGGATCTTGATAAGGTCGAAATTTTTTTACTTTTTGAGCTGTAGTTACACTCGAATTTGCCTTTTCATGTGAATTTTGTTGCTGGTTAAAAAGTCTATTCCATATTCTTACCAAAAAATTAGCTTGTTTAACATCCTGGTGAACTGTCGCTTTAATCGCAACATCTTTATTACTATTAAGTACTGGTGTATTAATTAAATAAAATCTTCCAACTGTTTTACCGCTAATTTGAGGCGCATGAATTGTATTTTTTGAAAATTTAACTTTTAAATTAGATAATTGTTGCTTTTTAGGAAGCCAAACCACAGCGGATTCTTTTACATAAACTGGAGCAGATTTTTCTTTACCATCAACAACTTTAACTTTTCTTACTGAAGCAAAGCTATATCCTTGTTTAATCTTCTTACTACTATAATTGTCAAAAATATATTTTAATAATTTCTTAGTTTGGATAAATCTTGATGGATCATCTCCACTAGCATGCTGCGCTCCCATTACTACAGTAACTAAACGTCTACCATTCTTTTTCATCGTAGACGCAAAACAAGCTCCAGCCGCATCAGTAGTTCCTGTTTTTAATCCATCTACTGGATAATTAGGATCATATTGAGATAATCATTTTAACATCCAGTTCCAATTTTGCATTGGCGTAATAGTTTTACCGTCAACAAAAGAGCTTTTTGCAACTTTTGTCGTATTTAATACTTGAGGATATTTTTTCAATAAATGAGAAATTATAATTGCCATATCAGATGCTGACAAAGTATTTTCTGCATCTTTAGACTTATTCTTAAACCTTTCTTCTCCTAGAGTGTAATTAGGCAATCCATTGGCTGTAAGGAGCTGCGTTGCCCCCCCCAATATTCCACGAAACTAGCTGCTTCCGCATCTTTTTAACAAAAGCTTGCTGCGATCCGCTAATTGCTTGTCCTAAAAGCATAGCCGGGCCATTCGCAGATTGAATTAAAGTAGCTTCATATAATTGCTTAATTGTATAACCAAGATTTAACTTTAATGGAACACCAGAATATTCTGGATTATTACTGATTTTTACAATTTGCTTTGTTGGTTTTACTTTTTGATTCCACGATAACTTTTTATTATGAATTGCATCTAATGTTAAATAAATGGTAATTAACTTTGACATTGACGCAACTGGTAATTTTTTATCTGCATTCTTTGCATATAAAACTTGCCCACTCTTTAAATCAATTGCAATTGCAGACTTTGCTTGTAATTCTACTTGCTCTTGATTGTAATTATTAATACTACTTGCTTTAACGGTTATTGGTTTAATCAAAAAAATCAAAATACATACCAATAATGATATGATTGAAACCAATTTCACTTTATTTTTTCTCATTCTTTTCTCTCCCTGTATTAAATAAAATTTTAGCAAAAAACTAGGCACATTATACCATCTTTTTTAATTTATTAAGGAGTCAAAAAACGTCAAGTACATTGTATATACTTGACGTTTTCCTATATTTATTTAAATAGATTTCTTTATAACTGCTGCAAGAGCTCGTTCTTTAATTTTATCTACATCAACTTTATTACGCTTTTCATATTCTCTAGCTAAAACGTCGCACAAATATAATTGTGAGACTTGCCCTGCTACACTACCAATACTCATAAACTCACTAACTGACGTTTGTAAACTCACATCCCCTAATTGAGCAATTGGAGAAGTAAGATCATTGGTAATTGCCAGGATTTTTGCTCCATAGTCTTTAGCAACATTTAATGAATCATACGTATCCTTAGTATGACCTGAAAGAGATAAGCCAACTACTACATCGTCTTTATTCAGCAAGGTTGCAACTTGGACTTGAATATGAGGATCCGACTCTGCATTAGCAATTAGTCCAATTCTTAGCCATGTTCTCTCATAGTCTCTAGCAGACTCACCGGAATGTCCTACTCCAAAAATATGAATTCGCTGAGCTTTAGCTAATAAACTAACTGCTTTTTTTAGAGTAGGTGGATTAATTAATTCTTCTGTTTTTTCTATTGAAGAAATTAAAACTTTACTACTTCGCTGGGAACTTGTCTGAGCTCCATCATGGTTCTTAGCTGTAGTCATCATTGAATCTTGCGCTAAAGCAATTTTTAAATCCGAAAAACCTGAATAGCCTAGTTTTTTACATAATCTAACTATCGTAGCATCTCCCGTATTGGTCGCCTTTCCCAGTGACTTAATAGTGTCATAAATTACACGCTCAGTATGAGCAGCAATATAGTTAGCTAATTTATTTTCTGACTTCGTTAATTTATCTTTATTTTGATTGTAAAGCTGAATAAATTCCATTTTCTCACGTCCTCGTCCTAATAACTATATCATGTTTTTACTAGAAAACGCTTGCATAATATTTAAATTCATTATATTATCTTCTTGGGAGGAAAACTCCAGAATTAAATTAATTTGGAGTATATTTGCAAATGAACAAGGAAGAATTTATCAACAAAATCCATGGTGGTTTAATTATTTCATGTCAGGCTTTACCTGGCGAACCACTCTATACTGAAGAAGGCGGCATTATGCCATTAATGGCAAAAGCTGCTCAAGAAGCTGGTGCAACAGGTTTAAGAGCAAACTCTGTTAGAGATATTAAACAAATTAAAGAAGTAGTCGATCTACCAATGATCGGAATTATTAAACGAGATTATCCACCGGAAAAACCATACATTACGCCAACTATGAAAGAAGTAGACGAATTGATGGAAACTGGCGTTGAAGTAATTGCCCTTGACTGCACTTTACGTCCAAGACATGATGGCAAGACAGTAACTGAATTTATTAAAGAAATTAAAGCTAAATATCCAAACCAACTTTTAATGGCAGATACTTCAAACTTTGAAGAAGCCAAAAACGCCTATGAAGCAGGCGTAGATTTTGTTGGTACTACTCTTTCTGGCTACACTGAGGAAAGTCCTAAGACTGACCATCCAGATTTTGATTTAATTAAAGCTTTAGTCGATGATGGTCTGCCAGTAATTGCTGAAGGAAAAATTCACACTCCAGAACAATTAAAGCAAGTAATTGATATCAATCCAGCAGGAATTGTAGTTGGTGGTGCGATTACTCGCCCACTTCAAATTGCTAAAACTTTCACTTCTGTTTTTGAAAAATAATAAATCATAACGAAAGAGGCTTAATCATGTCTAAGAAATTTTCTCATGTTGGGCAGGCCTTTTCACAACTAGGTCAAGCCTTCATGCTTCCAATCGCCATTTTACCGGTAGCTGGTTTGCTTTTAGGTTTAGGTGGTGCTCTAACAAATAAAGCAGCCGTTGGTGCTTATCCTTGGCTTAATCAAGAATGGCTTCAAACCATCTTAAAAGTAATGAACTTCGCCGGTAGTGCAGTTTTTAATAATTTAGCGCTTATCTTCTCAATTGGACTAGCTGTTGGTCTTGCTAAGGGAGATAAAGGTACAGCTGGCCTGGCTGGTGGTGTAGCTTATTTAGTTTATACCGCAACAATTTCAGGCTTGCTACAAATGTTTTCACCTAAAAACACTATTGATACTGGTGTTTTAGGAGCAATCGTTATTGGATGCGTAGTCGCTTATCTTCATAACCACTATCGTAAAGTTGAATTACCTCAATTTCTAGGATTCTTTGGCGGATCAAGATTTATACCGATTATTTCATCCCTTGCAGCTATTGTAATTGGTGCTATCTTCTTTATCATTTGGCCACCAATTCAAAGCGGTTTAACTAGTGCTGGTTATGCAATTGCTAAAATGGGAAGCTTTGGTAGTTTCTTGTATGGATTTTTGCTTCGTTTAACTGGAGCAGTTGGTCTTCACCATACTATCTATCCAATGTTTTGGTACACAGCATTAGGTGGAACTGCGGATGTTGCAGGTAAAACTGTTGTTGGTGCACAGAATATTTTCTTTGCTCAATTAGCTGACCCTAACCATCATGGCTTATTTACCTATGGTACAAGATTCTTTGCTGGTCGTTTTGCTACAATGATGTTTGGTCTTCCAGGTGCAGCTTTAGCAATGTATCTTTGCTTACCTAAGAGAAACCGTAAAACTAATGGTGGTTTATACCTTTCAGGCGGTCTAACCTCTTTCTTAACTGGTATTACTGAACCTATTGAATATACTTTCTTATTCGTAGCACCTTGGCTATACGTTATTCATGCCTTTCTTGATGGCTGTTCATTCTATGTAGCTGACATCATGAATATCAGAATTGGTAATTCATTCTCTGGCGGTTTAATTGACTATTTACTCTTCGGTGTCTTACAAGGAAGAGATAAAACCAATTGGCCAAACGTCTTAATTATGGGTGTTATTTGGTTCTTCCTTTACTTCTTTGTATTTACTTTTTGCATTAAGAAGTTCCATGTTGGCATCCCTGGAATGGTTGTTGAAGATAATCAAGCTGCCGATCAAATTATGGCAGCTGGTCCTAAGACTGATGACAAGCTTTACAATGAATCATGCGAAATTATTTCAGCATTAGGTGGCTTAGATAATATCGAAACTGTTTCAGCTTGTGCAACAAGATTAAGAGTTTCACTAAAAGACAATAACTTAGTTAATGATGATGTCTTTAAGATGCTAGGTGCTCCAGGTGTCTTGAAAGTAGCTGGAGGGGTTCAAGCTATCTTCGGTGGAAAAGCCGATCTTTATAGCCAAGAAATTAATGACATTATCACTCATCCTGACATGCAGCCAGCAAATAATCCACAAGTGGATAAAACTAACAAATCTGCTTCTACTAAAGTAGAAACTGTTCATAAGTCAGAAAAAGTTATTTTTAAAGCACCCGTAAAAGGTAAATTTGAAGATATCACCCAAGTTAAAGATGAAGTATTCTCACAAAAGATGATGGGTGAAGGGTTTGCAATTGAACCAGAAAACGGAAAAATCTACAGCCCAGTTGATGCTACTGTCATTTCGATTTTCAAGACGAAACATGCTATTGGCCTTAAAACAAAATCTGGCCTAGAAGTAATGCTTCACCTTGGAATAGATACAGTTGAACTTCAAGGCAAACCATTCACAATGAAAGTTAAGGAAGGCGAGCAAGTTACTCCTGAAACACAATTAATTGAAATGGACCTTGAACAAATCAAGGATGCTGGAAAAGATCCAGTTGTGATGACTTTGATTACTAACAGCAATGACAGAGTTTCACAAGTTGAAGATATCGTAACTAGTGGACAATTAGTTGGACCTCATGACGATGTCTACTCTGCATTAACTAAATAATATCGAATTAAAAAATGCACTTCGTATAACTACGAGGTGCATTTTTCTTTATCTAATGAAAATTATCTTCCTGTTTTAATGTCTAAATCTAATTCAATTGGGCAATGATCTGATCCCATAATGTTGTTTAAAATCTTGGTATTGATCATCTTATCTTCTAAGTTATGTGATACCAAGAAGTAATCTAGCCTCCAGCCAATATTCTTTGCTCGAGCATCTTCACGATAGCTCCAATAAGTATACTTTGCTTCATCTGGGTGGAAATAACGGAAAGTATCGATGAAGCCAGCATTCAATAATTCAGAAAATTCTTTTCTTTCAATTCCAGTAAATCCTGCATGACGGTGATTGTCATCTGGTTCTGCTAAATCAATCTTCTCATGAGCCACACTCATATCCCCGCCAATGATTACTGGCTTATATTGCATTAACTTAGTAACGTAATTTCTAAAGATTTGTGCCCACAATTCTCTAAAATCTAATCTTTGCAATTTCTCTCCAGAGAATGGAACTTGGACATCAATGAAATAGAAGTTTGGAAATTCTAAAGTAATACTTCTACCCTCGCCATCAACTTCTGGAACGCCGAATCCATTTGCGACTGTAATTGGCTTTTCTTTAGTAAAGACAGCAGTACCAGCATAGCCCTTTCTTTTGGCATAATTCCAGTATTGATAATAGCCTGGTAAGTCAATTTGTACTTCATTTGCCTCTACGCGAGTATCTTGTATGGCAAAGATATCTGCATCTAAGTCTGTAAAAGTATTAACAAAGCCATGACGCAACGCAGCACGCAACCCATTTACATTCCAAGACATAAATTTCATAATAATTCTTCTTTCTATAAGCTTACTAGTCAGCTCTCTCACCTTTTATTGTACATAGTTGGTTCAAACAGATAAAATATTTCGATTTCTCTCATCTAGTTTTCAAATGCCATACAAAGAAGCCAATTCCAATAATCAAGGCTAAAATTCCAGTCCAAATCAAACCAGCATATGTTCCGCCGAAAAAGCCTAAAATTCCGGCAACAATCATCATGGCAAAGCCAGCAATATCACCGCCTAGACCGTCACTATTTTCAGTTGAAATATAGACAATCCCGCTTGCCATAAATAAGCCACAAAGGAGAATGCCAAGAATCCCTGCTAACATATTTTTGTCAGCAATTATTCCTAAAAATCCACCTAATAAACCTTGAATAAATAGCCATACAGAATAAACAATCATCAAAATTCCTATTACTAATTTTGTAACTCTCATAATAATTCCTCTTCTTTCATCTCTTAAGTTAGTATACTTAGCTTTAATATTCAAAATTTTTGATACAATGTTTCTATCACAAGGAGAGATGAGAATCACAATGCGAACATTCGAACTAATTGGCCTATTTATTTACCTAGTTTTAATTGCTATTCTTGTAGGTCGACAAATTAAAGTAAGTAGTGATTTTAGAAATAATAAAATCACCGAAGAAAAACATCAAAAACTGACTAAAAGAAATACTATTCTCTTAATTATAGTGGGCATCTTGTTAATTCTGTTTTTGTATACGCCTTTTAAGATTTTAATTTTTTAGGTTTGATATAATCAAAGTAAGTAATTCAAGGAGATTTTTATCATGAAAAGAATCTATATCGTCCGTCACGGTCAAACTTATATCAACCGCTATGACAAAATGCAGGGCTGGTGTGACACCCCATTAACTGATGAAGGAATAAAGGGTGCAAAAGATGCTGGTAAAGCTTTAAGCGATATTCCTTTTGATATTGCTATTTCAAGCGATTTAAAGAGAGCTAGCGACACTTGTGACTACATTATCAATGAAAATTGCAACCGTGATGAGTTGCAGCATATCGCAACGCCATTTTTCAGGGAACAATTCTATGGCTTTTTTGAAGGAATGAATTCTGATGAAGCTTGGCGCATGATTGGTGGCCCCCATGGCTATCCAAGAAGAGATGAACTCCTTAAAAAAGTTGATATCAATACTATTAAAGACTACATGAAAGAAGCAGACCCATATCATGAAGCAGAAAATGCGGAGGAATATTGGGGCCGAGTTAACAAAGGCTTTGATTTAATCAGTAAATTAGATGGTGCTGAAAACATTTTACTTGTTACTCATGGCTTTACCATTAGAAGTATTGTTTCTCGCTTTGCGCCTGGCAAATACAACTTGGCTCACGGTCCAAGAAACGCATCAATTACAATTATGAATATGACTGATAAAGATATGAAAATTGCTTCTTATAATAAAATGTCAGTTTAACGCAAAAAAAGACTTCACCAATTTTTGATGAAGTCTTTTTCTTAATCTTCTTTTTGTAAAACAATATGTTGGTATAAAATCACTGTTAATAGGTAGTAAATTACGTAAAGCACTCCGAAAATTGTAAATGGTATCCACAGTTTGTCATATGTATTCATTCCCAAGATGGATTTAAATAATTGAAGTCCGAATAGGACGTCTACCACACCTAAAACTGCTGGTAAAGCAAACAGAATTCCAATTTCTTTAGCAATTGATGATTTCAATAAGCTCTTTCTCGTTCCAACTTTCCAAAGCATTTGATATCTTGGCTTGTCGCTGTTTGCACCAGATAAAACCTTGAACATCAAGGTTGAGGCAAGCATTGCTAGAAAGGCTAGTCCTAAGAAGAAACCCATAAATTCAAAACCAGAAGTCATACTTGAAACTAGACGATATTGAGCAGATTTTGAATTAGAAAGATTTACATTAATTCCATCTTTTTCAGCCTCTGGTGAACTAATCATTTGATTTACTGATAATTTTTGCAATTTTTCAATATTGTTGAAATTACTTCTAAAATTATTAACTCTTAAAAGCTCAATCTTATTTACTTTAGCCTTAATTTGATCATACTGAGCTTGCGATACAACCTTAGCTTGAGCGTCAATATACGGAGTAAGAGATACTAATTGATATTCACCCTCTGCTGCAACATCTGACTTCTTATTTTTAAAATCATTAACAGTAAGACGTCTAGTATCGTAGTGGTTCACGTCATTTTTACGTGAATAGTGCTGATACATAATCTTATTATTCTTGAGCTGATTTTCAGAAATGTAAAGGACGCGATTCTTTTCTTTTCCCTTACCTTCTACGACCATCTTATAGTCAAAATGAGTTGTAGATTTTACAGAAACTTTCTTTAATTGATTATCTACTTTTTGATTATGGTTGTATAAAACAACATCATAATAACTACTTTGCATTGCTTGTTCAGTCATATTGTTGAAGTTCAAGCCAACAGTAATTGCTCCTAAAGCAAGCGCAAATAGTAATGATACGGTTGATAAAATTCTAGTATAGTCACTTAATCTAAACTTCAATTGACCTAGAGTAAAGGAATGAAGTTTTCGATATTTGAAAGATAAGTTCTTACGAAGTAAATCAATAATTGCTGTAAAGAAGGAATCAAAAGTAAAGTAAGAACCGAAAACAATTGTAAAGAAAGCAATGGGAACGGTTTTGGTACCTAATTTTGCTGCATGCATCATTGCCCAATAACCTGTGACAAGTAATGCAATACCTAATAGTGCCTCAATAAATTTCCATAATTTATTTCTATGTAATTTAACTGGTTTTTGATCTTCATGAAGTAAATTAATTATATTCGATTTAACTAACTTATGACGATTCCAGAAGGCAGCTAAGAAGAATAAAATTGCAAAAAATGCGATTGTCCAAAGTAATGCTGGTAAATAGAATCCTACAAATTTATGAATTTGTAAGCCCAATTGTGAGATTAAAATGCTAGAAACGCCTTGCGTTAAAGCAACTCCTAGAACAGTTCCTAATAAAGTAGCTAATAAACCAACAACAAGTGTTTCAGTAAAAATCAGTCTTCCAATTTTACTAGTCCTAGCACCTAGCATCATGTACATCCCATAGTCTTTCTGCCGCATGCTCAGCAAAAAGCTATTAGCATATACAATATAAACAAAAGTGATAATTGATAAAAGCGCAATCCCAAAGCCAAAAACAATTTGAGTAATTTGGAAAGCAATACTTAACGAGCCTTTTAAGAAAGCAGGATTAGTTGCTAAAGTCATAAACATGTAGAAGATTGCACTAGCAAAAGTTAAGCCAGAAAAAAGAACTAAATAGTCTTTGAACCGGCTTTTAATTCCGGTTAATGATAATTTCCAAAGCATAATTATTTCCTTCCTAGTATTAACGTCTACCTAATTCCGCAATAATTTCTTGATAGAATTCTTCGCGGCTCTTGCCATCCTTTTTAATTTCTTTACCAATCTTACCATCCTTGATAAAAAGAATACGGCTAGCATATGAAGCTGAATATGGATCGTGAGTTACCATCAGGATTGATACTTTATCTTTTTCGTTCAACCCCTTCATGGTTTCAAGAAGTTCTGTAGCACTCTTTGAATCAAGTGCTCCAGTTGGTTCATCCCCATAAAGAATAGCTGGTTCATGAACTAACGCCCGCGCTGCTGCAACACGTTGTTTTTGACCACCAGATATTTCTGCTGGATATTTATTTAAGATATGATCAATCCCTAATCGCTTAGCAATTTTATCAACTTTAGGATTAATTGCACTTGTCTTCACATTTTGAAGTGATAAAGGAAGTGCAATATTTTCACGATTAGTTAAGTTCTCTAATAAGTTAAAATCTTGGAAAATAAAACCAATCTCTTGTCCACGAAAATCGGCCATTTGGTTCTTATTTAAACCAGTAATATCGCGACCATTGATATAAACATTTCCTGTAGTTGGTTGATCTAAAGTTGAAAGGATATTCAATAAAGTTGTTTTACCTGAGCCAGAAGCCCCCATGATCCCAACGAATTCGCCACGTGCCACATCAAAGCTGATGCCTTTTAAAGCTTGGTATTGTTTCTCACCTTTCTTACCATAAGTCTTGGTAATGTCTTGAACTTGAACTACTTCACCCATGATTACTCCTCTTTTTGTTATAGTGTATTACGTACCTGTTACACTATATAATACAGACACAAGCATAAAAAGTAAAGCCTGTTTTTCATTTTTTTGAACTTTTATTCTTGTATAATAGAAAACGGTATTGTAATTAAAATACGAAAAGAGGTTTAGTATGCAGGGAAGCTACTTCTTCAACCCTCCTCCTAAATTTAAATAAATAAAGTAAGATAGGATTTTTAGGAGGAAACATGGATACTTTTGATGAAGCTCAAAAACGTAAAAAACTAACCTGGCCGGTAATTGCACTGATGGACTTTGTTACAGTTATTGGTTTTGATGATATTACTTACAACTTTCAAAACCAAGGGTTAGCTGTTGTTAGTGACTGGATTTTATTATTAATTTTATTTGTTGTTCCTTATGAACTAATCGTTGGACAATTAGGTGCAACATTTTCTGATGATGGCGGTGGTTTATCATCTTGGCTAAGACATACCTCTGGAGACAAAATGGGATATATTACTGCCTGGTGCTACTGGGTAGTCTCTCTGCCTTACTTAGTTGATGTAGCAAATTCTACCGTTGTTTCCTTTGCATGGCTTTTTAAAGGACACGCATTAAGTGACAAGGAAATGAGTAATTGGGCTTTTGCCTTATTTACTGCAATTATCTTTGTCATTTTTATATTTTTCCAACACCGATTTGCTAATTCATTGCAATGGTTATCCATTATCGGTGGCGGAGCAATGTTTATCATGACTATTCTTTTCGTAATCATGACTATTGTCTACCTCGGCGAAGGACGCACGATTGCTACGCAGCCATTCCATTTTAAGAATTTCTTGCCAACTTTTGATATGAAATTCTTAATGTCATTAGGCTTATTAATTTTCGCCATGAATGGAGCTGAATTCGTTGCGCCATACGTTACTGAAATGAAAGATGGACCTAGAAACTTTCCTAAAGCAATGTACATGCTTGCAATCATGACTGGATTTCTAACAATCTTTGGCTCTTTTGCTCTCGGTGTCTTCTTTAATGCACACCACTTACCAGATGATTTAAAGATGAATGGTTCTTACTATGCCTTTCAAGCAATGGGTGAAAAATTCGGAATGGGTAAATTCTTCCTATATACCTTTATTATTACCCAAGCTCTCTATATGCTTGCACAACTAGCTGTTTTAGTAGATGGCGGTGCAAGAATTTTCTTATCAGATACTGCTAAAAAGTATCTACCTAAGCAATTAACCAAGACTGATAAAAATGGGCTACCAATTAACGGTTACTGGTTAACAACTGGAATTTGCTCCGTTTTACTATTTTTAAGTGCTACTCTTCCGTCAGTTAATGACATCTTCAATCAATTACTTAATTTAAACGGAATTGTATCACCATATGTTACCGGACTACTCTTCTGGGCCTTTATTAAGATCAGACTTCACCCAGAAAAATTCCCATCACAATATGTATTTATCAAAAACAAGACTTTTGCTGTTATTGTTGGTTGGTGGTGTTTGATTATTACAGTTACTGGCGCAACTTTTGGTATCGTTCCAATTGATGCTAAGGCTGGCTCAGCTACTTGGTGGCATATGCTAATCCTAAACATTGTCGAACCTCTTTTAATGATTGGACTAGGGATTGTTTTACCATTAATTGCTAAGTGGCAAAGGTCAAAAGAAAATTAAGTTAGTTCTATTAAAAAAGCCAAATCGATTAATGATTTGGCTTTTATTATGCTTCAATAACATAACAATTTATGAAAGCTCTTTTATTTGCTATTATTTTTATAAGGTCTTATATTTATAAATGAAGACAGTCTTCATAGAGAAGCAATAAATAACAATATATTTAATTGCTGTTACTTTATATAAATATCTAGTAAATATATTAAGAAGAAGTTTTTGATATTCTGAGTCGTAATACCTATCCACTATTTTCACTACTTTTTCCCGTCTATAGTTCAATAAAATTGAAAATAGTGAAACTAATTGTTAGTAAAATACAGTTTAACTAAATTCTTCAGGAAGCTGAATCGTATCTTAATATATGACTTCAGTTTAAACTATGTATTACAAAGATAATATATTTGTCACCCTATATACCCTTAAGTCGTGAGCTTTCCTATTCCCCCATAATTATGTATGGCTTAAGTGATTTTCTTAATAACTACCTTTGATACAGTCAGTTCAATTTCATTGAGAAGTGTAAGATTTATTATGATATCAGAATAGCAATTATATACTCCACTCATATTTATGTGCACGGTTAATTAAAGTAATTATCTCTATTCGGATATTACCGTGTTCAAATATCCTAAGGTCACTTCGGAATCGAAGTGGCCTTTTTGTCTTTAAAATTGATTTTTATTTAAAAAGAAATTATAATTTTCATACTATCAAATAAAGGAATGGTTATGATGATTTTCTAAGCTATTTATCCAATATAAAAACTAAATTTATGAAAGCAGGTGAATTATTTGATCGACAATCAACCAAAAAAGACTAAAGCCTTTATCGCTGGCGTAAATTTAAACGATCCCAATTTTGACTACTATATGACAGAACTAAGAGAATTAGCTCTCGCAAACAACTTAGATGTTGTCGGCCAGGGAAGTCAAAAGGCTGAAAATATTGTCGCAGGTACATACTTTGGTGTGGGGAAGCTTAACCAGATTAAAAATATGGCCCGTGAATTACATGCTAAAGTCTTAGTTATCAATGATGAATTGTCTCCTACTCAAATCAGAAATATTGAGGGCATGACAAAGCTTAAAGTTTTAGACAGAACAGAGTTAATCTTAGAAATTTTCTCTAATCGAGCACGGAGTCGACAAGCCAAATTACAAGTTCAACTTGCAAGATTACAGTATGAATTACCTCGGCTTCATCCTTCTGAAAATAATCTAGACCAGCAACGTGGTTCTGGTGGAGCAAGTGGCGGTTTCGCCAACCGTGGTTCTGGGGAAACTAAACTTGAATTAAATAGACGTACTATTGGTAAACAAATTAGCGCAATTAAGAAAGAGCTAAAAGACATCAGTAAACAAGAAGAAATCAAATCTGCTAGAAGAAACAATTCTCGTCTGCCTCAAGTGGCTTTGGTTGGCTACACTAATGCAGGAAAATCAACAACGATGAATGAATTGCTAAATGTTTTTAGTGACGAAGCCAATAAAAAGCAGGTTTTCGCAAAAAACATGCTTTTTGCGACTTTAGATACTAGCGTTAGACGAATTGATTTGAAGGATGATTTAAGTTTCATTCTCTCAGATACCGTTGGTTTTATTTCTAAGCTCCCTCATAATCTGGTTGAGTCATTTAAAGCTACATTGCAGGAAGCAAAAGACGCCGACTTGCTCATTAATGTAGTAGACGCATCGGATCATAATATGGTTCAAATGATTAAAACCACGCAAAAAGTTCTAAATGAGTTAAACATCACTGATGTTCCAATGATTACCGCTTATAACAAGGCTGATTTAACAGAACGTAATTATCCTCAAATTGAAGGAAATGATATCTTATATTCCGCTAAAGATCCCGAATCAATTAAGCAGTTAGCTAATTTAATTGTCAAAAAAGTATTTGATAATTACGAAAAAATAAACTTAGTATTGCCACTTTCAGATGGCAAGAACTTAGCTTACTTACATGAATATGGTCAAATTTTAAGTGAAGACTTTAAAGACGACGGCGTTCACGTTACTGTAAGGCTATCTCCAAAAGATCTAGAAAAATTTAAAGTAAATGCTGTATAGCAGACAAAAAGAGTAGATTTAAAATCTACTCTTTTTTCGTATTATTTATAAATGATTACTGCTTCATTCTTTTCTATATTATTCCACACTTTTGGCGCGTCATTAGGTTTTAAGTTTACACAACCATAAGATCCGTCATTTAGGTAAGCAGTCTTAGACCAGTTTTTTCGCCAGCTATTATCATGAAAGCCACAACCAGTTAAAGTAAATGGCATCCAGTACTTAACATCAACTGAGTATTTAGAACCATCATCATTTGTTCCCTTTAAGACACTTGGAGATTCTTTATATTGGATATACCAAACTCCAGTAGGTGTTTCTAAGTTTTTATGAGCAATTTTAGTTTCAACTGTACCAGTAACGATCGTGTTTAAAGTAACCACGCACTTACCATTCTTATATATCCACAGCTTTTGATCAGTTAAAGAAACAACAATGTAACTATTTCCAATTCCATTATTACTTAAGCCATATCCAGTTCCATACGTACTGAAACCTTCACCGTAGATATAGTTTTTACCATTTAGCTCTTGCGTATTATTGACTAAAGCATTTTCAACAGCAGCAACAAGCTTTTTCTCATTAATAGCCCAACCATAACTTTCATTTTTTACTTTTGTAACTTGACCATTTGGCAATTGGAAGTCATAAGATTTATGAAGTGTAGATACTTCTTTATTAATACTGCTAATCTTATTCGCTAAGATCTTTGTATCTGAAAAAACATACTTATCATTTTCATAAGTTACCGTTGGAAAAATTTCCGACCGCTTAAATACAAAAGACTTACCATTAACCGTATATTTTACTTGTCGATCTTTAATCTGATTTAACTTTTCTTTTGCTTTTAAGAGCTCAGTATTCTGAAAATTCCATTTTTTACGGCTAGGGTAGCGAGTATGTTGTTCTTCAAAGTAAGATTGAACTTTTTTGTTCGTAATTACTTTATCGCTATTCTTCTTTAAAATGACTTCGTCACCTTTTAAAACCGCACTATTTTTAGCTTTCTCATTTATTTTAGCAGTAGCTTTTTTAACAGTTAGTTTGCCGACTGGAACATTATAAATTACAACATTTGAATTAAAGTGACTAGCATTAAATTTTTCCGCTTCAGCATTTCTTTTTGACTGGATATATCCAACTACCAACCAAGCTATTAAAACAATTACTAAGCAAATTAAAATACCTATTAGCCACTTACGATAGTTATGTAGTGACCCCCGAAATTCGGACACGGATTTCGGGGGTTTTACTATGTCTAAATTAACTAAAAAAGATAAATTGAATATTTATAAAGAATGGACTATTGAAAATAAAAGATCGACATATTTAAGTAAAAAGTATGGAATAGGCTCAGTTAGTATTAAGTACTTAGTTTCACTCATTCATAGGCATGGAATGGATATATTAGATAAGCCCCATACTTATTATTCAGCCCAATTTAAGCTAGAAGCTATCAATCGGGTTTTAGTCAATCATGAAGCTGCTTACTCTGTATCTTTAGAATTGGGCTTGAAAAGTCAAGGGATGCTTATTAACTGGATTCGCTCTTATAAAGAAAACGGGTATAATGTCGTTATCAAGAGGAAAGGACGACGAACCCGTGAACAAAGAGCTAGAGAAATTGAAGAAAGAAAACGAAGAATTGCGTCACCAGAATTTAAAGCTTACTGTCGAGAATGCATTTATAAAAAAATTGGATGCCTTGGTTCAAAAGAGAAAAAACCAACCAAAACAGAAATAGCACAAGCTGTTAGAGAATTAAGGCTAGAACTTGGGTTGGGTGTTAAAACTATCTTGTCGATTTTAAATGATCCGAATAATGCTTTACCTAGCTTATCCAGAAGCAATTATTACAATATTTTAAAGCGCGAAGATCAAGATGAGATAAAGCACCACAGTCTAATTAAACGAATTAAAGAAATATTCTTTGAACTTAAAGATAGATACACTGCTCCAGGTTATCGAACAATAACTGATCACTTACATAGTGAAGGCTTTATAATCAATCGAAAAACAGTCTATCGTTTAATGCGTAAACTTAATTTGATTGGATATCGTATGAAACGTAGAAGACGCTACAACAGCTTTGAGGGTGAAATTGAAGGAAGAATTAAACCTAACTTAATTAAACGCAACTTCTTTGCTATTAGACCAAATATGAAGTGGTACACGGATATTACTGAATTCAACTTAAGAGGACAAAAGCTTTATCTATCGCCTATTATCGATGGCTGTGGGAGAGATATTGTCGCTTATAATATCTCTCGTCGTCCCAACTTGCAGCAGGTACTGACTATGCTTGATGATGCATTTAAAGTTAATGATTCATTGAATGGATTAGTATTTCATTCAGATCGTGGCTGGCAATATCAACATAAGACTTATCAATATGAACTTGCAAGACGTGGCATTGAACAAAGTATGTCTAGGAAAGGCTGTTCTCCAGACGATGGGCTTATGGAAGGCTTCTTTGGCATACTTAAAAGAGAGATGTTTTATGGCAAAGAATCAAACTATGCCAATCTGAATGAATTAGAACAAGCGATTAAAGATTATATTCACTTTTATAATTACGAAAGAACAAAGAGTAAACTAAAAGGACTGACTCCGATTCAATATCGGAATCAATCCTTAGTTGCATAATATTAATAAAGTGTCCAATTTTTGTGGGTCACTACATTATTTGTGGGATGGGTATTTTTTTCTATATTCTTGTTATTCATTAAAAATACCTGTTTCCTAAAAAATTTCTTTTCATTATAACACAAAAAAGAAGGTTAATCTTTCAATTAACCTTCTAAAATAACTATGTTTATTTCATTTAATTATCTTACACGGATTGCGTAATCTGGCATGAAATAACTTGAGATAGTAGCTTGAGTTACGTTTTGACCTGGTTGTGGTGCGTGTACGTATTGGTTGTTACCTACGTAGATAGCATCGTGGTAGTCACCCCACATTAAGATGTCACCAGCTTGTGCTTGGCTTACAGAAACGTGTTGACCAGCACCAGCTTGTTGGTAAGTAGTACGTCCAATGTTCTTACCTGCTTGGCTGTATGCGTATTGTACTAAACCTGAGCAGTCGTATGCGTTAGGACCAGTTGCACCCCATACGTAAGGCTTACCGATTTGTGATTTTGCTGCATTAACTACAGTTTGAGCAGTGCTGCTTGATTGAGTAGAAGCTTGTTGCTTAGCTGGTTGAGCAGCTTGGCTTGAAGCTTGTTGAGTTTGGTGTTGTGCAGGCTTAGTAGCAGTAGTGTTTTGTGCAGGTGCACTGTAAGTTGCTGCTTGTTGAGTCTTAACTGTAGTGTTAGCTTGTGCGTAGTAGTTAGTCTTTGCTGGAGCAACATAAGTGTTGTTAGTTGAAGCAGTGTATGTACTTTGTTGTGCAGTAGTTTGTGCTACTGGAGCTTGTGCAGCTGCTGAGGTTTGTTGTGCAGTAGCTGCAGTATTAGTTTGTACAGGTGCCGTTGCAACTGATGCATTGTTAGTAGTTGCTGTTTGTTGTGCGTTGTTAACGCTAGCTACAGCAGTTTGTGCATCGGCAGTAGCGTTGCTTGCAACGTTAGCTGCAGGAACTTGGCTTACAGCTGCCTTAACTGCAGATAAATCAGCAGTAAGTGCGATTGGAGCTTCTTCTTGTACATCATCACCTGAGATCCATTGGTCTCCACCTAAGTTGTACCAAGTTTCACCCTTAACAGTCTTAACCTTCTTGTATGTCTTCCAGCTTGATTCATGTGGTAAGTATTTACCAGTTTGTTGCTTGCCATCTTCGTAGCTGTTCCAAACTGCAACACTTTCACCAGTCTTAGAATTTACTTTTACAACACCAATTTGCTTTGCAGGAGCTTGGATAGTTGAAGCTTGTGCAGTATTGTTAAATGATAATGAGTTTAATTTAGCTGCACTTAAAGTTGCGATACCTGCAACAGCGAATGAAGCAGCAGTGGTAAGTTTGATTACTTTAGATTTGATAGTCAAAGGTATTTCCTCCATAAAATTCTTTTTTCTTAATATTATCAACATAGCCGTCATTAATTAACTTAAAAGTTATGCTATGTGTCTCTTTTTTTAATTGACAATGGTTATTGTAGGGTATTAATATTACAGCCCTGTTACAAAGCTAAATCATTGTCATTACATTTCGCTTATTCTCAATCTTTTTCATTATTCAAAACCTACTCATTATCAAGTTTTGCTATGATTTCATCTATTTTTTTAGCTGTTTCTTCCCAGTTATCATTATTTAATACATGCGCTTCTTTTGCTAATTCGTCTGATAAATGTAAGTCGCGTTTAAATTCATAGCTGTTTAATCGTTTATCAATTTCACTCGCTTGATCGCCGCGTGCTAGTAGTCTTTTTTTCAAAACAGAAAAATCAGAAACGGTCAAATAAATAAAATATACCTGCTTTCCTAATTTTTCTAAATATGATTTAACCCCATCTGTTTCTACTATTAAAGAAACTAAATCATTCTTTTCCCAAGCTTTTTCTAACGCTTCTTTACTTGAACCATATTGATATTCTCCATATTTTACATGTTCAAAGAAATGAAGTTTTTTAAAGCTCTCGTCATTTTCAAAATAATATGATTTTCCTGGGATTTCACCTTTTCGGATTGGTCTTGTAGTATGCGTTACTACACGAGGAATATTATATTTTTCTGTTAAGTATTTTGAAATTGTGGTCTTTCCTACCCCACTTGGTCCAGCAATTATGATAATTCTTTGCAAAATATTACTCTCCCGCTTGAAATCGACTATTATATATAATAGTATTTCACTATTGTAAAACATTTCTGTACAGAAAAGGGAGTTTTTTAAATGAAAAAAGCTGACGTAAAGATTGGACAAATTTTAGCTGCTACTTCTGAAGAGGAACTTAAGCATCCTTTTCAAGGAAAAGTAGAAAAAATTTACGAAAATTCTGCTTTGCTAGCTATTACTTCATACGATCCAGAAGATGAATCTTCAGTTAATGAATTAAACAATAAAATGGTTATTAACTTTAAGAACTTAAAGAAAGTTAAATCACCTGCACGTGGAAAAACAGCTGCAACTAATGATGTAAAAATTTCTAAAGTTCAACCAGATAAAACTAAAAAATCAAAATAAAAATTATGCCTAAACAAGTTTTATTTTTTTAATAAAAGGTATCGATAATCATATGAAAAAAAGGCTACAAACATTCTTATTTTGGTTTATCTTAATCCAACCATTTCTAGATATTTATTGGTTATCCAGACCACCACTTCTAAAATTCTCACTTCCATCGATTTTGAGAGTTTTAGGAGTTTTTATTGCTATTATTTTATTCTTTAGCATCAAAAGTAATTGGCAAAGGTTAAAAAAACAATGGTGGATTATTACTTATATTGCAATTTTAATCCTCTATTCGCTTTGCCATTTATTCTCTGTTAAAAACTTTACTGGTGTAGATCCAACAAGCTTTGGCTATTCGACAAAAGTTGAGATCTTTTACTTAATTCGAGCTTGTTTACCCTTGATAGTTATCTATATCACTCCATACAGTGATTTTAAAACTAAATACTTTTTCAGAGTAATTCAAGCAATTTCGGGTTTATATTCCTTAACGATTGTCATCTCAAATCTCTTGGTTTTTTCGCTAACTTCATACCATACTACAGGAGCTAAGCAAATCAGTGCCAATATTTTTTCTTGGTTTACTCAAACAAATTATCCTTTTAACGCTTTAGCATCTAAGGGAATATTTTTTCAAGCTAACACTCTATCAGCTATTTTATTTATGATTATGCCGATTATGCTCTATATTCTTTATAAAGAGTTTAACCTCTTAAATATAGTGCTAGTGAGTGCACAAGCCTTAGCAATGTTAATGCTAGGAACAAAGGTGGGAAATTTTGGCTTAATTATTAGCTTAGTTATTTTCTTAATCATCTTCTTATTCCATAGCTTAATTTTGAAAAATACCAAGTTTTCAGCCAAATTTCTAATTACATTGATCTGCATCTTAGCTGCTTCTAGTGCTATTTTTCCTTATAGTCCAACGCTTAGAAGATCTTCGCTTGAAAATGGCGTAGCTCAAAAAAGAAGTAATCTTGGTGACAAAAATAGACTCGATCAAGAACTTGACTCTGGATTAAAAAGATATAAGGGGCAAAAACAAGAAGAATATCTAAAGAATTTTATTAAGAAAAATTATTGGGTCTATTCTTTAAAAAATGACTTAGTTTTAGATCATTATTCCTACAAAAATGATCCCTATTATTGGCTTGACGTCATGAAAAGGCCGGCTACTGAGCGATTAAACTATCGACATCTTGAACAAGATATTCTTAGTCGCGTCATGAACAATGATAAAAATAAACTCAATAAACTTTTTGGTATTTCCTTTAGCCGTGAAAATAATATTGCTCCGCTAGAGCGTGACTTTTTAGCGCAGTATTATTCAATGGGATTGCTGGGAACAATCTTATTAGCAGTAATCTACATATTTGTTCTTGGCTATGGAATTTTTTACTGGTTAGTCAATAAAAATTCGAAAACTTTATTGATCTCTTCCCTGCTCTTATCGGGCGGCTTCATTTTATTTGCTGCCTTTTATGCAGGTAATGTTCTTGAATACTTATCAGCAACCTTAGTGATGGCATTTATCTTAGGATTTTTATTACAAAATATCCGTTATAGCAGAACAGCTAAAAAGCTAATGAAGTAATAAACAAAAGACCTTATCCCGAATTTTCAATCTTCGGAATAAGGTCTTTTTCTACATAAATTCTTCTACTTCAATTCTCTCACAAAAGTACGGTCAGGTACTCTAATCAAGTAATATCGAGCTGCAGTCTTACCAGCATGCATTCTAAGGCCGTTATACCAATTTTTCTTGTAAGTAGCAGTATATGTTGCCACATAGGCACTTTGATAGCGCCCATCTGCTTGAACTAATTGCTTAGCAGAATATGGAATAGCTGCTGCTTGAACCGACATTGGATTCTTACCATCAGAAATGGTAGCGTAATTGCTTTTAACAGTTACTCTGTTTCCATTGCTATAGAAAGTATATGTTTGAACAGGCGCTTTCTTATTATCAGATCTAGCGGTAACATAGTATGAACGTTTATTACCAGCTGTTAAAATCAATGGCTGATATTCAATTTTACTAGATAAAACTTGTTTATTTTCTAAATCAGGATTGTAAAATAAAGTGATGCTAAACATATAGATCGCACCGCATAGAAGAACTAAAACCTCTAAGATGTCTAGCAGAGTAGTCTTCCATTCAAATCGCTTACGATCTTTTACAATCATCATTAAGTGACGTTTACGAATATTTTGTACGATAAAAATCAAATACAAAACAAGTATTAACCAGGCCAAAATACCTAAAATATTCCATCCAAGTGTCATAAAGGACCCTCCATTTTCTTTAATTTAAGTATACGGTACTTATGGATGTTTTTAAAACTTTTTTTAATTTGACTTTATTAGAAAAAGTCGCGACAATTGAATACGTAGAAGGTAGTTTTGGTATATAGCGTTAGGCAAAACTATGGTAAAAATAGCTTTTTATACAATTACAGGACAAACGCAACGATTCATAAATAAAACGGGGCTTGATGCACATCGGATTGAGGATGCTCATCCTCAATATCAAATGAATGATAAATATATTTTGATCTTGCCGTCGTATCAAGATTTTATGATGGATTCTGTTGTTGATTTTTTAACATATAAAGATAATAAAGAGAACCTTTTAGGTTTAATAGGATGTGGCAACCGTAACTTTAATGATCTTTTTGCTCAAACGGCAAAAAAGATTTCTGTTACATTGCACGTACCGATTCTCTATTTACTTTAGCTAAGTGGCAACTCGGCTGATGTCAAAAACGTTCGCCAAATTGTCAAAGAAGCTTGTAAAAAGGAACGAGGCGCACAAAAAGATTTGCCAGTTCAAAATCCATCTCTTAGCAATATTAGTTTCTTAAGTGACTTCAGGCAGAAAAATGAATAAAAAATCTTATTATAAAGCAAGTAACTGGAATGCTGTCGAAGATCAAGTAGATCGTTCTGCTTGGGCAAGATTAAATGATATTGTCTACGAACCTCGTCGTGTTCCAATTCATAAAGACCGAGATGAATTTTTCCATCTCCCTAAAGCTGAACAAACTATGCTCCTACATAGCTTTGGTTCTTTAGCTCTTTCATCTACTCTCCAGATGAAAGTTTCACTTTCAAAAATTAAGCAAGATGCGGAAAATTCCGAAGAAGCTGCTGTCTATAATGCATTGCAATATTTGGAATCAATTAATAATAAAGCCTATGGTCATGCTCTGAGTGAATTTTCTATTTCCGATGAGCAACGAGATGAGGCTTTTAATTGGGCAAACCAAAATCCATATCTGCAAAAAAAGATGAGACTTTTAAACACAGTCTATCAGTCAGAGAATGCAATTCAGAAAAAGGCAGCACATGTTTTTCTCTCAACTGGTTTATATCATTCGTCATTCTTTGGACCCCTATATTTATTCGGACAGCATAAATTACCACGAACAGCGGAATTGATTAAATATGCACTTAGAATAACGACTTTAAATGGTATTTATACAGGAATTAAATTTAGACGTGACTACTTCAAACTCTCTAAAGAAGAGCAAGAAAATGTTCACAACTGGGTATATGGGTTATGCGATAGATTATATGCTAATGAGCTTAACCACATTCATCTTTTATATGAAGACACTGGTTTAGAAGATAAGGTTGAACATTATATTCATTACACCTTAAACAAGGCACTTATGAACTTAGGACAAGAGCCCAAGTATCCTGAAAATGTTGAAACTTTAGATCCTACTTTAACAACAGGTTTGATGGAAAGTGCAATGATTGAAGATTTCTTCTTTTATACAAATGCCCATCCAATTCTAAAAATGCGTGAAATAAAGAAATAAGGAGTTAGCCCTCAAGGCTAACTCCTTATTTTGTCTTTTTAGCTTTCGTCTTTGATTCTGGTTTTTGATAATTACGAATGACCTCAATTTTCTCTTCAATTGCTTTAACCAGTAAGTCGCTATACTTATCTGGATCAGCCACAATTTTATCACTTGAGCCCAAAATATCGATTCTAAAGTGTGATACATTTACATATTCTGAAATAGTTTCAAAATAAATATTTACTTCATATTCATCTTCATTATTACAAAAATTGCTAATTTTTTTGTAATTAGCAAAGGGAAGATTAATGATGTTACTCTCTAATGCAAAAGTCATTGGTCTTCTTCCACTAATTGCAAGTTGCGTTTGAATAAGTGAATTATGCTTAAAAGCTTGGACTGCTTCACCAATCATCTTAGTTGCAATTTTCTTTAATTTAGTTTTTGTTATTTCACTATACTTAATTGTTTCAAGATCTTGAAGATAATCTTGTTCTTCAATTTTTTTAGTTAATTCTTCTTGTTTAATTTTCACGATAAAAATTCCTTCATGTATCCTTTTTTCATTACTAAGATACTCAATAAATCTTATTCATGCAACCGAAAAAAGTTAGATTTGATTAATCAAACTGTAAAGCAAAGCTAAGTAGTTCCATTACCTTAAGCATATCTTCTGGTCTAAGATGATCTGCTGGTTTTTCATCTAATAAACGCATTCTAGAAAAGGTTTGAATTTGTGCTGCATTTACTCGTCCATGAACCCGATAGCCTAGCAAGTCTAGATATGTCGGAAAATGATTGCCGTGTGAAGTAATGGGACAGAGCATTAAATAATTAGTTTTCTCATTGTATGAATTAGAGGACACTACAACTGCAGGGTGCTTCCCCTTCATTTCCTGTCCAACCGATGGTGAAAAATCCGCCCATACAATATCTCCTTGTTTAAATCTAATCTTCGGCATGACGTAATTCCTCCATAGCCAAATTTTCCCAAGCTTCCCTTTCTGGTCCTGGTACATCTTCAAATTTAGCATCAGAGGTATAAGGATTCGAAATTTTCGGTATTAAGATCAAACTACCATCAGATTTTTGATGAATTGTATACTCAGTTCCTACCTCTACTTTAAACGAAGCAGGAAGTGAAAAGCCTACTGAGTTACCAACCTTTTGAGTTACAATATGATGAATAGATATTTTCATAAGTTTTTACCTCATTAAGTTACTTTCAAAAATATTGTAGTACTAAAAAAGACTAACTTTCAAAAGAAAGCTAGTCTTTTTGGCGAGAAACATACAAAAGTATGTCAGGGTCTTTGTTTCACAGCCAAAGGAGCCCATCATCAGCACTTCCCGTGCTTTGACTTCTAGAGTCCAGATGATCTCTGTCAAAGAACGCATCTCGCGTTTTCCTCGACTCGTCGCATCTATAATTATACTAAATTTTTCTTATTTTTTCTATTATTGCGCGTCTTAAAAAAGATCTCGCCCATCAATTGGGCCAGCATAAAACCCATTGCAATCGCAATTGTGACAATTGCCACTCGTAAAATTAAGTCTTCTGCATCAGACAGCTGCCCTTCTACCATTGCACGTACTGCCTGATAGGCTGGCACACCTGGCACAAGTGGTACAACACCGGGAATGTTGAAAACAGTTACGGGGCATTTTTTAATTCGAGCAAATACTAAACCTAAAATTCCAACGCACAATGCTCCTAAAAGATTAGATCCTAATCGGCCAATGCCAATTCGATTAGCCAACCAATACAAGATCCAACCCGCACTCCCACTGACACCGCATAACACAAGAGCACGGTGAGGGACATTAATAATTAGTCCAAAGCCCACAGAAGCAAGCCAGGCAAACACTAAATTAACAATTATTTCTAACCAAAAAGGCATCACATCACACCCCATAATAACTTAATTGCAATACCGATGCCGCCACCAAGAGCAATAGCAGTTAAAACTGCCTCTGTTGTTCTAGCCATCCCCGACAATAAATCACCACCAAACAGATCTCGCAGAGCATTAGTTATCGCCACTCCAGGCACCAATGTCATCAAGGATCCGATTAAGATATTATCGACAATAAGCTTAGGAAACAACTTGCAAGCAAAAATGGTAATTACTCCCATAAAAATTGCCGTCACCATTTCAGCTAAAAAACGAATATTAGTATAGCGTTTAATAGCTAAATACACAGCATATGATAAACCGCCAATAACAGCTGCTGCTGGAAAATCAATCCAGTCATAATCATCCATAAATAAGACCATCAAAGTCGGACTCAAAATTGCAGCTCCAATAATTTGAAGCCAAATTGGAAAATCTGGAATAGAAATTGAAATCTGTTGAAGTCTTTCCTGTAATTCCTTCAAAGTGATTTTTTCGGCAGCAAATTCACGTGATAACTCATTAACCCGGTCTACCAACTCTAAATTAATGTTTCTTTTCTTAACTTGCGTAACTTGAGTATAGGAATGTTCACCTAAACTCATAAATATTCCAGTTGGAGTTGTAAAACATCTAGCACCAGTAATACCTGCGTTGCGGGCTATTCTCATCATCGTATCTTCAACTCGATAAGTTTCGCTGCCGCCTTCGATCATTAATCTACCTGCTTTTAAGCAAGTATCGAGCACTTCAGCGGCATAGTCTTGACTCACATGCTCTTTATTCATTTTTATCCTCTAAAATACTTATCTATTCATTATTCATTTTTTCAATATCGATTGTCTTGTCAACCCAGTTTCCTCTAAAGAAGTCTCTTTCGTGACTTACAATAATTACTCCACCTTTAAACTCAACAATTGCCTTTCGCAAAGAATCTTTAGTAGCAATATCCAAGTGGTTAGTAGGTTCATCTAAAAACAATAAATTAGATGGTTCAAACTGCATCTTGGCTAGTTTAACCTTTTCTTGTTCTCCACCAGATAACTCCCTTAAGGGACTCATTGCTTGCTGAGCCGTCAAACCCATTCTAGCTAAAGCTTGACGTAATTCTCTAGGACGCAATCGTGGAAATTCTTCTTGTAAATATTGCAAAGGCGTCATATTTTTATTAGGCCAAACGAGATCTTGCTGAAAATATGCCAGCTCAGCAGTTGAAGATAATTCAAAATTACCATAAATTGGTTTCAATTTTCCTAGCAATGTCTTCAATAAAGTAGTTTTCCCAATTCCATTAAAACCGGTTACTGCTACCTTTTCACCATTTCCAACAGAGAAATTAAATGCTGACTTAACTAACGCCTGATCATACCCAATTACCAAATCCTGAGTTTGCAGCAGCAAGTTTGAAGCTGTATCAACATAGGGGAAAACGACATGCGCTTTTTTATTATTTTGTGGTGGCGTTAAAATATCCATCTTTGCTAGTTGCTTTTCCCGCGACTTAGCACTCTTAGATCTTGAACCAGCTTTATTCTTTCTAATATATGCTTCAGTCTTTTTGATTTTTCGTTGCTGATTGGCATAAGCTTTTAAATAACTCTCTCGGTCAGCTTCTTTTTGTCGTAAGGCATGTTTTAAATCCCCGCTATAGCGAGTAATGGTGCCAAAATCAATATCAATAATGCAGTTGGTAATTCTCCCTAAGAAATCATAATCATGTGATACTACAATAAAAGCTCCTTCAAAATCATTTAAATAATCAGCTAACCAATCAATGTGGTTAACATCTAAATAGTTCGTCGGTTCATCTAAAACTAAAACATCAGGATTTTGTAAAAGAAGTTTAGCCAAAATCAATTTAGACCGCTGTCCACCAGAAAGCTTAGCTACATCTCGCTCATAACCTAAATCAGCTAAGCCCAGTCCTGTTGCTACTCGGTCAATCTTAGTATCAATATCGTAAAATTCCTTTTCTTCAAGGAGAGTTTGAATTTTACCGGCTTTTTCTAAGAGAGAGTCATCCCCATTTTCACCATATTTCACATAAAGGTCATTCAATTCTTTTTCTTTTTGAAAAAGATCGCTAAATGCTGTTTGTAAAAACTCTTTAATTCCTATACCTGCTTTAAGTTTGGCATACTGGTCTAAATAACCGACATGGAGTTTATTTTGCCACTTAACCTCGCCCTCATCTTGGGTAATTTCACCAGTTAGAATCTTAATTAAAGTCGATTTACCAACTCCATTTTGCCCAGTTACCCCCATATGGTCTTCTTTATTTAAAACAAAATTTGCGTCTTCGTATAAAGTTTTATCAATAAAAGTTTGGCTTAGATTTTTAACCGTTAATAAGCTCATTATTTCCTCTAGTCTAGATTATTTTCTTGATCTTTTAATTTATTTTGTTGCTTAGCATCATATTCTTGCAAAGCATTCAACACTCTTGGCCATTGTCTTTTAGGAATAATTAGTTGGAGTTTATTGTGATAAATTGGAAAATCACTGGCTTTCATCCCTGTTATTTTTGCTAGTTCTTCATCTGTTAAATGATACTTGGCCACAATGGCTTTAATTTCATAAGATGCATGTCCCCTAAAATATGAAAGAACATAAAAGAATGCTGCAAAAATACCTGCACATAAAACAGCCATTGGCAGAGAAAAATGAAATGTCCGTTGCGCAATAAAAAACACTGCAATAAATGCAATCAGTGCAGAAATTATCCCGTAAATGACTGGAAAATACTTATTTTGCTTCATTTTTTATCATCCTTTTTATTACACTAGTTTTTCAAATATTACATTCAATTTACGCAAATAACTTTTTTGTAAAAAAATGTAAATTGTGTTTTATTTTACTGCAATAATCCTCTTATATAATACAGTTTGTTAAGTAAATTAAAAATGACTTTTTAAATATCATTAGTGTAACACGATTACCATTCAATTATTATTAAATTTACACTTAAAAGGAGTAAACACTTTGACACATAAGAAGGGAATTTCAGTAGTACTTATTGCCCTACTAGGTTGCGGTTTTCTTACAAATTCAGTTACTTCCAAAGCAGCTGATCAAGATACTAATTTTAATGTTTCTAAAAGCCTAGTTGAAAATACAATTAAACCAACTCTTCTCAGTAAAAAATTTAAAGAAGAACAAATCAAAGAATTTAGAGAAAATAAATTAGTAGAAATTAAGTTTGAAGAAAAAAGAATTAATCATGAAAATTCTAATTCTCAATTAGGTAATTAAAACTTTGCCAACAAGAGTTGCAGTTATCAGACAAAATCACTAAGATAGAATCATCAACAGATATCTAAAAAAAAAGCAGTTAGCGTTTCGCTAACTGCTTTTTTCTTAATTTCCATCCCATGGAATCGTATCAGAATCTTTATCATAAATAACATAATTTCTAAAGTCTTCTGGATCATTCCAGTCTAGACCTTGCTGTAAGCTATTTTGTCTTGTTTCTTGATTACGTAATTTTTCTTTCTTTAAACCTAAGCTAGAACGGACCAAATCTGAGACGCGTTGTAATTCTTTAGTAGAAGCTACTTGCATTGCAGCAGAGCCAATCCAAACATTATGTCCATGAATATAGCCACTCTTAATATCCTGCGTACAACTACGATAGTTCATTGCAATTGAAAGCATATCATCAAAAGTTAGGTTAGTTTTAACATACTTGGCAAAGACTTTGAGAATCTTACGATAATTTGTGATTGAGTTAACTGACATTCCTTTACGTACAATGTCATTAATGACCTGTCTTTGTCGCATTTGTCGGCCGTAATCGCCCTTAGGATCTTCTTTACGCATTCGAACGTAGTCTAGAGCTTCTTTACCATTCAAGTGCTGCTTACCCTTTTTGAAATGCGTGTGATAAGTAAAGGTAAATGGAACATTAACATCTACCCCTCCTAAGGCCTCTACCATGCTCTCTAAGGCTTTCATATTAACTTCCATATAATAGTTAACTGGGGTATTTACTAGTGCTCTAACCGTTCGTGTAGCTCCTTTACTGCCACCAATTTGATAAGCTGAATTGACCCGGAACATGTAGTATCTTCCCTCACCCTTACCATCTCCCTTAATATCAGCTAGCAAGTCCCTAGGAATTGATGTCATCGTTGCTTCTTTTTTCTGCGGATTCATAGTTGCTAAAATCATCGTATCTGAATTTCCGCGATCGTGCCTACCTTCAATTCCTTGGTCAACACCAAGAATTAAAATAGAGATTGGCTTCTTCTGAGAAATTAACTGCGAAGTTTTTCCAGTCCCGCGATAAGCCTGCTGCACCGAACTCATAGCTGAGAAATAAGCATGAGCAAAATAGGCTACGCTTCCGCAAACAAGTAGAATTGTTAAGAGACCTACCAGGCGAGCAAAGTTATTTCCATTCTTAATATTTTTTTTATTCGCCGCAAAAACATTATTTCTTTCTAGTTTTTTATTTGGCTTATTAGGTTCATCTGGTCTCATTAATTTTTGACTCCTCTGGCTATTAGCTTACCTTTTCATATTACAAAAATCACTGGCTAAGCACATTAGTTTCATTATTAAAAAATTTTTATTTTTTAGCAAGCGAAATAATGTTCTATAATGGTGATTAATAAAATTTGTATCACAGAAAGAAGGAAAAAATATGGCTCTTCCAACAAGAAATGAAGTATCCGATGATCTTAAGTGGGACTTAAGTCGTGTTTTTAAGAACGATCAAGAATGGGAACAAGAATATAAGCAGGTTGCACAAGAAATCAAGAACTTAAGTAAATTTAAGGGAACACTTGCCAAATCTGGTAAAGATCTTTACGAAGGAATTACAGCAATTTTAGCTGTAAATCGACGCTTAGAAAAAGTATATGTTTACGCTACAATGTCAAGCGATGTAGACACAAGCAATAATCATTACCTCGGTTTTGTTGCTAAAGCACAAAGCTTAGCTAATCAAATGAGTGCTGCAATTGCTTTTGTCGATCCTGAAATATTATCTATTCCAGAAGAAACCCTTGCTAAGTTTATGCAAGATGAACCACGTTTAGAAAATTATCGACACCGCCTTGAACAGATTACGCAAAAACGTCCTCATACCTTGCCAGCAAATGAAGAAAAAATCATTGCTGACGCTGGAGATGCAATGGGTACATCTGCTAATACCTTCAACGTCTTAACTAATTCTGATATGGAATATGGCTACGTCCAAGATGAAGACGGTGAAATGGTTCAATTATCTGACGGGCTATATTCACTTTTAATCCAATCTCAAGACCGCAACGTCCGTAAAAACGCCTTTGACGTGATGTACGCAAGCTACGGACAGTTTGAAAACAGTCTTGCTTCAACTTTATCAGGTGAGGTAAAAGCTCACAATTTTAATGCTCGCGTACATAAATACAATTCGGCTAGAGAAGCTGCTTTAAGTGAAAATAGTGTACCAACAGCTGTTTACGATACATTGATCAAGGAAGTAAATAGCCACCTTGACTTACTTCACCGTTACGTTGCATTAAGAAAGAAAATTCTAGGCTTAAAAGACCTTCAAATGTACGATATGTACGTACCATTAACCGGGAAGCCAGTTCTTTCTTATAACTTTGAGGAAGCAAAAGCAGAAGCAAGAAAGGCCTTAGCTCCACTAGGCGAAGACTATTTAAAACATGTTGATTATATTTTTAATAACCGCGTAATTGATGTGGTTGAAAATCAAAACAAGGTTACTGGTGCATATTCAGGTGGTGCTTACGATACTGATCCATATGAACTACTTAACTGGGAAGATAACCTTGATTCACTCTACACTCTAGTCCATGAAACTGGTCACTCTGTCCACTCTTGGTACACAAGAAACACTCAACCTTATGTCTATGGTGATTATCCAATTTTCGTTGCTGAAATTGCTTCAACTACTAATGAGAATATTTTAACCGAGTATTTCTTAGATAAAATTACTGATCCAAAGACCCGTGCATTTGTCTTAAACCATTATCTGGATTCGTTTAAAGGCACACTCTTCCGTCAAACTCAATTTGCGGAATTTGAACAATTTATTCATGAAACTGATGCTAATGGTCAGCCGCTAACAGCTGACGTACTCGATGAATTTTATGGCAACTTAAACCAAAGATACTATGGAGATAGCGTAGAACCTGGTGGAGAAATTGCTATGGAATGGTCACGTATTCCTCACTTCTACTACAACTTCTATGTTTACCAATACGCAACAGGTTTTGCAGCTGCAACTGCACTTGCTAATAAAGTTGTCCACGGTACTGAGCAAGAACGTGATGCTTATATTAATTTCTTAAAATCAGGCTCTTCAGATTACCCAACGGAAATTATGAAACGAGCTGGCGTTGATATGACTAGGGCTGATTACTTGAGGGATGCTTTTGATACTTTTGAAAAACGTCTTAATGAATTTGAAAAAATCGTTGATGAATTAAACGCTGAAAAGTAGGGTTCACATCTAAATAAGCTGGTAGATTTAATTTCTACCAGCTTTTTCATTAGCTATTTTATTTATACATAGTGACGATCTTTTCTAGCTCTTTATCAGAAATCAGTTTCAAATTTCTAACAAATTCCGTAGCTTTTTCTAAAGTTCTGCCACTATTCAGTTGATTTTCGAGAATAATTTTGGCAGAATCAATTTTTCCTTGTTCTACACCGTCTTTTCTACCTTCTGCATATGCTACTTTCCCTGCTATTTTAGCAGCAGCCTGTTCACGTTCTAGCATTCTTGTTTCGTAAAGCATAATCTTCTCCCTCGTTTCCGGATCTTCGTTGATTTCTTTAATTCTTCTTTGCGCGTAATCGAAATGCTTATTTAAATTTACAGGTTCATTGTTCATTAATTTAGCCAAGGCTTTTAAGTCTTCACTCTGCCCTTCAGCTGAAACTTGTGAATTAATGATAATCTTTGTTACACCTTCCTGCAATTGTTTTGACCTATCTTGATCGGAATAAGTATGATAAGACTCATAAAATTTATCATCTTTCTTAGGCTTAAAATTACAGAAAAAAATAATATAGGCGTCTTTCAAATTTCGATAGGTCTTGCCTTTATTTAAAGTATAGCGTAGATCAAGTCTTGAAAGATAATAGCGCATGCGTCTACCAATATCATCCTGATCCGTTGTTTGCATTTCTATATTAAACACGCGTCCTTCATGATCTGTAACCAAAACATCAAGTCTAACTTCTTTAGCTTCGTTCTTACGCTCAGAATTATTAATCTCAACTTGCTTATCTAGCCAGTCTATTTTCTTAATTTTCAGATCTGGAATAATAATTTCAAGCAAATACTTGCAGAATTCCTTATTTTCCATCACCATCCCAAAAACTTTATCTTCCGTGAACCCAAACCAGGGTTCAATCTTTTAACCATATGAGCAAATCCTCTCTAAAAATATTTGAGGAGTCATCCCATATGTTTATTACGCAAAGTGAAGATGTTTTTTCTGAAAAAATACTATTATATCCCGATAAAAAAAAGTTCTTAACCCCAATGAAGTTAAGAACTTTTTTTTTACACCAATTTAGCAAACAAACCAACTAAATAAAGAAATACACAAGTAATCAACAAGTATAAGCTTCCCCACTTAACGGTTTCCTTCAAAATTTTTCCCTCTAAGCCTTCTTTATTAATCGCACCAGTAGCTACTGCAATATTCTGCGGTGATAGCATCCCTGCCGTAGCTCCTGTCATATTCGACGCTACAATCCAGTACTTACTTACACCCAAAGATTGAGCAGCCGAATATTGTAAATTACCAAACAAGACATTAGCTGAAGTAGCAGACCCTGTTAAAAATGTACCAAGTGCTCCAATTAACGGTGCAAATAATGGGTAAGCTGGTCCAAGCAAACTTACTAAGGCCAAAGCCAAGGCATTTGTCATCCCCGCATAAACCATTACTTTAGCTAAACCAACAATTGCACACACTGTAACAGTCGTCATGCCAATTGTCTTTAAAACATTGACAAGAATTTTGAACATTTTATTAAAGCTTAAACCCTGGATTTTTCCACCAATTAAGCCAGCTAATAAAATTAATGTTCCTGGAGAAGAAAGCCAGTTAATTGGAAGATCATTTGGATTCTTTCCTAAATAAACATGTAAATGGGTAGTTACACTAGTTAAGAAGTTATTCACAGGTGGACAAAGGGACGAAGCAAGTAAAACAAAAACAAATACTAAGATGAATGGCGAGCAAGCTTTTATAATCTCGCTAATACTTTCATTTTCTACTTCTTCTACTGCACCAGTTTTTCGCTTTGTGAGCCACACTGTAATTAAAATTGAGAACAATGATCCCACTAAAGCTGGAAGTTCTGCACCGGTAAACTTAGCAATAATAACTTGCGGAATTGCCATTCCTACTCCTGACATTAAAGTAATAAAGACAATTCCCTTAAGTGCTTTAACACTTTTACCAGTAAGAATTACCAAGATAAACGGTACTAAAATAACCAAAATGACCAGCTGTAAAGTTACAATAAAGCCCAATTGCACCTCATTAAGATTAGTTACTTCAGCTAATGTCAAAACCGGCAAGCCAATTGCTCCAAAGGCCGTTGCTGTACTATTAGCAACTAAGCAAATTACAGATGCTTGAATTGGCTCTAAGCCTAATGAAATCAAAATACCAGCACAGATTGCCACTGCTGTACCAAAGCCAGCAATCGACTCAAGAAATCCCCCAAAGCCCCAGGCAATTATTAACACTAAAATTCTTTTATCAGTGGTAATAGACGATAGCAACGTTTCAATCGTCTGCATACTCCCTGATTCAGTTGTAATCTGGTAGACAAAAAGCGCCGCCAAAATTACATACATAATTGGCCAAATTCCCATTATAATACCTTCCAAAGCTCCAGAAAGAGTATTAATTAAGGGTTGTTTAAACATTAAAACAGCGTCCGCGATCGTAATAATTAATCCAATCGTACATGCTCTTGAAGCAGACATCCCAATAATTCCAAGCGAGATTATTAACCAAAGAATTGGTATCAATGCCCATAAGAAATTTATCCACATAATTTTCCTCATTTAAAAAAGTAATACTATTTAATTTTATCCTTTTTCCACATTTTAAGGAAATTTAAAAAACAAAAAAACCTACAAAAAAGCTTCTGCTCTTGTAGGTTTCACAAAGATTACTTTTTAATTGCATGTACGCCATAAACGAATAAATAAATTCCAACTTCAATAATTGAAATAAAGAAAGTCACTGGCAAATTAGTTACATATCCTAAAACTAATCCTGCCCAAACACCAACTAAGGCAATCCCAACTGACCAATATAACATAGCCGGGATTGTTTTGCCTAAATAGCGGGCACTTGAAGACGGCAAAGTTAATAAGATAAAGACCAATAATGATCCAACAACTTGCGCACCAATTGAAACAGCTAAGGCCAAGGCGATTAAAAATACTACCGAAACTAAACTGGTATTAATATGATGGCTAATTGCACCAACATGGTCAAACGAATCATAATTCAACTGTCTTAAAACTAAGAAAATGATTGCTAAAACAAAGAGAGACAGGATAACTAATTGAATAACTCCCTCTCTATCAACGCCAATAATTGAGCCAAACAAGATATTAGTAGCATAGCGACTATTACCACCAGCAATAGCCAAAAATAGCACACCTAGGCCAATGAATAAGGCTGAAATTGCACTTATTGCGGATTCCTTCTGGTCGCTTTTCATTGATAATTCACCAACGCTAATTGAACCAAGCAAGGTAAAGAGAACCATTCCCCATAAAGGAACCCAGCCAATCCACACTGCGAAAGCAGCCCCAGCAAAGCCAATTTCTGAAAGAGTATGGGCTAAAAATGAAAATCCTCTAGCCACAACATATACACCGACTATTCCACAAGTAATGGCAATAAAGGTACTAGCTAGAAATGCATAACGCATAAAATCATACGCAAACATTATTCTTCCCCCACCTCCTCAGTTAAGTCTTTAATTTTACCAGCTACTAGACCTTTGTCTTTAAATAAAAGATAGTCCTTCATATATTTCTTTGCTAAAGGAATATCATGAGTTGTGAATAATACAGTCATTGCATGCTTTTCATTCAAATGCTTAATTAACGACATCAATTCTTCTTTAGCAACAGGATCTAAACTAGCGGTTGCCTCATCTAAAATAATAAAATCTGGCTTGTCTAGTAAGGCTTGAGCTAAATATGCGCGTTGTTTCTGACCACCAGAAGCCTCACCCATTCTGGTATTTTGAATATCTAACAGATGAGTTTCTTTTAAAATTTGATTTACTCTTGTCTTTACTTGGGCATTTTTAAACAAAGGAGTATTGAGTTCTACAAAAGCCCTAATTGAAAGTGGGTAATCAGCATCCAAATTTCTAAACTGAGGCACATAACCAACTTTAGTATCAGTTGCAAATTTAAACGAGCCTGTTGTTGCTTGTAGCATTCCCATTAAAATTCTAATTAGGGTTGTTTTACCTGTACCATTTGCACCAAGTAAGGCCGTCATTGATCCCCTAGTTAAGGCAAAATTCAAGTCCTTAAAAATTACCTTATCTTCAAATTTCATTCCCAGGTCTTTAACAGTTAAGATATTAGTCATCTCACCCTTCCTCTCTTTATTTCATAAACTGATCCTATTTATTTTCGATATTAGCTAGATTTTGATAATTTTCCTTCATCCAAGTTAAGTAAGTAGTGTGATTTGGGATAGTTTCACGAACGTTTAGAACTGGAACACCATTCTTTTTGGCTAGATTAACAAAAGATTTAACCGTTGAGCTGCTTGCCTGCGTATTATTAACAAAAAAGGCTATTTTCTTTTCTTTAATATCAGTATTCATCTTGTTAATCATCTTAGGACTTGGATCTGTACCATTCTCAATGGCTTCTTCAAATTCCTTGTCGCCTATCTTATAACCCGCTTCCTTTAAAGCATAATCAAAAACGGGTTCACTAACAAAGACTGGCTTTTTATTGCTCTTATCAGTCTTAACTAGCTTCTTAATTTTATCAACCTTAGCTAAATACTTTTTACCATTAGCCTTAAAGTAAGCTGCATGCTTCTTATCTAGCTTAGATAAGCGTTTAACTAAATAATCCACATACTTAGTTGGCATATTTAAATTGTACCAAATGTGAGGATTATCGCCGTTCTTTAATCCCATTAAGTCTTCACCAACTAAAACTGGCTTTTTATTAACAGATTTAGCTAACTTATTCATCCATGAGTCATACCCTAAGCCGTTAGCAACAATAATATTTGCCTTAGTTAACTTCTTAGCATCAGCAGTTGTTGGATCAAAATCATGTGGGTCAACACTACTTTTATCAATAATTGCCGTAGCTGTACCATATTTTCCAACAATATTTTTAGCAATGTCTGAATAGACATTAGTTGTTGTAACGATCGAGATCTTATCTGATTGGCTAGCCGCTTCTTTTTTATTGGCACACGCTGTAGTCACAAGCGCTAAAAGTCCCACTAGCCCAATAATAGAAATAATTTTTGTAATTTTAGATTTAAAATTTTGCATATATTTTATCCTCCTGTGCAAAACAAAAAAGCATTAAGTTAGAAAATTCAGCATAAATTCTAACTTAAAGTTAGACTAAGCTACTTTTTTTATTATGTCAATAATTTTTAGATAGACAAATAGCACCAAGACGTCTCAGACTTGATGCTATCAATAAGTGTAAATAATAAAAATTTTGCTGAATTTTTAATTTAATGCTTTTCTCTAAAATTACATCTTTATATAAACATATTTTTATATCTTTGTCAAAAGAGATTATTAAAAATCTTCCTTAACGTGCTGTCTTAAAACATCCAAAATCTTAATTACATGTTTATCTTCTAAACTATAGTACCGCTCCTGCTTAACCTGCTCACTTTTAACAAGTTTAGCTTCCTCTAGTATTCTTAAATGTCTAGAAATAGCCGGCTGACTTACATCGAATTGCTTAACTAAGTTATTTACACTGCTTTTTTGGTGATCATTCAAATAATACAGAATTTGTATTCGAATGGGGTGGTTCAAAGCCCTGGTAACTCGAATAATTTGTTCGTTCAACTCGTTCACCTATCTCAATTTATCATTTAATTATGAGAGTAATTCAAGAATTTTCTTCTGGACGCTTGAATCCTCACTTGATCCAATAATTTGATTTGCTGCCTTTTTAGCTTCAGGCAAGGCTGTTGCTGTCGCAAAACTAGTTCCTACGTACTTAAGCATTGCTTCATCGTTTCCGCTATCACCAAAAGCAATCATCTCACTAGATTTTATCCCTAATTTCTTACCAAGATATTCAAGCCCAACAGCCTTATTCATCCCCTTAGTCTGCATATCAATTGAAGTGCTTGCACCTGCTACAAAATCAATTTGCGAATAAAGTGAACGCAACTCAGATAGAATAACTGGCATGATTTCAGCTGGGACGTTTAAACTAACTTTAAAAATACGATCATCAATTTCTTTAAAGTTATCAACAACTTGAATTTTATTAAAAAATTTAGTCATCTCTTGAGCAAATTTTTCACCATCACTTTTTCTTACGTAAGCACTAGTTACTCCAGCGACAACTGCTTGATATGGCAAATTTGAAACAATTTTCAACATTAAATCATAATCGTCATCAGATAGATCTGCAATTTTAAGAATCTCTTGTCCATGAGCAACTAAAGCACCATTTTCCGCAATAAAGTATATCTTACGATTATAGTCTGGAAAACGTGAAAAAATATTCTCATACTGATTACCACTCGCAACTACAAATTTAATATCGCGATCTTGCATAATTTGAAATTCTTTTTCAAAGAGTTTCTTATCATAAGTCTTATTTTCTTTTAACCAAGTACCATCCATATCAGTTGCGATAAGCTTAATCATTTTTAATCTCACTTTCCACTTTTATTATCCACACTCCACTATACTAAAAAACGCCACCCGGAGGTAGCGTTTTTCACAAAACTATTTTTATGCAACTAGCTTAGTCTAATTCTTCTTACGTTTTCTAGTGCCAGCTAAGCCTAAAATTGACGCAATTGTTGCTAAGCCTAGTCCAATAATTCCTACATTAGCATGTTTATGTCCTGTTTGAGGTAATGAAGCCTCATTAGTCGTTGCTGCTTCTACCTTTCCAGGTTCGTTATGTTCTACAGTTGAGACATTCTTAGCTGTATTATCAATAGAAATATTATCTGGAAGAGTATCAGCGTCAGATTTGTCTGGTTCTGTTGTTTCAGTTGGTTGTTTTTCTGAAACTTCTGGCTGTTCGGATTCTACTGGAGCTTCTGGTTCTTCTGGCTTGTCTGGTTCAACTGGCTCTTCTGGCTTGCCTGGTTCAACTGGTTGCTCTGGTTCTTCCGGCTTACCCGGTTCAACTGGCTTTTCAGGTTCTTCCGGCTTGCCTGGTTCAACTGGTTTTTCAGAATTCTTACTGTAAACTACGGTTTCAGTAATATCCTCAGTATCACTATCTACATTTTCAACACTGCCAATTTCTTTTTTATCGGCCGTGTAGCCAGCAATTTCTGGAGAAATAACCTGTACAAATGTTGTGCCATCAAGTGCAGTCCACTTAATTCCATCAGAAACTTTTCTACCATTTTCATCTAAAATAATGATTTCACCAGTCACTTTATCAATTACCGCTGTACCACGGAATCTTAAAGTTTGAACCACATCATCCTTTGCCTTAGTTCCGTCAGCGTAAACGTACTTGATTGTACGAGTAATGGTCTTATCTAAAGCAATTGAATCAAATGGATATTTCGGACCTTCAGGGTTGTCTGGATTAATTGGATCGTCCTCTGTGAACTTATCATCAGGAGTAACAGTAATTGTACCGTGCTTGAATATCACATAGAAGATCTTAGTTGTTTCGCCAAATTTACCACCAGTGTAACCGTCTTTAACTAGTTCGTAGCCTAAACTTTCGTAGTATTTGATCTTGTCAGCTGTACTGTAATTGATTGACTCATTGTATTTGCCATCAACCGTTGCTGTTTCAAGTGCTTTACCTGTAGTTTCATCAACGTAGATAATTTCAGCTTTCGCTGCATTAGCTGTGTAGACAACTTTAGTTTCAATATTCTTGCTGTCTTGGTTAATTCCTTCAACTGCATTCACAACTGGCTGATCTGGAGTGTAGCCACTAATTGTTGGAGAGATCACTTCAATGAAAGTTGTGCCATCCTTTGCTGTCCAAGTTAACTTACCTGGAATTGGTTTACCATTTTCGTCTAACTTAACATTACCGTTTTCATCTACTTCCACGTATTGGCCAGTTACCTTATCAATCACACCAGAACCAGTGAACGTTAAAGTCTGAGTATGACTTGGTTTAGCTACAGTACCGTCTGCGTAAACGTAGTAAATAGTATGTGTTACATCTTTATTCAAGTTTGCAGAGTCAGTTGGATATTTTGGTCCGTCTGGGTTATCAGGATTGATTGGCTCATCTGGTTTTCCTGGATTATCTGGATTTACTACCACTGTACCATGCTTGAATGTTACATAGAAGGTCTCAGTTGCTTCGCCAAATTCACCACCAGTGTAGCCATCTTTAACTAATTCATAGCCTAAGCTTTCATAGTACTTGATCTTGTCTGCTGTACTATAGTTGATTGTTTCATTGTACTTGCCATCTACTGTATCTACTTCTAGCTCTTTGCCAGTAGTTTCGTCAACATAGATAATTTCAGCTTTTGCTACATTAGCCGTGTAAACAACTTTAGTTTCAATATTCTTGCTGTCTTGGTTAATTCCTTCAACTGCATTCACAACGGTCTTATCTGGAGTGTAGCCACTAATCATTGGAGAAACCACTTCAATGAAAGTTGTACCATCACTAGCTGTCCAAACTAGCTTACCTGGAATCGGCTTACCGTTTGCATCTAACTTAATGTTGCCATTTTCATCAAGAACTACGTATTGGCCAGTTACCTTATCAATCACACCAGAACCTTTGAAAGTTAAAGTTTGTGTATGACTTGGTTTAGCGGTTGTACCATCAGCGTAAACATAGTGAATAGTATGTGTTACATCTTTATTCAAGTTAGCTGAATCGCTTGGGTACTTAGAACCATTTGGATCATCTGGATTAATTGGTTCATCTGGTTTTCCAGGATTTTCTGGATTTACAACTACAGTTCCATGTTTGAATGTTACATAGAATTTCTTAATTGTTTCACCATATTCACCACCAGTATAGCCATCTTTAACTAATTCGTACCCTAAGCTTTCATAGTACTTGATCTTGTCTGCTGTACTATAGTTGATTGTTTCATTGTACTTGCCATCTACTGTAGCTATTTCTAGCTCCTTACCAGTGGTTTCGTCAACGTAGACAATCTCAGCCTTAGCAGAATTAGCTGTGTAAGTTACAGTATGAACATAGTTTTCACTATCATGTGCCACATTTTCAACACCATCGATTTGCACGTGACTAGGTGTATGACCTGTAATTTCTGGAGATGTAACAGCTAAGAAACTGTTTCCAAGCGTAGCCACCCAGTTTAACTTACCAGGAACTGGCTTACCGTCTGCATCTAGCTTAATGTTGCCATCTTCATCAACTTCTACATATTCACCAGTTACTTTATTAATGTGGCCAGATCCTGTAAATGTAATTGTCTGAGTATGGCTTGGATTTGCTGTTGTGCCATCAGCATAAACATAATGAACAGTATGTGTCACATCTTTATTTAAAGCACCGGAATCAGTTGGATATTTAACATCTCCGCCTGGATTAATGTTTTCACCAGGTTTTCCAGGATTTTCTGGATGAACGTGAACTACACCATGTTTAAATGTCACATAGAAAGTCTTAGTTGTCTCACCAAATTCACCGCCATTATAGCCATCTGAAACTAATTCGTAGCCCAAGTTTTCGTAGTATTTAATCTTATCAGCTGTACTGTAATTGATGATATCGCCGTATTTTCCATTTAGCATTACAGCTTCTAGTTCTTTACCAGTAGTCTTATCTACAAAAATAACCTTTGCATCGGCATCATTTGCAGTGTAAGTAACCACAATTACATTGCTTGGCATATCATGGGTCACTTTAGTTCCAGCAACATTAGCTTTGTCGGGTGTATAACCAGTTATAGTCGGGGAGCTCACTTCAGTAAACTTAGGATCTGAAACATTTGCATTCCATACAAGTTTGCCTTCAATTGGTTCCCCATCATCGCCAAGAATAACTTTACCGTTTTCATCAAGAACTACGTATTTTCCAGTTGTCTTATCTACAACTCCATAAGCAGTAAACTTAACAGTTTGCTTGTTACTTTCAGCTGCTGCATTTCCATTTGCATAAACATATTGGATCTCTTGAGTTACTTCTTTGTTGTAATCTTCTGATCCATAGACTGGACTGTCAGGATCTTTAGGATCAATAATGATCAAATCTCTAGTTAAATGAACCTTAAACCTGTTCTTGGCCTCTTCTGCAGAATAGTAGTAATCTTTACCGAATTCGTAATCACTACTTACAAGTTTGTAGCCATTATTTTCAAACATTTTAAGCGTAGCTTCAGGATTTAAATTCCAACTAATGATGTGATCAACCTTACCATTAACAGTATCACTACCGATAACTTTTCCAGTTACATCATCAATATATTGAATCTGAGCAGTTTGCTGATTTGCATAGTAAAGAACTTCCTCAGTGATGTTATCCGAGTTACCACTTACTAAAACTGATTCTACTTGCAACCTATTTGCACCGTATCCTGAAATCTTTGGTGAATTTACTTGAGCAAAAGTATAGTTAGCATTGCCGTCTTCTGCAGTCCAAACAATATCGCTAATCCAAACTTTATCTACAAAGTCATATTGACCTTTTCCAATAAAGCTAACCTTTTGAGTAACAGAACTAGCAGCTACTTGCCCTTTATTAGGACCATCAGCATAGACATATGTAATGACACGATTTACTTCTTTAGTTTGTGAGTTTTCAGCTATTTTATGTTTCAGCGTAATTACATAGTCATTGCAGCCTGGGTTATAGTCTGCATCTCCAAAGACCGTAGTATACCCTAAAGGATTATTCACTAAAATGTAGCCATTATTTTCGTAATTCTTAATGCTGCCTAAGACGTTATCAATAACCTGGTAATTAATTACTTCACCATAATTTCCAGCAATATTGATAGTAGTACCAAGTTGTTTTCGAGATGTTTCATCCCAGAAAACAATTGTTCCTACCTGAGCTTTTTTATCGTAAATGATATTTTCTATCTTTAACTTTTCATTCTGCTCTACTTTATCTGCTGTACTCCACTTTTGATTAGTAGTGTAACCAATGATATCTGGAGATTTAAGAGATTCAAAAGTTGTCTTATCAGCAGTCCATTTTAGACTAGCATTTTTATTAGTAATCTCAGTAGCAATTAAGTCATTACCTACTTGTTGGGTACCAGCAACTAGGACAATATTTCCAGTTACTTTATCGCGATAACCAGTAGCAGTGAAAGTTGCTGTCTGAGTAGTTGAAGGACGTAGCTCATTACCCACTGTATCTACATAGTGAATATCTTTTTGAACTGTTTGCGATTCATTAACTGCTTCAAGCACATGCTTTAATTGAATTTCAAAGTTTAAATCATGTACACCAAACTGTGTTCCAGGTCTATAGTTATTACTAATAACTACATAGCCACTATCAAGCAAACTAGAGAGAGTAGCGTCTAAATCCACAAAGTTAATTTGAGCATGTACTTTTCCAGTAGCGTTTAATTGAGCAAGACTATTACGATCATTGTCCATATCAATAATTGTAATTGTAGCTTTTGCATCTTCACGTAAACGGTAAATTACTTTGATATCTTCACCTGGATTTTCAGGAATTACATATTCAATATCAGCAATGTATCCTGCAATAATTGGCGTATCGGTTCTACCAGCCTCTGTTGGATCAGTTAAGTTATTATTAAACTTCACAGCATCTCCAATTTGATTACCATTTTCATCAACTGGAATAATTGACCCCAAGTCCTTGTAAATAAACTGTACTTCATGAGCTGAGTCAGTTACGAATGGATTTCTTGCAGTAAAGTTATTATGAGTAAATTTAACTGATTTACCAGCTTCTACAGTATGACTTTCAATCACACGATCCATGTTACTGCCGTCATACATAAGAACTTCCATCTTACCTGTAGCATCAATTTGACGGTAAACCACAGTAAAGTCAACTGTTAATTGGTTAACAGTACCTTCTGTTCTATTGCCAGAACTGTAGTAAACCTTCTTGTAGTAACTACCATCACCAAATTGAGAAATAGTTCCAGTAAATAATCCACTAGGAATATTTGAGCCATCTAAATAAAAGCCATCAATTAGTTGTTTGTATTGATCAACATTATCGATAACAAATTCTTGTCCTGTCCAACCAGAAACACTAATATTAGGATATTTATCAGTACCTGGAATTTCAACTAAATTACCATCTTTATTATGGTAGTAGTACTTAATTACAGATTCTTCAGTATGAACTGGAATAATTTCACCAACTGAACTTGCATCCAAGTTAGTAATATTTCCTAGGCCATAGACAATTTTTGTGCTACCCACAACTGTCGTAGCATTACCAACAGGCATTGAACTACCACCAACTGTGATATTAGATTTACCACTGTTTACAATTAAAAAGTCTCTATCGCTAACTTCAATTTTTTTGAAATATCCAGCTTTAATGATATGCTCAGCTATCAGATTTTTATAATCAGCATCAGTCACGTAAGCATATAGATTTTCATCAGTTAAATCATTACGGTTTACAGATAGAATAAGTTTCTTATTACTACTATTCCAAGTTCCAGTATTATTTAAATTCAAAATCTGATATATATACTTGTCATTGCCAATTAAAGCACCAGCTTCTTTGGGATATTTATCTGTATCAGTTGCAGGAATAGTCACAGAAGCCTTACTTTGAACTTCTTTAACATCTGTTTGACCGGTAGTTTGATTGTTTTCTTCTACTACAGTTTCTTCAATTGGAGAAACTGCATTTTCAATCTTCGTTTCAGCTTCAACAGGAGCAGTTTCTGCTACCTTATCTGTAATCTCAGTTTTAGGTACTTCTTCTGTTGCAACTATTTCTGTGCTTTCACTTGAATTATTCGTTTCTACGCTAACTGCCTTATATTCTTCGTTAGCTGTTTGAAGATTTTCCACATTAGTAGTTCCTTCTTCAACAGAAGGAATACTATCGTTTTTGGACTCATTATTTTGTTCATATGAGGGAGTTAAATTAAGCTCAACTGATTGACTATTACTTAAGTGTTCAGTTGCTTCTGTACCTCCCCCATTTGTATTTTGAGCAGTCAGATTATTATCAATTGTTGTATTTTCAACTTCATTGTTTGTTTCTATTGAAGCCACTTTTGCTTGTTCTGCATTCAGAGCTTCACTTTGCTCTTCAGTACTTACTGTATTTTCAACATTTTCTTTTAAGCTATCAGCTAGATTACTTGTTACATTTACACTCTCTTCTTGAGCAACTGTAGTATCAGCTTTAACTGTTCGACCATTAACTCCCATAAAGGTTAACCCAATCAATACAGAGGCAGCCCCTACAGTAAACTTACGAATAGAGAAGCGTGGCTTTTGCGGTCTAATTTTCCGCATTTTTTCACTATAATTGTTCTTGGAAACCATAATTTTACCCTCATACTTCTAGTATTAGGTGAGTATTAAGTTATAGCTTTCATGCTAGCGATTAATTTATATAGTAATCGCTTACTTCACCTTTTATAATATTTATTTTTTACAATAAGTAAGTATACTGAGGATCTATGATCCAATTGTGTACAATTTGTGATTTTTGTGTGAATCTGCGGCTTGCCGATGTTATAAATTATTTGCTATATATCAATACATAATGCGGTACCATAAATACCATAATTTTAATCCTATACAAATCGCAAATTTCTATATGTTATTTAATATACAAAAAAGCAAGATCCGATAAAATTGGAATCTTGCTTTTAAATTAATTATTTTTACTCATCTGGATCTTTAGAAACAGGTTTCTTCCAGAAACTCATGATTAATCCAGCTACAATAGAACCAATAATTGTAGCAACAAAGTAAAGTAGAATGTGGTTAGATAATGGAGATACCCATAATCCACCATGAGGAGCTGGTACTTGAATATGCCATAATCCTACAAGTAAGCCGCCCACTGCAGAACCAATTACACAGGAAGGAATAACACGACCTGGGTCAGCTGCAGCAAATGGAATAGCACCTTCAGTAATGAATGAGAATCCTAGAATCCAGTTTGAAACACCAGCACGACGTTCTTCTTTAGTGTAACGATTCTTAAAGAAAGTAGTACCAATTGCAGTAGCAAATGGAGGAACCATTCCACCTACCATAACAGCTGCCATCATAACAGCTGCAGTTGCAGAATGCGGATCATTAGCAAAAGCACCTGAAGCAAAGACGTAAGCAGCCTTGTTGAAAGGACCACCCATATCGATAGCCATCATCCCTGCTAGGATTAAAGTTAAAATTACGAGGTTTCCAGTCCCCATACTATTCAAGAAGTGGGTAATAGCAAAGTTAATTGAACTAAAGATTGGGTTGATGATGTAGAACATAATCAACGCAATGAAGAGTAAGCCCAAGATTGGGTAGATCAACATTGGCTTCATACCTTCTACAGATTTTGGAAGTTTAGCAAACAACTTCTTCAAGCCAATCATCATATATCCAGCGATAAAACCTGCGGCAATACCACCTAAGAAACCTGCTGGAGATACAGCATGAGCTTGAACATTAACTTGTAAGCCGTTAGTCCCATTAACAATGGCTGCCATGTAACCACCAACAAATCCTGGCATCAAAGCAGGCAAGTCACCGATTGACTCAGCAATATAAGCAGCTAAAACTGGAACCATGAAGGCAAAGGCCAAGTTACCTGCACTGTTTAAGAAAATAAATGCAGGATTCTTAGCACCACCAGCCATATAGTTTTCAACGATAAAGGAGATGGCCATTAAGATACCACCACCAATAACGAATGGAAGCATGTGGCTAATACCACTCATTAAGTTCTTGTAGATCGAAGCCCATAAACCTTGTTTTTCTTTGGCACTATCATCGTTAGCACTAGCATTACTATCAGCATGATAAATCGGAGCTTTATTTTCTAAGATATCTTCAATTAACTCTTGTGGATGATTAATACCATCAACAACAGGCTTCATCACAAGTTCTTTGCCATCAAAACGTGGCATTTCAACTTTCTTATCAGAAGCAATAACAACACCTTTAGCGCGCTTGATCTCTTCAGGAGTAAGTCTGTCTTTCACACCTTCAGAACCATTAGTTTCAATTCGAACATCAACGCCTAATTTCTTACCAGCCTTAATTAAAGCTTCTTGAGCCATATAAGTGTGAGCAATACCATTAATACATGCAGTAACCCCAACAATTAGAGGTTTTTGCTCATTAGCAGGCTTAGCTGCTTCTTTTGCAGCCTCTGCTTTTCTTTTTTCAGCATCAGCCTTATCTTGAGCATCTTTTTCAGCTTCAGCCTTTTTAAAAATATCAATTACTTCTTCTGGCTTAGTTGCTGCCTTCAAAGCATTCACAACATCTGGATTAATTAATAAACTAGATAATTTGGCCAATGCTTGTAAGTGCGTATTATCAGCACCAGCTGGTGCTGTAATCATAAAGAATAAGTGGACTGGTTGACCATCAAGAGAATTATAATCAATTCCCTTAGGACTCTTTGCAAATAAAACAGCAGCACGGTTAATATATTTGTTTCTTGCATGTGGCATCGCAATCCCATCGCCAATACCAGTTGTTGATTCTTTTTCACGAGCCCAAATTGATTTAATGAATTCGTCTTCGTTATTTACAACGTCTTGCTTTACTTCAAGATCAGCCATTTCTTTAATTGCTTCTTCTTGAGTAGTAGCCTTAAGATCCATAATCATTAAATCAGGACTTAAAAGATCTTCAATTTTCATGAAAGTAACTCCTTATCCTAATTTTATTTTTAACTACTTTACTTCTTCAACTGTAATTTGTGGCAAAACAGTATCGATTTGACTCTTAACTGCAATGTCTTCAGTAAATGCAGTAGCTCCGCCGCAAGCAGATCCCACTTTTAATGCTTCAACAACATCATGAGTCTTGTAGTAAGTACCTACGAAACCAGCAATCATTGAATCTCCAGCCCCAACAGAGTTAACTGCAGTACCAACAGCGGCACTTGCATGATAAATGTGGTCCTTAGTTACTAGATAAGCACCATCACCCGCCATAGAAATCATGACATTTTGTGCTCCCATATCTAAAAGCTTCTTAGCTGCTTCAAGCATTTCTTGATCATTTGCAAAGCTTGTATTAAACAAAGCAGCTAATTCATGATGGTTAGGCTTGATAACTAATGGGTGATACTTCAAAGTTGCAAGTAAAGCTTCACCAGTTGTATCAATTGCAAATTCGGCACCGGCTTCTCTAATAGTTGGTAACAATTGCTCATAGAAATCTGTTGGTAAACTTGGTGCTAAACTACCGCTTAATACAACAATATCGCCTTCATTAAGATCATCCAAACGCGCCTTAAATGCAGTAATTTCTTGTTCATCAATCTTTGGACCAGCCGCATTAATTTCAGTTTCTTTTTGAGCATGAACTTTTACATTAACACGGGTATCATCAGAAATAGTTACAAAATCACTTTCAATTTTTTTAACGTTTAATTGGCGAACCAATTCCTTGCCAGTAAAACCACCGACAAAGCCCCAAGCGGTATTATCAACATCAAGTTGGTTTAAGATTTGCGAAACATTAATTCCCTTGCCACCAGCTAAAAATTGACAATCATTTGAACGATTAACGCTACCAGCATCAACCTTTTTTAATTGCATAACATAATCTAATGCTGGATTAACTGTAACAGTATAAATCATGACCGAGCCTCCTCAACTCTGATTTGTTTAGGTAGAAGATTCTTCTTGCCTATATTTAAATGGTTAGTGATGAGTATTGCCTCATTGATATGTGCAAAGCTTGCAAAATTTGCTGCTCCAATCTTACTACTATCCATTAAAACGAAAGCTTCTTTTGCTTGTTCAATAGCAGTCTTTTTTATTCCAGCTTCTGCAGGATCTGGAGTAGTAAATTGCCCTTCTGTTGTTAAACCGTTGGCACCAATAAATGAAACAGATAAATTCATTTCCTGCAGTTGTTTCATTGCAGTATTACCTACCACAGCATGTGTTTCAATCTTCGCCTCGCCCCCTAACAAGCGAGTCTGAATACCATTCTCTAAACATGCTAATGCAATATCAACACCATTGGTCAACACATGTAAATCCTTAATTTCTCGCAAAAATGACACCATTTCATACGTTGTCGTTCCAGCGTCAAGGAAAATATGATCTCCACTAGTAATATGGTTTATTACGGCAAAACGAGCAATTTCACGCTTCTTATCAACATTAAGATTAAATCTAACCTGCTGTTCAACATCGCGTGAATAATCTTGCAATGAACGTGCACCACCATGTACACGTACAATTACACCACGTTTTTCTAATTCAATGAGGTCACGGCGAATTGTTGACTCTGACGACTTAGTCAACTTACATAACTCATTAACACGACAGATACTATGATTATTAATATAACTTGCTATCGCTTGTTGACGTTCTTCAGTCAGCATCGTTCATCATCACCTCGTTTAATATGATAAACGCTTTCAATTATAAAATCAATTATTTTTCTTCAAAATCGGTCATATTCATTCATTATTAGTCATAACTAACTTCATGAAAAGCTAAGCCTAAATAAAAAAGCTAACGACTTAATCGCTAACTTTTAATTTATTATCAAATTTGTATATACTTTTGATCCTTAAAAATAAAGTCTATTTTCTTGTCCATAGCTCTAAGCTCAATTCTTTGATAGATCGGTTGATAGCCATGTTTTTTCAAATTAATACTTGTTCTATTTTTATCAATATTTATCTCATACAAATTATATTCACCATTTTTATAAGCAAAATCAGCACCATTATCCTGATAATGCGTATAGTTACCATGTTCGCCAAACACTCTAAAGATCATCTTTTCATCTGGTTTAGATGAAATATGATTCTTCAATTTTCCCCAAGGCAAAATCGTATCTTTCTTAATAAATAAGGGCAATTTATCAAGCGGCGCATTAACTAAAATTGTATTGTTACCACTATACGTAACATTATTCCAAAAATCAATCCATTCACCTTGCGGTAAATAAACAGATCTAAAGTTTTTCCCTTCTTCAACTACCGGTGCAACTAAAATTCTCGTACCAACCATATATTCATCATTCATATTTTTAACCATTGAATCAGTTGGATAGTTTAAAACTAAAGGTCGCATAAGTGGTAAGCCGTTTTTACTTTCTTTGACAAACAGGTCATAAAGGTAAGGAATAAAGTGATAACGAAGCTGCAAATATTTACGGTACGTTGATAAAGTTGGCTCGCCAAATACCCATGGTTCCTGCGAGCGTGTTCCTAAAGCTGCATGATTTCGAAGAAGTGGACTAAAAATTGCAGCTTCAATCCATCTTGTTAATAATTCAGGTGTAGTATCAGCACCAAATCCGCCAATATCAGTTCCTGCAAATGCAAACCCGCTCATTCCAAGATTGCATAACTGCGGAATCATCATTTGTAGATGAACCCATAAGCTTTGATTATCACCAGTCCAAACAGTAGAATATTTTTGCGTTCCAGCATAAGCAGCACGAGTAATCACGAATGGTCGCTTGCCACTTGCTTTTTTTAAGCCATTATAAGTTGCTTTAGCCATATTATGACCATAAACATTGTGTATTTTACCATGTGTTGATTTTTTATCTTCATCACTAAAAATGATATCTTCAGGAATTTCTCCATTAAATGAAGCTGGTTCATTCATATCATCCCAAATTCCGTCAACGCCTAAGTCAACTAAGAACTTACAATTTTCTGCCCACCATTTTCTAACTGCTTTACGACCAAAATCAGGATAAACCGCATCCCCAGGCCAAACCTTATTAACATAAACTTGACCATTTGGCGCCTTGACAAAATAACCTTTTTTAAGTCCTTCTTGATAAATCTGATAAGATTCATCTTTTTTCACACCCGGGTCAATAATTGTAATAATGTGCAAACCTAATTTATGCAATTTATTGATAAATTTCTTGGGATCGTCATAGGTATCCGTCCGCCAAGTAAAAACACGATAGCCATCCATATAATCAATATCTAAATGAATCGCATCACATGGAAGATGATATTTACGCATTTTATCAACAATTTCTCCCACTTTCTCAGCACTAATGCTGTATCCCCAACGAGACTGTTGATAACCTAAAGTCCATTTCTGCGGCAGCGGCGTTCTACCAGTTAAATAGGTATAGTTTTCAACAACCTTTTTTAAACTACTGCCGCCAATAATGTAATAGTCAATATTTCCATCATCAGCTGCATAGTAGTAATACTTATTGCTTTCTTTTCCTAAATCAAAATAACTATGATACGTATTATCGAAAAAAATTCCATAGGGATGATTGTTTTTTAAACCAATTAAAAATGGAACAGATTTATAAAGTCGCATAAAGCTCTCTACTTGGGGCTCTGGATTATCAGTATTCCAATTTTCATAAGCATAGTGGCGTTTATTTAAAAATCCCGTCTTATCTCCCAAGCCGTAAAACTGTTCGTCTGCTGATAATTCCTTAACTAGTTCATAATAATGACTATTCTTTTTTGTACCAGCTACTACCTCATGTCCTTCAGATTCTGCTAATTTTTGATGAGTGGCATCTACTTGCCGATCAAGCGGAATTCGGTTACCGCGATAATCAATAATTAATGGATTTTCTTGTTCATCGTAAACATCAATTTTTTCATCATCATAAATTTTAATAATTAGTTTTGAAGTCTTCAGTTCAAAATAATTAGCTATTTTTTTAACTTTAAAACTTGTTTCTTTAGTCTTACTTCCTTCAATTGCATAAGAATTATTGCTACACCCGCGATCTTGAAATACACGAACTATTTCAGAAGTTAAAACAGATAAAGTAAGAATGGAATTAGTAAACTTTATTTTAACTTGATTGCGATCGATTATATATTTTTCCAAATTATTTCTATTCATATTCAGCCTCATCATCTTGTATTCGCCTCCAATTTTATCATAAAAAAGACCGCTCTCCTTTTGAACGAAGAGCAGTCATCTAATATAAATTTTTATTCTTTTATTCCTTGCAATGCACGTTTCATATTTTTCCACATGCCATTATCATCAGTTTGTAAAATTAAACTTGGGTAAATTTTTCTAATCCACAAAATCGATCCTATTAAAAATATCACTAAGATTACCATTGAAACCCCAGCTTCTAGATTTGTCGCATTTCCTTTAATTAGCCGAAGTGGCATTAAGAAAGAAGATAAAAATGGTACATAAGACATAATTATTGCAAAAATACTGTCGGGGTTATTAGACAAACTCATGCTGCTGAATAAACCAAGTAAAGTCAAATAAACTAGAGGTTGAACCGCCTTATTAGCATCTTCTGCCTTAGTTACAATTGCACCACAAACCGCAGCATAGACAATATATAGGATCAATCCTAAAATCACGAATACTAATCCCCATGAAATTATTTGTCCTAAAACTTGATCAATTGCCGGTTTTACTTGAGCAAAAGTTTCTTTAACTCTATCAATTTGTGGAGCTAAATAATAAAATCCAGAAAACATTAGTGCATAAATTATTAATTGTGTAAGAATTTCCATGAAAATCCCTAAAACTTTACCATCAAAATAATTTCCACCTGGCATACTTGAAAAGATCATTTCCATGATCTTAGTCCCTTTTTCACTGGCAATATCTTGCGCCATAATAGTGCTATAAGTCTGAACCAAAAAGTACAAAACAAAAATCAAAATCCAAAAAGTAGCCGTTTTCAAATTTTTCTCATCATTTGCATCCAGCTTTTTACTATTAGTTTTTTCAGTAAATTTAACTTTTTGAGAAAGTGATTTTAGCTGCTGCTCACTAAGTTTTGCATTCTTTAGATTAAGTACTTGTTGCTGGGCGTTTAAGCCTCGCATCAATTCTTCTTTAAGATCACTATCAAGTCTTTCCGTACCATAGTAAGTCGCTTCTAACTGAGCAAAAGTATTTTCAACGACAATATAGCCGCTAACGTCTCCAGCCTGATATGCTTTTTCAGCTTTTGTCTTATTCTTATACATATCAAAATCTTTGGTTTTCTTTAAAGGCTGAGCTAAACCCTCGTTTTGGCTCACAATACCCACTTTTGTATTATCGTCAAAAGCCGAAGACGAACTCATTCCAAAGAAAAATGAAATAATTAACACAATAAATGGTGCAAAAATCATCAATAAAAATGACCAATTTTTAACTTCCCTGCGGTAGGTTTCTTTAGCTACTAACCAAGTCTTATTCATTATTTTCACCGGCTTTCAATTTAAAGATTTCATCTAAAGTTGGTGGTTCTTGATCAAAAGTTTGCAAATATTCTCCATGAGACAAAATTTTAAAAATTTCTTGGCCATAATTAGCTGCTGCTAGCCAAAGCTTATAAATACCATTATTTTGTAAAATAGCATTTTCTACCCCAGGTAATTTCTTGACCTCATCAAGTCCTAAATCTGTCCTAATAAATAGACGTGTTAGGCCAAAATTATTTCGCACTTCATTTACCATACCATTTAAAACAAGATGACCATTGTTAATCATCACTACATCATCACATAATTCTTCAACATTAGACATATCATGATCAGAAAATATAATTGTTGCACCACGCCTTTTTTCTTGGAGAATTACATTTTTAATTATTTCAACATTTACGGGATCTAAACCACTGAATGGCTCATCTAAAATAATTAAATTTGGCTGGTGAATAAGTGTTGCAATTAGTTGAATCTTTTGTTGGTTTCCTTTAGATAGGCTCTTGATTTTATCAGTAGTCTTGCCCTTAACTTCTAATTTCTGCATCCAGTCTTGCAAATCATGCTTTACAGTATCTTTTTTCATACCTTTTAAACTAGCTAAAAAACTTACTTGGTCTAAAACTGTCAGTTTAGGCATTAAACTACGCTCTTCTGGCAAATACCCCACAGAATTGTAGTCACGGCTTGAAAAAGAATGATTATCAATAGTAATTTTGCCCTGATACTTAACAAACTTCAGAATGCTATGAAAAAGAGTAGTTTTTCCTGAGCCATTTTTACCGATTAAGCCTAATATTTTTCCATTATCTGCTTTGAAGTTAATATCAAATAAAACTTGTTTACTTCCAAAGCTTTTATTCAAATTTTTTACTTGTAACATAGCTTTTTCTTTCTAAATAAATTCTATTAAAGTTATGCCCAATTATATCAATATTCCTCCTAGAAATCTTTTTTTATATCAAAAAAGCCTCTCAGCTGTCTAAATCTGAGAGGCTTTACTTTATTTATACATATATTTTGCAGTTGCTTCTTTAGGATCCATTCCATTACGAATCTTCAAAGCAAGTTCAATTGAAACATCAGCAATAATTGACTGAGGATCAATCACATTATAAGGATGATCTTGTGCCTTTTCTTGAGCAAGCGATAATTCCGTACATCCCAATAAAATTACATTGCAACCATATTTATCATGCATTGTCTTCAAGATCTTATGATACAAATCATGATCAACAATACCCTTTTCCTTAATATCACTGTAAATTAATTCATTGACCATAGGCTGAATTTCGGGACCACCTAATTCTACCTTCTTGCCAACGCGTTCTAATTCGTCCACATACAAATGATCATAGATAGAACCTTCAGTTGCAATTAAGCCAATTTTTTCTTCCTTAGGAAAATCATCTACAAATTTATGCACAGCAATCCGCATCATGTGTAAAAATGGTACATCAGTTAATGCAGCCAAATCGTCATAAAAATAATGTGCGGTATTACATGGCATTACAAAGAAATCAGGATTAAGCTTCGCTTGACTTAAAACATCATCTTTTAAATCATAGAAAAAGTTAGGCTTACTATGATCCATGATATAAGCAGTTCGATCGGGAATTTGAGCATCATTTACTAAAATATAATTCAAATAATCTTGGTCTTTAGCGATTTTAACTCGGTGATTAATTAAGCGGACATAACTTTCAGTTGCGATTGTCCCCATTCCGCCAATAATTGAGAAAAAGTGCTTCATAACTATTCCTCATCGTCTTTTTCTAATTCATTAATTACACTTTCAGCCACTTTAATATCAGTTGGATATGGTGTATCTACTCCGCGAATCTTTTGGAATGGATCTGCACCCTTCCCGCAAATTAAAACAATATCATCTTTATTAGACATTGCAATTGCATCATGAATTGCTTTTTCACGGTCTAATTCAATTGTGACATCAACTTTTTCATGATCAATGCCAGCATCAATTTCTTGAGCAATATCCATTGGGTCTTCAAAACCAGGATCATCGGTAGTCAAAAATGCCTTATTTGCATATGCAGTCAAACTTTCACTAAATCCAGGGCGACGTGATACTCCCTTATCCCCAGGAGCTCCAACAACTACAATGATCTTTGGATTATTGAATTCACGTTGCATAAAGCTCATTAAGGCTATCATTGAGGCCTTATTATGTGCATAGTCAACGATAACTGTTCCATGGTTCTTTGATGGTAAAGTTTCCATTCGACCTGGAATTGTTACGTGACGAATTCCTTTAGCACACTCTGCATAGCTTTCACCAGCAAGACCAGCACCAATAATTGCAGCAGTACCATTCATCTCGTTGAAGTCACCAATCATTTGAAGAGTGTAATCTCCAGCGATTGGTAATTTCTTAGCTTTTTCAGAAGCACAGAATAACTTAAATTCAGTTTCCTTCATGTCTGTTTCAACTGATTGGAAACGGAAATCAATTGGTTGTTTTAAGTTAGGATTTTCGAAATCATTTCTAGCAAACAAATAGATACTATCTGGATTAGTAGTCGTAGTTGCTGCTGCATAAATTTCATCAAAGTGGTCTGACATTGCGTTAATAATACACTTACGCGAGTTAACCATTAATTGTAATTTACAATGCAGATAATCTGCGAAGTTAGGGTGTTCATTTGGACCGATATGGTCTGGAGTAATATTTAAGAAAAATCCTAGATCATAGGTTAAACCAAAGACACGATTTTTCTTATAAGCTTGACTAGAAACTTCCATTACCAAATGAGTCATACCATTATCAACAGCTGTTCTCATATCACGGAACAAGTCTAAACTTTCAGGCGTAGTCAAACTAGACTTGAACTTATCTTCAGGCTTTGGTCCGACAATATCATCTACTGATGAAAATAAAGCTGTTCGACCCCCGTTAATTTGGTCAAGCATCCCTTTCAAGAAATAAGCAGATGTAGTTTTACCTTTTGTACCAGTGAAGGCTACAACATATAAATCATCTTGCGGGAATCTGTAAAAAGCAGCCGATAAAAGAGCCATGGCTTTAGTTACGTCTCTAACAACTAAAGCATGCATTCCTTTACCTTCTGGATATGGTTGTTCTGCTACATAACAAGTAGCTCCACTATCTTTAGCCATTGATAAATAAGTAGGTCTAAAGCCTTTACCCTTACAGAAAAACAAGGTATTTGTTTTTATATCACGTGAATCATATGAAATATAATTCATTTTAGTTGGAACCGCATCTTGTACTGCACTTGACTTAAGCAAGTGGTGTTCCTTCAAAATTAAGATGCAAGTGTTTAAAGAAATGCTAGAATCGCTCATTTTTTCTCCCCAATTTTTTAATCAATTCAGCCTAAATTATAGCACACCATCATTTTGCTTTGGGGCTATTGAGTGGTAGTTGAATAATAAAACTAGTTAATTCTGATGTTGACTGACACTTAATTGTCCCGCCATGTAAGTCAACAATACTTTTCGTAATCGCTAAACCTAATCCAGTACCGCCGGTTTTTAAATTTCTTGAACTTTCTACTCGATAGAAGCGATCAAAGATTTTTTGCAAAGAATTCTTAGGTATCTGCTCCCCATTATTTTCAACTCTAAGTTCTACAAACTTATTATTCACCTTATTGGCAATTAAATTAATTTCAGTTGCGCCATGACCATATTTCAAGGCGTTTGAAATCAAATTATTTAGCATTCGCACAATCATTTTAGCATCAGCATCAATTACTAAATCTCTTGGTCGTGTTACTACATTAAAGGTAATGTTTTTCTTTTCTGCTTCTAATTCAAAACCAGCTGCTACCTGTTCAAGCATTGAATTAACATGGAGCGGTGCTAAGACTAGTTTATTATTCGTTGACGAACGAAGCGTAGTGTATTCAAATAAGTCTTCAGCTAAAGCTTTCATTTGGAGAGCTTTATCATAGGCGATTTTAATATATTTAGCTTGATCCTCATTTAGTTCGCTACTCTTTAATAAACCCAAGTAGCCTATAATTGAAGTTAGCGGTGTTCTGATATCATGAGATACGTTAGTAATCAAATCATCCTTTGATTGCTCAATCTGGCGCTCTTCTTCCATTGAAGCTACGGTACTATCAACTAAAGCGTTAATTGAATCGATTACCTTTTGTAAATCTGTCTTTACTACAAAAGGAATTCGATGATCAAAGTGACCATCAGCTATATAATGTAATTCTTCAATAACATGCCGCAGTTGCATTTGACGATATCTCCTAATTAATCGCCAATAAACAACAATGGCATCGCCCACTAACATAACACCAACAAAAAGTCGTTGCCAAGACCATAAATGCATTCCATTAGCAAAAGTAATTGTCTTTTTGAGAAAGAATATACCATTTTCTAAACGTGGATCATTCAATACTGCCAAATTAAGCAAAATAATAATCGAAAGATTCAATAGCAAAAGCAGAATAACAGTTATAACACCTTCGCCAAATAATTCACTTTTTTCTTTCGTGGTTAGGATTACTTTTTGTTTTTTCATCCTTCCTAAGCCTCTACTTTATAGCCTACTCCCCAAACTGTTTGGATAACTTCTTCTCCATCAGTTGCTTTTTGAATCTTATCACGCAAGTGAGAAACGTGAACCATAACTGTTTTAGCTGAAACAACCGATTCTTGTTGCCATACTCTTTCAAAAATTTCATCTGCACTAAATACGCGATTAGGATGACTAGCAAGCATATATAAAATTCCAAACTCTAAAGCAGTTAATTGAATAACTTTCCCTGTTAAAGTCTTAACTTCATGTGAGTCCTTATTAATTACTAAGGGTCCTACTTCTAATACATCTGGCTTGTCGTCTTTGACTTCTTTTTGACTGCGACGGAGCAATGATCTTACTCGCGCCATTACTTCTAATGGGTTAAATGGCTTAACAACATAATCATCTGCTCCAGTAATCAATCCTTGAATTTTATCCATATCGCTAGTCTTAGCTGAAACAACTAAAATTGGAATTTCTGAATCTTTTCTAACCTCTTTAATAACTTCAATTCCCGACCTTTGTGGCATCATAATATCAAGAATCATCAATGCAATCTCTGGATTAGTAGAAAGTTTAGTTAAGGCTTCTTTACCACTATAAGCGGCAATTGGTTCATAACCTTCATTTTTTAAATATATACTTAATAATTCAACGATTTCTTTATCATCATCAACAACTAAGATCTTCATGAGGAATGTCTCCTTATTCTATATTTATCACGTAAAAAAACTATTATTAATATTTTACCTGTTTTACATCTATTTACCTAAATTAAACCACGTTTTTAAAGAATCATAAAAAATGAACCCTAGAAAAAATATCTAGAGTTCATTTTCTAACTAATCTAATTCTTTTTTACCAGTATACAACTCGTAATAATAGCCTTTTTGCTTCAAAAGTTCTTCGTGATTACCACGTTCAATAATATGACCATGATCCAGAACTAAAATGAGGTCTGAGTTAACAATGGTTGATAAACGGTGGGCGATCACAAAACTAGTTCTACCAGCAAGCAAGTTATCCATCCCTGCTTGAACCATTCGTTCAGTCCTAGTATCAATACTTGATGTTGCTTCATCTAAGATCATCACCGGTTCATCAGCAATCATGGCTCTAGCAATACTTAATAACTGCATTTGACCTTGTGACAAATCGCCACCATCTCCATCAATTACAGTCTCATATCCATCATCTAGCTCATGAATAAATTCATCAGCATGTGCTAAACGAGCAGCTTGATAAACCTCGTCATCACTCGCATTTGGTTTTCCAAATCGAATATTGTCCATGATTGTACCAGTAAAGAGGTGCGTTTCTTGTAAAACAATCGATAAAGAATGGCGTAAATCATTTTTTCTAATTTGAGAAATTGGAACGCCATCATACGTAATCTTTCCAGACTGAATCTCATAGAAACGATTAAGCATATTAGAAATAGTCGTCTTACCAGCACCAGTTTCACCGACTAAGGCAACTTTCATACCCGGTTTAGCATCAATATTAATATCGTGCAAAATTTGCTTTTCAGGAACATATGAAAAGTTCACATGATCAAAAACAATATGTCCTTTAATTGGAACTTTTTTAATATCACCATTCTTCTCAGGAACATCCCAATACCAACTATTTTTAACGTCGGGATTGGCCGACATAATAACGTCGCCATTATCAACTTCCGAAGGCTCATCTTCTAACTCAAAAATTCTCTGCGCACCAGCTAAAGCCAAAACGATTGAATTCAATTGCTGTGAAATCTGAGCAATCGGCATACTAAATTGCCGCGATAATTGTAAGAAAGAAGCAATTGCACCTAAAGTCAATGGTGCCCAGCCGTTAATTGCTGCAGCTCCTCCGATAAAGGCAATTAATACGTACAATAAATTTCCCATATTACCCATAATTGGGAACAAAACGGTCGCATAAGTATTAGCCTTCCCAGATGCTCCACGCAGTTCTTCATTAAATTTATCAAAGCCCTCTTCAGCTTCAGGTTCATGTGAAAAGACCTTAATGACTTTTAAACCATTAAGCATTTCTTCGTCATAACCGTTAATTTGACCTAATTTATTTTGTTGAACCTTGAAGTAGTAGCTAGACTTCACAGTTAAAAATCTAACAATTCCAAATGATAGACCAAAAATAATAAAAGAGAATAAAGTCAATTGCCAGCTTAAACTGAACATTGCCACAATAACAAAAATCAAACTTAGAGCTGAATTCAAAAATTGTGGTAGCGATTGTGAGATCATCTGCATTAAGGTGTCGATATCATTAGTATAGCGACTCATGATATCACCATAATTATTTTGATCAAAGTAAGCAATCGGCAGAGATTCCATGTGGGTAAATGTCTCATTACGAACCCGGAATTGAACTTTTTGAGCTAACACTCCCATTAGCATGCTAAAAAGATAGTTAGAAATAAAGCCAATTGCATAAATTCCAAACATTACTAAAATTGCATTCAGTAATGGACCATAGTTAGGAACCTTTTCATGCAGTAAGGGAGTAACATATGTATCAATTAATCGCTCAATGAATAAGGATCCAATTACCGCTGATCCAGCTGCCAAAATGATAGTAATTACTGAAACGATTAACATCCAAGGACTAGTAGTTAAGACTACTTTTAGCAGACGACCTAAAACTTTAAGACGATTTCCTTTAGTTTGTTGTTTTGCTTGATCCATAAAGTTCTCTCACCTACTTTCCTGCATTATTTTCTTCTTGGAACTTAGCGATTGAGTGATAAAGCTCATTAGTCTTCATTAGCTCCTCATGAGTTCCAATTGCTTGAATGGTACCATGATTCATAACAATAATCCGATCAGCGTCTTTAATTGAAACAACTCTTTGCGAAATAATAATCTTAGTCGTTGTTGGCATATCTTTAGCCAAAGATTCACGAATTTCACGTTCAGTTGTTGTATCAACTGCGGAAGTTGAATCATCTAGAATTAGAATTTCCGGATTCTTTAACAATGCACGTGCAATCGTAATTCTTTGTTTTTGACCACCAGAAACATTATTTCCGCCTTGTTCAATCATAGTATTATAGCCATCTGGCATTTCACGAATAAAGCCATCAGCATGTGCAATTTTAGCAGCAGCTACGACTTCTTCGTGCGTTGCATTTTCATTTCCCCATTTTAAGTTTTCTTCAACAGTTCCACTGAACAAAACATTCTTTTGTAAAACCATTGCAACTTTATCACGAAGAGCCTTTAGTTCATATGACTTAACATTATGTCCAGCCACTCTAACTGCACCAGATGTTACATCATAAAGACGCGGAATCATGGAAACTAAAGTCGATTTTGATGAACCAGTTTCACCAATAATACCAATTGTTTCACCTGGCGTAATATGTAAATTAATATCTTCTAAAGCATAATGCTTTTCATCTGGCGAGTATTTAAAGTTAACATGATCAAAAACAATATCACCGTTTGTCACATCTTTAAGTGGTTTACGTGGGTTTTCAATCGCTGACTTTTCAGTTAAAACAGCTGCAATACGTTTACCACTAGCTTCTGAAATAACCAATTGCGTAGTAATCATAGCTAGGATGTTTAAACTAAATAAAACAGAGTTTGAATATGAAAACATTGAAACTAATTGTCCAGTTTGCAAGCTTCCACCAACAATTTCTTTAGCACCAAACCAGCAGATTGCCAAAGTCGAAATATTAAGAACTGCCATTACAACTAACGCATTAAGTGACATGATTTTCTGCGCAGTTGAGAAAAGCTTATAGATAAAACCTGAAGATTTTTCAAATTTTTCAATTTGAGCTTCTTCTTGAACGTAAGTCTTTACTTCACGAATTCCACGAATATTTTCACGAACATCTTGATTCATTACATCGTATCCTTTAAAAATACGTGGAAAGTAAGGATATGCACTTTTAATAATTAATGCCAAAATTAAAACAAAGATTGGAGCAATTACCACAAAGATTAAAGATAGTCTTGGACTAATTATGACTGACATAATAATTGAAAAAATTAGCATCAGCGGTGCACGAACGGCAATTCTGATTAGCATTTGATAAGCGTTTTGTACATTAGTTACGTCTGTAGTAAGTCGCGTTACCAAACTAGCGCTAGAAAATTTATCAATATTGCTGAAAGAAAAATCTTGAATATGATAAAACATATCTTTTCTTAAATTAGCTGCAAAGCCGGCTGCTGCATGTGCAGAAACGTAACTGGCAGCTGCACCTAAAGATAAGGAAATTAAAGTTAATACGAAAAGGATTAGGCCCCATTTATTGATGTATCCCATATTTCCTTTCATAATTCCCTTATCAATTAAAATACCAACCAAGTACGGGATCAGCATTTCAATTAAAGCTTCACCTGCAACTAGGACTGGGGAAGTCAATGACAATTTTTTATATTGCCGAATTGACTTACGTAACACATTAACCATATAAAACCCCCGTTCTTTTAACTTAAAAAAGATAAAAATAAATAGACGCCTCGCGCCGTCTATTCATTCCTCTAACAAACACATTATTTGCTATCTTTATTTATACTGTAGACTACTTTAATTAAATAGTCACGCTTTAACTTCTGCGATTTCTTCTACGTGCTGCAATCTCATTTTCACGTTTAATTTGCAGTGGATCGACAACGTGATACTTTTGACGGAACCATCTGCGGACAAAGAAAGCGATAACTGCTAGCACAATGTAAACCCATGGATTAAGAACTGGGTTAATCACACGTAAGAATGGCATTGAAGTAATTGTAATCCACACCATAACTATTCCGACTAGGAAGATTCCTATTAAGACTACCTTCCACGTCGATGGTCGTTTGCTCTTTTCTCTGGTTACTAAATCGTTATAATATGCCATCAAAATACCAAACAAGATGGTAACAGAAGCAACAGTTAAAATTCCCATCTGTTGCACACCATTTTGTTGTTTAGAGTTCATATTAAACAATTGTACTACGCCAAAGAACCCTGCAAAGATCACAAAGTAAAGTAAGCCATTATCTACTGCATGCATCCAGAACTTATTCTTGGGTGCTTCTTTTTTTGGATTAGCAATTTCAATTGCTTTTTCTCTTGGAGCTTTTTGGTACAAGCTGGATGCTGGAATACCTTTACGTTGTGCAACAATAATTTCTGGCAAGATTTGATCAATTGCAGGTTCTACTTGATCCATAGTGTAGTTTTGATCTTCTGCCAGAAATTTTTCCAAACGAAAGACATAATCTTGATTTTTATTACTTAACTTCTTTCGTAATTCTTTTGGCGGCATCTTCTTAATCTCTTCTTCACGAGAATTTTGTTCATGTGCCTTTTTTAATTTCTCTTGTTTTACGTTACCTACTGTTGAGTTTTTAGCTGCTTCAGTATTTTCACTCTTGTTTTGATCTTTTGGATCCATTCAAAAAACTCCTAAACATTAAATCTAAATTCAATAATATCACCGTCTTGAACTACGTAATCTTTTCCTTCAAGACGAAGCTTTCCTGCTTCCTTAACTTTTTGCATGGTTTCAAGTTTGTCTAAGTCATCAAATGAAACAACTTCTGCTCGAATAAATCCACGTTCAAAGTCTGAGTGAATAACACCAGCAACTTGTGGTGCTTTCATCCCTTCATGGAAAGTCCAAGCACGAGTTTCAGGACCACCAGCAGTAAAGAAAGTACGAAGTCCTAAAATATGATAAGCAGCCTTGATTAAACGATCAAGACCAGATTCTTCAACGCCTTCCATTTCAAGAAATTCTTTTCTTTCATCTTCATCCATTGAAGCAATTTCTTCTTCAGTAGCAGCACTGATACCTAAAGCTTCAGCATTTTCACTTTCAGCATGCTTTTTGACAATTTGGTAATACTTATCACTTTCAGGATCAGCCATTGAGCTTTCAGCAATATTAGCAACATAAATAACTGGTTTAGAAGTAAGTAAAAATAGCCCCTTTACAATCTTTTGTTCATCTTCATTAAAATCAATTGAACGGGCAGCCTTTCCTTCTTCAAGAACAGGTTTTAACTTGTTCAAAACAGCCATTTCAGCCTTAGCTTCTTTATCACCTTGTTGTGCAACTTTTTGAACTTTTCCAATTCGACGGTTAACTGCATCTAAGTCCGCAATCGCCAATTCAAGATTAATTGTGTTGATATCTTCTTCAGGATCAACTTTACCAGTAACTGAAGTGATATTGTCATCATCAAAAGCTCTTACTACATGAACAATTGCATCCGTTTGGCGAATGTTTTCAAGGAATTTATTTCCAAGTCCTTCACCTTTAGATGCGCCCTTTACTAAACCAGCAATATCAGTAAATTCAAAAGTGGTATGAACAATCTTTTTAGCTGGAATTAATTCTTGAATGCGAGCTAGACGACTATCTGGAACTTCAACCATCCCCACATTTGGTTCAATAGTAGCAAATGGATAGTTTGCCATTTCAGCACCAGCCTTAGTAATCGCGTTAAACAAAGTAGATTTACCAACATTTGGCAATCCAACAATACCTGCAGTTAATGACATTATATTTCTCCTCTTAATTGGTTTTATTCAAAGTGTGGTACAGCAATGTTTTCCTTTGGAACATAATATTCTTCTTTTAAGTTAACTGGATCATTTGCTGAATGCAGCACCTTTTTTAATTTTTTATTGAATTCTGCTCGAGGCATCATAATTAAATGACCGCACCCTAAGCATTTAATGCGAATGTCTGCACCCATCCGCAAGATTTCCCACTTGTTTTCACCACATGCATGTGGTTTCTTCATCTGCACTACATCGCCCAAATGATACATGAAAAATCACTCCTAATTAATTATTTATCTAAATTTATCCCTAGTAAATCTAAAATTCGATTTAATTCATCAGTCGAAGCAAAATCAATCGCTAAATGACCATTTCCCTTTTTGCTTTCTGTAATGTTTACGCTAGTTCCAAATTTATCAGTTAATTGAGATTCGCTAGCTCTGATAAAAGCAGACTTTTTAATAGCCTTCTTCTTAGGCTTCTTTTCTTTTTCATTTAACTTAGCCACTAATGACTCTAATTGACGAACAGTAATTCCGTTCTTAACCACTTTTTTAGCTAAGTCATCGATTCCATCCTTATCTTTTAAGCCAAGCAGTGTTCTTGCTTGCCCCATTGATAATTCTCCTCTTTGAAGAAGACGTTTAGTCTTTTGCGGCAAGGTAAGTAAACGAAGATAGTTTGCAATATATGGACGAGACTTTCCTAATCTTTTTGAAACTTCTGCTTGAGTTAAGCCTAAGTTTTTTTGAAGCATCTCATAAGCTTGAGCTTCTTCTAATGGTGTTAAGTCTTCACGTTGCAAGTTTTCTAGAACTGCAACTTCCATCATTTGAGCTTCATCAAATTTACGAATAATTGCTGGAATGGTCTTTTTCTTAGCTAATTTAGAGGCACGAAAACGACGCTCACCTGCAATAATTTCATAGCCGTTAACCGATTTGCGAATAATAATTGGTTGAAAGACACCATTTTCTTTAATTGATTCAGACAACTCTTTTAGACTCTTGTTATCAAAGGTCTTTCTTGGTTGGTAGGGATTAGGCCTAATTTCATCTAAAGGAATTTCTGTAATTTCTTCAGTTTCTTGCACTTGTGGGCTTTCATCAAATAAGGCTTCTAACCCACGTCCTAACCCACGCTTTTTTGGTTCTTTAGAGTTTCTTACCATGAGCTTTCAACACCTCTTTTGCTAAGGAATCATACACTTGTGAACCCCGAGATTTTGGAGCATATTCTGTAATTGGCTTACCATAACTTGGTGCTTCAGCCAATTTGGTAATTCTCGGAATAATTGTCTTATACACTTTTTTATTAAAGTAAGATTGAACTTCCTTAACAACTTCAGCGCCCAAATTCGTTCTTGCATCTAACATAGTTAGTAGAACGCCTTCTACGCCCAAGTTTTTATTAAAGTGCTTTTGAACTAAACGAATCGTATTTAATAATTGGCTTAGCCCTTCCATTGCATAGTATTCGCTTTGTACTGGAATTAAGATAGAATCTGAAGCAGTGAAGGCATTAATTGAAAGTTGCCCCAAAGATGGTGGACAGTCAATCAAGATAAAGTCATACTCATGACTAACCTCATCAATTCCTTGTTTCAATCTAGTTTCACGTGCCATCATTGATGTTAATTCCATCTCAGCACCAGCTAATTGAATTGTAGCAGGAACTGCATCTAGATTTTTAGTTTCAGTATGATGAATTGTCTCAGACAGGGGAATTTCATCAATTAAAACATTATAGATATCCTTATCTACAGTTGATTTTTCAATACCTAAACCAGACGTTGCATTTCCTTGAGGATCAATATCAACAATTAAAACCTTATAACCATGATTTGCAATGCTGGCACCTAAATTAATTGTCGTCGTTGTTTTACCGACGCCACCTTTTTGATTAGCAACCGAAATAATTTGAACCATATTTACCCCTTTGCTTACTTTTTAAGCAATTCAATAGTAATCTTGTAGGAATCTCCCTTTTTATCTTCTTTATACTTCACAGTCATTCCCGAATCTTTTGCCATTTTAATTGCTTTTTTAATGGTATTAATTTGTACTTTAAAGTCATTAGCTGTTCGAACTTGAACTTTTTTCTTAGGCTTCTTCTCTTTTTCAGGCTTATTCTCTTCAAGCTCTTCTTCTTTGGCCTGCTTCTGTGCTTCAAGGTAGCCGTCAAGATCTTTTACCATCTCTTCAGTTTCTTTTACAGTTAGACCATTTTTAATAATTTCACTGACAGCCGTATCTTGGTCTTCTTCATTTAAAGCTAAAAGTGCACGACCATGACGTTGCGAAATCTTCTTATCAATTAAAAAACCTTGTACCTTAGGAGTTAATTTTAGCAATCTAATCTTATTAGCAATATATGATTGGGTCTTTCCCATTTGCTCTGCTAATTCAGTTTGAGTTAAGTTATTAACTTTCATCAATTGAACATAAGCTTGTGCTTCGTCAATTGGATTTAAGTTCTCACGCTGCAAGTTTTCAACTAATGCCAAAGAAGCGGCTTTCTCATCGTCCATATTCTCAACAATAGCTGGAATTTTAGCCCACTTCAGTGATTGAGCTGCACGAAAGCGTCGCTCACCTGCAATAATTTCGTATTCACCTTCAGGGCCATCAGCTGGCTTACGTAAAATAATAGGTTGAAGTAGTCCTTGTTCTTTCAAAGTAGCCGCTAATTCTTCAATTGATTCATCGCTAAAAGTATGGCGTGGCTGATAGCGGTTAGGCATAATTTTATCTAGTTCAATTTCTTGAACTTGCTTACTTTCAGGAATCTTTTTTTGACGATTGCCAAATAATGAAAATGCCATAATCTAAATCCTCCAATTAAATTTAAAGTGGTTTTCTATTCGGTGTGCCAGCCTGACGTGGATACTTCTTTGGCGTAGCTTTTACTTTTTTAACAACAATCAAGGTGCGTTCATCATCCGTATCAGGAAGCGTCAATTCTTTCACTTCTTTAACGCTTCCACCTAATACTTCAATTGCATTTTTAGCTTCTGCTAACTCATCCTGTGCTTTAGGTCCTTTAAGGGCAACTAAATATCCATCAACCTTAGCTAAAGGTAGACAATACTCGCTCAAAACACTCATTCTTGCCACTGCACGTCCAGTAACCAAATCAAATTTTTCTCGTAAATTTTTATTTTGTCCAGCATCCTCTGCACGACTATGAACTAGAGTAACTTTATCTAAACTTAAATCACTTACAAGTTCATCTAAAAACTTTAATCGTTTACCTAAAGAATCAACGATGGTAATGCTTAAGTCTGGGCACAAAATTTTAATTGGTAAAGATGGAAATCCCGCTCCAGCACCTACATCACATAAACTCTTCTCACCTTTAAATAAGTCTGAAAATTCTAAAAGAGGTGTAATGCTATCAAAGAAATGTTTTAAGTAAACTTCGTTTTTATCAGTAATTCTAGTAAGATTGACCTTTTTATTAAATTCAATTAATTTGTTATAGTATGTCGCAAACTGTTCTTTTTGCTTACTACTAAGCTTAAAGCCGTAATTTGCGAGTTCTTCTGCAAAAATTTCTGGATTCATTTTTCACCCGTGAAACCTAGTTTCACACTCCTAATTTACCGCAATTAAAGTCGGTTAACAATACTATCATCATCATAAACTAACGTATTTAATTATGTAGTATTTTTTAAGAATCGTCAAAAAACAACTAAGTCTGAAAAAATATGTATTTAAATCAATATCTATAGGCTATAATGATTAGCAAAAGGGGTTAAATTCATGATTGTTACGCTTATTGTGATTCTTTATCTTGGCTACCAAACCTACAAAGGATACCAGCTGGGATTTGCTCAACGTGTTATTAATATGATTTTTGGGGCAATTGTCTTTGCTGCTGCAATTTTAGGTCAAAATAGCCTAGGAAATTGGTTCTACCAACAATTCTCAGGTAATCTAGTTCCAACAACTGGTAATGTTAGTCTGGAATTAATCGGTTACCGTTTCTTAGCTTTCTTCGTAATTTGGTTTATCGGAAAGATGATTCTAAAAATATTCAAAGGCTGGCTCCCTAAACGAGATCGTACTAATAAAGGGCTAAGTAATCTGTTAGACAATGTCCTCGGAGCAATTGTTTCATTTATTGCAGCTTACTTCTTAATTTACGTTGCCTTATCTATGTGCCAAGCTTTTCAAAATCCTTGGTTCATCCAGCAAACAGTCGATTCACCAATTTTACGAGTGATTATTTACAACACTCCAGGTTTATCTAACGGGGTCTTTAAGACAATCTTTGGTATTAGTCGAACTGTAGGTTAATATTTCACAAAAAAAGATTCGGAAATTTCCGAATCTTTTTTTATACGCCGATTCTTTCAATTGAATCATCATCGTACACAAATATTGCACCATAGCGACCGGCTTTATCATTTTTCCATCCAGGAATAGATCCACCAGCAAAAAATAGTCGTTTACATTCAATCTCTGCTTGAACCGAATCCCTAGTAAATAATGTAACCCCTGCCACATGAGTCTGAACTGGATATTCAGTCTTAGGGTCAATAATGTGGTGGTATTTTTTTCCATTAATTTCTAAAAAGCGTTCATATGTCCCACTAGTTACAGCTGAGCATTCGTGAACTGTCGCAGTTGTAAGGTTATCTCCACGCTTCTTTTTCGGATCTTGAACACCTAAAATCCATTCGCCACTTGCCCTTTTTGGAGAACTATTTACGAATAAAACATTGCCGCCTAAATTGATAATCCCAGCTCGTACATCGTATGCACGCCAAAGGTCTCTAATTCTATCTGCAATATAGCCTTTAGCAATACCTCCTAAATCAAGTTCCATCCCTTTTTTAGTTAGGAAGACAGTCTGGTTAGCATCATCTAAAACAACATCATCAGGATTAGTTAAGCCCATCTTCGCTTTAATCTGTGCATCAGTAGGAACATGTGCGCCTTTAAAGCCAATATGCCAGAGTTTTACAACTGGTCCAATAAGCGCATTAAAGCCAAAATTTTGCTTACTTTCATAAACTGCTAATTTAATTAAGTTATATGTACTTGCCGAAACTTGAACAGGATGAAGACCTGCGGCATGATTAATATCCATCACTTCAGAATGATCACGATTTACAGTTAAGCGATCCTCATATCCCGCAATTAAATCAAAGCTCTGATCTAGGATTTTTTCGTTTTGATCGCCATAGATCTGTAAAGTAATAACAGTACCTAAACCACGACCAACTTTTGAAATTGGAGTTGAAGCATAGTTCTCTATCATTTTGATGCCTTCTTTGGCTCTAAATATAATTCTCTTAGGCTTTGAATCAATTCATCATCAATCTTCAAAACATTCTTAATATAGTTATCAAGACCAGCATATTTTTCATCAATTAATAAAAGAGCTGTATCTAAGTATTCATTTGCAACACTTGCTAAACTTCTAACGTTGGCACGTAAAACCACACCGCCGCCTTCATCAATTATCTTTTGATTCATCATAGCCTGATATCTTCCGAGCATTAAGTTTGAAAATAGATAATCTTGTCTGATAGTTTCCATATCAACGCCTAAAAGATACAAAATTAAAACTGTAGCTAGACCAGTACGATCTTTTCCTTCAGAACAATGAAAAATAATTGCACCATCTTTAGTGTTAGCAAAAATATTCAGCAAACTTCTAAATGCCTTTTGTGAGTATTCTTGGCTAACGGAAGAATAATATTGATGACACATCGTTTTAAAACCAGCATATTGATCTTTAGTATAGGTCTTCTTTAATTGCGCTATCTTTTGATCCGTTTCTGCACTTTGATTGCCATGAATTGGATTATCAATATGTTCTATTCCCGCTGGTATAACATCAGGAGTAATTTTGATTTCTTTAGGTGAACGTAAATCAATAATTTTAGTTAAGCCATAATTAAGTAAAAAAGTTTCATCTTCTTTGGTCATTTGACATAATTTACCAGTTCTAAGAAGACGGTGCATTTTAATTTTACGGCCATCAAAACCTACATAGCCTCCCAAATCACGTGCATTAGGCACATGCTCTAGTGGTAAAACGTTGGGCCTAATCATTTTGTAATCCCTACTTTTCTAATTTTTTAAAAACAACTTTTTGTCCTGGCTCAATATGTGAAAGCAAACTACACTCATTAGCACAAACCTTACCAACTATTCTTACTTCTTTATCAGCTGGTAAGTTACGCTTAGCAATATGGACTTCATCGCTGTTTAAGCCATTACTATTAATACTAATAGTTCCAGCTGGACGGTCTAAAGGCAACTCTTGAGCTTCAAGTTGGGGCAATTTTCCTTCACAATGTAGTCTAACGATATCTTGAGCGAGATACAAATAATTATGCCACTGATTTTCTTCAAGAAGTGAACTTTCTTCATCTATTACATGAAGTGTAATTGCATGTTCTTTAGTATAACGCGCGAAAGACTTGATTGTTTCGCTAGTTAGACGATCACCTACAATAACATTGCTGCAAGCTAAGCCTTTCAAGTTAAGAGCAGCAGCTAAGGGGTAAACACCTCGTTGAGATTCAAGCGTAGTCTCTCCAGCAAAAAATGGACCTCTCTTAACGCCATCTCCTGAAATAAAAGCTGCCGTTTCTAAATTACATTTACGTAGCCATTGATTTTTCTTCTTAAACCAATTTTCATCCATTCCAGTTTCTGATTGAGAATAAAAATCAAATAAAGCCCTAATATGATCAAAGTTAGCTGCTTCTTCTTTTAAATGGGTAATATCTTCTGGCTGCAAATAAATTGCATTTAAAGATACCCACATAGATTTAGATAATTTAGATACAAACCGCATCAATACTTGATCATTAATTCTTAAGCCTGCAACATTGAGTGTCTTTAATTTTTCTACATCAGCTAAATCATAGCCTAAATAATGTAAATCATCTTGCGACACATCAGCCATGACCTTTAATTCTAGATCCTTGCACCAACTAGTTAACTGATTTAATCGCTTTAAAATTGTCTCTGCTTTGTCATTTAATCCGGTCAACGAAGTAAATACCTCGTTAAAACCAGCGTTTCTCATTCCCAGCAAATAATTATGGTCATCCGCTGTTAAATCTTTATCCAAGTAAACTGAAAAACCGAGCATCTCAATCTCTCTTTTCTAAGCTTTGTGAAAATGCTTTCTTTCATTAAAATGATAAACTTTAATGACAAAAAAAGCTAGATAGAAAATATCCATCTAGTTCTTTTTCACAATGCAAAAATAAGACTTTACTTATTTTTTAGCTTGTTCAACAAATTTGACAAAATTGTTGAATGCCAAGTCAATCGCATGGATTGTTTCTTGGTCTAATAGATCCCCAGTATTTTTATCAAATTTATCTGCAGCATGCCCAATTAAAACTTCATTTCCTGGCAAAACATTAGCACTTTGATCAGGTGAAAGTAAAATTTCACGCATTTCTTCTTGTGCTCTTGAAGCTCCTTGAATACCATAAGATGCACCCAAAACCATAACTGGCTTCATTTTCATCACATCTGCATTTCCTTGAGCGTGGCTACCAGTCCATTCCATTGCGCTCTTCAATGAAGACGGGATTCCGTGGTCATATTCTGGTGTAGCAAAAATCACACCATCGGCTTCACGAATTTTATTTTTAAATTCTTCAACCTTGCTATCTGGTTGTGCTTCTTTCTTGAAACGAGGTAGGTCAGCAATTTCATATACTTCAATTTCAGCTTGATCTTGATAACGTTTAGCCATAAATTGTTCCAAAAATCTGTTATATGAAAAATCTGCATTCGTACCAACAATTGCTAATAATTTCATGTTCTACCTCCCTACTTGCAGTTACCTACTTCAGAATAGAAAACGTCGAATTCATCAAAGAAATGGTCTAAAAACTTAACAGTTCCATCTGGTAAATCACCATTTTCATCAAATTGTTCTGGAGCAGTTCCCATCATAAATTCATCTCCATTAAACACTTTAGCGCTAAAACCTGGAGAAGAAAGTACCATCTTTAAATGACTTTGTCCACGAGCAGAACCTTGTGGCAAAACTGAGGTCCCTACAATAACCACTGGTTTATCCTTAAACGGATGCTCAGCTGATGAAAGCCATTCTAAAGCACTCTTTAAAGATGAAGGAACTGAGTGTTGTTGCTCTGGCGTAGAGATTAAGACTGCATCAGCTTCAGTTACTTTCTTAGCAAAACTAGCCACTTCAGCAGGTTCTTCGACTCCCTCCTTAAACATTGGAAGATCTCTAACTTCTCCTAATTCAATGTCATATCTACCAGTAAAATGCTTTTTAATAAATTTTAGCAAATCACGATTATAAGAATGATCTGCATTGCTACCCACAATTGCAAAGAGCTTCATTTCTACGTCACCTTTCTCTTAACTATCTTTCCCTTAAATTATACGTTTTAACTTTATAATTTTGAAAGCTATATTTTAATTTTAACAAAAAAACACCACTTTCACTTGAAAGCGGTGTTTAATTAATTCATAAAATTAGCCTAGACGTTCTTCAAGAGAAGCATCGGTGTCTGCAGCAAATAATGGATTTTCTTCCACATTAGTAAGACGGTCATTTAGCATCGCATCATGGATTTGCGCCTTCAAAACGCTAACCATTTGCGCTTGCGTAAAGTTTGCCATCTTGTTAATGAGTAAAGTTGCTAATCCAGTAGCAGCAATCCAGTTGGCAATGACAATATGCTTGAGTCTTTCATCAGAATATTGTTCTGCATCAAATTGTTGCTTGAATTTTTCGATTCCAAGTCCCATCAAAGTATCAACAATCATTTGATTGCCAAACTTACCATCTACAAACATTGCTCTAAATAAATCAACATGTTCTTTTGCAAAGTACAAGTATGAAAGATCTAAATCAATCAATGGTTCACCTGTAAAGTTCTGTTGAAGAGTGTTAGACTTCAATTCATCAGAAATTCTTGCTAGAACTTGATTACGTAAATCCTGCATATTTTCAAATTCAAGATAAATTGGTTGGGTTGAGCAGTTAACTGCCTTTGCAATATTTCTTGCAGTTAAACTTTCAATTCCACCACGAACTGCTAATTTATAAGCAGCATCGAGAATTCTTTGCTTGTCTATTTCTTTTTTTCTAGCCACTTTAATTACCTCACTTAATTATATTATCAACATCAACACATAGAGATCATCTAAAAATAGCAGAAATTGTCTAACATCTGTTATTTTCTCCGTGACTATATTATAACAAAAAAATGAAAATGTGGAGAATTTTATCTCAATTTCTATAATCTTTTAAATAAACTCGAATCATCATCCCCAGTAAATTGATCATAATGGGAATTGACCATTTCAATAACTTGTTGTTTATCTAGGCCTTCATTTGCAGCAAATGCAAAAAATGCGGCTGAAAGAATATATCCTTTTTCACGATTATCAACTAAATTGTCAGAAAATTCCATATTAATGGTATTATCTTTGTAATCAGTTGTAAGAATAATTTTTTTATCTTCTGGTAATTCTGCCATTTTAATGCCCTCACTTATTTTTAAGTTTTATACGTTATACAATATAGATTATATTATATCAATAGAAAGTGTGAAACCTATGACATCTCCTGTTGGACGTTCTTCTTGTACATCGATTTTAATTGGTAAAAAAGCCACTGTTGATGGCAGTGTAATTATTGGCCGTAATGAAGATGCAAAAACCGCCTGGCCAAAGCATCTTGCGTTTAACCAACATCAAATAAAGAAAAATAACATTTTTAAATCAAAAGATAATAAATTTCAAATAACACTACCTAATGAATGTTTTTCTTATTCCTCTACTCCTGAATGGACAGATAAATATGGTGTATTCGAAGAGGACGGAATCAATGAATATCACGTTGCAATGAGTGCTACAGAAAGTGCTTATGCTAATGACCGTGTCATGGCTGTTGATCCCTTCGATGAAGAAAAAGGCATCCTAGAAGAAGCAATGATAACGGTTGTTCTACCTTTCATTAGGTCTGCTCGAGAAGGAGTAGAACGCTTAGGTAAAATCATCCAAAAACATGGAGCTGCCGAAGCAGACGGGATTTTATTCGCAGATAGAGATGAAGCCTGGTATATGGAGATTGGTTCTGGTCATCATTATGTTGCTCAGCGTATTCCCGACGATTCTTATGCCGTAGTAGCTAATCAATTAGCAATTCAAGTAATTGATTTTAATGATAAAAAGAATTTCATTACCTCTCCTGGCATTCAAGATTTCGTTTATCAAAATAATCTCTGGCCAAAGAATAAACCATTTAATTTTAGATTAATTTTTGGTACACATGATGATTCAGACTTAACTTACAATACGCCTCGTGTTTGGAGTGGGCAAAAACTTCTAACTCCATCTGTAGAGCAAAATCCCGAAAGTTTTGACTTGCCATTTATTAGAAAACCCGATCATCCTGTGTCAATTCAAGAAGCACAACGTGTCTTAAGCGACCACTTCAATGGTACAAAATATGATTTAACTAATTCTAAAAATGAGGGTCAGCCTGCTTATCGCCCAATCGCGGTAGCTACTACTCAAGAATCACATTTACTACAACTTAGAGATAATGATATGGTTCATTGGCTAGCAATGGGAATAGCTGCTCAAAGCGTTTATATTCCTTTCTATCCTCAAGGAACTAAAGTACCTACGATGTTTAAATATGGCAAAGAAGAATTTACAACTAATTCTGCCTACTGGGTATTTAAAATGGTTAGCGTCTTAGTTGATCGAAATTGGAGTAAATATGCGACTGATTTAGTTAATACACAAAAAGCAACTAATCTAACTTTGAATAAATTACGAGTTGAATACGACAAAAAATTAGCTCAAGAAAAAGATAATGCTAAAAAAATTGATCTAGTCAATGAAGCAAACAAAAAACTAGCTGATGTTGCTATTAAGAACTATCAAAAATTAATTGCAAAACTTATCACTGCTCAAACGGCAGATTCTCCATTGAGATTTAGGATTGATCCTAATTTGTAATACGTTCATAAAAAATACGCAGACACTTTATTGGTGTCTGCGTATTTTTTTATTTATCTAAATAATCTTTAGGAATTTTATCTCCAAAAGATAGCAACTTTTGATACCAAAAGTAGGAGTCCTTTAAGTAACGTCGATAGCTTCCATTTCCTAAATCATCCAAATCAACATAAATCAAGCCATATCGCTTGGACATTTGGGTAGTTGATGCTGAAATCATATCCGTCATTCCCCACATACAATATCCCATCAACTCTATCCCATCATTTTCTAAAGAAATTAGCATTTGCCTAATATGCTTACGCAAATAATCAATTCGATAATCATCATGAACTTTTCCACTTTTAGTCAAACTATCTTTTGCGCCTAATCCATTTTCTACAATAAATAAAGGTTTTTGATAGCGGTCATATAAATTAATTAATATGATTCTTAATCCCACTGGATCAATCTGCCAACCCCAATCACTAGTCGGTAAATATTTATTATAAACTCCCTCAGTTCTATTTGCTTTCGTAATTTTTAAGCCAGTAGTATCAAAAGCAGTACAAATAGAAGAGTAATAGGAAAATGCCACAAAGTCTGCCGTATTATCTCTAATTACTTTTAGTTCTTTTTCCGTTATCTTCACATTAAGTTTTTTGAGTTTTGATAATAAATTTAACGGATAGTTACCACGAATTTGAATATCGCTAAAATTATAACTTTCTCGCATTACTTGTACACTTTTTAGGCTATTTCGAGGATCGCTATTGTAAGGATAAACCATCGTGCTAGTAATCATCGAGCCAACCAATAGATCAGTATAGTTCTCATGAATATATTTTGTAATTAACGCAGCTGCAACGAATTGATTATGCATTGCTTGGTATATAACTTTTTCAAAATTTTTATTTGGAAATCTATCTTTAACTAACCCCGCTGAAGAAAACGGATGACGTAAAATACTATCAATTTCGTTAATAGGAATCCAATATTTCACTTTTTTATGAAAATGATCTACAACAATTTTCGCAAATCTCATAAAATAATCTCTGACTTTTGGATCATACCAAGCATCATAATTTAAAACTAAATTTAATGGCATTTCATAATGTGACAGCGTAATAATTGGCTCAATATTATATTTATGTAGCTCATCAAATAAATTGTCATAAAATTTTAGACCTTTTTCATTAGGTTCAGGATCATCACCATTTGAAAAAATTCTACTCCATGCAATTGAAGTTCTAAAGGTATTAATTCCAGTAGCAGCAAGTTTTTTTATATCTTCAGGGTATGTATGATAAAAATCGACCCCGTGTCTCTTTCCCCAGCCATCGCTTTTCTTGTCTTTAATAGCTTTTTGAATCTCAGAGCTGGTTATATCATTTGCAACTTTATAACCTGCCTTAGCTTTTTTAGGATCATAACGTTCACAATCAGCAATTGAAAGTCCTTTGCCATCTTCATTCCAAGCACCCTCTACTTGATTAGCTGCTGTCGCAACGCCCCACCTAAAGTCTTGAGGAACATGATAATATTTCATACTATTTTCTCCTAAGCTAATACAATGACATTGCTACTCGTTGTAACATCTTTTTTCTCATCCTTTTTATTTACAACTGGCAATACTTCTAAGAAATCTTTACTATTCAACACAATCATCATAACTGTTGGATCATAGCCGGCTTTTTTAATTTTATCAATATCAAAATCAACTAATTCCTGTCCAGCTTTTACATGGTCCCCCTTTTTTACTAATTGTTTAAATCCATCACCATTCATTTGAACAGTATCAATACCAATATGAATTAAAACATCTGCATCATTGTCTAAATGTAATCCAATTGCATGCCCAGTATCAAAAGTAGCTGTAACTACCCCATCATCAGGTGCGTATATTTTACCTTCACTAGGAACAATTGCAATTCCTTTACCCATTACTCCACTAGCAAAAGTTTCGTCATTAACCTCACTAAGTGGTTCAACAGTTCCCTTTACAGGGCTCTTTAAATCATGCTTTTCATGAGTTTGTTCAAATTTTTCTTTTTGCTTATTTTTTTCTGACTTTTCGTCTACAGGATCATCAAATCCGATTGCCCAAGTAGCTATAAATGTAGCTACACTAGCAACAATAATTACAATAATAGCTTGAATGACAAAATTTTCAGTTTTAGAAACCCACATTGGCAAACTTAAAAATGCAGGAGTTACGTAAATAAAGGCTTTAATCTTCATAAAACTTGCAACAACACCAGCAATTGCACCACCAATCATTGCACCATACATAGGTTTCTTTAATGGTAAGTTAACACCAAACAATGCTGGTTCTGTAATTCCGCCTAAATAAGCAGTAGCACTTGATGACAATGCTAAACTCTTTAATTCTTTGTTCTTACTCTTCATACCGACAACCAATGAAGCAGCTGCTTGAGACATATTTGAACATAATGCGACTACACGAATAATTGGATCGAATCCTTGAGTAGCTACTAATTGAATACTAATTGGACTTAAAGCTTTGTGAATACCGATTGAAACAAGCCATGGATATGCAGCTGCTAAGATCGGAATAGCCACAATACCTGCATTGTGGAATAGCCACATAGAAATAAATCCAATTCCTTCTGAAATCATGTTAGAAATTGGCCCAATTACTAGGAAGATTAGTGGAGCCGTAATTAACATTGTTAACATTGGCACCATAAAAATCTTAACCATGTTAGGAGTATATTTCTTAACATACTTGTAAATGTAAGACATAATCCAAACAGAAATAATCGCAGTAATTAAAGTAGAAGAGTACTTTATCAACTGTACCGGCATCCCTAAGAACTCCACTGGCTTTTTAGCTGCAACCATTGCTGTCCAAATTGGGTGCTCAGTTACTAAGCCCATAAAAGCGCCCAAATACTGATCAGTATTGAATACTTTAGCGGCAGAAAATCCAATAAAGGCTGGCATAAAGAAATATCCAGTATCAAAAATTAAATTCAAAATTTGATATGTCTGACTTTTATCTGACAGTAGGCCACTAATTGTTAAAATCAGGAGTAAAACTTTACCCATACCAGCACCAGCAAGTAATGGAATAGCTGGCGCAATGGATCCTGTAATAACACTGATTACAGTGTCGAAAATATTTTTCTTTTCTTTAGGCGTAGACTTATAATTATCGTCATTTTCAATATTAATCATTTTAACCAAATCGTTGTAAACATCTTCTACGGTGCTTCCAATAACTAATTGATATTGTCCAGCCTTTTTTACAACTTGCAGAACGCCCGGAATTCTTGCAGCGGCTGCATCATCTGCTTTACTTTCGTCTTTCAAAACAAATCGTAATCTTGTTGCACAGTGGACAACTGATTGAATATTATCTTCTCCACCAACAGCGGCTATGATTTGTTTGTTCATCTTTTCATAACTCATTTTTCTTCTCCGTGTACGATCTTGTTAATATGTATAGCTAAATACATAATTTCTTCATTGTTTAATTCATAATTGTATTTTTCCGAAATATACTCTTTTATCTTCAAAGCACATTTATAAGCTTCAATATCACTATTTTTTATTACATTTAAAATTTCTCTACTTAAGTCTCCAAAGCTTGATTGATCTTTTTTATACATCATTGCCTTCCAGAAGAACTTCAAATGAACGGCAAAACGATTATAATTTAAGGATTGATAGTCAATATCAATATGAAAATAGTATCTAACAATCTTAGTAATTGACTTTATAAAATCAACAGATTTACTAAAGTCACTGATATCATTCCCAAGCTCTCCACTAATGATATGTACCGCAATAAAACCTGCTTCATCTTCTGGAAAATTCAAATCAAATTGCGCATCTAACAACTTTAAAGCCCATAAACCATATCTGTATTCTTTTGGATAGTAATTTTTAACTTCCCAAATAAATTTATTACTTAAATACAAACCCTTTTTCGCTCTTTCTACACTTGTAGCAAGGTGATCTGTCAAAGTAATATATACACTATCAGCTAATTCGATATTCTCTTCATGTTTCAATCTATCCACAATTTTTTGTGAAATTTGAAAGAAAATAGGATCTGTTTCATGAATTGTCTCTAGCAATAACTTTCTTTGACTATCAGACAATGGCGTAAAAATTTTATATATCTTCCGCTTATCAAACTCATCCCCAACTTTTTTACCATAAGCAATACCTTTACCAAGAGCTATAATTTCTTCATGATCTTGGTTTTCACTAATCACAGCGCTATTGTTTAAAATTCTAGTTATCTTCATCTTGCCTCCTTTAAAGCAACAAAAAAGCCCACTTAGCCCTTTATCAACAGGGTTAAGTGGGTTTTGTGCAAAAAGTTGCTACAATCTCACTACATTCACTTTTCGCATATTATGTTACCGCTTTCTTGAATATAGTTCAAGATGAATTTTATCCTTTTTTCAAACTTAAACGTCCATCTAACATTTCATAGATTTTATCAGAATACTTATTAAGCCTTAAATCATGGGTAACTAAAATAATTGCCTTTTCTTTTTGTTTAGCTAGGCTTTTAAATAATTTTCCTACTTCTTCAACTTTTTCACTATCTAACGAAGCTGTAGGCTCATCAGCTAAAATAATTGCTGGATCTGCATATAGAGCTCTTGCGATTGCAACTCTCTGCTGCTGACCACCAGATAATTCTTTAGGATATTTATTTATTAATTGCATAATTCCTAATTCATTTAATAAATTATCCAATCTGTCTTTACTCATATTGCCACTTTTTTTAACTTTATCTACTAAAATAAATTGCTCTTTAACAGTCAAATATGGCACCAAATTATAAGCTTGAAGTACAAAGCCTATTTTATCTAATCTTAAGGCATCAGCTTGTTTAGGCGAATAATTCGTTACATCTTTTCCACCAATAAAAACTTCACCAGAAGTAGGTTTCTGAAGGGCTCCCGCAATCGTTAAAAAAGTACTCTTACCAGCTCCGGAAGGACCTTCAATTAGAACAACTTCTCCCTCTTTAGCTTCAAAGTTCACATCTTTAAGAGCGTCGACCTTAGCATTTCCTTGGCCGTATGATTTACTGATATTTTTTAATTCAATTACTGACATATAGAACTTTTCCTTCCTTAAACAGCCTTTGAAGGGTCAACTTTAAGAATTGATTTAATTGGAATCAAACCACCGATTATTCCCATTAAAATCATCCCAGCAAAAGTCGAAATCATAATCCATGGTGCAAAATTAATTGGCACAGTAGCCGGCATCACGCTAACTGTAATGAGCATCAGAATATATGCTAAAACCGTACCTAAAATCACCAAAATAAGCGATTGACTTAACGTTGCGCCAATTAAAGTCTTGCTTGGAATTCCTTGTGCTCTTAAAACCGCATAATTTGGCATCTTTTGCATCGTTAAAATATATAAAAATACCGCAATAATAATTAATGAAATTACGAACAAGAAACCAATCATTAATTCAAAAGTTGAATTTTGAGCAGTATAGCCGGGCAACTTATTAATAAAAGTTTGCTTGTCATAAGATTTAACATTCTTAGCTTTGAAATCTAGGTTCTTTTTAGAAATAATCCCAGAAGCTTCAACATTTGGGGCCATTGGACGTAATTTTCTCCAAGTTGCCATCGTACCATAAGCAATTGGAGCGATATTAATTTTGGCATTTTTTAAGAAACCAACAATTTTATACTTTTGATCACTTCCATTTAAGGTAACTTTATCACCCAGACGATAACCGCGATCCCACATAATTTGATCAACAGCTATTTCATTGTTATGTCTAGCTTTTCGACCAGAAACAAGTTCTAAATCTTTATATATGTATTCGTCTTTCTTTAAACCGACAAATTGAGCAGAAATCGTCTGATGTTCCTTCTCTTTAACCACAATAGGTACTAAGCCAACGAAGCTATCATTACTGGTCTTTTTAAAGTCTTTCAAATCTGCCTTAGTAAGAAGTGACTGACTCAAACTTACATTAGCATTGTCATTCAATACAACTGATTTTGTTTGCCAACTGTTAACTGCCTGCGTATTTTGCGAAGCTAAACCAACTGCTAGCGATGAAAGCATAAAAATTAAATATGAAATTAAAAAAATCATCAAAGTAATTAAGCCATAACGCAATTTTTCGTATTTTATTTCTTTTAAAGCTAAAAACATTTTTGCCTACTTTCTTTGCAATAAACATAAACTTTCATGATAACGTTTAAGGATTTTTGCTTTATTCTTTTTATCAAACAAGGCTAAATCGATTGCTTCATGAGTTAAAACCATCGCAGCCCAAACTTGAGAGTTCAAATTTAGAAAAGCATCTTTTTGCTTCTCATCTTCTCCTATAAAGGCTTGATTTTGACTAAGGTGCAATTTAATTAAATCAAAATAAATACTATTTTCTGTCTGATCAATAAAATTAACAGTCATCTTATAAAAAAATTCTGGGTCAAATTCTTTTAGCCTTGTTGGTGGTCCCATATGGACCTCTTTCATTGCTAAACTATAGAGATAACCATATGCATCTTTTAAATCTCCAAAATATTTATAAAATGCTCCCCTAGCAATACCTGCATCCTTTACAATCCGCGCTACTTGAGCCTTAGCTAAAGGATAAGTACTAAATTCTTTCAAGAGTGCCTGTGCAATTTTTTGCTTTTTTTCATCCGATAGATTTATAAATGTTTCACTAACCATATCATTTCCTCTTGTGACACCGTGTCATTTTTAATACAGCTTAAGTTTATTCTTAAAGTGACACCGTGTCAATATTTATGAATAAAAAGATCTCATGCCCTCTTTCTGCATGAGATCTTAATTATGCTAAAACTCGATTATAGTAAACTAAAGTACCAAATTCTTGGTTAATATCCAATTCTGCTAGTCCACAATTTTGCATTTGATCAAAGCACTTAATATCACCATTAGTTAAAAAGTGAGCACAAATCATTCTACTTACCACACCATGGCAGACTACTAAAACTGTGTCAGTTTAATGCTTTTGGTACAAATCATCAAAGAATGAAGCAATTCTTCGTCTGAAATCTTCTCGTTTTTCAACGTCTGAAGCATACTTATAAATATTATCGGTAATTAGACCTTTTTTATTAAAAGCATCTGGATACTTCTTCCGATATTCAAACGAAGATTTTCCATCCCAAGAACCATAATTTAATTCTTCAATTCGCTTATCGGTTTTGATTGGAGTTTTATTACCTACAAAAATTCTGGCAGTTTCTTGCGCTCTTTTTAAAGGACTAGCATAAACTGCATCAAATTGACTAGGATCAAAATTTTTAGCTGCTTTTTCTGCATAAGCACGCCCTTCTTCGCTTAGATCGGGATCAACGCTTGATCCTTGAATCATCCCTTGCTTGTTCAATTCAGTAGTTCCATGACGTAAAATTACTACTCTCATAAAATCTTATTACCTCTTAGTTCCGTAATATAAAGGCTCTGTCCGATTAAATGTCATTAACCGTGGTCGCTCAATATCATCTTTTTCAAAATGAAGTTCAGTAAAACTGACATTTCTGACTGTCATTACATCTTCAATTTTTAGTTTAAACCATCTAGCTATTAAACTCCTAATTACAAAACCATGACAGACAACCATAATCGTTTTGTCATTAGAATATGGTTGAATTTCAGCTAAAAATTCTTCAACTCGATCAGCTACCTGCTCAAAAGTTTCGCCATTTTTAGCATATTTTGTATATTTGCTATTGATGGTTCCTAAATCATCAAATGCATCTGGATATTTTACCTTCAATTCTTCCGCATGTTGACCTTCCCATGAACCGAAATCCATTTCTTTAAGCCGATCATCAGTAATAATATCTTTTTGAAAATCAGTTAAAATCTGCGCCGTTCTTTTAGCACGAATTAAGGGACTAGCATATACTTGGTCAATTTTATTATTATCAATTATTTTACTTACTTCTTCTACTTGTTTCACGCCAGCTTGGCTTAAGTTAGGGTTACTAGTACCGCCGGAGATTACATCTGAAGTATTGTGCTCACTAACTCCATGTCTCACTAATAACAAATCCATATCATCACAATCCTTTATTTACTATTCAAGAAAATATTATACTAAAGATTCATTAAGCTACTAAATTATCTCACATGTCAGACTATAATGAAGTTAAAGAAAAAGAAAGTAGGCATTTATATGGCAACAATTACAATTGAGCGCGATGGCTTGAACTTAGTTGGAACTCGTGAAGAACCTTTTGGAGAAATCTATGACATGGCAATTATTTTTCACGGTTTCACTGCTAACCGCAATACACTCCTTCTAAAAGAAATTGCTGATGAACTACGTGACGAAAATATTGCTAGTGTGCGTTTTGATTTTAACGGTCATGGTGATTCTGATGGAGAATTTGAAAACATGACTGTTCTAAATGAAATTGAAGATGCTAATGCAATTTTAAATTACGTTAAAACTGATCCACATGTACGTAATATTTATTTGGTAGGGCATTCTCAAGGTGGTGTTGTTGCTTCAATGCTTGCCGGACTCTATCCAGATATTATTAAAAAAGTAGTCCTTTTAGCTCCAGCTGCTACTTTAAAAACTGATGCTCTCAAAGGGAGTACGCAAGGCGTAAAGTATAATCCGGACCATATTCCAGATCGCTTACCATTTAAAGATCTAACATTAGGCGGTTTTTACTTACGCGTTGCGCAACAATTACCTATTTACGAAGTATCAGCTCACTTTACCAGACCAGTCTGCTTAATACACGGTACAAATGACACAGTTGTCTCCCCCGATGCCTCAAAAAAATACGATCAAGTCTATGAAAATAGTACTCTTCACTTAGTTGAAGGTGCAGACCATAGCTTTACTGATACTTATCAAAGAACTGCAGCTGATCTAACTGCAGAATTTTTACAAAATAGTAATACTTTTTAATTATAAGCAAAAAGAGAAATCGACACCGATCTCTCTTTTTTATGCTTCAATAGTCTTTTTGAACTGATCACCAGCTAATTGGCGGTAGTAATTTGCTTTAGTTGCTTGATAATAAGGAGTAAGCCAGAGCCAACCTAAACCTAACGGAATAGTAGCTAAAATTGCCCAACCAATAAAACTTAAATCTAATAAGAATAACTCACCCTTATGACCATCCATTAATTTGCGGCTTTCACTAATTGCTTCAGTTGGTGCAATATCTTCGCCGGCTTCAGCCAGATCCTTAACAATGTATGGTGCCATTGAATAAGAATATCCTTTAACAATTCCTGGGATAATTAAAAGAATTGTCCACAAAGAAATAAAAATATTAACGAGCAAAGATGTTAATAACGTTGGCAAAAACTTACGACTAGTAAATCCAGAAAACATAGCGCTAAAAATATTTTCAATCTTTTTACCATCTGCTAAGGTTAAAAACGTATAGGTAACACCATATAAAACCATTCCGCCTAGAATTCCAACGCTAAAGGAACTAGTCAAACTAGCCATAATTGCGCCAACCAAACATAAACCAACTGCCCAGAACCAATTACCACGTAATTGTTCTTTCGCATTTGATTTTAACTCAGATCTTTTCATTTTTATTCTCCCCAAAATTAGATATAAGAAGAATTTAGCATTTATCCATATTAATTACAAGTGTTTTTTAAAGACGTAGGTTTCTTTGGAAGAATCTGCTGCAGAAAATAGATAACCAAAATCAGAAAATTTTTTCAAATCTTCTGGATCATTAATTTGTTCTTTAGCCATAAAACGCACCATTTCTCCACGCGCCATCTTCGCATGAGTAGCACTTTGACGCCATTTTCCATTTTTATTCTCTAAAAACTTAATTGTGATCATTTTTTGACCATCTTTTAAATACGGAGAAATCAAACGTGAATACTCTAAAGATGCTAAATTAATAACAGTTTCTGCATTATTAAATAGTTCTTGATAAGGTAAGTCTCCCCAAAAATGATACAAACTATAGTCTTTAAATCCTGTCATTTGCGTTTTTAATTCTAAGCGATAGGAAATCACACCATCAAATGGTCTCAAAATACCGTAGAATCCCGATAAAATACGTAAATGATCTTGAAGATAATCTAATCCTTCTTGAGGTAAAACATCTCCAGCCAAATATTGATATTGAATCCCTGAAAATGCCAAAATCGCTGGAGTCAGATTTCTATCAAGCTTACTGATCAAAAAATTCCTTTGATTTGCTCGGACAATATTATTATTTGCTCTCCACAAATTTTGTAACTGCTCGAAATCTCTAGTCTTCAAAAAATCTAACAATTCTTGCGTCTTGTTTAAAAAAGCAGGCTTAGATCTAACTAAAAAAGTGTCTTGATCAACTTTCATTTTCTTAGCAGGAGCGATAATTATTCTCATATTATCTGACATTAGCAACCACGATAAATAAAATAATTAAACTAATAACTGCTAAAATAGCAGAAATAATTAATTCCACTTTTCTCTTTTTCTTATCTTGCGGATTAGCTGCAATGTACCTAGCACTAGCTGCCACGCTAATAAACAAGAACATAATGAACAGCCATAAAAACAACCCAATAATATTTGGTAATGCCCAATAAATTTGTAAAGAAACTAAAACTGCCAACACTAACGTACTAATAATTAAGCCACGCAAAAAATTAACATTTTCATGCTTATGATAATGAAGTACTGTTTGATAGCCAAAATATACGATAAAACCAATTGTAATATATAAAATAATGTTGAAAATAACCATTTTTTTCCCTTCTATAGTCATCTTAATTATACGTGAAACTATTTTGCTTTGCTTAAAATTTCTTTTCCACTTATAATCAATCTTGAATACGACATAGAAAGCGAATAATAAAATGTGTGAAAAAGAAGATTTAAATATTGGGCTTGTTTTGCAATATCAAGTTGCTCCTAAAGGTACGATTAATGCCGACGCTCTGGTACGCCATGCACGCGACTTCGGTTTTAGAGGAGTAAGTATTAAAGATGGCGACGACTCACAAGTGGCTGCTTTACAAGATGCTTGTCAAAAATATGCAATAAAGTTTTGTCAAAAACGTCCAGCAGAAAAATTAATCTCTCCTGACGTATTAGCTAAATTAATTGCTGCTCGTCTAGATGACATGAATATCTATTTTGAAGTTAAATTAAACCAAGATGGATCAATTAATAACGAATCAGAGCCAGCAATTGAAACTTTGCGTAAGTGGATTGATCGCTTCGGTCATGCATATTATGAAAGCCGTGCTGACCACGAAATTAAAGCAGATGAAGATAATGTGCACGTCTTCTACAATGCGATTGCCAAATATCAACGCTATATTTTTATTCATATTCCACTTGAAGATAGCATTGAATTAAAGCACGTTCCTCATGTTGAAGAAGCAGCTTGGATTGATACTCGAAACGAAGTAGAATTTGATCAAGATGGTGACCATTTGCATTTAAAGCTGAATCGTAAAGCTGATAGTGAAAAATTTTCTGTCTATGGCTTACGTCTCCAGCTCCACCGTCCAGAAGATGATTTAGGTAAAACTGAATATTAAAAAATAAAGAAGATATCACGAGCCAATTTTGCCAAGATATCTTCTTTATTTTCTTTATCTATTAATTGAACGTGCCATTCGAGAAATCGTATGGTTCATCCCTCTAATCGTCTTACTTAATTCAAAAATAGTCTCAGTAGGCGAAACTACTCCCCAGGCTGCATCACCAATATGTTGCACGTCAACGCCGCAGATTTTATTTTGTAAGGCAATATCATGAACAGTTTGAGCACCAGAACTTTCCTGACTAGTTCCGATTGTACTCATCACTAATCCTCCATGTTCATGAACCATTTTTACTATTTTGATTAATTCTTCGCTAGTAAAACCTGGAACTGTGCCAACAGCTGGAACTAAAATCACGTCTGCTCCTGCATCTAGAAAAGCTTTAACTGATTCTTCATTAGCAACTGGTTCATCTACTCCAGCTCCATGCATTTTTCCGGCAATAATCAATCCTGAAAAGTTTTCCTTAGCTGTTTTTACAGCTTTAGCAATCATTTTATTAGTTACGCCTGTACCAGGATTTCCAGTAAAGCAAACAAAGTTAAATCCAAGCTTTTCGGCAGCTTTTATTGAGTCAGCCGTTGCAGTCCTACCTAATGAAATTTGTAATTTTGTCGATTCCATCTTTGCACTATTATCGACAGGCTCTAGATTTACTCCAATTGGTCGACCTGTTAGTTTTTGAAGTTTCTTAACTGTATCTTCTGGCTTGTCCACTGTTAATCCACTTACTTTAGGGTTCAAAGTATCGAATAAATTCAATAAGATTAAATCAGCCCCAAAAGCAGCCGCAATTTCTGAAGTCGTCAAGCCATCAATTGCCGGCTCAATAACTACATTTTCACTTAGTACAGTTCTACCTTCACTAGCTTTGATGCTTTGTTTTAATTCTGCACCATTCATCTTTAAAATTTCACTGGCATTTGCACTTATAATTCTAGTAACCATTTCTCTAGCCTCTTACTTTTTTCAACCAATTGACGTTTATTGAATGCTGCCATAAATGGGAAGTAAATCAAAATATTGGCGTAGCAATAACTGGTATATACCCATACTATCATGAAGCGCTTTCGTCAGGCAATATCAAAATAAAGTTTAATAACTTATTCGCATAACTCCGATTATCTTCAAAATCTTTAATAGTTTCATTTAATTCAGCAAGTTGATCGGTAATAATTCCATTTACATTGTCATACATCATCTTCATCATCATATTTGGGGTATTAACCGTCCAAGCATAAACAGGCTTGTTCTGTAATTGCGCTTGCCAAATAAAGTCATTATTTAAAGTTGAGTATTCCATAGAGTATCCATTGGCCACGCTTTGAGGATAGGTGAAATTATATGGCTGAATATATAAAACAAATAACTTAGGATTAATCTGATGCAAACCTTCAATCACTCTATAGTCTAACGATTGAACTTGATATTTTCGTTTAATAATTAATTTTCCATATTTCTTATTAAAATTCTGAAGCATCTTAGGCGAATCATTTGGCGTTGTCTTAACTTCAATCAACAATTTTTGTTTTATTTTAGCAGCGGCTTTTAAATACTGATCAAAACTAGCAATTTTGGCCTGATGTCCATCTTCATGAAGCGTAATTCTAGTTAGTTGCTTTAAAGTTAGATCTTTTGGCGTTTTATTAATTCCAGCTAATTGTTTTAAATTTTCGTCATGCATAACTACGAATTGCTTATCTTTTGTTTCATGTAAGTCAATTTCTACATAATCTGGATGAAGCTTGGCCGTCTTTTTCAAAGCTGGAATAGTATTTTGTACGCCATTTTTATTACTTACTCCGCGGTGTGAAATGGTAAGCGGACGCTGCATATCGATTTCTTTTAAATATAAAACATTGTTTGCACCAGCAGCAAGTGTAAAAACTAGCATTAAACATAAAGCTAGCATTTTTAGTTTTATTGTTTTTTTAACTTTACTTTGAAGCTTAAAACTCTTTAATGGCGCCACCACAATTAAAAGTGAAACAACGCTAATCCAAATTGCAACTAACTCACTGACTAATTGAACCAGTAAAAGATTAAATACAGCAAAGCTAAAACTGATATTTCTCGGCAAATGATCTAAGCCTAATTGGCAAAGATAAATTAACAGATTAAAAATCAATAAAATTATACTTACACTAAGCCCTAATACTAACAGGCGACTCAGGATCTTCCACCAATACTTATGACTAGTTAATTTCCAACTTTCCTTCATAGCAAGAAAAGTCTTTTTTCTTTGATAGATCATAATTGGAAGCGTCAAAATAAGACGAATACCCAAAATGAAAGCCAACAAGTAAAAGATTATTAATCCACTAGCAAGCCAAATATTCCGTGTCATAAAATCTAAAATAAATTCTGGAATTTGAACCTTAGCTAGTAATGGTGTTCGATAAACTAGATCAGCAAACGGAACAATTAACAAGAAATACACTGCTAGTAGCAAAACTGAACTAATTCGAACTGATCGATATGATTGCCATAGTTCTTTAAATAAGGCCCTCAATGAAAATCTTCCCTGAGAAATTTCCCTAATTCCTAATAATATCAGTGAAAATTCACCATAAATTACTAGAAGTAAAACAATCAATTCAAGAATTAAACAGAGAAACATCAAAGTGTGTGTACTGATAATCGTAATAATATTTTGATATGAAATAAACGGAATTGCGCTAGCTTTTAAAATAGCTGTAGTAAGATACCTAAAAAGCGGAATAATAAGCACCTGCGTAAAAAGATCAATTCCAATAAATAAAGCTATATATTGAAGCCAATATTTTCTGAAATTATTAGTATACTTATTTATTTCTTGAAAAATATTCTTCAAAAATCTATCCTCCATCGTTATGTTCTTGTTGCTATTGTATCCTTTAGAGCATAAAAATAGGAATCCTAATTCTCCCCGGATTCCTATTTTTCAATCTTAGCAGTTTTTACATGTGAAAAGATCAACTTACTTAATTCTTGGAAGAATAAACGATCTTCTATATCTCTTCCCTTATAACTACTTAATACAGTACAAAATACTGGTGCTTTCTTAGTCATAAACGCACAAACTTCATGACGCGCCCGCCTATCTCGACCCAATTTATTGTAGGTAAGAATATTATCACCATAAAAAGTTAAATCAGTTGGAATAGTATGATTGCTTAAGGCGTTACGAATCAATGCACAGAATGGATTTTGAGTGGTCATCAAATGAGTAATTAGTTTATCAACACTAGTGGCTGTACATTCATTATCTTGCCCACTAGCTGAATAACGCATTAATTCTCTTCCTAATCTTAAACCAGGATAGTTTTTCTTTAGCCACTCATCAATTTCATAAATATCAAATTTTTCAATTAATAAATTAGTAGCCACATTATCTGTTATCGCACTAGTTAAGTAAACTAAATCTCGAACACTCCAATTAGTGCGACGCAGATCCCCAATAATTCCGGCACCTCGTACCCGTGATAGATCAGTGACTTCCATTTCTTCATTCACAATTTCAGGATTGTTTTTCCACTGGTCCTCAATATATGCAGCAATCGCAAGGTCAATCAAACTTCCTGCTGGGAAAACCTTCTCAGCTTGATGTTGATACATTACTTGGTCGCCATATTTAACAATTACACTTGCATCGATATCATACTGTTGGATGATTTCAGTAATTCCATCCTTTAACATAAAGCTATCGCCTTCCTTATAGAATTAGACAAAACTTAACTTATGTTATCTTATATATTATGTCAGTAGTTTTATTTATAAAATCATTTTAAAACTTTTTATTATCCTGCCGCAAGATAGCTGCAAATATTCAAAGAAAAAAGCTGCTTAAAGCAACTCTTTATTAGCTATTTACAATAATTATTTAATATAATAATGGAATACCGTATTATTCATTTAATTGTTTTAATTGATTAGTTATTAATTCCGTTTCTCTAAATCTTTCTTCTAATCTTGGTAGTTCCTGGTTAATTGTTGCTAAAAATAAAACACTTGAAACAAACATCTCAGAAAAAAGTGAATTAATAGCCCCTACTCTGAGTAGCTTTTCATCAGTTGATACACCTAATACAACATCTGCGAGCTCGACTAAAGGAGACTGACGTGAACGTGTAACGACAATAATTGGAGTATGATTTTTACGAGCTTGATCCGCCATTAACAATATTTCCTGCGTTAATCCACTATAAGAAAAGATTACTAAAGCATCCGTAGAATGCGAATAGCAAATTCGCTCTAAGGCAATATGAATATCCTGATTAAAAACCACATTCTTATCACTACGAATAAATTTATAATAAAGGTCTTGGGCTGGTAAACTTGAAGCCCCTACTCCAGCTAAATAAATTCGATCAGCATTCTTCAAGAAATTAATCGCTTGATTCAAGGCAAGCCCATCAATTAAATGAGCTGTCTGCTCTGTATTTTTCTCAATACTTGATAAAAGTTTCTGTAATACAATATGTGGATTATCATGATGATCCACAATTGGATCAATAGTTTCTTCGTTGTCCTGCGGCGTATCTTGAGCTAATTGAATTTGAAAATCCTTAAGCCCTTTAAAACCAAGTTGCTGACAAAACCTAATCATTGAAGCAGCGCTGGTTTTAGTCATCTTTCCTAGTCCTTGGGCATCTTCTTGTAAAAATGTTTTAGGATGGGCCAGTAAGTAATCGGCAATCTTCTTAGATGCCCCTTTAAAGTTAGGATAATTATTTAAAACTTTTGTTGATAAATCCATAGTGTACCTCTTTTTCTAATACAACATTTTAAGGTACTGAAATATTATTTCAAGACTTTTGCACAAAGTTTAATAGCCTATTGGCTTCTCTTCTTAATGTCTGATTATCATTACATTCAGATAATTTATAACCTACAAAATATGGTGGGGCATAAAATCGTGGAATGATCTTGCAACAGATTCCGTCTTCATTGGGATAGAAGAATAGATTATAAGAATCGCATCGACCGCCATACATTTCTTCTAAAATATATCGCACGCCGTTTTGAATCCAATCTGCCCAAGAGTTTAAGCCACTGTTTTTTAATAAATTGATATTTATTTCCTGAAATCCTTGTATAGGGTGAGTTGCAAAATTAACATCCATATTATTTGTTTCAAAGACCTTAATTCCAGTAAAATTATTGGCATGAATATACTTATAGCCGTCTTCTTTATCTAATCCTACAATTTGCATATGTGGATGCGATAAGGATCCATTAGACTTGGGACCAAAATTTTTATACCAAAGGACTGACTCAAATTTGCCACTTTGCCGCATTTTATTGAAACACTTCAAGGCAAATTTCATCAATTCTCGGTTATATTCTTTTGAATAGTTGCTTACATCCCCATCATGGTCATCAGATTCAATCAGTACTGTCTGTTTTGTATCTTTCAATGTTGGGAATCGGTTAGCTAGCCAAATCATTGGTCCATTTATTTGATAGATATCGGTTAAGTTATCAACATCGCAAAAAGGGCAAGTATTATCTCTTTCAGCATTAAAACTGGACGGCTTATCTTTAGCTATTGCAAATTCAAATATAAGTGGATCGTTATTCAAGTTTTTACTCCTCTCCCTAAAAAACATTTGCACTTCAGTCCCTACTCTACTATAATAATCTATGAAGGCGATTAAAGCGCTTTCATATAACATTTTGTAGCTTTCCTTAACTTTACTCTTTCGGTCACTTTTCCGAAAGAGTTTTTTGTTTGCTTAAGAAAGTACAACTCCTAGCTCCTTAGCCTTAGCATCTTGAATCAAACCTGCTATTCGATCAGAAACATGATCATGCTCGATATCAATTGCATTTCCTAGTTTAAAATCAATAGCAATTTTTACTAAATTTAGATATGCATCTTCACTATCCAGTTCAGTTTTTCCGCCGAATTTTTTACTGCGGAAAGTAATTAAAATCGGCGTTTTATCCATAATCGTCTTAACCTTATTGGCTACTTCCAGCAGTCTGTTCATTAAGACTACATCCTTAAAATAATCAATTCTCCATTCCATCATTTCGGGCTGGAGTTTTTTTATTTCTTGCGCCTGTTTTATTACATCCTCTTCACTTAATCCTTTATTAACTAATGTCAAAAAGGTTTGATCATTCACTGCTACTTTTTTCTTCTCAAAACTCATCTTTTTTCTCCAAATAAAAAATTGCTACCTAAATTATAGTAGCAATTTTATTTTCATTCATTAAAAATTATCTCGTTTAATACTACGGATAATTGCAATTACAAATACCAAAATACTACATCCCATTCCAAAGTAGGCCATATAACCAACACTAAACATTTGTCCAATTTGAGCCGTATTAATTTGGTGATTAATCGCAAATTGATTAGCCCATTGATGAATTAAAGTTGGAGTCAAAATGAACAAAACTGTTGAAATACCAGATCCAACCAGCATGGCACGACGTGAATAGGGTTCTCTAAAGAATTGAGCTAAAACACAAATTGCAGGTGCGACCATTAAAAGAAAGGTCCAAATCATAATCCATCTACCTGCAGAGTCATTCATAAATTGACCACTATTGGCAGCATAACGATATGTTCCCCATAAACTGCCACCCAATAAGTTATCAAGTAACCCAACTGCATTTGCTCCTTGAGCAGCATAAACATTATTGGTACTAGCAGCTGCACCTTGCAACATTTTTAGCATATCTTGCGAGCCAGTAGTTTGAAAATTAATGGTTACAACTTGCCGCATATAAGTAGATAAAAACATAATCATCGATGCTCCCAGCTGCAGTGCCTTGAGTAAATGAAGCGTCTTATTTCCACCTAATTTAAACTCTAAACTAAGAGTACGGTCAGGATTTTTACTTTTGACAATAATAAATACACCTGCAATTGCCACAACGATTAAAATTGCAAGACCAAGCCACCACTTAGTCATAATAAAGATAATTGCCAAGACGATTAAGGTTACTGAAACATACGGACGATTTAAGAATAAATCCCAAACATTTACCTTACCGTGACTTGCTAAACGTTGACGATATTCTTCTCTTGTTAAGACATTTTGATTTTTTTTATCTTTAGAATCTTGTATTTTGCTCATTACTCTCAACCTTTACCTTATTGTGCTAATCAATATTAGCATGTTACACCATGTTCCGCATTAACTTTTTAAGAAAATTAACCAACTTAAGCAGATCGTGACATTTGTCTTTAAGGCACTATGCTATAATATTACTATTGAAAAGTAAGAAGTAAGTTCAGGATTGGGATGACTATGTGAGCAAATCACACGCTTATAATTTGCCAAATGGATGGCATAAAACATTCTATACACTTTGGCTAGGCTGTTTTATTACTGGTTTAGGGTACTCAATGACGATGCCCTTTATTTCCTTATTTATGGCTGAACTGGGTCACTATAATAAACTACAATTGAATTTATATTCTGGTCTAGCTTTTGCCATGACTTTTATTGCCCAAGCCATTATTTCACCTTATTGGGGAAACTTAGCTGACCGCAAAGGTAGAAAATTAATGTGCATGCGTGCTGCTGGCGTTATGAGCTTAACCATATTTATTACTGGTCTTGCTCAAAGTGCTTTCTTTATTATTTGTATGCGATTCTTACAGGGACTATTTTCTGGCTATATCAACAATGCCACTGCTTTAATGGCAAGTGAAACGCCGCATCAACGTAGTGGTTGGGTAATGAGCCAAATGATGACTGCGGGAACGGCTGGTAATTTAGTTGGCCCACTAATTGGTGGAGCTTTGTCTAGTGCCTTAGGTTACAGGATTCCTTTCTTTATTACTGGCGGACTAATGTTTTTAACATTTTTAGGAACGTGGTTATTAGTAAAAGAGGACTTTACTCCAGTTTCTCGTGAAAAGATGAAGCCAATGGGAGAAATAATGCATGGTTTACCTAATGTTAAGTTAATCATCATTATGTTTGTAACCACAATGATTGTTCAGTCATCAACTATGTCAATTGATCCCATCGTTTCTTTGTACGTAAAATCTTTAATGCCCCACAGTAACAATATTGCCTTGATTGCCGGTATTGTTGCAGCTACACCAGGGCTTGGTACAATGCTTTCGGCTTCTCATATTGGTCATTTAATGGATCATATTGGAGCTGAGAAAGTTCTGCGTTGGGGATTACTGATTGCAACAATCTTGTTTATCCCGATGACTTTCATTCCTAATGCCTGGTCACTAGCTTTCTGGCGATTTCTTTTAGGTATTGTTAGTGCTGGATTACTTCCTGCTGCTCAAACAGTTCTAACTTTAAATGTTCCACCAGAAGCATTTGGTAGAGTATTCTCTTATAATCAATCTTTCCAAGCCGTCGGGGCTGTCTTAGGGTCTTTACTCGGTTCAACAATTTCTGGTATGTTTACTTATGAATGGGTATTTGCAGCAACTGGAATTACGCTATTGATTAATTATTTAATCATGCAACTTTCCGCTCACCATCAAAATGCCTAACTTGTTAAAGGAGTAATTGTAATGAAAACTATTGGTATTACTGCAAGCATCAAAAACAATCAATTAGTCGTTGATCGTAGCATTATTGATACTGTTGTAAAGCTAGGTTATCTTCCGCTTGTTTTTGCTCCAGTGAGTTTAAAAACAATGCCATTACCTAACGTTAATTTTGATGCTTTAATTCTTAGCGATGGTCCTGATATTACACCAATTTTTTATAATGAAGAGCCACTTCCCGAACTCAGAGAAACGGATCCACACCGAGATCAGTTTGAATTAAATTTGATTAAAAATACTCATGATTCAAACCTCCCAATTCTAGGAATTGGGCGCGGGATGCAAATGTTAAACGTAGCCTTTAACGGAACGCTTTTCCAAGATATTTATGTTCAAAATTCTGGAGCAGGTATTCAGCATATCCAAAAGAATGATTTATCTTTAGAAAGTCATCATGTCAATGTAACTGAAGAAAGCGAACTTGCTAAGGCTGTTGGTACACATCCTTACGTGAACAGTAATCACCATCAAGCAATTAAGACAATTGCTAATAACTTTAATATTGTAGCAACTGCGCCTGATGGCATTATTGAAGCCATTGAATCAACTGACCAAACAATGCTAGGAATTCAATGGCGGCCTGATAAATTATTAGATGATCCAAAGCAAGAAAAGATCTTTACTAACTTTTTTGATAAATTGCAATAATAAAATAAGAGCTAGAGAAAAACATGATTCTCTAGCTCTTATTTTATTTACTAATCTTTTTTACCCTCACATAAATTCAAACGAACTATCTTATTAAACATTGCCTTTTCTTCAGGTGAAATCTTATGAGCAACTTCAATTACTGCTACATGAGGATTTTTTAATAACGTTTCATGGATTGCAAAAGATAAATTAGGATCTAGTGCACTTGTTGCTTCATCTGCTAGTAAAATTGGCCGGCCTGATAAGAGTGCCCGCGCAATTTCAATTCGTTGAATTTGACCACCAGACAAGCCGTTTCCGGCTTCGCCAACCTTATGATCTAGACCTTCTTTTTTTACTAATTCATCTAATCCTGCTAAATGAATAACCTTCTTTAGCTTCTCATCACTAACTTTTCTACCTAAAGTAATATTAAAGCGTAAGGTATCATCGAACATAAATGGTTTCTGGTTAACGTAAGAAAAGTAATTATGAGCCTTAGCCCAATCCCCAGTTACATTTTCTCCATTGATTAAAATTTTACCTTCTACTGGGCGCTTTAACCCTAACATTAATCGTAATAAAGTAGTCTTTCCCCAACCACTTGGAGCCATAAGTAAAATTTTTTCACCAGGCTTTACCTGTAAATTAACATCAGTAAAAATCGTATGCTTATCAGATTTAGTTTGATAAGCAAGATGTTCAACATCTAGTCCTTCAAACTTCTCTGGTTTTTCTGAGTTTTCAATTGCTTCATAGTTAAGAGCCTTTTGCGTCTTCTTCCACATTGGCACAGTAGATTTAACTTGATTAAATTCATTAAATAAAGTTACAACAGGCGTAATGAAGTTCATTGCTAAGTCAACCATCATAAATAGTGTACCCACGCTTAGGCTTCCCTGCATCATCATGATGCCACCAATTGTACATGGAATAATAAAGCAGAATAATTCTGCAGCAGAATAAATTAATTCTAGTGCCCAAGCTTGCGTTAAGTTCATATTACGCAAGGCATTTTCCATATTTTGAGCTGAATGCGTTGCTCTCACTACAATGTTATTTCTAACATTATATAGCTTAGCTGACTGGGCACCATTTAAAGAATCAGAAACATTTTGCGTATAGCTTGCATTGGTTTTGGCCCAAATTTTTGACTTTTTAGTAATAATTTTACTAGTAAAAATTTGCACAACTGCTGGAGCTGCCATTGCTACCACAAAAATAATCGTCATTTGCCATGAATTATACAAGGCAAAAGCTAATGAGCCAATGAAAGTTAAGCCTTGATAAATCATATCAAGTTGCGCTGTAATTCGATTAGTTTCAATTTGCTTTAAGTCGTTAGTCATAAGCGACAAACCATTTTTAATATCAGGATCACCTTGATCAACTAAATATTGCAAATTAGCCCGTTTAAAGACCATATTAACATCACGAATTATGCCCATTTTTACCCGCTCATAGATAAAATTACTCAGCATAAAGCAGAGCTGTCCTAAGGCAGTCAAAGCTGCTAAACGCACTAAATGCATTACATCTTTTGAATGTGATGATGCCACATTTAGCATAATTTTAATCATATAAGCTACAAATAAAATGTTACAAGCCTTGATCGCAGCTAAGATGGTAAAACAGATCACCTGACTTCGTCTTGCATATTTTAAGCTCATCTAAAACTCCTCACTTTAGTTAAGACGTTAGTTTATTATATATGGCTTTATTTTCTGAATCAAATACACAAAAATAGATCTTAATATTAAAATTTTGTTGTTTAAGCCAATTCTTGGTAGTTTCGACCGCAATTTTTGCAGCCTCTACTTTTGGATAACCATAAACGCCTGTTGAAATACACGAAAAAGCAATTGAATGAAGATTATATTGCTTAGCTAAGTTCAAACTATTTCGATAGCAAGCTGCTAATAACTCAGCATCTTTTTGAGCAAAATTAGGATTATACACAGGACCAACTGTGTGGATAACATATTTAGCAGGTAAGTTATAACCCTTAGTAATTTTAGCTTCTCCAGTATCACAGCCATGAAGTGTTCTACATTCTGCCAGTAATTCTGGACCAGCCGCACGGTGAATCGCACCATCTACTCCACCGCCACCTAAAAGCGTTCGATTAGCTGCATTGACGATTGCATCAACTTTTAATTTGGTGATATCTGCTTGAATTACTTGAAGATCATTCACTAACTCTCACCCTTTCTAATATTTCATATTTATATTTTATCTCATATACAAAAATAAGCTCATCCCCACACGGAAATGAGCTTATTTTGATTTAATCATCAATAATTATCTCTTAGTAACTGCGATTAAATCGTCGCCATGTTTCTTGTCTACGCCATCAATACGTTGAACATTTGCATAACTAGCTGTGTTAGTAATAACAGTCATAACAGTTGTGTCGTATCCTGCTTTCTTCACAGCATCTAAATCAACAGTTCCTAACTTTTCACCTTTTTCAACATGTTGGCCTTGTTTTACATCACTAGTAAAGCCTTCACCCTTCATGTTGACAGTGTCAATACCAATGTGAATCAAGACTTCTGCACCTTCATCAGACTTAATTCCGTAAGCATGCTTAGTTTCGTAAGCAACGGTGATTTCACCAGTGACTGGAGAATAGATAGTTCCTTCACTTGGAACCATAGCAGCACCCTTACCCATTGCTTCAGTTGAGAAGACTGGATCTTTAACATCTTTTAAGCTTTCTGCCTTACCTGAAACAGGTGCAACAATTACTTCATCATGTAATTCTTTATCTTCTTTGATAATTTGATCAGCCTTTTCTTGTTGTGCAACTTGATCACCAGCTGATTCAACAGTACCAGATTCTTCGACTACATCTTCTTTGAAGTGGCGCTTACCATATACAAAAGTTAAAGCAAAAGCAACAATGAAACTAATTGCTACTGAAAGTGCCCACATTGGAATGCTCTTTGGCACCATTGATAAGAAGCCAAGGAAACCAGCTGAACCAAGAGCAGCAGCAGTAACATGCATTAAGCCAGCAAAAGCGGCACCTACACCTGCACCAATTAAAGCACAGAAGAATGGGAACTTGTACTTCAAGTTAACACCAAACAATGCTGGTTCAGTAATACCCAGTAAGGCTGAAACACCAGATGAACTTGCTAAGCCCTTAACTTTTTCATTCTTAGTTAAGAAGTAAATCGCAAAAGTAGCAGCACCTTGTGCAACGTTAGCCATACATGCAGTAACAAAGATAAAGTCACCAGAACCACGGCCACGTGCATATTCAGCTAAAAGTTGAGTTTCAACTGCTGGGAAACTTTGGTGAAGACCGGTAGTAACAATTGCTGAGTAAGATAAACCAAAGATACCCATACCAAAGGCACCAGTTGTGTTATATAACCAAACAATTGCAGCAGTAATTGCATCTGACACACCTTTAAAGACTGGTCCAATAATTGTAAAAGTTAAGAAACCAGTAATCATGATTGAAAGAAGTGGTGTGAATGTGAAGTCAACTGCTGATGGTAACCACTTGTGGAATCTCTTTTCTAAGAAAGCCAAAAGCCAAACAGCTACTAAAACTGGGATAACTTGGTATTGGTAGTTAGTTTGAGAAACATGTAAACCAAAGATGTCCCAATATTTACCAGCCCCACCTAAAGCAGGCGTGGTCATAATCATACCAATAGTTGCACCTAAGAATTGGTTAGCTCCAAAACGTTTAGCTGCAGACATACCAACTAGGATAGGCATGAAAATAAATGGAGCAGCTGACATTACCTGAATGATCTCAGATAATCCCTTAACGTTAGGCGCCATTTGAACAACTGATTTTGCTCCGAATAAACCTGGAGAAGTTAAGAAGTTGTTCAAAGCCATTAACAAACCACCAGCTACTAAAGCTGGAATAATAGGAACAAAGATGTCAGACAAAAGTTTAATAAAGGCCATTACTGGATTAAACTTTTGATCCTTTTGAGCAACTTTCTTTAAGTCGTCAGTTGAAAGTTCTGATAGACCTGTCATTTTAATTAATTCATCGTAGACGTTGTTAACATCCCCAGGTCCTATAATAATTTGAAATTGACCATTAGTTTTGAAAGTTCCCTTGATATCTGGATCGCTATCAAGCATCTTCATATTTACTTTACTATCGTCTTTTAAGACTAAGCGTAGACGCGTAGCACAGTGAGCAGCGGCTACTAAGTTGTCGCGACCAACAGCTTCAATGACTGTTTCAGCAACTTTTTTGTGATCCATGTCTGTCTCCTCCTCAAAATTGTGTAAGCGTTTTAAATATTTTACATATATTATGATAGCGCATTCTAGTTTTATGTCAAGCGCTTATCACAAAAAATATCAGCATTTTGATACTTTCTTGCCATTTTCAAGGTATGTTATCAATGAAAGTGCTGCTATTCGTTTGACATACATAATATTTTTAGTTACTATCTCTATATAAGAATGCGTTTACATATTCAATGAGGTGAATAGTTATGGAATGGACAAGAGAACAACGTTATCGTAAATACAAAGATTGGGATGCACAGACCTTATTAGATCTCCAAGCTCAAGCAGCAACTTCCCCGTATCAGATGCACTATCATATCCATCCACTTTCAGGATTACTAAATGATCCTAATGGTTTTTCTTACTATAATGGCGAATATCATTTATTCTGCCAGTCATATCCTTTTGGTCCAGTTCACGGAGTTAAATCATGGATTCACTTTGCTTCTCCTGATCTAGTTCATTGGCATTATTTAGGACCCGCAATTGATCCCGATAGCGACTTAGACAATGCTGGAGCATATTCCGGCTCAGCAATGGAACATAACGGAAAACTTCTATTAATGTATACGGGTAATCACCGCGATGAAGACTGGACTAGAATTCCTTATCAAGTAATTGCCGAAATGGATGAAAATAATCACATTACTAAACCTGATAAGGCAGCAATCTTACCACCAGATCATGTTAGCGAACACTTCCGCGATCCACAATTATTTCAACATAATGGTAAGTATTATGTTTTACTTGGTGCTCAAGATGCTAAAACTAAGAGCGGTCATATTGATATTTATGAATCAGATGATCTTGAAACTTGGCATGAAAATGGTTATTTAGACTTGGGTAAAAACGAAATGGGCTACATGATTGAATGCCCTAACTTAGTTTTCGTTGACAACTACCCTGTTTTAATTTTTTGTCCTCAAGGTTTAGATAAATCAATTGCCGACTATCAAAATATTTATCCAAATATGTACTGGATTGGCAAAGATATTAACTTAAGTAAAGCCCAATTTACTCCGCTTCAAGATCATCCAGCTAATTTAGATGATGGCTTTGATGTATATGCCACACAAGCCTTTAATGCTCCAGATGGAAATGCTTATGCCATTTCTTGGGTAGGTTTACCCGACTGTACTTATCCAACTGATAAAGAAAATTGGGCTAATTGCTACAGCCAAGTTAAACGTTTAGAAATTAAAGATGGCGTGTTATATCAACATCCTGTAGACGCAATCAAAAATTTACGTCATAATGAAAAACAGCTCAATGATGAAAAAATAATTAGTCAAAAGGCCGGTAAACAATATGAATTAAAACTTCACTTAGCTGCTGGTCAAGCTGGAAAATTACATCTAGCTTCTAATGAGGATTTATCTGCAAGTTTAGTAGTTGACTTCAATACAGCTCAAGATGCTAAATTAACGATTGATCGTGCTTCAAGTGGTCCAGCTGTTAACCCAGATTACGGTGCAACTAGAACAATTGAACTTAATGCCAACCAAGACTTAGATCTAGATATTTTCGTAGATGGCTCATTATGCGAAATTTTCATCAATGATGGTCGCCATGTTGCAACTTTACGATTCTTTGCACCAAGCTCAAATCAAAAAATTACCTTTGACAAAGATACCAAGTACACAGGACGATTATGGAGCATGAATTCTATATTATAGGAAGATGACAATGGTTAAATTAACCGACGTAGCTGCTAAAGCAGGCTGTTCTGTAACTACCGTTTCACGAGTAATTAACAATTATGGCTATATTAGTCAAAAAACAAGAAAAAAAGTTCACGAGGCAATGAGAGAGCTGAACTATCAACCAAATTCTGTTGCCCGCTCTCTTCAGGGAAAGAAAACCAAACTTATTGGTTTAATTTTTCCAGATGTATCTAATCCATTTTTTGGTGAATTAGTTTCTAAAATTGAAGATCAATTATTTAATCATGGCTACAAGACGATCCTTTGCAATGCTGGCAGTGATACAGAGAAGGAACGTACCTATCTGCAAATGCTCATGGCTAATCAGGTAGATGGGATTATTGCTGGAGCTCATAATCTGGGCATTGAAGAATATCAAAGAACGGGTTTGCCAATCGTTTCGTTTGATCGTAAACTCTCAGATAACATTCCAATTGTTAGTGCCGATAACTTCAAGGGTGGCAGTTTAGCTACTCAAGAACTTTATAATCATGGTGCCCGTCATATTTATTTTGTAGGAAATCCAACTCTAGATGGGCATCCTACGCAAAAGAGATTGCTTGGCTACAAAGAAACAATCAAGGAATTGCAATTAACGGAACATATTCATCCAGTAATTTTTAATGAAACTCTTGCACTAAAAGAAATGGCAATTAAAGACTTACTGGAGAATCATAAAGTAGACGGGATCGTAGCATCTGACGACCTTACTGCTCTTTTGATCATGAATATTAGTCACGAATTAGGAATTAAAATTCCTAAAGATTTAAAGATTATTGGATTCGATGGAAGTAAAGTAGTACGTGATTTTGAACCACGTCTGTCTACAATTGTTCAACCTATTCCTTCAATTGCACAACTACTTGTTAAGCTTTTAGAAAAGCGAATCGACAATCCTACTGAAAAATTAGATAACTATACATACTACTTGCCAGTAGAATTACTTAAGCGCGAATCTAGCGGAAACTAAGAAAAAGACTTTAGACATTTTTAGTGTCTAAAGTCTTTTTTACTCCAAATACAATTTTCTAAAATCTTTCAAATCCTGCTTTGAAAAACCCAATTCCTTCGTAAAATAATTTTCAAAACCACCATACCCAGCATCAATTGTTTGCGTAATTCCTTTAACAGCCGTTCCCTCTCCTTCAGTAACATTCATTCGATTAACCATTTTAATCATCTCAGAATCACTTGGGAGCTGCTTTTTAAGGCCAAAAGTATACAACTCATTAGTTAATAAATAGTCGCGTGCAATGGTATGCTCGTCAATTCCAAGTCCTTTTAAAATTAGAGCTGTTGTCATCCCTGTACGGTCTTTTCCAGCACTGCAATGATAGACTAAGGCTTCATTTTCAGGCAAAGTAAGTAATGCTGCAAATACGCGTGCAAAAGCTTTTTGACTAGCTGGGCTCAAAATCACATTTTGATAAATCTCGCCTAAATAACTGTCAACTTTAGGAATGTGATGCAAAAAGCGATACAGCTTATGACTATCATTAACAAAATTACCACTGCTATCTTCCGCATAGACATGACAATCCCAAACTTCAACACCCTGCCATTTTCGATCTGGCGCCATTACTTGTTCATTGCTAGTCCTTAAATCACAGTCTACTGTGACATTCATTTTTGCTAATTTTTCTTCGTCGCGTTCAGTTAAGCTGCTTAATGAGTCAGAGCGATAAATTTTTCCCCACTTCACATGTTTACCTTCATTATTTTCATAGCCACCGATATCACGAAAATTTACAGTACCGTCAAAAGTAATTAAGCGATTATGTTCCATAGCTTCTCATCCTCTATCTTATTGTCTCTCATCTTATATTCTAGCTTATTTTCTTAAGGAATTAAGTATTTAAGACTTAGGCACTTACTTTATTTACAAAATCTCTAGCGATAGTTTTAGACATAAATACAGAACACTTTCACTTTGTTAGTTTCTTATCTATAATTAATAGTAATAATTTACCAGTAAATAACTTTCAAGGAGGATTGCACAATAATGTCAAATGAACACATAGAAGCTCTAACAATTGCTGGTCATGATAGTGATGGTAGCGCTGGGATGCCAGCTGACTTACATGCCTTTTACGCACGTGGCGTTTATGGTATGGGGCTCTTAACTGCTGCCGTTGCTGGAAATTCGCAAGGAATTTTTGCTCAACAATTAATGCCATTAGATTTTATTCAAAAGCAATTCGATGTCTTAAATGATGATTTCAAAATAAAGGCCGTTAAGACTGGAATGCTTGCTAATAAAGATATTATCGATGTAGTTGCTAAAAACTTAAAACATTATCAAATGCAAAATATTGTACTTGATCCAGTGATTATTACTAAACATGGTGCCACCCTTTTAGCAGATGATGCATACCAAGCATTTCTAAAAAAATTAGTACCACTTGCCACAATTATTACACCAAACTTTTTTGAAGCACAAAAGCTAACCGGTCTTGAATTGAAAAACGAGTCTGAAATCAAGCAAGGCGCTAAAATGTTACAAAAAATGGGTGCAAAAAATGTTTTAATTAAAGGCAGTCATCATAATGACAGACAACCAGAAGTTAAAGATTACTTACTGTTAGATGACGGCTCAGACGAATGGCTAACTAAACCTTACTTTAAGACTGATCGAGTTAACGGTACGGGGGATACTTTATCAGCAGTAATTGCAGCCGAACTTGCAAAGGGGAACAATGTAAAAACTGCGGTTAAAATTGCCAAAGATTTCACCTATGAAGCACTTTCACATCCCATTAACGTTGGTGCAAAATATGGTCCCATTAACCATCTAGCTGCTCAAGAAGAAATGAAACAATAATTTTTACTAACTATGATTTAAGACAATTTTAAGTTATACTTTGAACATACAATTTAAATAGGGATGATAATTATGGCAGATAAAACAATTAAAATTGCATACTTATATGAAGACTTAATGAATACTTATGGAGATTCAGGTGACGTCAAAGTAATTCGTTACTTACTTGACAAACAAGGCTATCAAACTGAAGTTGATAACATTTCTCTAGATGACAAATTCAATGCTAACGACTACGACTTTTTATTCTTTGGCGGCGGTCAAGACTTTGAACAAACTGTTGTAGCTAAAGATCTGCCACGTCATAAAGAAACAATTGAAAACTATATCAACGCTGGTAATCCAATGCTTTGTATCTGTGGTGGTTATCAATTAATGGGAGATTATTACAAGACTAATTCTGGGATTACAATCAAAGGCTTAGGTATTCTGCCCCTTCATACTGTTTTTAAGGCTGATAAGCGGATGATTGGCGATACTCGTTACATGACTGAATGGGGCGAAGTAAAGGCCTTTGAAAATCACTCTGGACAAACTTACTTTGATAATACTGATATGCTTCATCCTTTCGGCGAAATGATTGAAGGCTATGGTAATAACCCACAAGATAAAGTTGAAGGCTTACGTTACAAGAACTTTATTGGTTCATATTCTCACGGACCTTTGCTTCGAAATACAAATGTCGCAAATGCGATTGTTAAGATGATTCTAGAACGTCACAAGGAGCGTACTGCTAATGAAGTTGAATCCGTTTAGAAAAGAAAGCCTCAAGCGTTATTTGGGTACTGATAAGCACTTTGCCAAAACGCTTGGGGCTTTTGACTTATTAACTATCGGTATTGGCGCAGTTATTGGTACTGGAATTTTTATTTTACCAGGTACTGTTGCCGCTAAAGAAGCTGGCCCTGGTGTAACTTTATCATTTTTAGTTGCAGCTTTAGTTTGTACTCTAGCAAGTATGTGTTATGCGGAACTTTCCTCTAGCATCCCAGTCGCTGGCTCAGCCTATTCCTATGGAAATATTCTTTATGGAGAAGTCATTGGCTGGATTCTAGGCTGGGCACTGATTCTAGAATATATGCTATCCGTTGCGGCTGTTTCTGCTGGCTGGGCTTCTTATTTTAATTCGCTGCTCCATAGTTTTGGTTTACATATACCACATCATTTTGAAGGACCGTTTGATCCCCTAAATGGTACGTACCTAAATTTATGGGCGGTTATCAGTGTTTTATTAATTGGAATTTTACTCTCACGTGGAATGAAAACATCCATGAAATTTAATAATGCAGCAGTTTTAATTAAGATTGCTATTATATTTATATTCATTGGTGTTGGTTTATTTTTCATTAAACCGAAAAATTATCAACCTTTCACTCCCTATGGTACAACTGGTGTTTTACGTGGCGCTACAACGGTCTTTTTCGCCTTTCTAGGCTTTGACGTTGTTTCATCCTCAGCTGCCGAAGTTAAAAATCCTAAGAAAAATATGCCAATTGGAATCATTGGTACCTTAATTGTGGCAGCCCTTCTTTATATGGGAGTATCAGTTGTTTTAACTGGAATGGTAAACTACAAGCAGCTAGATGTAGCAAATCCCGTTGCCTACGCTTTAAAATTAGTTAACCAAGGCTGGGTAGCTGACCTCTTATCAATTGGAGCAATTGTGGGAATGAGTACAATGATGCTTACCATGATCTATTCAAGTTCACGTTTAATTTATTCTATTGGCCGTGATGGATTATTGCCAAATTTTTTAGGAAAAATTGATAAGCATGGCCTTCCAGAAAATGCTCTTTGGATTGTAACCATCGTTATTGCTTTAATGGGAGGGTTATTTTCACTAGAAGAACTTACTAGCTTAGTTTCAATTGGAACGTTACTTGCCTTTACTTTCGTATCTTTCGGCGTCATTTTATTGCGCAGAAGAAAAGATATTCCTGAAGGCGACTTTAAAGTCCCATTTTACCCAATAATTCCAATTCTTTCTGGCCTAGCCTGCATTGGAATGATGTGCTTTTTATCAGTTAAAACTTACATTTTTGCTGGTATTTGGTTCCTATTTGGATTATTTATTTACTGCGTTTATGGATATAAGCATAGCAAGATTAGTAAAAGAAATAATTAGTTAGCAAAAAAGCTTAGTTACTGCACAAATACGTGTGCTATCAAGTAACTAAGCTTTTTCTTATCTTTTATGTTTGGGTTCCCAGTTAAGGGCTAAAACGGCACAAATAATCATAATTGACCCAATCCAATCAATTGGCGCCATCACCAATCCAAAAATAATTACAGAACCAATTGTAGCTGAAACCGGCTCAAAAGCATCTAACAAACTAGCAGTTGATGGTTTAATATAGCGAAGCGAGCCCATCATCCATTGAAAAGGAATTAAGGTACCTATTACAATCACGCCAGCCATCAGCCAAAAAATATTAATATTGTTTGGAATCTTCGGCCATACAGGATGTGCAAGTGCCAAAGCTATTCCTGAAAAAAGTAATCCCCAACCTGTAACTACAAGACTTGAAGTATGATCAAGCAATCTACGTGGAATCAAAGTATTAGTAGCTACGCCGACTGCAGAAATAAGGCCCCAGAATAAGACTGATGGGGTCAAAGATAGTTGATTAAAATGACCATGTGTAGCTAAAAAGAAAACACCTAAAAAAGCGACGATAGCTGCAATAACATCTACTGCCCGCAATACTTGGTGTTCAAATACTACCATATAAAATAAGACAAAAAATGGCCCAATAAACTGTAAAACGGTCGCAACTGAAGCATTTGCCTGTTGAACCACGATAAAGTAACAATATTGCACAGGCAATAAACCTAATAACCCATAAGCAATAACGGTAATCGCATCTTTTTTATCAGTCATTGTTTTTAATGGCTTTTTTCCAGTTACCTGGGCAAAAATCAAAAGCAAAATTCCACTTAATACCATTCTTACCTGAGAAATCCAAATCGGCGTTATACTTGCACTGATATTAAAGAGTCCCTTAGCAAATAAACCCGAAATCCCCCAAAAAACACAAGCTAAAGCAGCTAAGCATGTCCATAATCTCTTTTTCGTCATATCTTTCCAACTTTCCTAATCTTATGCAAGACTCATCATAACATACTGCCAAAAAATTATCTTTTTCCTCTTGCTTTTTCAAAGTAAATCGATTTAAATATAATTAATATAAAAATTAAAAAGCAATGAAGAGACGAGTAGATAATTTTATTCTTTCAGTGAATTAGCGTTAGTGAGAAGCTAGTAGACCCTGAATTATCGAATAACACTTTTTCGCTGTGCTGCTAGCCTAAATTACAGTAAGCTACGCCGTCATCGGTACGTTATCAAGCCGAGGAGCATGATTGTGCTCTATTAAGCTGGTCTATTTTTAGACAATTTAGGTGGTACCGCGGAAAAAAGCCTTTCGTCCTGAGAACATCAGGAGTGAAGGGCTTTTTCTTTACTCTTAATATTTTTTCTAAGGAGTATATAATTATGACATTGATATTACCTAAGGACTACCAACCAAGTCTAACCATTCGTGATACTGAAGCCGCAATTGTTTTCATTAGAGAAACTTTTCAAGACAAAATTGCTGAAAAATTAAATGTTCAACGAATGTCAGCACCAATGTTTGTTGAAAAATCTACTGGATTAAACGACAACTTAAATGGTGTTGAACGCCCCGTTTCTTTTGATATGAAAGCTATGCCTAACGATACAATTGAAGTAGTTCATTCACTAGCCAAATGGAAACGTCTGGCACTTAAGCGCTACGGATTTGGAATGCATGAAGGTCTTTACACTAATATGAACGCAATTAGACGTGATGAAGATTTAGATAATTTCCACTCAATTTACGTAGACCAGTGGGATTGGGAAAAAATCATTTCCAAAGATGAGCGTAATATCGATACCTTAAAAGATACTGTTAAGCAAATCTTTAAAGCAATCAAAGAGACAGAAAAAGAAGTTGCAGCCCGCTACCCTAGCTCTACTTATCGTTTACCTAGCGAAATTACATTTATTACTACGCAAGAACTCGAAGACCGCTGGCCTGATTTAACACCTGATGAGCGTGAAGATAAAATTGCTAAAGAGAAAAAAGCTGTATTTTTAATGAAGATTGGAGATAAGCTAAAACGTAGTGGTAAGCCACATGATGGTCGCGCACCAGACTACGATGATTGGCAATTAAATGGTGACCTCTTATTTTGGTATGAACCTTTACAACGTAAATTAGAAATCTCTTCAATGGGAATTCGTGTCAGTGAAGAATCACTAAAAACGCAACTAAAAAAAGCCCATGCCGAAGAAAGAGCAGCTTTGCCATTTCATAAAATGCTTTTAAACGGAGAGCTTCCTTATACAATTGGCGGAGGAATCGGACAATCTCGTTTGTGCATGCTTTTACTCGGAAAAGCCCATATTGGAGAAGTTCAAGCTAGCATCTGGCCTCCAAAAATGATTGAAAAATGTGAAGCAGCTGGAATGCAAATGTTATAAAAAAGGAGTATCGGTTGATACTCCTTTTTTAATACATTAAATTATTAGTTACTGGTTGTAAGATACGCCTACTATTTTCCTGCATTACTAACTTTCGTTTTCCCGTAATCATCCACAAATAAATGCATACCGGAACGACTACTGAAATAATGGCAACTAACCATTCACCTGTGCTCCCATTCCAAGTACCAGGTTGATCTCCATTTTCTTGTAAAAAGATCAAAAAATCCATAAAGAAGTGCATCAACATTGTCAGCCATAATTTACCAGTATATAAATAAACAATCGCAAAAAACAATCCTATTCCAAATGCAAATGTAACTTGAGCAACAGTTGGTGCCAATTTTTGCCATCCCAAATTATCGAAATGAAGTAAGCCGAAAAACAAAGCACTGATAAAAATAGTTATTGGGACCTGCCATTTGCTCTTTCTCAAAGCATATAGCAATATGATAATCATTAAGTACCGATTCATTTCTTCCATTAACCCAGCTTCAGCTGCTTCGCTAAAACTATTTAGAGTAAACTTCATTGGATCAGCATGATAGGAAAAAAGGATAGAAAATAGATTATTACCCTGTCCACCAAATGCATTCCACAAAATATCAACAATCCCAAAAGCAATCAAAAAGACCAATACACTGTTAGAGAAATTAATTGATCTGTGGAATTTCAAATTGAAGTTAAAACTATAGCCCCATCCCTGTGCTAAAAAACAGCCTAAAATGATATAAGCTACGGCAGCCCAAAGACCAGTTGATATAATAGTATTAAAGAATTTATTTCCCGGGATATGACCTAATGTGCTAGCTTCCATTACATTTTCCATCATTAAAAAGACAAGAATTATGCGTGGAATAATCCAATTAACATCCCCAGCTATTGCGATGATAAAAGGCACTAACCATACTAAGCCGATTAGTAAAAAGACACTTGCTACTAAAATCCCCATTTGTGGCCAAGTTTTAGCTACTGCATTCATTAGTTCAATCCAGCCGCCTAAGGACAATAACGGCCAAAAGATAATCATCAACCAGCGATTAAAAGTATTAACTTTAGGTGGCTTTCTCTGCCAAAGAACTAGTAGTAACATCAAAACTAACACTGGCGAGAAAAAGATTAATAAAAATACTTCGTTATGTTGCACCCATAATTGATGTCTCAAACCTGGATTAAGATAGAGAAAAATATAAAAAATTATACTTAGGACTAATTCCGCAATTAATGCATAGCGTGCTTTTTCTTTCATGTGGTTTAACTTCTTCCTAGTATTACTAACATATTCTCTTCAGTATACAAAAAAGGACTACCTAAGCCAAACTGCCTAGTAGTCCTTTCTTAAATTATTTACTAGCCTTACGATCTTTTCTAGAGATAATGAACATAATTAATGGTAAAACAATAAATCCAAAAATCATCATTGCTATTGCATACCAATTAATTCCAGTTACTTGTCCACTTGCATTAACCACACCAAATTGTGCTTTCCAGTTATATTCAACTAATAAGAAAATAACTAAGACGATTGAAAGAATTGGAACAACAATATCAGTCCATATGTTCTTCTGGGCATCTAAGACAGGTTCTGCAGTCTTTCCACGATAAAATTGGATAACTGCTAACGGAACTACAATGAAGCCTAGAAAACGTACCATTGCACTTAATGTAATCAAGTTAACCATGTTATATTCAAATGCCATTGGAATTAAAATTGCAAGTAATACTGAAATAAAGAACGTTCTAATTGGAAAATTATTCTTGGTTCTCTTAGTTAAACTCTTTGAAAATTGGTTTTCACGCGCCATTGCTTCCAAGATTCTTGGTGCATTAAAGCTAGAAGCAACGTTAATACCAAACATTGAAATTAAAGCACCTACTAGAATAACATCCCTTAAAATCTCATTTTTAAAAATTGCTGCAATCGCTACAACCTGCTTAGTTGTCATCAAGGCCTTAGGATCAAGCACCATCGCAACTGCAACAACACCTATATAAACTATCGCAATTACGATGATTGCTAAGGGAATAGCACGTGGTAAATTCTTAGCTGGATTTTTCATATCCTCTGAACCAGAAGCAACGGATTCAAATCCAGTAAAGGCATAAAAAGCTGATACAATTGCCATTACAAAGCCTGTAGTAGTTAAAGTTGGCACAATCTTTTGACCATTTTGAGTAATTTGATCTACTTCATTTAAGTTGCTTGAAGCCCCAGTCATAATTAATAATACTACTCCAGCAACAATAATTAATACTAAGGCAGCTAACTTACCAAGTGTTGCTAAATTCATGACATACTTAACAACCTTTTGACCAAATAAGTTAATGATCGTAATAACAGCCATTAAGATCAAAAAGCCAATGGTCACACTCATCGTTTTGTTTGGATTACCACCAAAAATAGAAATTGTTGATTTGATAACTCCAACTGCCATAACACCCCAAGCTACACTTGCAGAAAAGTAACGTAAAATCCCCATATAGAAACCTACATTATTTCCAAAAGCTGCCTTTGAATATGCATAAGCAGCACCAGATTTAGTTACATATTTTGCAGCCGCCGCAAAAGAAACAGCTAAAATAGAAGCAAAAATTGCCGCTATAAAGTATACAATTAACGCTTTTGATCCAGCCTGTTGAACAACGCTACCTGGCGTCAAGAATATTCCTGAACCAATAATTGAATTAATGGCTAAAAGTACAATCGACCAAAAGCCTAATTTACTTGTTTCATTCTCATTCATCTATTATTAACTTCTCTCTACTCTCTTTTTGCATTATCAATAATATGTTTAAATAAGTTATTTTGATAAGAAACAACGCGGTGAAGCATTTCAGGATGCCATTGAACAGCAATCACTGAAGCATCTTTATTTTCAATTGCTTCTACTACTCCATCAACACAACGAGCTGAAACCTTAAACTCAGGTGCAACATCTTTAATTAATTGATGGTGAAAAGAATTTGTCTGTATTTTTTCTTTTCCCAACAATTCAGCAATCTTAGTTCCTGCAACTGTTTCAACAGTATGAGTAAGTAAAGTTGGCGTTTGTCCCTGATTGTGTTTTAAAGTTTTTCCTTTTCTATAGCTTAAGTCTTGGTATAACGTTCCCCCGTGATACACATTTATTATTTGCGCTCCACGACAAATTCCTAAAACAGGGACCCCGTTTTCTTCAGCTAACTTTAACAATAGCATGTCAAATTGATCTCGTTCAGGCCAAATATCTCCTAATTTTTGTTCTGGTTCTTCCTTATAATTATGAGGATCAACATCATGTCCACCAGATAAAATTAGACCCTGCACATTTAAAAGTTGTTCCTTAATCACTTCTTCATTTTCATTAAAGGGAATAATATAAGGAATTCCGCCATTCTGGATAACAGAATCAACATAATCTTCATTAACATAGCTACGACGATAACCTGGAAAAATACCACTATCATCAATGATTACAGAACCAGAAATGCCAATTATTGGTTTCATGTTGCACTCTCCTTTAACTTACTTTTTACCAGTTAGATTTAATTATAGAGTATATATTCTACTACGTAAATACCACAAGTTAAAATTAGCACTTTTTTCTCACAGTTCACTAATTTTTTGTTTCAATAAAAAAATCATCCTTTTACAGGATGATTTACAAGCTATTTTTTCTTTCGGTGCTTAATTGCATAAACAATTGCTGCTAATACTAGGACACCGGCTCCCACAGCAACAGAAACTCTAGTTTCTGGATTAATAAACATAAAAATAACGATTATTAGCAACATTACAAAGGCAAAATAATTTGAATATGGGTATAGCGGCAGCTTAAATGGATGTTTATTCATCAAATGAGCATTACTTTTTCTAAATTTTAATTCAGCAATCAAAATTACAAACCATGCTACCATCCCTGGTAAAACTGAAGAACTATAGACGATGACAAATAATTCTCCCATTGATTTATTCATTGTTGAGACAATTAGGTTTAAAACGAAGCCGAGTAAAATACCAACAGTAATACCAATAATTGCACGATCAGGAACAATATGCTTTGATAGCTTACCAAATATCTTTGGCGCTTCTCCTTCATGAGCCAATTTAAAGAGCATTCGACTAGAGGAATAGATTCCAGAATTTGCACCCGATAAGGCTGCTGTTAACACAACGAAATTGATAATCCCTGCCGCTGCTGTAATTCCGACCTTAGTAAAAGTTTCTACAAATGGTGACCCAATATTACTTAGCTGGTTCCATGGATAAATGGTGACAATAACAAAAATTGCTCCAACGTAAAAAATTAATATACGCCATAAAACAGACTTTACGCTCTTCACTATTGCTTCTTGCGGATTTGCAACTTCTCCAGCTGAAATTCCAATTAATTCTATTCCTTCATAAGAACCTGCAATAATTGCCATTGAAAAAAAGAAGCCTTTCATTCCACCCGTGAAGAAACCACCATGCGACCATAAATTACTAAAACCAAGTGGTTTTCCATGATTACCTACACCAAGTAAAATTACCAGCAAACCCAAAATAATCATTAATATAATTGTTACCACTTTAATCATTGCAAACCAAAATTCTAAAGCTCCATATGCTTTAGCACTAGCCAAGTTTGCTAATAGCAAGAAAGCAATAATAATGATACCCGACCAAAACACACTAACTTGGGGCCACCAAAATTTTAAGTATTCTGTAGCAGCGACAACTTCAGAAATACCAACAACAATGTACTGAAAAACATTGGCCCATTCTGCCAAATATCCGGCTAAAGGAGAAATATATTCTGTAGCATAATCAGCAAATGAACCTGTTCCAGGACTAACATAGAGCATTTCGCCAAGTGCCCGCATTACAATATATAAAATTAACCCCACAAACATATACGCTAATAATACTGAAGGTCCTGTCCATTTTATAGTTGAAGTTGATCCCATGAACAAGCCAACACCTATTGCCCCACCGAGAGAGAGCATTTCCATTTGGCCTGCAGTCATGGATCTTTTTAATTTAGGAGGATGATTTTTCTTATTTTCCATCAACACCATCCTTTCTATGACGAATCAGATATACAATTGTAGCTATAATTAATACCGCTGCTCCAACTAGTACAGAAATCCGAGTTTCTGGATTAATAAGCATAAATACTACAATAACAATTAACATTAAAAATGCGAAATAATTAGAAATAGGATATAGCGGCAACTTAAACGGATGATCAACTAGCAAATCTTGATTATTATGTCTAAATTTTAGTTCTGCAAGTAAAATTACAAACCATGGAATCATGCCTGGTAACACTGAGGACGAGAACACGATTACAAATAAATCCTGCGTAGATTTATTAATCGTAGCAGCAATCATATTTACAACAAATCCAATCAATATTCCCCCGGAAATACCTAAAATTGCATGATTAGGAACAATACGCTTGGATATATGACCAAATGTCTTAGGCGCATCCCCATCATGAGCTAATTTAAAGAGCATACGACTAGATGAATAAATTCCAGAATTTGCACCTGATAATGCGGCCGTCAAAACCACAAAATTAATGATACTTGCTGCTGCTGTAATTCCTACTTTGGCAAACGTAGTTACAAAAGGTGATCCAATACTGCTTAATTCATTCCATGGATAAATGGTAACAATGACAAAAATTGCTCCAACATAAAAAATTAGAATTCTCCATAAAACGGATTTGACGCTTTTTATGATTGCTTCTTGTGGATTAGCAACTTCACCAGCAGAAATTCCAAGTAATTCTATTCCTTCGTAAGAGCCAACGATAATTGACATTGAAAAGAAAAAGCCTTTTACGCCACCAGTAAAGAAACCACCATGTGACCATAAATTGCTAAAACCAGTTGGTTTTCCTCCATTACCTACACCAAAGAAAATCACAATGAAGCCCAAGATGATCATCAAAATAATAGTTACAACTTTGATCATAGCAAACCAAAATTCAAGAGAAGCATATGCTTTTGCACTTGCTAAATTTGCTAAAACTAGAAATAAAATGATAATTATTCCCGACCAAAAGACATTAACCTTGGGCCACCAAAATTTTAAATATTCAGTTGCCGCTACCACTTCAGACATTCCAACAACAATATATTCAAATACATTAGCCCACTCTGCTAGATAGCCAGCTAATGGATGCACATACTCAGTTGCATAATCAGCAAATGACCCAGTACCTGGATTTACATATAGCATTTCTCCTAAGGCACGCATTACAATGTATAAAATTAAGCCGACAAACATATACGCTAATAAAACGGATGGTCCCGTCCATTTTATTGTAGAGGTAGATCCCATAAATAATCCGACCCCAATTGCACCGCCCAAAGATATCATTTCCATTTGACCAGCAGTCATAGAACGCTTTAACTTCGGAATTGACTTTTTATTTCCCATTACTTAATGCCACTCCTATAAAAAAAACTAGCAGTCACTCGAGAGCTAGTTTTAAATATCAACAAATTGATTAATGTCATTTTAATACAGGTAAGCAGCAATTCCAAGAACTTTTTGACAAAAAATAAGGAACTCAGTCCTAAAACCAAGTTCCTTTTTAATTTCGTGTAAAATTACGTTTGATCTTTTGCCAAATTGTAAGAGCTCTTCTCATATTGTTTGCTGGAACATGCTTTCGAATAGCACGCAAAGTTGGCTTTACATGTCTTGCAGCAAAGATAAAACTACCATTTTTTTTAGTGCAAATCTTAAATCGTGGAATATATTTTCCACCAAAATATACATCTGCTACTACAACAGTTACTTCGTTCCAAGGAATCTGAACATAATCATTAGGATTGTTATCACTATAGAATTCGAATCCCTTGTCACCAACAAGAATTTTTCCATATGTAGGAATTCCTCTAAACCAAGTCGCAGTATCAACATATTCTGATTTTGTATTTAGTGATTGAACCATATAAAAACCTTTTCATATATAAGAAAAACGGTCTAGAGCAGACCGTCTTTTACTTATTATTGTTATAGTAAGCCAATTACGTGACCTAAAATACCAACAACGAAGATACCAATAATAATAACAATTGGTGAAACTTTCTTCTTTAGTAACCACATACATAAGAAAGTTAATAGCAATGCAGCAAGACCAGGAATTAAACTATCTAAGTTTTGTTGCAAAGTTGTTTCCTTAATTTTATCTAAGGCCATACCATTACCTAAATTATATTCAGATAATGCTTTGTGAATACCTTCTGCTCCCTTTGGAAGAGCGTTCCAATCGATGTAAGCACCCTTTTGAAGTGGAACACTTGAAACAACTGGCTTAAAGTTAATCGTTACCCAACGTTCAATTAAGGCACCGATAACAAACATACCCATCATTGAGGCACCACGAGTGATCTTTTGTAATAAACCACCTGAAGCATCTTCAGTAATCTTAGTACCAGCTTTGTAACCCATTTCTTGAGTGTACCATAAGAATGCCATACGAATTACATTCCATAATACAAAGAATAAGATAGGACCTAAGATGTTTCCGCTCAAAGCAAGTGAAGCACCTAATGATCCAATAATAGGACGAACTGTGTACCAGAATACAGGATCACCAACACCAGCTAAAGGACCCATCATACCAACTTTAACACCTTGAATGGCGGTGTTATCAACATCAGCACCATTAGCCTTATCCTCTTCTAGAGCAAGAGTAACACCAATAATAGGTGATGCTAAGTAAGGGTGTGTGTTAAAGAATTCCAAGTGTCTCTTTAATGCAAGAGATAAATCCTTCTTTTCTGGATACAATTTTCTTAAGGCTGGGATTAAACTGTATGCCCAACCACCGTTTTGCATTCTTTCATAGTTCCATGAACCTTGAAGGAAAGTAGAACGCCACCAAACCTTAATACGATCTGATTTACTTAAAGTTAATTTCTTTTTTGCAGTTTCAGTCATTTATAATTAGCCTCCTCTCGCTCAAATTTTAATAGTCATCCAGGATGTCGCCCAATGGGTCGCCTGAACCAGAATTAGAGTTATTATTGTTTCCACCCTTAGAACCTTCAAGAGCAAGGTACATAATAGCAAGTGAAATACCAATACCACCAAGAGCGATCAAAGTTAATTCCTTAACAGCTGCTAAACAGAAACCAATAATGAAGAATGGCCATACTTCACGGCTAGCCATCATATTAATAACCATTGCGTAACCTACGGCAACAACCATACCACCACCAATGGTCATACCTTCGTTCAACCATGCAGGCATTGCGTTTAAGCCAGCCCGAACAACGGAAGCAGGAATGGCAAGTAATAAAGCTGCTGGAATAGCAATTCTTAAACCTTGTAAAGCAACAGCAATCATTTGCCAACGATCAATAGCTTTCCAGTTAGCTTCTTCTGCTTTTCTATCCATAATATGAACAATAGCAACTGAAATAGTACGAACTAACATAGTTAAGAATAATCCAGCAACAGCCAATGGAATAGCAATACCAATAGCAGTACCAATACCCTTTTGTCCTTGTCCACCTTGTACCAAAATAATAGTTGAAGCAACAGATGCTAAAGCAGCATCAGGCGCAACAGCAGCACCAATATTAGCCCAACCTAAAGCAATCATTTGTAGTGAACCGCCAAGAATAATACCTATAGTTAAGTTACCAGTAACTAAACCAATTAAAGTACATGCCACTAGAGGTTGATGGAATTGGAATTCGTCAAGAATCCCTCCCATACCTGCAAAGAAGGCAACGATCACTACCAGAATCATCTGAATAGCATTCATTTATAAAAATCCCCCTATAATTTATTTCTTTTCATCAACTAATTTTTGAGCTTTTTCCAAAAGTTCATCCATATTTTGCTTACCATCAGAAGGAACTTTACGGACATCAAACTTAACGCCCAAATCTTTTAATTTTTTATATGTATCAATATCTTTTTGATCCATTGCCAAAACAGTATTGACATTAACTTTACCATCGCTATAAGCCATGGAACCGATATTCAATTCTTTGATATCCATTCCACCTTCAATAGCTTTAAGCGCGTCTTCTGGATTTTCAAATAAAATTAATGCTTTAGTATTTCCAAACCGTGGATCTTTTACTACTTTAAGCATTTTATCGATTGGAACAACGTTTGCAGGTACACCAGCTGGAGCGGCTTCCTTAATCATTGTCTTACGAATTTTATCCTTAGCAACATTATCTGAAACAACAATAATCCGATTTGGATTCATTGCTTTAGTCCAACCAGTTGCAACTTGACCATGAAGAAGACGTGAATCGATTCTAGCTAAAACATATTTAATGTGGCCATCACCGATAACAGTGCCTTCTGGAATTGCACCTTGTGGCTGTGCGTCAGAACTAGAAGCTGATTTAGCAGTAGTCTCTTTAGGCATAAGAGATTCAGGTTGCGTCTTAATTCCATCACGACCTGGCTTAACAATGGCTTTGGCAATATCATGGGCATTATCACTTCCCATTCTTTGACCTAAAGCTTCAATAACCATTGGTAAGTTCATACCAGAAACAATAGCCCAAGTATCTTCATGTTCTTTAACAAGATTGTTTGCTTGGTTAAATGGCGTACCTCCCCATAAATCGATCAAAAACAAGACTTGGTCTTGATCATCAAAAGAAGCAACCGCCTTTTCCATCTTAGCTCTAATATCATCAGGACCTTCATCCGGCTTCAAAATCACATGAGCAAGATTTTCTTGCTTACCGAAAATCATCTCAGCAGATTGAAAAATTCCATCAGCAAAGCCACCGTGACTAGCTAGGACAATTCCTACCATTTGATTTCCCCCTTAATCAAAATATCTTCACGAATACTTTATAGCGGAATAAATGTATACGTTTACTTTTAATATCATACCATTTTTTTGCTGAAAATGCTTGCATAATAGCAAAAAAATTCAAAAAATAATATCTATACAGAATAAAAAAAGAGAGAATGAAAATATTTTCGTTCTCTCTCTTTCATTTCTTCATTTACTTACTCCGGCTGTCAGACTCGAACTGACGACAACCTGATTAACAGTCAGGTGCTCTACCAACTGAGCTAAGCCGGAATATTAAAAAAGAGCACGGCGACTGCCTACCCTCGCAGGCAGTTTCCCACCAACTACTCTCGGCGTTAAGAAGCTTAACTTCTGTGTTCGGCATGGGAACAGGTGTATCCTTCTTGCCATCGCCACCGTACTCTTTCTGAGCTTTTACACTCAAAACTGAATATAATCTTCCGCTCTAAACCTTTGAGCTTTGGTCAAGTGCTCGACTGATTAGTACTAGTCCGCTCCACATATCGCCATGCTTCCACTCCTAGCCTATCTACCTCATCGTCTTTAAGGTGTCTTACTGCTTGCGCATCGGAAATCTCATCTTGAGGGGGGCTTCGCACTTAGATGCTTTCAGCGCTTATCCCTTCCATACATAGCTACCCAGCGATGCCTTTGGCAAGACAACTGGTACACCAGCGGTATGTCCATCCCGGTCCTCTCGTACTAAGGACAGCTCCTCTCAAATTTCCTACGCCCACGACGGATAGGGACCGAACTGTCTCACGACGTTCTGAACCCAGCTCGCGTGCCGCTTTAATGGGCGAACAGCCCAACCCTTGGGACCGACTTCAGCCCCAGGATGCGACGAGCCGACATCGAGGTGCCAAACCTCCCCGTCGATGTGAACTCTTGGGGGAGATAAGCCTGTTATCCCCAGGGTAGCTTTTATCCGTTGAGTGATGGCCTTTCCATGCAGTACCACCAGATCACTAAGCCCGACTTTCGTCCCTGCTCGAGGTGTACCTCTCGCAGTCAAGCTCCCTTATACCTTTACACTCTGCGAATGATTTCCAACCATTCTGAGGGAACCTTTGGGCGCCTCCGTTACATTTTAGGAGGCGACCGCCCCAGTCAAACTGCCCACCTGACACTGTCCTCCAGAACGCTCAGCTCTGCGAGTTAGAGGATCCATCAAACAAGGGTAGTATCCCAACATTGCCTCCAGTAAGACTAGCGTCCTACTTTCTCTGGCTCCTACCTATCCTGTACATGTTTAACAAATACTCAATATCAAGCTACAGTAAAGCTCCATGGGGTCTTTCCGTCCTGTCGCGGGTAACCCGCATCTTCACGGGTATTATAATTTCACCGAGTCTCTCGTTGAGACAGTGCCCAAATCATTACACCTTTCGTGCAGGTCGGAACTTACCCGACAAGGAATTTCGCTACCTTAGGACCGTTATAGTTACGGCCGCCGTTTACTGGGGCTTCAATTCAAACCTTCGCTTACGCTAAGCTCTCCTCTTAACCTTCCAGCACCGGGCAGGTGTCAGCACCTATACGTCATCTTACGATTTTGCAGATACCTGTGTTTTTGATAAACAGTTGTTTGGGCCTATTCACTGCGGCTGATCTTTTACCATCAGCACCCCTTCTCCCGAAGTTACGGGGTCATTTTGCCGAGTTCCTTAACGAGAGTTCTCTCGCTCACCTGAGTGTTCTCCACTCGACTACCTGTGTCGGTTTGCGGTACGGGTAAAATTGCTCTGGCTAGAAGCTTTTCTTGGCAGTGTGACATCATGACCTTCGCTACTTTGATTTCACTCCGCGTCACAGCTTGAAATCTAAAAATAAGCATTTGACTCATCTTTTTTCTTACTGCTTGCACATGTTTTTCCAGCTACATGCGTCATTAGCCTCCTGCGTCCCTCCTTTGCTCTTATCGAACAATTTCAGTACAGGAATCTCTACCTGTTGTCCATCGGCTACGCCTCTCGGCCTTACCTTAGGTCCCGACTTACCCTGGGCGGACGAGCCTGCCCCAGGAAACCTTAGTCTTTCGGCGGATAGGATTCTCACCTATCTTTCGCTACTCATACCGGCATTCTCACTTCTAAGCGCTCCATTAGTCCTCTCGATCTAACTTCTCCGCACTTAGAACGCTCTCCTACCACGCATATCCTTTGATATGCATCCACAGTTTCGGTACTATGCTTAGCCCCGGTACATTTTCGGCGCAGCGTCACTCGACTAGTGAGCTATTACGCACTCTTTAAATGGTGGCTGCTTCTAAGCCAACATCCTAGTTGTCTACGCAACTCCACATCCTTTTCCACTTAGCATAGATTTGGGGACCTTAACTGGTGATCTGGGCTGTTTCCCTTTCGACTACGGATCTTATCACTCGCAGTCTGACTCCCGTGCATTGATATCTGGCATTCGGAGTTTATCTGGATTCAGTAACCCCTGACGGGCCCCTAGTCCAAACAGCGCTCTACCTCCATTATCATTCACACGAGGCTAGCCCTAAAGCTATTTCGGAGAGAACCAGCTATCTCCAAGTTCGTTTGGAATTTCACCGCTACCCACAACTCATCCCCGCGATTTTTAACTCACGTGGGTTCGGTCCTCCAGCGTGTTTTACCACGCCTTCAACCTGGTCATGGGTAGGTCACTTGGTTTCGGGTCTACGTCATGATACTCTCTCGCCCTCTTCAGACTCGCTTTCGCTCCGGCTCCGTCTTTTCTGACTTAACCTTGCACCATAACGTAACTCGCCGGTTCATTCTACAAAAGGCACGCCATTACACTTTAATGTGCTTTGACTACTTGTAGGCACACGGTTTCAGGTTCTCTTTCACTCCCCTTCCGGGGTTCTTTTCACCTTTCCCTCACGGTACTGGTTCACTATCGGTCACTAGTTAGTATTTAGCCTTGCGAGATGGTCCTCGCGGTTTCAATCGGGATTCCTCGTGTCCCGACCTACTCAGGATCCTGCTAAGTCTCTCTGCAATTTCGCTTACGGGGCTCTCACCCTCTCTGGCTTATCTTTCCAGATAATTCTGCTATCGCTTCAAGTACTTTATTGCAGTCCTACTACCCCAACTGGCAAGCCAGCTGGTTTGGGCTCTTTCCTGTTCGCTCGCCGCTACTTGGGAAATCGATTTTTCTTTCTCTTCCTGCAGCTACTTAGATGTTTCAGTTCACTGCGTCTTCCTTCAACAGCCTTAACAGCTCTTGATAATACCTCGCGGTATTGGGTTCCCCCATTCGGATATCTCCGGATCATCGCTTACTTACTGCTCCCCGAAGCCTTTCGTGGTTCGTCACGTCCTTCATCGGCTTCTAGTGCCTAGGCATTCACCATGCGCCCTTTTCTACTTGACCTATTTCAAGTTGAGTTTCTCTCTCTTCTCGGTCGCTCTTCAATCTGTTTTTTCGATTGTCTCGGTTTTTTGCTTTAGATTATATTCAGTTTTCAATGTACTAACCCTTGAGACACAAGGTCTCAATGGAGGCTAACGGGATCGAACCGATGACCTCCTGCGTGCAAAGCAGGCGCTCTCCCATCTGAGCTAAGCCCCCATCATTGCCTTTTATCAAAGCTTTCACTTTGAATGGGCCTAAATGGACTTGAACCATCGACCTCACGCTTATCAGGCGTGCGCTCTAACCAGCTGAGCTATAGGCCCGATTGTGCTTGGCTTGTTATTCAAGTTGTTTGAGGTAATACCCTCAAAACTAAACAAAGTTTCTCAGTGTGCTTCCGCTTGGCTTTCTCGATGACTTCTCTTTAGTGCTCTCGCACTCTCCATCATCTTTCGCCTTCCTTAGAAAGGAGGTGATCCAGCCGCAGGTTCTCCTACGGCTACCTTGTTACGACTTCACCCTAATCATCTGTCCTACCTTAGACGGCTGACTCCTATAAAGGTTATCCCACCGGCTTTGGGTGTTACAGACTCTCATGGTGTGACGGGCGGTGTGTACAAGGCCCGGGAACGTATTCACCGCGGCGTGCTGATCCGCGATTACTAGCGATTCCAGCTTCGTGTAGGCGAGTTGCAGCCTACAGTCCGAACTGAGAACGGCTTTCAGAGATCCGCTTGCCTTCGCAGGTTCGCTTCTCGTTGTACCGTCCATTGTAGCACGTGTGTAGCCCAGGTCATAAGGGGCATGATGACTTGACGTCATCCCCACCTTCCTCCGGTTTGTCACCGGCAGTCTCATTAGAGTGCCCAACTTAATGATGGCAACTAATGACAAGGGTTGCGCTCGTTGCGGGACTTAACCCAACATCTCACGACACGAGCTGACGACAGCCATGCACCACCTGTCTCAGCGTCCCCGAAGGGAACTCCTAATCTCTTAGGTTTGCACTGGATGTCAAGACCTGGTAAGGTTCTTCGCGTTGCTTCGAATTAAACCACATGCTCCACCGCTTGTGCGGGCCCCCGTCAATTCCTTTGAGTTTCAACCTTGCGGTCGTACTCCCCAGGCGGAGTGCTTAATGCGTTAGCTGCAGCACTGAGAGGCGGAAACCTCCCAACACTTAGCACTCATCGTTTACGGCATGGACTACCAGGGTATCTAATCCTGTTCGCTACCCATGCTTTCGAGCCTCAGCGTCAGTTGCAGACCAGAGAGCCGCCTTCGCCACTGGTGTTCTTCCATATATCTACGCATTCCACCGCTACACATGGAGTTCCACTCTCCTCTTCTGCACTCAAGTTCAACAGTTTCTGATGCAATTCTCCGGTTGAGCCGAAGGCTTTCACATCAGACTTATTGAACCGCCTGCACTCGCTTTACGCCCAATAAATCCGGACAACGCTTGCCACCTACGTATTACCGCGGCTGCTGGCACGTAGTTAGCCGTGACTTTCTAAGTAATTACCGTCAAATAAAGGCCAGTTACTACCTCTATCTTTCTTCACTACCAACAGAGCTTTACGAGCCGAAACCCTTCTTCACTCACGCGGCGTTGCTCCATCAGACTTGCGTCCATTGTGGAAGATTCCCTACTGCTGCCTCCCGTAGGAGTTTGGGCCGTGTCTCAGTCCCAATGTGGCCGATCAGTCTCTCAACTCGGCTATGCATCATTGCCTTGGTAAGCCGTTACCTTACCAACTAGCTAATGCACCGCAGGTCCATCCAAGAGTGATAGCAGAACCATCTTTTAAACTCTAGACATGCGTCTAGTGTTGTTATCCGGTATTAGCATCTGTTTCCAGGTGTTATCCCAGTCTCTTGGGCAGGTTACCCACGTGTTACTCACCCGTCCGCCGCTCGCTTGTATCTAGTTTCATTTGGTGCAAGCACCAAATTCATCTAGGCAAGCTCGCTCGACTTGCATGTATTAGGCACGCCGCCAGCGTTCGTCCTGAGCCAGGATCAAACTCTCATTTTCCTTCTTGAAAATGAGCTTTTTATCGTTTAGCTCTAAAACTTTCTTTGAGTTATCTCAAATTTATTGCTTGCGAATTGACTTCGCTTTTGTTTGGGATTTTTATATCCCGCACACTTTCAGCGAAACTTTGTTCAGTTTTCAAGGTACTACCGTTGCCGTGTGACAACTTTTATATTATATCATGCCTCTTGAGTTTTGACAAGTCTTTTTTCTCTTTCTCATCTCTCTCAAATGACAGCTTTATAATATTATCATCTTTCTGCTCTCTTGACAAGCTTCTCGTTTTGCCTCCTCGCTCTGCTTCTTGCTTGCCTCAAACAGCATGTATTACTTTACAGACTTTTCTCCTTTTCGTCAACCCCTTTTTTCTAAAAATTAGCAATATTTTTTTAGAGTGCTAAAAAAGGTCTCATTTTGTGAGACCTTTTATTGTTTTTGTAATTTAGAATGTCTTACACCATACGTTACATATACAACTATTCCAGCTATTAACCAAATTCCTACCATAATTTTTGTCATTTTTGGCAGCATCCAGATGAAATATACGCTCAGCAATCCAGATATTATTGGTAAAACCGGATAAAATGGCATTTTGAATCCATTATTTACAATATTTTTTCTATGACGAAGCGGAATAATTCCAAAAGATATTAAAGCAAAAGCAATTAAAGTGCCAGCATTTATTAAAGACGCTAATTCCATCAATGGGACTAACCCAGCAAAAATAGCTGCTACTATAGTAGAAACGATTACAGCATGATCAGGAATCATCTTTTTAGCATGTACACTCCCCATTGAGTCAGGTAATAATCCATCTCTTCCTAAAGCATAGAGTAATCTTGATCCACCTAGTAGCATTGTAATCATTGCCGTAAAAATTCCTACCAACGCCCCAACTGTGATTAACTTATTCCAAGCAGTTAATCCGACAACTTTTAGTGCATATGCCGCTGGATCGTCAACATTTAATCGCTTATAGTTGACCATCCCAGTCAAAACTAAAGAAAAACTAACATAAAGTAATACTGCAATAATTACTGTTCCCATAATTCCTTTAACTACATTTTTAGCAGGATCTTTAGTTTCAGCACTATTAGCTGCTAAAGCGTCAAAGCCAATGAAAGCAAAGAATACTGTCGCTGCTGCTGTAGAAATTCCACCCATTCCTAATGGCGGAGTTTGAAATTTCTTAGGATAAAAAGGAACATAATTTTCTGCCTTAATATAGAAAAGTCCAATCACAATAAACAAAATGATAATAGCAACCTTAATAATTACTGCTATGTTTTCTACCCGTTTCGATAAATTAGCGCCTTGATATAAAATTAGAGCTACAATCAAGACAATCAAGACTGCAGAAAGATTAATTACTCCGCCCTCCATTGGTCCCGCTTCAAGAGCCTTAGGCAAATGAATACCAATTGGCGCCAAAATATTATTATTAAAATAAGAAGCAAAACCTGTTGCTTCGGCAGAAACAGCCAAGAAATATTCTAATAGTAGTCCCCATCCGATTATCCAACCCACAATTTCTCCGTAAATCACTGAGCCAAAAGAATAAGCAGATCCAGCCACTGGCATAGCAGAGGAGAACTCAGCATATGCCATTCCAACCATACCAGAAACAATTGCCGCTAGCAAAAACGAAATCGCAACAGCAGGTCCAGCATGTTGAGCAGCTTCATGACCAGGTAAAATAAAAATGCCTGTTCCAATAACTGCCCCAATTCCCAGTGCAACTAAATCACGTGCATTTAAATGTCTAGTTAAGCGAGAATCCGCTTTTAAAAAAGTATTTACTGGAACTTTCTTAAAGAAATTTTTCATTCCAATTCTCCTTAATTTATTTTTAATTATTATACCTGATTTTGTCGGGAATTCTACCCTATAATTAAAATTAATTAAAAAAAGAGACGGTGAATTAATCCACCGTCTCTTTTCAAGCAAAATAGTATTAACTATTTATTTTCTTTTTTATCAGCTTTTTCAGCTTCTTTAACGTCTTTCTTTTCTTGTTCGCGTGTTTCTTTATCAAACAATACGTCTTCAAGTACTTCACCATTTAAGTATAAGTGCTTATCGTCGATGGTGAACTTAACTTCCTTAGTATCAGGCTTAGAAACAATTAACTTAGCAGCTGGGGTTTCAAGATCTTGTTCAACAACTCTTCTCAATGGACGAGCACCGAATTCTTTATCATATCCCTTCTTAGCCAAGTACTTCTTAGCATCAGCAGTAACATGAAGTTTGATGTTTCTCTTAGCAAGTGATTTCTCCATCTTAGCTAAGTAAAGATCTAAAATCTTAAGCATATCTTCGCTAGTCAATGAATTGAATGGCACAATTGCATCAAGACGGTTCAAGAATTCTGGTCTGAAGTAAACTTCAAGTGCCTTACGTAAAGCATCTTGATCGTCACCCTTAAGTAACTTGTCAGAGTATCCAGCGTTTGAAGTCATGATGATGATAGTATCCTTGAAGGAAATTGTTCTGCCTTGTGCATCAGTCAAGCGACCATCATCCATAATTTGAAGTAAGGCATTGAAGACTTGTGGGTTTGCCTTTTCAATTTCGTCAAGCAATATCAAAGAATATGGTTGGTGACGAATCTTTTCAGTCAATTGTCCGCCTTCACCATAACCAACATAACCTGGTGCTGAACCAATTAACTTGTTAACAGCCATTTGGTCTTGGTATTCTGACATATCCAAACGTACTAAGGCATCAGCCTTACCGAACAACTTAATTGCTAACTGCTTAGCCAATTCAGTCTTACCAACACCAGTAGGACCAGTAAGTAAGAATGAACCAGTTGGACGGTTAGAATCCTTAAATACTTGCTTACGAGCAATTGCATCAGTGATGATATCAATGGCCTTATCTTGGTCAATGACAACCTTCTTCAAGTCAGCAGCTAAGTTAGCGTTCTTTTGAGCTTCATTTGCATTAATTTCACTCATTGGAATACCAGTCTTAGTTTGAATCAAAGAGTACATATCTTCTGGTGTAACTTTAAGTTCACTAGCTTTACCCGCAGTCTTGAGATCTTTCTTGAGGTCTTCAATTTCTTTCTTAAGCTTAGCAGCTTCATCATATTTTTCATTTTTAGCTGCTTCTGCCTTTTTACCTTCTAAGGCATGAATCTTATTCTTGATTGAAGTTTCATCCTTTTGATCCATCCCTAAGGACTTCTTAGCACCAGCTTCATCCATTAAATCAATGGCCTTATCTGGTAAATGACGATCATTGATGTAACGATTTGAAAGTTCAGCAGCAAGCTTTAATGCTTCTGGATCGTATTTTACGTTGTGATACTTCTCATATCTTGGAGCTAAGCCTTTCAAAATTTGAACAGCATCTTCAATCGTTGGTTCTGGTACTTGAACTGGTTGGAATCTTCTAGCTAAAGCTGGATCCTTTTCGATTTGTTGGTACTCACTAGTAGTAGTTGCACCAATCACACGAATTTCACCACTTGCTAATGCTGGTTTCAAAATATTAGCAGCATCCCCAGAATTGTTTTCTGAGTCAGTAGAACCTGCCCCAACAATATTATGTAATTCATCGATAAAGAGAATAACATTCTTGTCACCCTTAGCTTTATCAATAATCTTCTTTAATTTTTCTTCAAAACTACCACGAAGAGAAGTACCTGCAACTAATTCATTAATGTTCAACTCAATAATGTGGGCGTTCTTAAGTTTTTCAGGAACGTCTCCATCAACGATTCTTTGAGCTAAGCCTTCAACTACTGAAGTTTTACCAACACCAGCAGGTCCAGTTAAAACAGGATTGTTCTTCTTACGTCTACTTAAAATTTCAATAACTTGGTCAATAACAGCTGTACGTCCAATGACAGGATCATATTTACCCTTTTTAGCTTGTTCAGTTAAATCAACACCAATTGGCTTTTCCTTTTGTTGTTGGCCATTTTGTGCTCCTTGTTGAGGTGCTTGACCAGCACTATATCTCATTGGTTGTTGACCATTGGTCATTCTTCCATCATTGAAAAAGTCTCTGTTTAATTCATTAAACAAATCATCAAAATTGTAGTTTCCATTGTCAAAGTATGCCATGCTTTACACACTCCTCATATTCTCAAAAATTTTAGCACTTGTAACTAATGAGTGCTAACTACTCACATTTTTTATTATAACAGGTTATCCACAGAAAGCCAAATATTATATCATGTTTTTTCCACAGATTATTTTAATTTGTGAACAAAAGAAGCACAATACGCTATTCAAAGTGCATTGTGCTTAAATAATTTGTGAATTAATATGTCAGATTTGTTTCTAAATTATTTGTTTTTATTATTTTTCCAATCTTTTAATTATTTAACTTTTGGTCTTGCTTTTTTCGACTTCCTCTTGGTCTTTGACCATTTCCTTGCGTGTTATCTCCAATAGTGCTTTCAAGCAAGTATTGTTCAATTAGCTGAACTACTTGCTTATTCTGCGGCAATGATGAGTGCTGAGCATCAGCTCCAGTAACAGTCATCGTAGTATAATGTTTTACTTGATTTTGGAAAATATATTTTCCTGCAGCTACACTACTTTCTGGAACCAACCCATCAGATTCATAATTCTGTCCGCCTGATACAGAATATACATCTAAGTTCTGTGGTATTTTCTTTCGATTCTTAATAAAATCATTTAACATTTCAGTCTTATAATCAATATTACTTTCATTAAAGTTATACGGAGTACCTAAGGTCATTAATTTCTTGATCCGAATTTCATCACTATAATCGTCATAATAATTTTCTAGCCAATAAGTCCAAATCAATCCCCCATTAGAATGTCCAAAGGCCTTAAAATTATTAAATTTGTACTGCTGACTAAGTTGCGCAAATGCTTCATCAAACCAACCGGCTTGTTTTTTAATATTAGCATAGCCATCATGATTGTTTTCAAAACCTACAACAATAAAAGGCTCATTATCATTACGGTTGATTTTTCCACTATATTTCAGCGTTCCATCCTTTTTTACTTGAATTTTCAATAAACTATGCTTTTTAAAAGTATCTTTATTCAGTAAATTAACTAATTCATTAAATCGTTCAGTCGTAGCACTAGAGCCCGGAATCATAATGACTGGTGACATTTGTGATTTTCTTCTTTCAGCTAAATCATGATTGGCACTTTTGATCCAGAAAAAAGTAGGAATGGACAAAACTATTAAAAAAATAAATGTTCCTAGTAAAAGTAGGCGGTTTTTTGACACCCTTTTTTTATTTAACATGTTTATACCCCGCCTCCTTATCATTTAACAAATCAATTTCATCCTGGACATCCTTAGACATTTTAATGATCGGTAAATATAACAAAATATCCAAAGCAAAGAGTAACATCGAAAATACTAAAGCTTGCCACGTTCCATTTGTAGCAATAAATGCTACTAAGGGGCCTGGTGTGCCAGATAAGACATTATAAGCCGAAGCTGGAACCAAATGGACTGCAATCATGCTAGCAGCTAAAAGCATATTCATAACTGGCAAAATTACATATGGAAATAAAAATAGTGGATTAAGCATAATAGGTATACCTAGAAAAGCACCCTGATTAGAACCGAATAATGTCGGTATAAAGCTCCAGCGTGCCACTCTAACAATGCTGCTTTTTTTAATAAAAATTAAAATACCAATTAATAAAACTAAAGTTAAACCGCTACCGCCAAATTTTCCATAAGATTGATATAAAGAATTACCAATATAAGGATTAGGTACATTCCAGCTTGAACCATGAGTTAAAGCATAGTTCAGATTAGCAACATTAGTCGCACTATCGCTACCTGCCGTCAAAGATGCTAAAGGTTGACCAATTCCTAGCCAATTAAGTAGAAGTGCCAAGAGCAATAAAGGAATAAATACTCCTAAGTTTAAATTATTCTGACCTTGACTTTGGAAAAATTGATAAAAATTAGTTGCTACTACACGCACATGCACCAAACTAGTTAAAATTCCAACTATTAAGCCAATTACCCAAGTTGCAAGCATTGGGCGGAAAGAATCAAAGGCTCTTTGCTTAATTTGCTGTGCGCTCTCTGTATGCCGATGGTGATACTCAACTCCTAAAAATCTAAAAATAAGCCCAGTACCAAAACCTATTAAAAGGGCAAATAAAAAGCTATTAATATTTAAAAAACGCCAATTAAAAGAAAGCTGAAAATCTCTCGTGTCTCTAAAACGATACGCACACAAAAGCAACGCTAACATTCCTGAAACTCCAGCCATTTGAGCATCTTTTTGATAAAGACGAGCAGTATACTGAGCTGAAAAATAGGCGGTAAACAAACCAAAAGTGCCAAATATTACACTGGTAATGCCTTGACAGGAATACCATGCCGCATTAAACAAATGGTCAGGCAACCATTTATCAAAATAGAAAATATTTGATATCAAACTTGTAGGTGAAAAAACACTCTGCCATAAAAATTGGAAAATACTTCCGACAACGGCCAAAGGCATTAGCATCATCAAAGTTCGATCTGCTACTCTAAAAAACGCTAGTCTCCGAAGTCGAACGATAGTTTTAAAAATTATTTTCTCCATATTTCTCTAATCCTTAGTTCTTTAAGTCTAACCTTTAGTTTAAATTAAATATAAAAAGAAACCTATCATTTTTCATTAAAATATCGCAAAAAATACAAAATTCGGGAATCATTGATTCGATAAAGAACATGATATAATGATAAAGAAGATAACAAGGGAGAAAAATTATGGCTAAACGAAGTTTTTCTATTAATGATGAAACTGACCGTCTACTCAATTACTACTTAAATCGTTCCGAAAAGGATTGGGACTCAGTAATTAATGAAGCAATTAAATATTATATCTGCGATCATTTAACACAAAAGCAAGTTCATGAAGCAATAAAGCATACAGGAAAAGATGCTTTTCCAGCAGATGAAGTTCTTCGTAATTTTAATAGCAGCTGGATGAACGGCGATGCTTAATATGGATTGCATAAAAGACTATCTTAGGTCAAAATGAAAGTAGCATTATTAAAAAGAAGCTGACAAACGTCAGCTTCTTTTTATACGATAAATCTTAATTTAAAAGGAGGAACACCCATGTTAAAAAAGCATGCGCTAGACCCTATTAAGTTAATTTGGCTATTTGCTGGTTCTTTAATCATCAATACCGGCGTTAGTTTTATTTGGCCACTAACTACAATTTATATTCACAATTATCTTCATGAAACGCTTACTATAGCTGGTATTGTATTATTTATTAACTCAGCTTTTACAATGGTAGGAAATGCACTAGGTGGCTTTTTATTTGATAAGTGGCATCCATATCAAACGCTTTTAACTGGCGTAAGCATTTCTACACTATCCACTTTTTTATTAGTCCTCTTTCATGGCTGGCCAGCATATCCAATCTTGTTAATTACTCTAGGCTTAGGGAATGGGATCGTAGTTACTGGTCTAAATTCTATCGCTACTCTAATTAGGAGTCGAAATGCTTCTTATGTTTTTAATGTTTTATATTTTACACAAAACCTAGGACTAGTATTTGGCTCGTTAATGGTTGGATTTATTTTACCCTTTGGTATTACTTATATTTTTCTACTTGCCTTTATTATGTTTGCATTCTTAAGTATCGTGGTTTTTCTTGAATATCGCGGTTTAAATCAGGCTCATGCTGCAAAAGGTAAAAAAGTAGCTGAATCAGAATATCAAGAAAAAATTCCCTATGGTGCAAAAAAAGCTATTTTCTCTATCTTAATTTGTGTTCTAGCAGCGTGGATCACATATGAGCAATGGAACTCGAACATTTCTTCCTACATGTTAGGCTTACATATGAGTGTGCGTTTATACAGCTTGCTTTGGACTTTAAATGCTGTTTTAATCGTACTCATTCAACCTCTTTTAACTTACTTCGACGATTGGCTAACTCAGCACTTACACGGTCGTTTATATATTGGCTTTAGTCTATTTGGACTAGCTTTCTTGTTGCTAATCGGAGCAAATCACTATTTCAGCTTTGTCTTAGCTATGGCTGTCCTTACTTGCGGAGAAATTTTAGCCTTTCCTGCTGTCTCCACTTTTGTTAATGATCGGGCAAGTAATAAAGATAAGGGAAAATATCAAGGTATTGTCCAATCAGTTACTTCAGCTGGTCGTGCTTTGGGACCACTAATTGGTGCCTTAGTAATTGATAATTTTTCTTACTTAGTTTTATTTATCTTTTGTACCGTTCTAGTTTTAATTTCCGTCCTTCTATTTGCAATGATTAATACCTATAACAAGAAAAAGATCGCTAAATAGCGATCTTTTATTTTATCTAATTTCATAAGAAAAGCCTAATTCCACCAACATCGGAATCAGGCTCACACAGTGTTAGGTACCGTTATTCTGACCAAATAAAAAGCGACGTTTTCGCTACCGTAGAAAACGCACTTTGTTACAACGGTACAGGTAAATCTTAGCACAGCAATCTTACTTACACAACCAGTTTTAGCGATGCTTAAATGGCAAAAAAGAGATGGAAAACATGTTTCCATCTCTATGAAGTAGCCTTTATCAAATTTTCCATAAGATCATTACACATCTGTCTTACTTTAAAATAATCCTTAACCGGATAATTAGACTGAATCACTAATACATCCCTTGTATCATTAGAAATTCGATAGTATGTTGTGTAACCATCTCCAGAACCATTTGAAGAATGAAAATCAGGGAAATTGTAAAAACCAGCATTATACTTAGCAGGATCAGAAGGAGTATAGACTTTTTGTACTGAAGAAGGTTTGATTATTTCTCCATTTAAAATAGCACTAGTAGCTCGATACAGGTCTTTATTGGACATTACCAAGCATCCTGCTCCTAAGTCCCCATGTACCTTATCAGCTGAGATAAAGTGCGGGACTAAGTATCCCTGAGAGCTCTTTGTATAAGGGATTGCAACCTTAATTTGCTTATTCTTAGGAATATCCCAATAAAACTCAGTTTCAGACAGACCCAATTTTTTAATATAAGTATCTTTCACAAGGTTTTCATAAGAACGATGAGTTACTTTTTCCAAAATACCTGATAACAAAATGTAATTAATTGACGAATATACACGTTGATTATAGTGCCGTTTATCAAAAATTACATTGTGCTTGATGTCATACTTAATCCCTGCTTGGTTGTTTTTGAAGACAGGAGTTCCATAATTTGACTCATCTTTTCCTTGTAAACCAGCCTCCATAGTTAGAAGCTGCTCAATCGTTATTTGATTAGCATGCGGAACTTGAGGATAAAATTTCGATAATTTGTCACTAAGCTTTAGTTTCTTTCGCTCAACCTGTTTCATAACTAAAGTACCAGTAAAAACTTTATTGACTGAATTAATGAAAAAAGCAGTCTTCGGCGTATTACGCACTTTTTTACTGATATTAGCATAGCCAGTTGACTCATTAAGAATTACTTTATTATTCTTAATCGCCAAGACGTTACCAATAATTCCTGCCTGTGCTAGTTTTTTTTTATATCTGTCGCTACCTTACTTTTAGTATTTGGCATTTTTACGTCAGATTTATTACCCCAGGCTTTAGTGAAGTAGTAACTATCAAGTTTGTAATTAACCGGATGGTTCTTTTCTTCCATAAATGGCTTAACATATTGATCTACTTTTAACCAACCGTTCCAGCCAAGGTGAATCGTATCTTCCATGAAGAACTTCTTTCCACCATCTTTTGATAAATCGGCGATATTGTTAAAGCCCTGAGAAGTAAGTTGTTTAGTAATTTTAGCAACGCACTCTTGATACATTGTTTGAGATAAGCCGGTGTACTTAGCCCATTTTTCATTAACAGGTGGAATAATAAACAGAACATTCACATGTTCATGAGCTAACTCATTTAATACTAATTCAAAGTCAGCATATTCTGGCGACTTAGTGTAGTCAAAGCTTCGCTGGGAATCTTTTAACTTCTTTAAGTGCTTATTATTTAGTTTCTTATCAAAGAAACCATTAGAAATACCGAATTTATTGTTCGTAGTACCTTGCTTACCTTGTTCATTAGCGAATTGACGCAAATTATCATATGCGTAAGTACCTGGTAATTTACCAGCTTCTTTTTGAATCTTAGGGATATTGTTAGTCATCCCTATAGAAGAAAAGAAGTTATCCTCATTAGCTAGCATTCGACGTCTAGCCTTCAAGTATAAGGTTTGATACTTAGACAGTTTTTGTCCTGAAGCTAATGTCATTAAGGCATACTTCGTAGTTTCACTAGCAGTGCCAGCAGGCATATCTAATAAACGTCTTGCAGCATAGCGCGTAGCAACACTATCTTTAGCACCTAAAATCCAGTCAACAGCTTGAAGCTGAGAAAAGTACATGCCAAAAGCAGCTGGATTTTGTCCCTGTTTAGTAAACCACTGCGGAGAAATAATAAATACAGCCTTCTTATTAGAAAGTTGATTTACTGTTTCTTGCATAGTGAAAAAGTGGGTTAATGATTGACTTCCCGGTCCTCCCAATAAGAAAGGTCGATAATTTCTCTTATATTTATAAGCTAAAACACTTGGGTGCAAAGCATCCATTCTTGATAATTCACTAGAGCCATAAAATGGAACATAGTTTTTTTCAAAAGCGGCTTGCTTAATTGATTGTCCCTTAAAAACAGTCTGAGATTGTGAAACTGAAGCTTTAAATAAAGCATTATCTGACTTTTCACCATTTTGCCATGGAATCAAAAATAAGATCACTAGCAAAATGAAAGCACAAAGAACTGGGCCAAAAATCTGCCACAGTTTGCGTTTATTACTCATTTCTTAAGCTTTCTACCTTTGCAATGATTTTATTTGGAGTGTCCCAATCTTCACGGTGAAATTCTGAAACTGGTGCAGTAACACCACATTTATCTTGTAATTCAAGTAACATTTGAACAGTTGCCATGGAATCTAACAAACCATTTTCAAAAATGTTTTCATCCATTTGATCACTTAAATCTTCACCAGTTAATTCATTTAAAATATCTAAAACAGCTTGCTTTGTATCCATAATTAAGAAAATCCTTTCAAAAATAATAAATTACTTCCAGCCAAACCATAATGTACTCAAGAAACCTGAGAAAATTAGGAAACTGAAACAAACAACATTAAATGTTAAGAAGATCGCAAACCACTTAGTAAACTTATTATGTGGAATCTGCTTACGGTGCTTGCGCTTAAATCTTAGCCAAATATCGTTGATGATAATTGCCAAAGCATGGTAAATACCATATACGATATAGTACCACGTTAAGCCATGCCAAAAGCCCATAATTAAGAAATCTACTAAATATGCGAGTTGCGATAATCTAATTCTATTCTTTACCAATTTATGCTTCATTGCAAAGAATGTAAAACGCATAAAGATAAAGTCACGGAACCAGAAAGATAGAGTCATATGCCATCTATTCCAGAAATCTTTAATATTTTGAGAAATAAATGGTTTATTAAAGTTCATCGGAGTTCTAATTCCCATGAAATATGAAGTACCTACAGCAAATAAAGAATATCCTGCAAAGTCAAAGAAGAGATACATACTGTAGCAATACATATAACCAAGAAGAGCCCAAGATAAACGTAGACCACCATTGGCTTGACCATAAAATAGTGCATCTCTAGCTAATTGCGGCAACCACAAAGTACCAAAGACATAACCAATAATAAATTTATACAAGAAACCTTGGAAAATATATCTTGTCCCAAATTTTAGGTTTTCAATATATTTGTCTCTCTCTGGCGCCTTATCATAGTCTTCCTTAAATCTCCGATAACGATCAATAGGACCTGAGGAAATAGTTGGGAAGAAGAGGAGGAATCTTGCATACGTAATTGGATCAACTTTTTTGATAGTTTTATCGCGAAGTTCCATAATAACTTGCACTGTCTTAAAAGTTAAATATGAAATTCCGAAGAATCCAATTAAATCAGCAGTCTTATTGTGTGCTAATGGTGCGATCTTTACCGCTGCTAAAGGCAAAATTGCTAAGATAACGGCTAAACAAAAAACAGAGGTCTTATTCTTTCCAGAATTAACATACTTTTGATAAGCAAAAGTAATTAAAAATTGGAAAATAATATATCCAATCAGTTGGACTCCCTGTATCCAGTCCTTACCATTAAACATCAAAAACAAGAATAGTAATGAAACGAAAGCTTCATAAGTCTTAAAGCGCCGACCATGATATAAACCAATAATTAATGGCAAAAGCGCAATAAAAAGAATGACGAAGTAACGCGGATTACTATATGGCTGAATGTTGATCACGCGTTATTTACCTCCTTAATTACTTGTTTAATATCTACCTTACCGTTTTGAGAAATTGGCATTTCATCACGATAGATAAAGCGTTGAGGAAGCATATATGGCATAATATCTTGACTTAAAGACTCACGTAGCTTTTTAGTCAATTCAGCATCATCGTACTTTTCTCGCACTCCATCAGCTAATTCAACTACAGCAACTAGTTGTTGAACCTTGTGGTCTTTATTGTACTTAGGAGCAACAACGCCATAACGCACTAATGGGTTCTTGGCAAGATAGAAGTTAATTTCTTCTAGTTCAATACGATAGCCATTGAACTTAACTTGGAAATCTATTCTTCCGCGATAAAAGAGCATATCGCCATCTAAAAATCCTAAATCTCCAGTACGGTAGCTTGAATGCTCTCCGTCTTTAAAGAAAGCAGCCTTAGTCTTTTCTGGGTTATTTAAATAGCCTTTTGAAACACTAGGTCCCTCAATAATAACTTCGCCTTGATCCTTTTCTTCACCTTTTGAAGTATCAATTGAGATTTTAGTATCTTCTTTAGAAACACCAATTGGTAAGCGATCATACTTGCTCAAAATATCATCAGTAATTTCTACTTGAGTAACAGCAACAGTTGTTTCTGTAGGGCCGTAAGTGTTGAAAATATGACTATCTGGGAATTTCATCTTAAGCATTTTTGCTGTTTTATGACTTAATTCTTCACCGCAGAATAAAAAATGAGTTAATTCTGGGTGGTGCTTCGCGTCAAAAGTTGGATCTAAAAAGCTCATCTCTACAAATGATGGTGTTGAAACCCAGACATTAAATTTTAATTGTGGCAAAGTCTTAAATAACTGACCTAAGTTCTCAGTTACATCATGAGGTAACACTACTAACTTGCCACCTGCAGTTAAAGCAGGATATAAGCTCATGACAGATAAGTCAAAAGAGTATGGAGCTTGTGCTAAGAAACTAGGTTGATCTGGAAGTGAAAAGTCATTTAACTCCCAATTTACAAAGCTCAGCAAGTTATCATGGCTAATTTGCACACCCTTAGGTTTACCGGTAGTACCTGAAGTAAAGATAATATAGAAGTTATCATCCCCACTTACAAATTTACTTTGCTCAATCTCTGCGTGATTGTCAGAAACTTCCTCAGGAGTTAAAACTTTGATATTATCCATTTCAATTGGAAGCTTATCAATTGCAATTACCAAAGGTGATTCAGAAACTTCCTGAATCATTAATAAACGTTCACTATTAGAATAACTAGCAATTGGAATATAAGCATGTCCCGCTTTTACAGCACCAAGAAAACTGGCGATCATTTCAAAGGTTTGACCACCCCAAATCATTACTGGGGCTTTTTCGGGAAGATCTAATTCGCTAATCTTAGCTGCATATGCATCTGAGCGAGCTTTCAAGTCTCCATAAGTATTAGTTTCGCCAAGATAATCATAGGCGATCCGCTTTGGATCTTCAGTAGCAATTTGATCGATTGTCTTGATTACATCTTTAATCATTTAATGCGACCCTTTCAGTTCTAGAAATCTTTATAAATAAATTTTGCAGCCCCAATGCCGCTATATGAGTACAAGTAAACTAGCACTACAAGCACTGCAAAGTAAAAGAGAGTTTTGGCAATGAATAGGCCGATCTCTTTTTTCTTTGTATTATTTTGCTTATCTTTATTTTCTGCCATGCTTACACCTCGTAATCTTTTTTCTAAATTTTACAACATTGTTATAAAACAGGTTAACATTTTTACTATTTCTTAGAAAAATAGCATGAACAGAAGTAATTATACCAAAAATAGCCTTAGTTATGGATAGTTCACTATTATTGATTACGTTTTCTTTCAATAAAATAACCAATTCCTAAGAAAATAGTCGGTAAAATCGAAACAAACACTAACACTACTAAGATTACCTTTAAAAGCCAATCAGGATTTTCCCACTTTTTATCATTGGCAGTTGCTAAAGCATAGGCCGAGAATAAAACAATTGTAATAAGGTTTATTAAAAACAAGCTGCTATGCGAATATTGATACAGCATTAAAACACTACTTCCTGATATCAAGCCACTCCAGCCTGCTAATCGTACCCAAAAAGCTATCTTCTTAACCATTTTAACCCCCTAATAAGGCATTAATATTTGCTGATAAAATTCGATCGACAATCATAATTTGATCACGTGCATAAGCCTTTGCACCAGATTCAAATAACATTAATAGCTGACCATTTTGAACATAAATTTGTTCTAAATATGGCGGCATAACTACAACTTTTTCTGCATTTCCTTCATCTAGATAGTTTAAAGCTGAAATTGGGAAAAAGTATAACTTAGAATCCTTGCTTCCATAAGACTGACTCAAAATAATCCAATTTTGATAAAAGGCAATTCCTTGAATCTGTCGATCCATTGAGGCACTTCCAGAACCTAAGGCCCAAGATACTTGACCAGTTACTGCCTTAATTTGGTCACTAGTGATTGTTCCCTTAAAGTTCCCTGAACGCGCAATCGGATAACTAGCAATTTGTCCTTGACCATCTGTATTAAAAAAGCCAACAAACAATTGATTATCATAATAAGTTACACAAGATGCTCTTTCAATCGTTGGCAAAGCAATGACATTGTCATATTGAATAGGTTGCTTTTTCTTATTATAACTGTATTTCTCTAGTTTCTTTAATGAAAAAGACATTAGGGCCGAAGAATCATCTTGACTACCTGTTACCCAAATATTTTTAGCAGTTGGATCATAAGCAATACCACCTAAATGCGGAGATCCAGAAACCTGAATAGTCTTCAAATATTTACCAGTTTTTTTATCTAAACAGTAAATAACTGAGCGATGATTATGTGTTGAATCGTAAGCTGTAATTAATAAGTACTTCCCCGCTACAGTTAGTCCTTGAGGAGTCATCGAATCTGTATCTGTAATTTTCTTTTTATTGAAATCATAGCTTGGCGTTACAACTTGTCCTGGGATTACGACACTGTTACCAATTTTACTAGCACGTGGCGTTTCATATGCTGCACTATAGACATCAGGATACTTTTCATTCAATAACTTCTTAAAGTAAGCCAAATTATGATGACCTGGGCTAATGCTTGTGCCATCCTTTGCCTTTTCTACATCAGGTCTAGAAGTAAACGTTGCTTTTGCCTGTTCTCGCTTTTGATATTGCTGATAGCCATAGTAACCGCCATAACTAGCCCCAGCAATAATTGCCAAAATTAAGATTAGTTTAAACAGAATCTTTAAAAATCTTTTCATTAGCTTTCCCTACCTAGTAAACAACTTCCTTAATTCGATATTATACCTGAACAGTCCATTTACTATATGAAAATAAAAAATTAAGCAAGTATATTATATTTGGTTCTAGTTTGTACTATAATATATTAATTGTAGTAGTGGATTAATAATAATTCACTGCTATTAGCATTAACATCCAACTTTTTATTTTCATTCTTACTCCTCCAAGTAGATTGAATAATAACAAGATCAGCTTAAAGGCTGATTATCTATCTTTGAAACGACTTATGCACTTCCCAGCATAGGTCGTTTTCTTTTTAGCGCATTAAAAAAGAGAATCCTGATTATGGATTCTCTTTTCTTGTACTGATGATTATTAAGGAAATGGAATGAAATTAAGTAAGTTACCGTCTTTAGTATATCTTTGATAGGTGGCATCTCTTAACTTATTCCAAACCTTACTTTGAAAAGTATTCAAATTTAAGTCATTAAACGCCATTAAATTTTCAACTAAACTAACAACATCAAATAATTGCGATGTTAAAGCGACAGCGTGATATTTCCCTGTTTTCAAATTAGCAATTGTTTCATTTATCTGATCAACTATTTGAACAACGTTAGGATCATTTTCAGTCGTCAAACTTAATCTGAACGCTTCAAGCAAGCTGATATATTCTTGATACTCCATTTTGACAATACCAACTTTCTAGCCTAGTAAAAAATATTATGTTTTGATCATGATAAAAGCGATTTCATTTATATATAAATTATATCATACCAATTTTTAGAATAATGATTTTCCACTGGCAATATTATGCCAAAATACATAGCATATTTAGCAATGAATCGACTTAAGCTTTCTTCTTAATAAGAAGCATACCAATCCCATTTTTTATTAAAAATAATTGCATAAAGTTTCCTTCAGATGAAAAAAATGATTTATAAAGCACAATTATTACTATAGCTGGGGCGCAAGTTTATAATTTATCCCAACTTTTTTAACAAATTTAACTTTTTTAATAAAAAACGTCACAATTTGTTCACATTTTCCCTCTAATATATAAACCATAGCAACGGGGGAAAACAAAAACCCCATCGCTATTAGCATTAACATCCAACTTTTTATTTTCATTCTTACTCCTCCAAGTAGATTGAATACATTTATCAGTCTTTGACTGATCCTATACTTATATATCTGAAATCCGCGTCTTTCCCAGCGCGGATTTTTTTGTGGGCTTATTTCCAAGACTTTCCTATAATAGAAGTGAAAGGGAATACAAATTTTAAAAATTAGTTATTTAAGCATAGGAAGGATTAATATGTTCTCACCATCAATTCGATCCTTGATTGAAGAAAAAGCAGGCTCATTTATCATCCCTGCCTCTAGAATTGCATTCGTAGAAGATGAAAATCCACTCTACCATGCATTTTTAATTCTTACTAAAATGAAATACTCAAAAATTCCAGTTTTAGATAAGAATCAAAAAGTAGTTGGTTTAATCAGCTTATCAATGATTACAGATAAGATGCTAACGCCTGATAATATCGTTATCGAACCTTTATCAGACTTGAAAGTCAAAGACGTAATGCAAACAGACTTTGAAACGATCAACTTTGCCCATACTAATCTTGAAACGCAGCTGCATCTTTTAGTCGATAATCCTTTTATTCCAGTTGTAAATGACAACAATATTTTTCAAGGATTACTTACAAGAAGAGAATGGATTAAGGCGTTTAATTACGTAACTCATTCAATTGATGATAAATATGACATTACTAAAAAGAGCGATCCGAGCGAAGCAAGCTAAATTGCTTAAATTTAATCTATTAAGTGGTATAGTAATAATGTTTTAGTATTATTGTTAATTTAGTTGGAGGTAAAGCTAATGAGACATCAATGGAAATTTTTCACAATTCTCGGAATTGGTGTCATTGCAGCGATTTTAGACTTTCTGTGTGGAGCTCCTAAAATTGGTACATGGCCAATCTCAGGTATCTTAATTGATATCTTCGGAATTTTTATGGCAATTACAATGCTCCGTGAAATGATTCATACGCTTGAATCAGGACGCTGGGGTGTAGATATCTTAGCAATTATTGCCGTGGTTTCAACAATGATTGTTGGCGACTATTGGGCAGCTTGGATGATTTTAATCATGCTTACCGGTGGTGACTCACTTGAAGATTACGCTACCAGTCAAGCAGACAAGGAACTACGTTCTTTATTACAAAACTCACCAAGAATTGCTGATAAGTTAGTCAATGGCAAGATTGAAGAAGTTAAAGTTGACGATTTAAAGATTGGCGACATTGTCTTAATTAAGCCAGGTAGTCAAGTTCCTGTTGATGGAGAAATCATTAAAGGTAATTCTAGTTTTGACCAATCTTCATTAACTGGTGAATCAGTTCCAGTAGATAAAAAAGTCGGCGATGACTTAATGTCAGGATCAATTAATGGGGATGCAGCAGTAGAAATGAAAGTTACTAAAGCTGCTAAAGATTCTGAATATCAATCAATCGTTGCCTTAGTTAAGTCTTCAGAAGCAAAACCTGCTAAATTCGTTAAAATGGCTGACCGCTACGCTGTACCATTTACCATTATTTCTTTAATTATTGGTATTGCAGCTATGATTACTTCTGCTGTAACTAATCCAGCACTAGGTTGGCAAGGTCACTTCTTACGTTTTGCGCAAGTTATGGTTGTTGCTTCGCCTTGTCCATTGTTAATTGCTGCGCCAGTTGCAATGGTTTCAGGCATGAGTTCAATGTCGCGTAGCCACATTATTGTAAAGTCTGGTACTACGCTTGAAAAGTTATCTCGTACCCTAACTTTTGCTTTTGATAAAACCGGTACTTTAACCGAAAACCAACTAGTTATTGACCAAGTCGTTTTAGCAAAAGATAGCTCAATTTCAAAAGAAGAATTACAAGGTTTGGCAGCTAGCGTTGAACAACAATCAAGTCACGTTATCGCAACTTCATTAGTAAAAAGCACAGATAAAAACTTAATTAAACCAGTTACCAACTTAAAAGAGGCTACTGCTAAGGGTGTTAGCGGTGAAGTAGACGGTAAACTAGTAAAAGTTGGTAAACTTGCCTACGTTGATCCTGATCAAGAAAAAATCACAGTTCAATCAACAGCTGTCTTTGTTTCAATTGACAATAAATTTGCTGGATATATTACTTTCCAAGACCAAATCAGAAAAAACACCCCAGAAACAATCGCTCGTCTTCGCCGTCAAGGTATCAAGCAAATTATGATGCTGACTGGTGACCGTAGATCTGTAGCCGACAAAGTTGCTACAGAAGCCGGAATTAGAGAAAGCGAAGTTCACGCTGATTTGCTTCCTGCTCAAAAGATTCAGGCTATTAGAGATGTTAAACCTAATCTCAGACCAGTTGCCATGGTTGGAGATGGTGTTAATGACGCACCTAGTTTAATGGCTGCTGATGTTGGTATCGCTATGGGTGCTAAAGGTGCAACCGCTGCTAGCGAAAGTGCCGATGCAGTTATTATGGTTAATGATATTTCTAAAGTTAACGATGCTGTCGCAATTTCTAAACATACGATGAAAGTTGCCCACGTTGATATTATTACCGCAATTTGTATCGTTATCTTAATTGAATTGATTGCCTTTACCGGTATCATTCCAGCATTCTGGGGTGCAATTTTACAAGAAGTAGTCGACTTAATTACTATCTTGCTTGCTCTTCTTGCTAAAACTAAGCCAACCAATCCTAAACAAACAGGATTAGAGAAATAAAAAAACTAGTTTGCAACCAAGAAATTTTTTAGCTAAACTAAAATTTAGTTAAATATTTTTCATTAGTGGTTGGGTTTTATTTAAAACTTTCAAGATTTGCTTATTTGGGTCAATAAGCGCTTGAAAGTTTTTTATTTTGCCACAAAGTTATAGAAAGTTGAAAGAAATGCACTTTTTAGGAGAATTAATTTTAATTCTGCTGGCTACTACATTATTAGGACAACTTTTTTCTCGTCTTAATATGCCAGCAGTTATTGGTCAATTATTATCAGGAATCTTATTAGGACCAGCCATTTTAGGTCTAGTTAAGCCAAACGAAATCATTTCGCTCTTTTCAGAGTTTGGTGTAATTCTGTTGATGTTCTTAGCTGGGCTAGAAAGTAACTTAGAATTATTGAAGAAATATTTCAATCTAAGTTTCACTGTTGCTGGAATTGGCGTTATCCTACCAGTTTTCTTCATGGGAATTGCAAGCTACTTATTTGGAATGAACTTCCTTGAAGCCCTATTTATCGGAATTGTATTTGCGGCTACTAGTGTTTCAATTTCAGTTGTCGTGTTGCAAGAAGCTAATCAAATTCATACCCGAGCTGGTACAGCTATTCTAGGAGCAGCTGTGGTTGATGATATCTTAGCAGTAATTGTGCTTAGTTTATTTACTACCTTTAGTCATGAAGGCGGTAAAAGTGGTTTAACTAATAATTTCTTTCTTAATTTATTAATTGAAGTAATCTATTTTGTTGTAGTCTGGATTATCTTCAAATTCATCGCACCATATTTTATGAAATTAGCAGAAAAAATTGAAGTCGATTATGCTGTAGTTATTGGATCACTTGTACTTGCCTTATCAATGGCTTGGGCAGCTGACTTTGTAGGTTTAAGTGCGGTTGTAGGGGCCTTTTTTGGCGGTCTTGCAATCAGACAAACTCCGCAATATAAAGAAGTTCAATCTTCAGTTAGTGCAATTGGATATTCAATTTTTATCCCAGTATTTTTTGTAAATATTGGTCTTTCAATGACATTTGCTAGTTTTATTAAAGATATTTGGTTCATTATTGTAATGACAATTTTAGCTGTCGTATCTAAGTTCTGGGCTGGTAAATATTCAAGTGAATTATTTGGCTTTACCAAAAATGAGGGAAACATCGTTGGTGCTGGGATGGTATCACGTGGTGAAGTAGCCTTGATTGTTGCTCAAATCGGAATTACGCACCACCTCTTCCCAGAGGATATTTATTCAAGTTTAATCCTGGTAATTATTATCACCACTGTCCTCTCACCATTTATCTTGAACTACTACATTAAACGTGGCATAAAAAATCACTAAAATAAAAACGAATTAGCCGTTGATTTAATCAACAAATAGCTAATTCGTTTTTTTATATTCTAATTTACTGAAATACTACCCAAAGAAGTGTCTGCTTCTAAAACATTCCTAGAGTCACTATTCTTTTCAAAGGAATCACCATGTTTTTTACCACTAATTGTAATTTTCCCAAGAGAAGTATCTAGATCATAACCAGTCGCATTACTGCTCTCAACTCTAATATTTCCTCTTGAAGTATCAAAACTAATTCCATCTTTAGTCTTCAAATCTTTAATATCGATATTGCCGTTTGATAAATCAATATCGCCTATTTTCACTGCTAAATAATCAGCACTAAAATTACCATTTGAATTATCAACATTTAAACTTTCTAATTGTTCTTTCGGCATTTCAATGACGATTTTAGAATTTAATTGCTTAAAGTTAAATAAACGAATGTGGGTAATTTGATTCTTAAAACTAATTTTTAATTTACTATCTTTAACCTCAACTTTAGGGACATTTTTTTCTAATCCAGAGTAACTAACATGATATTTATTTCCTGCTTTTAAAACTACATCTCCTGTTGGAATATCTATCTCTACTTTAGTAAATTTAGAAAGTGAATAATCCTGATTAACAACTTTTTGATTAGCTACATTAAACATTGTCAATCCTCCAACTAATATAATTACAATAATGCCAATACTAAATAATGTTTTCTTCCAATTCATCTAAATATGTTCCTTCAAGTCAAGTATTTCGTCATATTGCTTCAATTCATCTTTCTCATAGTGGTGAATCACTTCAATAAAAGTTAACTTTGAAGCTAATAAATATTTATGAATTATATCAGAAGTTTTCTTATCAAGGGAAGCATTAATTTCATCAAGTAATAACACTGGGCGCTTCATTAAAATTGCTCTTGCTAACTCAATCCGTGCTAGTTGTCCACCTGATAATTTATCGGCTGCTTCTCCTAATTGATAGTCAAAGCCTTTTTCTTTAACTAATTCGCTCAAGTCCAAGTTATCGCAAACTTCCTCTACCTTTTCCCGGGAAATGTTTTTTCCTAAAGTCAAATTAAACAATAGACTATCCGCAAAAATAACCGGTGCTTGGCTTGCATATGAGAATAAGTCTGGAAATGTACCAGCTTTTACTCTTTTATCATTTAATCTAATCGCCTCTGCTTTTCCATATTTTCCATATAGTAAGAACTGCAATAAAGTCGATTTTCCTGCTCCAGATGGTCCAATGACAGCAATTTTCTTACCTAGGTTGACATTTAAGTCAATCCCAGTAGCTAATTGCTTACCATCTCTCTTTAAGATCAAATCTTCTACTTGTAAATCCTGTAAACTTACAACTTTTCTATTTTCTGCATCTTTTTCTTTATCTAAAAAGTCATTAACCTTCTCAACAATCTTCTTAGTAGTAGACAATTTACTTCTATCATCTAAGATAAATAAAATTGGATTTATAAATGAATTGGCTAATTGCACAATTGCAAATAAAGCTCCTAAACTTGTTTGTCCTTTTACAACTAAATAAATTCCAAATAGAAATGGCATCAAAAATGTAACAATATTTCCAACAAAATTAATCCATGAGTTCGTATCAAGGTTTAAGAGATTCATATTACTCAATGCTTGTTCTAGCTTAGAAATTGTTTGTTTATTTTTAGCAACCGCCTGATTTTGACCATCATATAAATGTAGCGTTTCAACACCTGCTAAGAAGTTTTTAGTCTGATTAACATACTTACTATTAGCACTAGTCCACTTTTCAGAAGATTCTTGAATAGGCTTTTGAAAAACATTAGAAACAACCATTGGAATAAAAGATCCAACTAGGAATAGTAATGTAAGTAGCCAATTAACTGCTAAAGCATAGCCTAGTGCTAATACTAACGAAAAAATCTGCATAATAATTTCAATTTGAGCATTAAAACGATTAGTTTCAAGTAGTTTAAAATCATTAGTTAAAAATCCTAAACTATCATTATTTTCGTCTTTTGACTCTTCTAGCATTCCACCCAAAATATGTGTTCTTAAATAAGTGTTAGTTTCCTTAATTGTATTAGTTTTCAATCTGTTAAATACTAGGCTTGCAATTAAGGTAACAACTAATGCTGCAATGATAATAATCAAAAATTGTGTAATTTTGCCCCAGTTCTTATTAGTAGCAATATTAGTTAGTGTTTGCACAACATTGGCCATAATAATATTTTGAAAACTAGCAATTAAACCAAAGATAATCATCAATATGAATCTAAATTTATTTGAATACTTAAACAGCATCTTCTTCATCCCCTCATCGATTTAAACTTGTTGATAAGAGTATATGATGAGATTATACTTAAAAATAAATCTCTTGCAGATCTGCAAGTTAGTTTTTGGAGAATGAAAAAATGTATGGTCATGAATTCAAAGAATTACGCTTAGAACAAGGTATTACGCAAAAAGAGGCTTGCAGCGGAATCTGTTCTGAATCAAAACTATCACGCTGGGAAAATGATCAAGTCGAGGTTGAATTTAGTACGGCAATGAAATTACTAAATAGAATTCACATTACTAGTCATGAATTTATGGGTTGGTCCAAATTTTCACCACGACCCGAAATAGATCCTGAGCTTTCTGAAGCTACTGAAAAAGAAAATATTCCGTTTCTCAAACGAGTTACACAAAAACAACTAACTAAGTATCATAAAAATCATAATAAGTTTGACTTATTTATGGCTGCTAATCTATGTAATCAACTTTTTATCATCGAACATAAAAATTACTTGCCTCCTATTGACCAAAAAAAGCTTTTTGCAATTTTTTCAAAAGTCAATTTATGGAGTCAATACTATATTTCAGCGTTTGGTGCATCAATTTTTCTATTCAATCCTAAGCAAATTTATGGTAGTTCAATGCAAATCATTCGTAATATTGACCGTCTTAAAGAAGCTGAAACTAGTTTTAACTTAGAAATCATTATGGGAAGTTTATCAGATGGCATTTTACGGCTGATTTCACTTAATGAATTGTCTTATGCTCAGAAATTAGTCAAAGAACTTAAAAAAATCGAATTACCACAATATTTAATGTTTTTTACTCTAACCTTGACTTATTTGCAAAAGGCAATTGATTACATGAAAAATGGTGATGACAAACCAATACTTACATTAATTTCAGAAGTTTTAGATTTAGGGTGCAGTGTGCAAGCCACCACCTACCTAGATATGTTTAAGTATTTAAAAGCTCAGCGAAAAAAATACAATTTTTAACATAGCGTCTACATTCATTTTTTAAACAATCCCAATATATAGTCACGATCACTTAACAGGCATAATAAAAAACGCAGTTTAAAACTGCGTTCTTTGTACGATCAAATCATAGCGGCAACAATCCAGACTATATTCGTAGCTCTTCCCCATACTCAGGCATACCTACAAGACAAAAACTTTTTATTATAGCATCGCAATATTGCAACGCAGACTTATCTTGATTCTTTTTATATTGAATGAAATAAGTAAAAAAGGTCATCGCACTTTTATAAAAGAAAAGATCAGGATTAGTTGGAACCTTATTAGCAAAATCACTATAAAAATCAATATTCTCAAATTTATTTTCTTCGATAGAAAGGACTAAAACATTAATAGCTAAAGAAAGTAGAGATTTTTTAACAAGCATAGATTCACGCACTTGATACTTTTCAATTATCTTTCTAACAATTGCTTCGTTATCAGCCAAACTATAGAAACGCATAGAATTGCAATACAGCATAAACTTAGTACTATTGAAATTTGGAATTTCAAAAATTTTCTTCTTAATCTCATCTCTAATTTTTTGATTAGGTTTATCCGGATTTAGTAATTCTAAAAGTCCATCAGCAATCAAATTTTGAATTTCTTTATCTTTTTCAGATAATTTACTTTCTGTAATCATTAATTTAACCTTTTTTAGTTTATCTTTATCTACTTGATAATATGCTTCTTCCATTATCTTTTTTTGAATTTGAATCTGACTTTGATAGTTTTCATAATTTGGGTCTAAAGTTTCAATAAATTCTATAGCATCAATTTGATTATATCTAAGCAGATTAATTAAGTTTTCCGCTGAAATTTGATGTATATTTCTTTCTACTTTTCCGTAGTAAGATCGATCAATTATATTACCCGCAAATTCTTGCAAAGTTTTATTTTGGTTAATACGGTATTGCCTAAGCAGATCTCCTATTGTCATTTTTACCTTCACCCCTAATCAAAAATTTTTATCACTATTTTAATGAGATGGACAGAACCAAACAAGTACAAAATTTTGGATTCCGATTAAAACGTATGTCGTTAATAACGTAGTCATCACTGATGCAGTACCATAAGGATCGTATTAATCAAGCCAATTCCTGAGGCTAAAATTTTCTGAGCAATTGCATTAACTAACCATTGCTGCATTTTAAGTGAAGCAGTACTTACAACTGCAGCCAATAAAAAGTAAAACGATAAGATTATAAAAACAACAAAGAAAAAGGCCAAACACCTTACGTGCTTGACCTTACTTAAAAGAGGCTACCTTAGCCTCTTTTCATGATCTTAATAAAAAGTAATGATATAAATACCAAGTTTCAACTATAAACACAATTACTAGATAACCATACCAATCGAAATTTGTATCATGATTACCAAATTGTGTTAAACATACAAAACTAGAAACAATAATTCCAATTAAGCAATAAGCAAATGGAAAACCATATTTAATAATATGCTGCCTAACTAGTAAGCATAGAATGAATCCAATAATCGCTAAACTTAGAAACATCCAAAACATACAATAAATCACCTACGCTTTAGTGATTTGCGCCTTCAATTGCTTCAATATCGCCCTTACCATCACGTTCAACAATAGCGCTAAGAGCTGCAGTTAATCCTTTAACAATGTCATCAAGCGCCATGGATGGAGTATTAGGACGGTTTACAACTTGCTCAGGTAAGAATGGAATATGAATAAATCCTGCCTTAATGTTAGGAAATTCTTTATCTCTCATATATTGAACTTGATACATAATATGATTACATACATAAGTACCAGCAGTATTTGAAACGCTAGCTGGTAAGCCTGCATCCCTAATTGCCTTCGCCTCTGCCTTAATTGGCAATTGTGTAAAGTAGGCAGTTTCTCCATCTTTATGAATTGGTTCACCAAGTGGTTGGTAGCCTTCATTATCTGGAATTCGTCCATCATTGATATTAATTGCTACTCGCTCTGGTGTTAAGCCGAAGCGTCCGCCAGCTTGACCAACATTTAAGACATAATCAGGATTTTCTTTTTTTATTGCTTCTTTTACAACTTCAGCTGACTTATTAAAGACAGTTGGAATTTCTAACTTAACAACTTCTGCACCTTTAATTTCATCAGGCAGTCTTTTAACTGCTTCAATTGCTGGATTAATTTTATCTCCCCCAAAGGGATCAAAACCTGTTACTAAAATTTTCATAATATTATCCTTTCAAGACTAAAATGCCAAAAAGTACATCAAACCAATTTGAACAATCAATAATATAACTGCGATTGGGGCCTGTTGTTTAATAACGCCCATCTGATCTTTCATTTCTAACAGGGCAACGGGTAAGGTGTTAAAGTTAGCAGCCATTGGCGTTACCAACGTTCCGCAGTATCCTGATGTCATTCCAATTGCCGCAACAACTACTGGATTGGCTCCTTGAGCAATTACAAATGGAATACCAATTGCTGCTGTAATTACAGCAAAGGCAGCAAAGGCATTACCCATGATATAAGTAAAGAGCGCCATCGCAATACAGTATAACGCCACTCCTAAGAAATGATTTCCAGCTGGAAAAACATGACTAATCATATTAGCAGTTAGCTTACCAACACCGCAAGTGGTAAAGACTACTCCAAGCATAGCTAATAGTTGCGGTAAAACGCCAGGTGCACCAACGCTTCGTACCATTCTTTGTGAGTCTTTAAAGACTTGCTTAGTCGGAGCCTTAGTTAAAATAATTGCTAAGATCAATGAAACAACAGCACCAATACCGATTCCAACTTGACCACCCAGCGGTGTAAACTGCGCAATCAAAATAGAAGTTAATGCTAAAACTATACTTGGTAAAAATACTTTAGCTCCTAAACGCTTCGCACCCTCTTGCGCGGTTTTGGGATCTAGCTTAGGCAAGCTACCAACTTGAATTTGCTTAAACAAAGCTAAAATTCCAATTACTAAAACCATCGCACCCGATACAACAGCTGGAATCCAATCTCCAAAGGCAAAAATAATTGCCAAGAAGAACCAAAAAACGGCAGTTCCAATTCTCGCCTTATTTGCCTTATCTCTTAAAGTTTCAATTCCAGCAACCGCCATACATAAACCAATCAGGGCATAAAGGATGGCGAGTAAAAAGTTAATCGTATTTTGCATTTTATTGACCCTCCCATTTCTTCATCTGACGGTCAAAGTAAAGATTATAAGCAAAGACTAAAACAAAAGTAATAATCGCAATTGGAATCGTATTAAGCACAATTCCAACCGGATCAACCTTATAGCCAAGCGACTTCATTGTTGAAGAAATTAAAAGCACACCACCTGAAGCCACAAACAAGTTTTGAGCAAAGAAGTTACCAAAGTTATCAACTGCTGCACTACGACCCTTAATTAAGTCAATCTCTGACTCAGTTAATTTCTTCTTATCTTGGTCTTCAGCAGCAGCAATTACCATTGGCGCAATTAATGGACGAACGAATTGAACTTGTCCTTGAAGAGAAATTCCAAAGACACCAGCTAATTCACGAATTAAAAGATAGATATTTAAAATCTTTCCAGCAGTTAATTTCTTCAACTTTTTAATCGCATTAACTGCATAATCTCTTAACCCATGAGATTCAACTAGTCCAATCATTGGTAAAGTTAAGAAGAACAAACTTACCATTCGGTTGTCTACAAAACTCTTTCCAATTACTTCCAGCAACTTAACAAAATCCATTCCTGAGAATAGTCCCGTTACAATTGCTGCGATAACTACAACTGCGGTTGTGTCCCACTTTAGGACAAAGCCGACCACAATTATTAATATTCCTAACAGCTTTAAATATTCCATACTACCCCTTCCTTAAATAAAAAATAGAAAAATACTATAAAAGTATTATACAAAATATAATAAAAAAATACGAAGATTAACCTGCTCTTAGCATTAAGTAACTTGCTTGACCCCCCCATCTGGATATACTTATGTTATTAGTTACAAGGGATGATCACCATTGATGAATACTATTAATTTTTTCTTTAATTCTTTTGGTACAACGATAGTTATACCAACAACAATTTTTATCATCGCTTTATTCGTAGGGTATGATCCTAAGAAAAGCTTGCTTTATGGTCTTTATGCAGGAATTGGTTTGACTGGTTTTTCATGGATTATCAATCAATTTACTCCAATAGTTATCAAAATTGTTTATAAAATGGTCAACAACACTGGAATTAAAAGCCCCATCGTTGACATAGGCTGGGAGGCTGGAGCAGTTGCCAGTTTTGGATCAGCTATTGGTTTAACATTTTTTATATTTGGACTATTGGTAGAAATAATCTTATTTGCTACAAGAATTACAAAAGTCTTCATGCCATCCAACTTATGGAATAACTTTGTTTTTATGCTCTGGGGAAGTCTGGCATTCTACGTTACTCATGATTGGTGGCTTTCCTTAGGGCTTTCATTCTTCATGCTTCTCTACACGCTACTTTTTGCCGAAATTCAAGCAGACCGTTGGTCAACTTACTATAAAAGCAAAAACATTACTGTTTGCTCCGCACAAAATATAGTTCAAACAATTCCCGCTATTTTACTTGATCCGCTTTGGAATCGACTAGGTTTTAATCGAACTACTCTCACACCAACCACCTTAAAGCATAAGCTAGGAATATTTGGTGAATCTCCAATTCTAGGAGCTGCTTTAGGACTATTTATCAGCCTAATTGCAAATATCAAAGAGCTCAACCAAGTCAGTGCTTGGGAGCAAATCTTTCAATTTACTATTCAATTATCAGCTGTAATTACCATTTTTCCTCTGATTGCAACAGTCTTTAATATGGCCTTTACTCCTTTGGCTGAACAAATAGATAAAAGTCGTAAGCAAAAGCAAAAATCCAATTCTGGCATTGAAATAAATCCAATTCATGATAAAAAAAGATGGTTTCTGGCAGTTGACGATAGCGTAGGATATGGTGAATCGGCTACTATAATTTCAGGAATAGTTTTAATTCCAATTATGCTTATCTTAGCTTTCCTTTTGCCTGGCAACAAAACTTTGCCAATCGTTGATTTGGTTTTACTTCCATTTATGGTGGAATCAATCGTGGCAATAACAAATGGTAATATTCTAAAAGTTATCGCAACTAGTATAGTCTGGTTTAGTTTAGGACTTTATACAGCTAGCTGGTTAGGGCCAATCTATACTCATGCTATTGCTCATTATGGCGTAACAATTCCCTCTGGCATTATTCTAGTCACTAGCTTTAGTTTGATGGCTCAACCTTTTAATGCATTGATCTTTACTGCCTTTATTTCTCGCAATCCTTTTTGGATTAGCTTATGTATTATCATTTATTTAATTTTATTATTTATTCTTAGACGATATCGTTCACAAATTTGGATTTACTTAAACAAGATGGCTGCTAAAAATATCCAGATAAAGCATAAGTCATCTTTTCAAAAATAAAATAATTTAAACTTACTAGCACACTGATATACATAATTCTAATTATTAGCCTTCTTTTTTCTTCTTTTCTATACTAAGATTGGATGCTTGAGATGGAAAGAAAAGAGGCAAACTAATGCTAAACAATATTCATACTTTTTTTAATGCCTTCGGTGCCACAGTGATTGTTCCTGTTATGATCTTTATCATTGCCTTATTTTTAAAAGTAAAACCTAAAAAAGCAATGATGTGCGCACTCTATGCAGGAGTTGGCTTAACTGGATTTTCTTGGATCATTAATGAGTTTACTCCTGTAGTGACAAAGATTGTCCGGCAAATGGTTGATAATACTGGAATTAAATTGCCTATTGTCGATATTGGCTGGCAGGCTGGTTCTCTTGCAAGTTTTGGATCTCCAGTTGGTTTAACCTTTTTTGTCTTTGGACTAATTGCAGAATTTATTTTGTTTGCTGTTGGCGTTACTAAAGTTTTTATGCCCTCAAATCTTTGGAACAATTTTGGTTTCATGATTTGGGGTACATTAGCTTTTTATGTAACTCATAATTGGTGGATCTCCCTTGGATTATCCTTTTTCATGCTGCTTTATACCTTATTGTTAGCTGAAATCCAAGCGGACCGTTGGTCAAGATACTACAAGATTGAAAATACTACTGTTTGTGCTGCTCAAAATATCGTCCAAACAGTTCCAGCTATTCTGCTTGATCCGCTTTGGAATATGCTTGGCTTCAATAAGGCAAATCTAACCCCAGCAGCCTTTAAAAACAAATTTGGCGTCTTCGGTGAGCCAACCACATTAGGAGCTATCCTAGGAATAGTAATTGGTATCTTAGGCAATCTTAAAGATTTAGCTACCATCAAAGCTTGGGGGCAAATTTTCCAATTTGCCATTCAATTATCAGCTGTGATGACCATCTTTCCTTTAGTTACTAATGTCTTCAGTAAAGCTTTTACTCCGCTAGCCAAGCAGATTGATCAAACAAGAAAGCAAAATGCTAATCAGCAGCCAGAAGTAGATCCAGTTCATGATAAAAAGCGCTGGTTCTTAGCAGTTGATGACGGTGTAGGATATGGTGAATCAGCTACGATTATTTCTGGCATAATCTTAATCCCAATCATGGTTGTTATTGCTTTTCTTTTACCTGGAAACAAAACGCTTCCTGTAGTTGATTTAATCTCACTACCGTTTATGGTTGAATCAATTGTTGCTATTACTGACGGCAATATCTTAAAAGTTATTGCAAACGGCGTTATCTGGTTTAGCTTAGGTTTATATGCTGCTAGTTGGCTTGGTTCAATTTATACGGGTGCTATTTCTCAGTATGGCGCTGCTATCCCAGCCGGAATTGTCTTAGTAACTAGTTTTAATTTGATGGCTCGGCCTCTTAACGCTTTAGTCTTTGCCGCCTTTATTTCACAAAATCCGCTCTGGATCAGTTTATGCATCATTGTTTATTTAGTCCTGTTATATATTTTAAGAAAATATCGTTCACAAATTTGGATCTACTTAAACAAGATGGCTGCTAAAAATGTTCATGCAAAGGAAGACCTTAAATCATCCCCTAAGGACTGAATTTGTTACAATAAGAACAAAGGACCTACAAAAGGACGTGAAGATAATGTCAAAATTTAGTTGGAAAAATGTATTAATTGCAGGTACTGCTGCTGGTGTTATTTCTGGATTAGTTAAGTTAGGCTGGGAAAATATTCTCCCTCCAAGAACACCAGAGAGAAATAAAACCAATCCACCACAAAAATTACTTGAACAAATGGGTGTACCCGCTAAATTAACTCACGCAACTTACACTTATTCTGGTGAAAAATTACCATGGGTAAGCTATCTAGTTCACTTTGGATTTTCTATTTCCTTTGCAACAACCTATGCTGCCTTGCTCGAAAAGAAGGTTAAGTGGCTAACTGTTGATCAAGGAGTTCCATTTGGTTTAGCAGTTTGGATTGCTTTTCACTTAGTAATCATGCCATTAATGAAGACTGTTCCTTCTCCTAAAGACCAGCCACTAGAAGAACATGTCTCAGAAGCACTAGGCCATATTGCTTGGATGTGGACTAATAATGAAATTGCAGAAGTTGTCTTAGAACAATTAAGACATAATAAAAAGGAGCATTAGTGCTCCTTTTCTTTTACTATAAAATTGAGAGGATATTATTTAGCATATGCGTTAAGATCGAATATCTAATATCCTTTGTTTCCACATATGTCCATGCAAGGATCATTCCCATTACCCAGTAGAGATAAATAAATTTACTAAACATTGGATCATGACCATAAGCAAAAACAAAACCACTTGCTACAACGCCAACCCACTTATTAAGGTTGTTATCTGCTGGGAAGAAAGTATTAAAGAATAGCGCTCTAAAAATGAATTCTTCACAAATTGGAGCTACTACAACAAGCAAAATATTAAACATCGGCGATGCTACTTTCCTAACCTCGTCAAGTTCTGCTTGGTTCTGAGAAACAGTATTTCCGCCAATCAATCTAATATAAGCTACTTGAAAAATTACCAGAGCAAAAAAGGCAGCTACTGCGATAATAATTCTCTTCACATCCCAGTGCGGTTTAGCATTAAAGAACCAATCATTTTCCTGCTTAAGCTCTCTTTTATAAATCCAATACATCCAGTAAATCACCGCTACCGTTAAAACGGCTAGAATAATTGCAAATAATAAGTTCACCTTTTTTTGTGCGTATCCTAATTGCAAAACTGTATAAAACACAAAGGCAATAATAATTACTGCTAAATTACCTAAAAAGCGTAAAAAAGTCTTCATTCGAACACTTCCCCTAATTGAAATTACCTACTTTTTTTTCTTTATAATTATTTATCAAAAAGACATAAGGACATTTAATCATGCAATCACAACTCATGCAATCTTTACATCAATTTCTTAATTTTACCATGCATCATAGAGTAACAATTACTACTTTATTGATGTTTATGTTTTTATTACTATTTTTATTTTCCTGGCTAATTGAGCCGCGTCGCTTAATTAATGGATTAATCTTTACAGCATTTGGGCTTACATTTTTGACTTGGGCAGCAATATTGATCTTTTCACAGCATAATGTTATCTTCACCTCTTCATTTTCATTTATAGCCTTGGCTTTCTTGTTTGGGATTTTTTTCCTAGTTACATTCTCATGGATTTTCTTTCTATGGAATGCTTATTTTGTCTGGAAATATGAAAGTCACTCGCTTCCAAACCTTTTAACTCTCATCATTGGATTGTTCTTAGTAGGATTATGGACGTTATATCGTTTAGGCGTCTTTCATAAGCTACCAAGCTGGCTTCACTCTTTAGTTGCCGGCGCAGCTTTAATTGCTTTTTATTTATTGTTTGTAATGTACAATTTCTTACTTAACCTAGTCTTATATCAGATTGTTCCGCGACGCTACAAACAAGACTACTTAATCGTTTTAGGCGCAGGTCTTATTAATGGTAAAAAAGTTTCACGACTTCTTGGCTCAAGAATTGACCGTGCAATTGCCTTTTCTAATAAACAATATGATAAAGGCCACAAGCGCCCTAAATTGATCATGTCTGGTGGACAAGGTAAAGACGAAGATTTGTCAGAAGCAGAAGCAATGAAAGATTATGCAGTTAAACGCGGTTATGACCCTGATTTAATCTTACTTGAAGACAAATCAACCAATACTTATCAAAATATGGTCTACTCTAAAGCTGTTGCTATCAAAGATTATGGCAATGAAAAGTTCAAGGTAAAATTTTTTACTAATAACTATCATCTTTTTAGAGCCGGATTGTATGCGAAAATGGCGCATTTAAAGGCTAACGGTATCGGCGCAACAACTAGATTTTATTTCTTGCCTAATGCTACTATCCGTGAATTCGCTGGTGTCTTTATCATGCATAAGAAGCGCCACTTTGTTATTATTGGGTTAATTGCAATTCTATTTATAATTCAAGCAATATTCGCTCTATTAGGTTGGAGCAAATACATAATTGCTTAGAAGGGAATAAACATGCTACAGCTTTTACATTTAAAAAAGACATATCATGTCGGAGACACTGTTACACATGCTCTTAATGACGTTACAATCAACTTTCGTAACAGCGAATTTGTAGCCATTCTAGGTCCAAGTGGCTCTGGAAAAACAACACTTTTAAACGTAATCGGTGGCTTAGACCATTACGATTCTGGTGACATCATCATTAACGGTAAGTCTACCAAGAACTTTTCTCAAACTGACTGGGATGCTTACCGTAACAATTCTGTTGGCTTTATCTTTCAAAGCTACAATTTAATTTCTCATCTTTCAATCATTGAAAATGTTGAACTTGGGATGACGCTTTCTGGCGTAAGTAGCAATGAACGCCATGAAAAAGCGGTTGCTGCTTTAAAGCGTGTTGGCCTTGGCGATCATTTAAAAAAGCGTCCTAACCAATTATCGGGTGGACAAATGCAACGTGTCGCTATTGCCCGGGCAATAGCTAATGATCCGGATATTCTTTTGTGTGACGAACCAACTGGTGCTTTAGATACTAAGACTAGCGAAAGTATCATGAAGTTAATTAAAGAATTGAGCCATGATAAGTTAGTCATCATGGTAACTCACAACCCAGAATTAGCCGAAGAATATGCTAGCCGAATTGTTCATTTTCAAGATGGTAAAATTCTCAGCGATTCAAATCCTTTTGAACCAAAGAAAAAAGTAGCAGACACCTTTAAACTCAAAAAAACGAAGATGTCTTACTGGAATGCACTAAAGTTAAGTTTTACTAACATTATGACTAAAAAAGGCAGGACCTTTTTAACTGCCTTTGCTTCCAGTATCGGAATCATTGGAATTGCAATTGTCTTAGCCTTGTCTCATGGTTTTCAAAAGCAAATTAACGACACAAAGAGCAAAACGTTAGCCAAGTTTCCGATTTCTATTTCACAAACAGCAACCGATATGAATGCTGCTACAAGTCGAAACGAATCAGATAAAAACGTCAAAAATAAGGGCTATTTAGTTGCGTCTAAGCCTGACAATGAAAAGAATACGCACGAAAACAAAATCACCCAGTCTTACATTAATTACGTCAAAAAGATTGATCCTGATTATGCTAACAATATTTCCTTCATCCGTGGCACTCAGCTTAATCTTTTAACTAATGATAATGGAAAAATTAAACACGTAGAGTTTTCTAATGTTAATAATTCCGGTTCAGCTATTGCAAGTGCACAGCTACAGGGAATGAACAGCGTTGGGATTAATACCAGCGTCTTTCCAAAAACACTCGATTCAAAGCAAGGAACATTTTTAAAAGATAATTACCAAATCCTTGCTGGATCATGGCCTAAGTCAAACAATGATGTAGTTCTCGTTTTAAATAATAAAAATCAAGCCAACATTAACGCACTTAAGAATTTAGGTATTTCAATTAAAGATGGTCAAAAGTTAGAACTTAATAAAATTGTTGGTCGAACTTTTAAAGTGATCAATAATAACGATTACTACCAAGAACTACCTACTGGCAACTTTGTTCCGCAAAAAGCTTCTAAGTCAATGTATGATTCAAGCAATTTAACTCTAAAGTTAACTGCTGTCATTCGCGGTAAAAATAATAGTCAAATGGCTCTTTTAGATAACGGAATTGCTTACAGCGATGGTTTGACGCAAGAAATCATTAAACAAAATGAAAATTCAAACATTGTTAAAGCTCAAAAAAATAGCTCAACTAACGTCATGACTAATCAGCCAATGAACAAAAATCAAAAAGAGCAATTCATTGCTTCTCTAGGTGGCTCTAGCATCCCTAGCGGTATTCTTATTTATCCAAATTCCTTTAAGTCAAAAGATAAAGTACTTGATTACTTAGACAAATACAATAAAGGAAAGGCGAAAAAGAACCAGATTATTTATACTGATATGTCAGGTACAGTAACTAAATTAACTGGTGGTTTGCTTGATGGTATCACCGATGTTTTAGTTGCCTTTGCTGGAATTTCATTAGTAACCTCTATGATTATGATCGGTATTTTAACCTACACTTCTGTCTTAGAACGAACTAAGGAAATCGGTGTGTTAAAGGCTCTTGGAGCTAGAAAGCGCGACATTACTCGTGTCTTTGATGCAGAAACATTTATTTTAGGACTCTTTTCTGGTATTTTAGGTATTTTCATTGCTTACCTATGTACCTTCCCAATTAATGCTGTTTTATACGCAATTACTAATATGAGCAACGTGGCTCAGCTTGATCCAACGCAAGCTTTAATCTTAGTAATTATCAGTACTATTTTAACTATGCTTGGTGGACACATTCCTGCTAGAATGGCAGCTAAGAAAGATGCCGCAATTGCATTAAGAAGTGAATAAAAAAACAGGACTTCAACTTTGAAGCCCTGTTTTTTTATTCTATTTTTAAGCAAGCTAAAATTTATAAACTTATTCTTATATATTATTGAAAACGTCATCAAGAAAGTATATGCTTAAGGTAACAGATGTTATATATGTGGATATAGAAATAGGTGAATGAAAATGTTATCGGGTGTAACAATGTTAGATCTTGCCCGCTTCCAATTCGCAATGACTACAGTATTCCACTTCTTCTTTGTTCCCTTCTCTATCGGGATGGGATTCATTGTATCAATCATGGAAACACTCTATGTCGTTAAAAAGGACGAAGTATATAAAAAGATGGCTCAGTTCTGGGGAAAAATTTATCTCTTGAGCTTTGCTGTCGGGGTAGTTACAGGTATTATTCAGGAATTCCAGTTTGGAATGAACTGGTCTGACTACTCTCGTTTTATGGGAGATATTTTTGGTGCTCCATTAGCTATTGAAGCCTTACTTGCTTTCTTTATGGAATCTACTTTCATTGGCTTATGGATGTTTACTTGGGATAAGTTTAAGCCAGGTCTTCACTGTGCTTTAGTTTGGATTTCCTTTATTGGTTCTATGTTAAGTGCAATTTGGATTTTAACGGCTAATGCCTTTATGCAGCACCCTGTTGGTTATGTCATTAAAAATGGTAAAGCACAGATGGCTAGTTTCTGGGCTTTAATTGCAAACGAACAACTTTGGGCTAGTTTTCCACACGTAGTAATCGGTGCGATCGTTACTGCCTCATTTGTAGTAATTGGTATGGCTGCCTTTGGTTTACTTAGAAAACGCGATGTCAACTTCCACAAGAAGTCAATGCGTGTTGCCTTGTGGATTGCTTTATTTGCCTCAATTGCTGAAATTGGTGCTGGTGACTACCAAACTCAAGTTGAAATTCATGAACAACCAATGAAGTTTGCTGCAACTGAAGGTGTTTACGAAACTACTGGTGATCATGCACCTTGGGATATCGTAGCTAACTTAAATACTAAAGAACATAAAAATGAAGGTGCAATTTCTATTCCTGATGTTTTAACTATTCTTACTTACCATAAGACTAGCGGTTCTATTAAAGGAATGAACCAAATTAATAAGGAATTACATGCTAAATATGACAAGAAATTTGGCAAGGACATGAGCTATTATGTTCCTGTTAAGACCTTGTTCTACAGCTTCAGAATTATGGCAGGCTTTGGTGCCTTATTCGCATTACTTTCAATCCTAGGTTTAATTTGGACTCGTCCAAAGAAGAACACAATTGAAAATAAGCGTTGGTTCTTATGGATTTTAGGTATTTCTACCTTCCTTCCATTTGTTGCGAATACTTGTGGTTGGTTCATTACAGAACTTGGTCGTTTCCCATGGACTGTTTATGGACTCTTCACAATTGCAGACTCAATTTCTGCAAGTACAACAACCGGCGAGCTTTGGTTCACGAATATTATGTACTTCCTAATCTTCTCAACTCTTGGCGGAGTAATGATCTATTACTGCAAACGTCAACTTGACATGGGTGTAGCTGGTGCACTTGAAAGGGGTGCATACTAATGATCGACGGAATTGATTTTTTACAGTTGCTTTGGTTCTTATTAATCGGCCTCTTATTCATGATCTTCTACTTCACTGAAGGTTTTGATTATGGTGTAGGAATGGCAACTAAGTTTTTAGCAAGAAATGATCAAGAAAAGCATCTCATGATGGAAACCATCGGACCTCACTGGGATGGAAATGAAGTATGGTTAATCACTGCTGGTGGTGCTATGTTTGCTTCATTTTCTGACTGGTACGCAAGTCTATTTAGTGGCTATTACATTTTGCTATTCTTTACTTTATTTGCTCTAATCATCAGAGGTGTGTCATTTGAATTCTCTGCTCATGCAGAAACTGAACATGGTTTTAGAATTTGGACTGGCGCTCTATTTTGGGGCAGCTTATTAGCACCATTTTTCCTAACAATGATGTTTGGTAGCTTGGTTCAAGGTGTGCCAATTGATGCTCAAGGAAATATGAGCTTAAGTTTCTGGAATATTGTTAACCCACTATCAATTGTTGCTGGTGTCGCTGGCGTACTTCTTTGCTTAATTCATGGAATTAACTTCTTAAGACTACGAATTGATGATCCAGAATTGAGCGAGCGAGCTGCTAGTTTAAATGAAAAGCTTTACCTTATAGCCTACTTAGGTGAAGTTGTCTTTGCCTTGCTAGTCTTCTTCCAAACTGATTTCTTTAAGCTAAGACCAGTTTCTTCAACAATCATTACTTTAATTATTGTTGCCCTAACTGCTTGGTCAGATATTTCTTTGATTAAGAACAAACAGGTAGCAGCTTTTGTAACAAGTGGTTTAACTTTAGTGGCTGTCGTTGGACTCTTGTTCAATGGACTTTTCCCACGCGTTTTAATCGCAACTGATTCAGCACACTCACTCTTGATTAAGACTGCTGCTAACTCTAAATTGACACTTGAGGTAATGACAATTGTTGCTCTTATTCTCTTGCCAATTGCCTTGGTTTACATCATCTGGTCATATGTAGTCTTTAGACGGCGGATTAAGGTAAATCAAAACGCTTAATCTAGAACAGGAATAAAAATGATTGATAAACGACTTTTCAAATTACCAAAAGCCAAAATCATGCTCGCAATGCTTGCAGGACTAATGTTCTTGCAAGCATTTGCTATTTTAGGACAAGGTATTTTTCTTGCCCGAGCAATTGTTGGCTCTTGGAAACAGCAACCTTTTACTGAAATAGCACAAGATGTGTTACTTTTTTTGATCTTCTATTTATTACGGCAAGGTATCAACTGGTTTCAAAAATGGTACATGAACCGTTATGCAAATCAAACAACTACACTTTTGCGCCAGCAACTACTTAATAAAACCTATGATGGCGGAATTGCACTAGTATCAAGAATTGGAACTGGTAACTTAGTTTCTACTTTACTAGATGGAATGGATGAGATTTCTAACTATCTATCTTTGATTTTTCCAAAATTAATTGCACTTGCAATTGTTCCTTGGGTTATTTTGATCTATATCTTTACCTTAAATGCCCTATCTGGCTGGATTTTATTGCTAGTCTTTCCTCTACTAATCTTATTTATGATTATTTTAGGGACAGCAGCACAAAGTAAAGCTAGTAAGCAATACGCAGGCTATGTTAAGTTGCAAAATCATTTTGTCGACGCCTTGCGTGGCTTAAGTACTTTAAAAGTTTTAGGACTTGCTAGAAGATATGGCAATATTGTTTACAAGAACAGCGAAAACTATCGTAAAAAAACAATGGGAGTTTTAAGAGTGGCTATCTTGTCTACTTTTACACTTGATTTCTTTACAACTTTGTCAATTGCGATGATTGCCATGTTTCTTGGAATTGGCTTAATCAACGGCAATTTGGTTCTCTATCCTTCGCTAGTTATTTTGATCTTATCACCCGAATATTTTTTACCTATTCGTGATTTTGGTAATGACTTTCATGCAACATTAAACGGTAAAAACGCGCTTGGACAAATTTTTGATATTTTAGCTTTTCCTACTACACCGCAAGAGGATCAGTTATCCAGTTTCACGTGGAACAACGATAGCACTTTAGTAGCTAAGAATCTTTCTTTTAACTACAGTCATGTTGATCAAAGTAAGTTCACTGTTAATAAAAATGCTAAAATGAGCGGCGTCGTAAAAAAGAAAACGATGCATAAAACAAGCCAACATACCGCTGATGAATTACGTAATATCAATTTGAACCTTACTGGTTTTCAAAAAGTCGGCATTATTGGGCCAACTGGAGCTGGCAAGACAACTTTAATGCGAATCCTAGCTGGTTTCCTTACCCCGCACCTTAAAGACGATAACTTCACTATCAATGGACAAACTCTTACTCAACTCAATCAAAAGAATTGGCAAAATCAAATTACTTATATTCCGCAAGATCCTTACATGTTCGCTACTAGTATCAAAGACAATCTAACTTTCTATAACCCAAATGCCAGCCAGGAAGAGATTGATGCAGCTTTAAAGGCAACTGACTTAGACAACTTCGTGGCCAGCTTAAAAGATGGTTTGAATACTAAAATTGGCGAAAATGGACGTGGCATTTCTGGTGGTCAAAAACAGCGAATTGCCTTGGCACGCGCATTTTTAGCAAAAGACCGCAAGATTTTATTCTTCGATGAACCAACTGCTCACCTTGATATTGAAACTGAATACGAATTAAAGCAACCAATGAAAAAACTAATGGAAAATCACCTAGTTTTCTTTACAACTCACCGTCTGCATTGGTTAAATGACATGGATTGGTGCTTAGTTATTGAAAATGGAGAAATCGTCGAACAAGGTACTCCTGCAGATTTAGCAAAAAATGGAACTGCCTTTAAGAAACTCACTAAGCCACTGAAAGAAGACCAACTATGATGAATAAAAAATTTTCTTGGAAAAATGATCACTGGATTAAACCATACCTAGCCCAATATAAATGGAACTTTCTCTTAGCAATTTTTCTAGGCGTAATCATGTTCTTTTGCGGTGGTGCCCTTATGTTTTATGCTGGCTATACCATCGATAAAGCCGCTACACGCCCAGAAAACATTCTAATGATTTATGTACCAATAGTTTTAATGCGGGCTGTTGGTATTGGTCGTCCTTTATTTAGATATTTAGAACGTTTAGTATCCCACAACTGGATTTTACGTGTTACTAGTTCTTTAAGACGAAGACTGTTTTACATTGCCGAAAGAAATACTTCAGCTGTTGGTTCAAGCTTTCAAACAGGAAGTATTTTATCGCTTTTAACTGATGACATTGGTCACTTGCAAAATCTTTATCTAAGAACTATTTTCCCTGCAATCTTGAGTTACTTAGTTGGTTTCTTTGTAGTAATTTTGCTGGGGCTCTTCTCCTGGCCTTTAGCTGGAGCAATCGCAATTTTATTAGTTGCGGAATTAGTATTGGTTCCCTTATTCTCCCTCTTAAAACAAGCTGCTGTTCGCACTAAAGAGAAAGAAGAAAAAGCACAACTTTACACTGAATTTACTGACCAAGTTTTAGGAGCTGGGGACTGGAAAATTTCTGGTAGACGGGATGCCTTTTTTAATCAAACTAAAGAGACTTTAAAATCTTTAGGCCAACATGAAAAGAAGTCTGGAAAGTTTGATTGGGCTAGAGACTTCGGTCTTGAGTTCATCTTTGGCTTGATGGCAGTTGCGCTTCTTTATTTCACGAACCAAACTCTTACCAATAATCAAGAAGCAGCAAACTATGTTGGAGCAGTTGTCTTAGCTCTCTTTCCTTTATCAGATGCCTTTATTCCAGTTGGTCAAGGAATTGAAGAATGGCATACATATAGCGATTCTGTAAAACACTTAAATGAATTAAAGGTACCAGAGAATCGTTTGCCTGCTCAGCAATATCTCGATCCTGCTTTTGCAGGTACTTTAAGAGTATCGGATATTTCATTCACTTATCCTAAAGAAGACTATCCAATTATTCAAAATTTCTCTCTTACTCTAAAAAGAGGACAAAAAGCTGCTTTAATCGGCCCATCAGGTGCTGGTAAAAGTACTATTTTGCAATTAATCTTAGGTGATTTAAAACCTAACCAAGGGACTGTGACACTCGATCATTTAAACGTTCTTAAACTTCAAAGGGAACGCTCAAAGTTATTCTCTGTTCTAAATCAAGAACCATTTTTGTTTAATACAACTATTTATGAAAATCTCAAAATGGCTAACTCAGATGCTACTACAGATCAAATGATGGAAATTTTAGAAAAGGTCCAGCTAGCTGATTTTGTTAATTCACTTCCTAAGAAGTTAGACACAGAAGTAGCTGAAGCTGGAGCGCGTTTTTCAGGTGGTCAGAAAGAGCGTTTAGCATTAGCACGTGTACTTTTACAAGACACACCAATCGTCCTCTTAGACGAGCCCACTGTTGGTTTAGATCCTCTTACAGAACAAAAACTTTTAAATTTAGTGTTTGAAGTTTTAAAAAATAAGACAGTAGTTTGGGTAACGCACCATCTACAAGGTGTAAAATATATGAACGAAGTTCTCTTCTTTAAAGATGGCAAAGTCACAATGCAAGGAAATCCACATGATCTCTTTAAACATAATGAACATTTCCACCAACTTTATTTAATGGATCAAGGACTAATCTAAAAAATAGAAAGAAGTTTACTATGTCTGCTGAAGCTAAGCAAGGCTACTATGAATTAATTGAACCACGTACCCTATTTAATTCAATTATTCCCGTATTATTAGGGATGATGTATACAGAATATAATTTTCAGTTTTTCAGAATTTTTCCTACAATTGAAATGTGTATTGCCACGATTGTTCTACAAATTTTTATGAACGTGAATGATGGCTATTGGGATTATAAACGTGAAAAAGCTGCCAAAACTGGCGATCATAAGAAGAATCCCATTGGTAAGTATCACCTTAATCCTAAACACGTTTTAGCTTTTGTTTGGGTATTATTCATCGTTTCAGCTGTTTGCGCTATTCTGATTGGACTTCAAACTAATATCTATATTTGGATTGTTGGAATTATTTGTTATGCTATTGCTATTTCTTATTCAACGGGTTCACACACAATTTCTGCTGGACCGTTTGGAGAGATTGCAGCTTGTTTTGCAATGGGCTTTGGTATTTTCTTGGTAATGGTTTACATCAATGTTTGTTCTAAGGTCTCTTTTAATTGGAACTTTATTTATCCAATTATTCTGGCTGCTGGAATACCTGAAATTTGTAACTTTACTTTAATGCTAGGTAACAATTTATGTGATCATGACGCCGATATTGCAAATGGTCGCCACACACTAGTTTCATACATTGGAATCAAAGGCGGATTATATTTATTTGTATTCAATTATTTACTTGGTTTCTTTTTAACAGGTTGGGCAATTTGGATTGGTGTCCTTCCTTGGAGTGTAGCTTTAATTTTAATTTGCATTCCAACCATCTATAAGAACATGCGCTTTCTTTGGAAAATTCAGACGAAGCCAAAATCATTTCCTAAAGTTGTTCAAAATACGCAAGTATTGTTTATTACTGAAGCGGTTGGTTTCTTTATCGGTTTGATTTTAAATCTTAGAATTAGATAATTAAAAAAGGTCGAAACTTCATCTTAGTATGAAGTTTCGACCCTTTTTAGTTATATTTTAAGCTAAATTAGTCACTTTTCCTCTTAAGATTTATTTTTTTAGTAAACTATAAAAAAATATAAAGAAAAGGATATAAACAAACATGAAAGTATTAAACGAGTGTCAACTACAAACCGTCGTTGGTGGAAAAAATTGGTCAGTTGCAAAGTGCGGAGGAACAATTGGTACTAATATAGCTATTGGTGCATGGAGAGGTGCACGGGCTGGATCCTTTTTTGGTCAGCCAGTTTCTGTAGGAGCAGGTGCACTAATCGGTGCAAGTGCTGGTGCAATTGGCGGATCAGTACAATGTGTGGGCTGGTTAGCTGGAGGTGGAAGATAATGATCGAAAAAGTTTCTAAAAATGAACTAAGCCGGATATATGGTGGAAACAACGTAAATTGGGGTAGTGTTGCAGGATCATGTGGTAAAGGTGCAGTAATGGGAATATATTTCGGGAATCCCATATTAGGGTGCGCTAACGGAGCTGCAACATCATTGGTTCTACAAACTGCTAGTGGAATATATAAAAATTATCAAAAAAAGAGATAGTATATGACGGGAATATGGATAGTAATTATTAGTATTATTGTGCTTTCAATAATTATCACCAATATAGTAGCTCTAATACAGACACTATTACATAAGAAAAATGAAAAATATTATTTTGATAAATCTTTTGGAGCCTATGGCGATAAAAATAATCCAAAATATCTGTTTAATAATGTTGAACATCATGATTTTTTCCATGTATTTTATCAGTATTTTATTTGCTCATATATTCCATTTATAGATGTCATTTTTTGGTTCTTAGGTTCAATTTGGTAATAATCAAAAAAGGTCGAAACTTCATCTTAGTACGAAGTTTCGACCTTATTTTATTTCAAATTATTTTTATTGCTTCCACGCTGCATCAAATTTTGCTTTACCTGCTTTAATTTGATTATCAACATTTTGACCATTCTTAGCTGCATACAAAATCTTAGCCATAATTGGATCTAATTGACTGTAGGCAGCGTTTGAGTTCTTAGCTACTGGAATACTGTACAAGTGTTTCATAGCCCCTTCTAACTTAGCTGGAAGCTTAGTCTTGGTGTTTTCTTTGTATTCTTTAGATTTCACAACAGAATTATTAACTGGAATATAGCCAGTTGCATTTGCCCATTTAAGTTGAGTAGATTTAGAAGTTAAAAATTGCATATATTTAAATGCGGCAGTTCTTTGCATTGCTGTTGCTTTTTTAAACATGTAAATATCAGTACCTTGCTGCATAGTATATTTACCAGGGCGTGCAGCTACATCATAAGTAAACTTATCACCAACTGCCTTTTTAACGTAGCCTTCACCTGCTGATGTTCCAATATACATTGCTACCTTTTCATTAGCAAATGGACCTGATAAATAGTGTGCTGAACCAGCAGTTGTAAAGTAGCCCTTCTTCATACCTTGAGCATAGTAATCAATAACTTTCTTGGAATCTTTGCCAGTAAAGTTAACTTTATCAGTTAAATTAATTCCTTCATTTTTCATACCCAAGGTATAGTAATTAGCTAAAGAATCAAAGCCTGCACCAACAACTTGATGGTTACTCTTCTTATAAATGGTTTCTGAAACTTGTGCTAATTCCTTCATAGTTGTAGGAACTTTTTTAATACCATATTTTTCAAACATGGACTTGTTATAGGTTAAAACTTCAATAGATTTATTAAATGGAATACCGTATTGTTTTCCTTGAATTTTAGCTCCATCCAATAATTCAGTTCTAATATTTGACTTAGCAGCACTTCCCCAACCGAGCTTACTGTTATTAATGTATGGGGAAAGATCAACCAACATATTACTCTTAACAGCATTATAGAGCCAACCAGGATATGCTTGCGTAATTGTTGGTAAATTATTTGGTGATTGTAATGTTGAATTTACCTTAGCTTGTAAATCAATATAAGAACCTTGATTTTCAAGTTTGATTTTAATATTAGGATTTTTCTTTTCAAATTCTGCAGTTAATTTTTCTAATTCTGCACGCTGACCACCATTCATTCCATGCCAAAAGGTTACCGTAGTTTTCTTGGTAATTTTAGTTGGAATATTTGCTGCTGAACTATCTTCTTTATTTCCTTTTGAACATCCAGTAGCAATTAATGCCAACCCTGCAACTAAACCTAAAGCAATCTTTTTATATAAATTCATCAAAATCCTCCAGTAATTTCAAAATTGAAGCACTATTTATTGTATCAAAGTAAAAATCATATACAAGATGTTGTAGTATAAAAATAAGATTTTTTATTTTGAAATTTTTCATATTTTAAATTCTGCGTCAAACGCGCATTATATATAGCTTTTGCATATATAAAATACGTATATATCCGTACATTATAAAGAATAATGTTTATAATTATTCATATTTTGCCTTGAATTACGATTAATAGTCTGCTATCTTTAAATCGTCAACTTCATTAAATAGTTCTGGAGGAAAAAATGAAGATAAAGAAATTTTTGATTGGCGCCGCTATGGTTTTACTTGCTGCAACAAGTGCAGCTTGCTCGAACAGTAAATCTGCTTCTAAATCAAGCGATGGTTATACTCCTAAGGAGTTAAACGTTCAATTCGTTCCTAGTGTCCAAGCTTCTAAACTTGAAGCTAAGGCTAAACCATTACAAGGTTTACTTGAAAAGCAATTACACATGCCCGTTCACGTAACTGTTTCAACTGATAATTCCGCTTTGGTTGAAGCAATGGCATCTAAGAAAGTTGATGTTGGTTTCTTACCACCTGATGCTTATGTTTTAGCTCACAAGCGTGGTGTAGCTGACGTTTTACTTCAAGCACAACGCTATGGCTACGATGAACCAAGTGGTAAGCAAAATCATAAATTAATGGACAGCTTCCGTTCAATGATCGTTGTTAAAAAAGGTTCTAAGATTAAATCTTGGAAAGATCTTAAAGGTAAGACGATTGCCGTTCAAGACCCAACCTCTACTTCTGGTTACGTTCTTCCAATCGCCGAACTTCACAAGAAGGGCTTAAACGTACCAAAGGATTGTAAGTTAGTTCAAGTTAAGGGACACGATCAAGCTGTTTTATCAGTTTATAACGGAGACGCTGATGCTGCCTTTGTCTTCTCAGATGCTCGCCCACTTGCTGCAAAAGATGCACCAGCCGTAATGAAAGATGTTGTTCCAATCTACTTTACCAAGTACATTCCAAACGATACTGTTTCAGTTAGAAGTGGTATGTCCAAGTCATTTAAGAAGAAACTTGCTAAAGCATTCAAAGATATTGCCAAGACTAAGAAAGGCAAGAAGATCCTTGAAAACATCTACCAACACTATGATTATGTAGATTCTAAAGATTCTAACTTCAACATTGTTCGTGAATACGAAGCTGAAGCTAAAAAAGCTCAAAAATAAGTTTAATATTTTTAAAGGCCACCCTACTTTGACTTGTAGGATGGCCTTTTTCTCGTTTAAAATTAGAATAGATTTTTAATCGAGGTTTTTAAATGAAACTAAATAAAAAATTTTCTCTACTACTAATAGCAAGTACTGTTTTTTTGAGCCTAAGTGCTTGCAGCAAACCAACTCATGAAGGGCAAACAAATAAAAAGCTAGCCAATCACATTGCTTTAATCTCAGATACCAATGGAATTAAAGATAATTCTTTAAATCAATCTGCCTGGCAAGGCGTTAAGAATTACGGTACTAAGAATAACCTTGTTGAAGGAAATAAAGGCTACAATTATTTCGTTCCTAAAGATCCCCAAGATTATCAAGCAACTATCAACAAAGTTCTAGATAATGATTTTTCAACAATCATTGGCGTTGGTTATACACTTAAGCCTAATATTGTTAAAGCCGCGAAGAGTAATCCTAAAAAGAACTTCGTTCTTATTGATACTCATGCTGCTAAGATTAAAAACCTAGCTAGCATCTCCTTTAAAAATCAAGAAGGAGCTTATTTAGCAGGCGTTGCAGCTGCCTACACCACTAAAAGCCACACAGTGGGACTTATTTTAGGGCAAAACAGTAAAGAGATGGATTCCTTTAAAGCCGGTTTTACTCAAGGAGTTACAGCCAGCAGTCGTAAGCTTCATAAGCATATTAAAGTGATGAGCAAAACTGTAGGTAATTTTTCAGATATTAATAAAGCGCATGATATTGCCCAGGAAATGTACAATCAGAAAGCTGATATAATCTTCCAAGCTGCGGGCAAAAGCGGTCAAGGCGTCTTTAAAGCTGCCAAAGAAGTCAATCAAACCAATCCCGTAGGACAAAAGGTCTGGGTTATTGGTTCAGATGAAGATCAAACCAAACTTGGAAATTACCAAGCAAAAGGCGGTCAACCTTCTAACTTTACCCTTACCTCTGTAATCAAAAGCGCAGATGTAGCTGTTGAAGATCTTGCTAATCAAACTGCTAAGGGTAATTTCCCTGGTGGAAAGAACTTAAACTATGGTCTTAAAAACAAAGGTATTTCTCTAGTACAAGGTAATTTATCTTATCATACCTGGATCAAAGTTCAGAAAGCCAAGCAGAAAATTATTGATGGTAAAATCAAGATCATGGCTAATCGTTAAAAGATCGGTAGCATCAAAATTAATACAAACTAAAAAGTCACATTAACTTATGCCAAAAAGTTACTTGTGGCTTTTTTCTTTGCTTTATTTTTTACATTACTATCTACATTACAAAACACACTATAATATAGTTGTATAGATACAAAGAAAGTGTGTTTAAGATGGCTAATGAAAGTAAAATAGTGACTCTTAAAAATGGTTATCATGTATGGACTCGTAAAGAAGGACACGGTCCTATTAAGATTTTGCTTCTGCACGGCGGTCCTGGCATGGATCATGAATATCTTGAGCCTTTTTCTAATTACATTAAAATGCATCCCAATATAGAGATTATCTACTATGATCAATTGGGATCATATTTCTCAGATCAACCTAATGATCCAAAGTTATGGACAATTCCGCGTTTTATAGAAGAAATAGAAGAAGTCCGTAAAGCATGGGATTTAGATCAGTTTTATTTATACGGTCAATCATTTGGTGGTTTATTTGCTTTAGAATATGCCGCTTCTAAATACGGCAAACATGTGAAAGCCCTAATTGATTCAAACATGGTTGATTCATATCAAGATTACGCAAAATATATTAACAAGTACCGTGAATCGATGGATCCTGCTGATGTTTCATATATGAAAAAACAAGAAGAACGACACAACTATGATGATCCACATTATCAAGAACTATTGATGAAATTATATCACCGCTGCATTTGCAGAATATCTCCATGGCCCGATGCCGTGCAAAGAACTTTTGATCATATGAATGAGCAAGTTTATGTCACCCTACAAGGACCAACGGAATTTAACATTACTGGTTCATGTAAAAATTGGACAATTCGGGATCGTTTATCCAAAATTACGATGCCTACTCTTGTATTAGGAGGAAAGTATGACAGCATGAATCCAGCTGATATTAAAGCTTTAGCCGATAGATTACCTAATGGTACAGCTCATATATGTCCTAATGGAAGCCACTTTTCAATTTTTGATGACCAAAAAGATTACTTTAATGCTATTACCAACTTTATTACATCAGTAGAAAATGAATAATAAAAAAACTAGAGCTTACAAATGACAGCTCTAGTTTTTTATTTATGCTATGGCATTATTAGGGTAATTGCTCTGGACTATTGAAAAACAGACTTACCGCTAATCTTCTCACGTTTATCCATTTTTGGTTTTTTCTAGTAGGGTTTACTCGATTAGTTAAACAAATAAAGAAAGTAGAATGATCTAAATCAAGCGCAATTGATGTTCCAGTAAATCCTGTATGCCACAAAGTCTTGCTATTCTTATTCCACCTTTGCCATCCTAAGGTTCTACCCATAAAGTTATAGTTAAATAGCGTATCAATCATATCAGATGGGATTATTGTTTTGCCTTTGTACTTTCCTTTTTGAAGATACATTATGCAGAAATTCTTTAGATCTCCAATTGTAGAAAATAATCCCGCATTACCTGAAACACCATTTAACATATAAGCCGTTTCATCATGCACTTCTCCCTGAATCAGTCCTCTTTTATCAGTCTTTTCTGTTGGTACAAAATTTCGTTTATTTTCATTTAAACAATATCCTGTATTATTCATCTCTAAAGGTTCAAAGACATGTGTCTTTAAGCTTTTATCAAGAGACTCTTCATCTACTTTTTCAATGATCATCCCTAGTAAAATAAAATTAAGATCAGAATATACCATATCTGTTCCAGTCGGATAAACAAGCTTCTGTTTAAAAATAGCAGCTATCACCTCATCTTTATTCGCATATGAATATACATTGCATAAATCAGCAGCTAATCCAGAATTATGAAGCAAAAGATTCTTAACGGTAATATCTGGATAACTAATTTTTGGAAAATATTTACTTACTTTGTCATCTAAATCAATAATTTTCTTCCCTAATAATTGAAGTATACGACTTGTTACACCTACAACTTTAGTCAACGATGCTAAGTCATAAATATCGTCATCTTTTAACGGTATTTTTTTGTCATAAGTTTTGTACCCTAAAAAACTTGTTTCCATTGTTTTATTTTTTATATCTTCTAAGGCATAGCTTATTCCCGGCGTAGCACAATCATTTATTGCTTGTTTCATTAACATAGATATTTCATTAGTATTTCTCATTTATATTTCTCCAAAATTAAAGCCCACTATAACTTTTGTAGCTATAGTGGGCTTCCTAATTAAACACTAAACATTTTCTTTTGCTAATCTCTTAAACTTACTTAGCGTATCAAAAAGAGCAATTATTTTTGTGCTTATAGTTGTTTTTAAAGAAGTAGGCTCAACTGATAGATCATTATCAGTTAAATTAATTGCTTCAACATTATTACCCTTTGAAGCTTCTGTGTTAGTAGATTTACTTGCACTGTCTTTAGCTTCCTTTTCTAGTTGTTTCTTATCCCAAACTTTAAAGAATGGATAGTAAATAACAACAGAAATAATGACGTTAATAATAGATAAAACAGCAGCACGCCAATCAAAACCAGTTGCCATGTAAGCTCCAATTGGTCCTGGTAACGTCCATGGAACCAAAGCGATAGTACGTGATACTAAGTGAAGAGCCATTGCAAAGTATGTCAAAGCACCAGTTACCATAGGTGTTACAACAAATGGAATTGCAAAGTATGGGTTTAAAACAATTGGTAAACCAAAAATAATAGGTTCATTAATGTTGAAAATACTTGGGATAATAACCGCCTTACCTAAAGTCTTACCAAATGAAGACTTAGACATAAAGGCTAACAAAATACATAGACCTAAGATAGTACCTGAACCACCAATATAAACAAACCATTGGAAGAATTGTTCAGTCATAAATCTTGGAGCATTAGCAGCACCCACGCCATGTGCAATTGCTGCCATATTTGCATCTAGGTTCTTGTACCAGTATGGATAAATTGGAGTCGATGTAATAGCACCATGAATACCAAATAACCAAAATAGTGAGTTAAAGAATGGTGGAATAACTGATGAAATAAAGTTATCTTTACCAAAGTTAGATAATGGTGACAATAAAGCTAAAAGTCCTGCATTCAAGTCAAAATGCAATACTTCTTTAATTACCCAAGCTAAAATAATAATTACTGAAGCTGGTACTAAAGAAACAAATGAATTAGAAACTGCAGGTGGAACACCATCTGGCATTTTAATAACTAAATTTTTCTCTTTAAACCAACGAATAATTTCAACTGATATCATTGAAACTAACATTGCAGTAAACAAACCCTGCGCACCAAAGTTAGTTGAAGGAAGAACTGTTCCAGCTAACATGCCAGACAATTTAGCTGCTTTAGCAGTTAAAGTACCTGGACTTACAGCCAATATAAAGAATGCCATCGTTGCAACAGTGGCTGAAGAATTTCTATCTAATTGATAGTGCTCAGCCAAAGCAGCTGCCATTGCATAGCATGAATACAAGGCCATCATACCAATAGAAAAAGTAACTGGTACTTGTAATGCAGGTAAATATGGGGTAATAAACTTTTTCCAACTATCTATTGGAAATTGAGAAATAATTGTAAAGAATGAACCGACAATAGCTACGGGAATAATAACTGCCATTCCATCTCTAATTGCCACAAAATAGCGATTACCCGCTAGTTTCGACATTTTAGAGGTGATTTTTGCGGCATTAAACTTAGCCATATTAATACCTCCCGATATATGAAACCAAAGTTAATATAACGCATAAATGAATACGCTATCACTTCTGGCTTTAATATAGCACTATTTTTCAGAAAATGAAATATTTTTTCTTAATTATGTTTAAATTATGCATTTTTAGATATTTTATGAAATATTTTTTCAAGTTTTATTGAATAGTTACATAAAAAAAGTTACTATGAAATCGCATACAGTATTAGTTGAAAATGCTTAGGAGGTTTCTCATGAGCTATGTAATCGGAATTGATAGTGGCGGTACCCATATAACGGCTACCGCTTATAAAGATAATATTGAAATTGCCACTGCTACTGCTGGTCCAGGAAATATATTTCTTGATCCACAGCAAACCATTAAGAATCTAATTAAAGTTATTACTGAAATTTCAGAAAAATTATCATCAAATACCTGTACCTTAATTTTGATTGGAATTGCAGGACTAGAAAGTGCCGATAATCCACAGCCTTATTTAGACAAAGTAAAGGATTATTTTAAGTCATTAACTGAAAATATTATTTTTACAAGTGACGCTAAACTAGCTTTAATAAATGGTCTTGAGGGAAAAGACGGATTTTTAGCAATTGCCGGTACCGGATCAATTGTATATGGAAGACAAAAGAATAAATATTTACGTGCTGGCGGTTGGGGATATTTATTAGATGATATTGGTTCTGGCTATCGCATCTCCCAAGAAGCCGTTGCCACCGCATTAGAAAAAATGGATCGAGGAGAAAATTCTTCTTTAATACCTGCTATTCTTGAATACTTTAAGGCCGATAATTTAAAAAATGTAGTTAGCCAATATTACAAACTTAATCGTACAGAAATAGCAGCTTTTTCATTAAAGCTTGCTCAAGAAGCTGATCGGCAAAATGATGAAGCAATTATGATCTTACAGCATCAGGCCGACTTATTAGCTGATGAAATTATTCATTTAATAAAACGTTATTCTCAAGAAAGTATTTCTCTAAATCTTGCCTTATCAGGATCTGTTTTAGTCAATAACCTTATTATTCAGAAAGAAATTTCATCAAAAGTAAAACATGCTTACCCTACTATAAAAATTATGGTTTCTGACAGAAGTAATACAGCAGCAGTCAATTATATTTAGTAAAGGAAGTAGTTAAATATGACAATGAGAAATTTAGGTCTGTCAATCTATCCAGACCATAGCAATTACGATGACAATGTTCAGTACCTTGAGCTTGGACATAAATATGGCTTTAAGCGTATTTTTATGAGCATGCTCGAAGTACAAGGAAGCGTCGAAGAAACTAAAGAAAAATACAAAAAGATAATCTCAATGGGAAACAGATTGGGATACCAAACGTTTCTAGATGTTTCACCACGTATTTTTAAAGATTTAAAAATTGATTATCATGATCTATCCTTTTTCCATGATATTGGTGCAACTGGCTTACGACTAGATCAAGCATTTGATGGAGCAACTGAAGCTTTAATGTCTTACAATCCCTATAATTTAATTATTGAATTAAATATGAGTAATAATGTGGACTACTTAAATAACATTATTTCTTACCAAGCAAATACTCCATATATTTACGGTTGTCATAATTTTTATCCACAAAAAGGCACAGCTCTTCCTTATGATTTCTTTGTAGAATGTTCAAAACGCTTCAAGAAATTCAATATTCACACAGCTGCATTTGTTACCAGCCAAGTTGGAAAAATGGGACCTTGGAATGTCACAGATGGCTTACCAACACTTGAAGAAGATCGTTATCTTCCAATACAAGTTCAAGCAAAGCAGCTGTGGGCAACTGGCTTAATTGACGACGTTATCATCGGTAACGCCTATGCATCTGAGGAAGAACTAAAATTATTATCTGAGGTTAATCCATACCAATTAGTTTTACATGTAAACTATGTTCCAAAGATAAACGACATTGAAAAGACAATTGTTGAAAAGCCACAACATTTCCGCAGGGGCGACATGAATAGTATCGTTATTCGGTCAACAATGCCACGTGTAACTTATAAAGACATCCCTAACCCAGCCCATGATAATGAACAAGAATTTAAACGCGGAGATGTTTTAATCGGAAATGATGGCTTTGGAATATATAAAAATGAGCTACAAATTGTATTAAAGCCACACATGGAGTCAAGAAAAAATAAAGTTGGTGAAATTTCTAAAAATGAATTATTCTTATTAGACTTTATCAAGCCTTGGACTAAGTTTAAGCTGTCATCAAATTAAAATGAGTACCATAATAACCTCCACACTTTACTCTCCGCATTTAAAATTAGATTGGAATTATGATATCTATCTTCCAGATCAAGTTAATTCCCAGCAAAAGTATCCCTTGCTTTTAATGCTCCACGGATTATATGGAAATCATACTAATTTTTTAGATACGAATCGTATTGACTCAAAAAGTATTCTAGATAACTTGATGCGTAATGCCAAAAAGAAAATTATTGTAGCTTTTATAGATGGTTTTAATAGTTTCTACATCAACTCTCTATATGGTTTCAAAATGGAAACGGCAATTATGCAGGACTTATTACCCTATTTAATTCAGCAGTACCCTATTTCAACTAACATTGGTATCGGCGGCATTTCAATGGGCGGATATGGTGCATCGAGACTTGTTTTAAAATATCCTCAAATATTTTCGGCAGCATTCTTAATTTCACCCGCTGTTTGGAATATTAAACATATTCCTCAATTTATTCACAATTCTATTCATACATTTCAAGATGAACAAAATAGTTGGTCAGAAAATTTCTACAATAAAATCTATCCAACTACTTATTTATCACCTATTTCAAATAAAGTTAATTTTTATATTGAGAGTAGTAAAACAGATGACGTTGTTCCTATCAAGGATGTAATATATTTTGCTCAAAAAGTTTCAAGCAACCATAATCACGTTCAATTAACAACTGATTCATTTGGCGCCCACGAATGGAACTATTGGCAAAAGGCAATAGTTCCAGCTTATACATGGATGATCGAACAATTAGAGCAAAAGAAGGGAGTGATAAATTAATGAATTTAAAAATTAAAAATATTACATGTTCCATTAAAAAAGTTCCATTAAAGAGACCGTTTATTACTGCCTTACATAAAGTCACCGAAATTGAAGGACTGAAAATCGTTGTTGAATTAAGTGATGGTCAAACAGGTACTGGAACAGCTACTCCTAATGAGAAAGTTACCGGTGACACATTACAAAGCTCACTAGACATTGTTAATCAAGTTATTAAACCTGCATTAATAAACCAAAACTTCAAAAATTGGAACAAAATTTTAACCACACTTCAAACCTGTATCGTTCATAATTCTGCCGCAAAGGCGGCAATGGATATTGCCTTACATCAATTAAAGGCTAAAGAAAACAATGAATCTCTAGTTAACCTACTTGGTAGTGAAAAAGGCAAATTAACAACCGACTATACAATTAGTATCGGTTCAGATGACCATATGGTTTCTGAAGCCAAAGCCTTAGTTAAAGATGGCTTTACTGCAATCAAAATCAAGTTAGGCAACAATTCTGTAAGTCATGATATTAAAATCATTCAAAAAATTAGTAAAGCTGTTGGTCCTGACATTTCCTTACGTATTGATTGCAATCAAGCCTGGAATTACAAAGACACTTTAAAAGCTAGTCGAACTTGGGCACAGGATAATTTAAACATTGATTTTATCGAACAGCCTGTTCTAAAAGATGCAATCTCAGATTTAACTTTATTAAGTGAAAATTCGCCTTATCCAATTATGGCTGACGAAAGTGTCGCTTCATATCAGGATGCCATTAACTTAATCCAGCATCACGCTTGTGACTACATCAACATTAAGTTAATGAAAACTGGTGGCTTATCAGAGGCAATCAAAATTAATGATTTAGCCCAAGCTTGTGGTATTAAAACTATGATTGGTTGCATGATTGAGCCAGTTGAAAGTATTGCGGCAGCTGCTGCATTCGCTGTTGCAAATAAAAATGTTAAATTTATTGATCTCGATTCAATTTTTATGGCTACACAAGATCCTGATCTTAGTAAGTATTTAGAAATTAAAAATAATGAAATTATTCTAAAGGACTAAGACAATGCAACTGACCCAGATTCAAGAACAAATAGAAAATAATCCTTGGAAAACAGCAATTACTATTCGTAAAAATAATCATACGATCTTTGAAAATTCAAACGCTAATGTGATTTTTAAGTCAGCCTCATTAATAAAACTAGGGATTGCTCTTTATATTCAGGAAAAAAAGCCTGGCACAATCGCCAATACTCTTACCCTATCTAGTAATGATATTGTTGGAGGAGCCGGCATTATCAATAGACTAAGCATTAAGTCATGGAAGATTAGTGATTTATTAGATCTAATGTTATCTGTATCTGATAATACAGCTACTAACGCTTTATTGAATTATTACAACATCAATACAATTAATGATTATTTACAGCAAAATTTTCAAAATATTTCTTTAAGTCGATTTTTAATGAAAAAAAGTGATAAAGAAAATACTTGTACATCAAATTCTATGATGGACGTTTTTGAAAAACTACTTGCAGGCGATAACGAAGTTAATCATGTGGTTCTCGATGCCTTAAAGCACCAAGAAGTAAGAAATAAATTAGTAGCTTATAGCAATCCTAAGTATGAAGTCTTTAATAAAACTGGCGAACTATTGCATGAACAGCATGATATAGCACGATTTAGAGCAAACACTGATGTGATTGACTGCTGCGTATTAACCAATTATCAAAGTCAAAAAGATTATGAGAATATTTTAAGTATGATGCAAAAGATCGGGAAAATACTTACACACTAGAAAGAAGTATTTACAATGGAAATTAAAAACTTAACTACGGAGCAACGAAACCCCGCGACTATGCACATTGATTCCATGTCAACTATCGACATGGTCAAAACTATTAATCAAGAAGACAAAAAAGTCGCTGTAGCAGTGGGAACTCAAGATGATAAAATTGCCCGGGCAATAGATGAAGCAGCTAAGCGCTATAGCAAAGGTGGACGTTTAATCTATATCGGTGCTGGAACAAGCGGCCGTCTTGGCGTTTTAGATGCTGCTGAATTAGTTCCTACCTACGGTATTAAACCAGAACGCGCAATCGGATTAATTGCTGGCGGTAAAGATGCGATGTATGTTGCTGTCGAAGGTGCTGAAGATTCACAAGATCTAGCAAAAAGAGATTTAAAAGATCTTAAACTAAATAAAAACGATATCGTTTTAGGGCTTGCCGCCAGTGGTCGCACTCCATATGTAATTGGCGGTCTTGACTATGCTAAAGCCATAGGTGCTCTAACTATTTCCATTGCCTGTGTTAAAGACTCTAAGATAGGCGATCACGCCGATATAGCTATCGAAGCTGTTGTTGGACCTGAAGCGATTACCGGTTCAACTAGAATGAAAGCCGGAACTGCTCAAAAGATGATTCTGAACATGATTTCTACTGGTGTCATGATAAAACAAGGAAAAATCTACGAAAACGTCATGATTGATGTTAAACCTACTAATTCTAAGCTAATTGATCGTGCCTGTCGCATTATTCACACTACTACTGGTGCATCTACCCAGAAAGCTAAAGATACTCTTAAAGAGGCTAATAATGATGTTGGCTTAGCAATCGTAATGCTTAAAACTAACTGCAGTCTCAATCAAGCAAAAAGTTTGTTAGAAACAAAAAATGGAAATGTCGCAGAAGTTTTAAATAAGTAGCTTGCTAGCTAAACAGAAGGGGCTTATAATACCTACCATTGCAATATATCAATTTACAATGTGAGGTGAAATTATGAGTCCTTTTTTCTTATTCATTTATCTGATTTTTGGTGGGATTTTAGGTGGCCTTCTCTCAACAATTGCAAGTATGGCATCCCTTGCCACTTATCCAGTCCTCCTTTCAGTTGGTATTCCCCCAGTTTATGCAAATACTACTAATGATGCAGCCTTAATCTGGACTGGCGTTGGATCAACTGCATCTTCGCTTAAAGAACTAAAGGGGCACTGGAAACAAGTTAGTTTCTATTCAATTTTTACAATTATTGGATCAGCTTTAGGCTGCATGCTTTTAATTCAATTTCCCGGGAAAATATTTGAGAAGATCGTTCCCTTCTGTATCGCTTTTTCCGGCTTAATGATTTTATTCAGTGGAGAAATTCATCTTGGAAATGAAAGTGATCATCCTAATCGCTTAGTTCAAGCTCTATCACTTTTATGCTTATTGATTGCTGGAGCTTATGCTGGGTACTTCGGCGCTGCGAGCGGCGTTTTAATGTTAGTTATCTTGAACGCAATTAGTGATGATGCCTTTTTAACTGTTAATGCTATGAAAAATATTATTGGCGCACTCTCCAATTTAGTTGCGCTAATTATCTATATGTTTACCGAAAAAATTTACTGGAGCGCTGCTATTCCTTTGGCAATCGGAGCGTTGATCGGTAGTTACTTTGGACCACGTATCATGCGCCATATTCCAGTTAAGATCATTCGTTTGGGCATTGCCGTTTTAGCCCTCATTCAAGCTGCTTACTTCGCTTATACTGCGTATAAATAAAAACAAATTTTATCTAGGAAAAATAAATTTAGTTTGCGTAATAAACATATGGGATTACTTCCTCAAATATTTTTAGAGAGGATTTACTCATATGGTAAAAAAGATTGAACCCTGGTTTGGGTTCACGGAAGATAAAGTGTTTGGGATGGTGATGGAAAACAAGGACTTCTGCAAGTATTTGCTTGAAATTATTATTCCAGATCTGAAAATTGAAAAGATAGACTGGTTAGATAAGCAAGTTGAGATTAATAATTTTGAGCGCAAGAATGAAGCTAAAGAAGTTAGACTTGATGTTTTGGTTACAGACCATGAGGGACGCGTGTTTAACATCGAAATGCAAACAACGGATCAAGATGATATCGGTAGACGCATGCGTTACTATCTTTCAAGACTTGATTTACGCTATACTTTAAATAAGGGTAAGACTTATCGAAATTTGAAAGACGCCTTTATTATTTTTCTCTGTAACTTTAAACCAAAGAAAGATGATAAATTTTATGAGTCGTACCATACTTATTCTGATCAAGATAGGTCAAAACAATTACAGGATGGCGTGACAAAGATTATCATTAATTCACAAGTTTCAGCTGAAGGTCAGAGCGAAGATTTAAAAGCCTTGGCTAAATTAATGAACAATGAACCTGTGAATTTAAATAAACATTTTGATTACGCGCAAAGAAGAATTAAAGAAATTAACGAAGATCCAGAAACGAGGGAAAAGATCATGCTTTACGAAACAAGAATGCTAGAACGAGAACAAGCTGCAGGAAAAGCAGGATATGAGCAAGGAATGAGACATGGCGTTGAACAAGGAAAAGTCGATTCTGCCAAAATTATTCTCGAAAATCAAATGGATAATGGTAGTACTTTAGAGCAAGCAGCGGATTTTGTTAAGAATTTAAAATTAATTTCCAACAAAGATCTTGAAAAATTGATCAAGATATATAAATAAAACCGTAAAAAAATAATTCTTAAAGCAAAAAGATTGATTAGCCACGTTACTAAAACGCTGGCTAATCAATCTTTTTTATTTTACAAATATTTCCAAACTATATCATCGCAAGTGGCGTCTTTTCAGTCGGCTGCGGGAAGTCATTATCTATTAATTTTATTTCGTCTGATGTTAATTTGATATCTTGAGCAGCAATATTCTCCTTCATATGCTTAACCGTTCCCGCTTTAGGAATCGATAAAACATTACCATGTCTTAAAGTCCAAGCTAACATAATTTGGTGCGGAGTTACATTGTGCGCACGAGCTACTATTTTAAGATTATTAGTAATCCTAATCGAATCGCCCTTACCTGAGTTAAATGGAGAATACCCAATAAAACCAACGCCATGCTTTTTTTGCCAAGGTAAAACATCATATTCTACCCCGCGTTCAGAAAGGTTATACAAATCTTCATTGGCAAAACAATCCTTGCCGCCTGGGACACTAAACAATTCTTCTAGGTCAGCTACATCAAAGTTAGATACACCCCAGTGGCGAATTAAGCCTTCATTTTGTAATTCTTTTAGTCCGCGTACTGTTTCAGATAAACGCTTATCGCCACGCCAATGAAGCAAATACAAGTCTAAATAATCAGTTTTTAGTCGTTTTAAGCTATTTTCTAAGCTCTGACGTTCTAATTCTGGAGAAGCATGATACGGATAAAATTTTGAGATCAAAAAGATTTGACTGCGATCATAACCTTGAATTGCTTCGCCAATTAATTTTTCACTTTTTCCTTCACCATACATTTCTGCAGTATCAATTACTTTAATTCCATTATCTAAACCATAGCGAAGTGCAGCTATTTCGTCTTTTTTCTTAGAAGCGTCTTCGCCAATTCCCCAAGTTCCCATGCCTAAGCCTGACAAGTTATTTTCTTGAAAACTCTTCTCCATCTCTTCTCACCTCACCTAAATTTTACCGCAGAAAAAAACAAATTTAAAAATGTTAGCGGTTTAAGTTGACTAGACCAATTTTATATTTTATAATGGACTAGACCAATGAATGAGGAGGTACACATAATTATGAAAATCATCGTAACTAAAGATAATATTGAAGGCGGCACTAAGGCATTTGAAATTATTAAAAAGGGAATGGAAAATGGCGACAAAGTTTTAGGCCTTGCAACTGGCTCTTCCCCAATTCCAATGTATGACGATATGTGCGACAGCGACTTAGACTTCTCTGACATGACAAGTATTAACTTAGATGAATACTACGGCTTAAAACCAGATAATGATCAAAGCTACCACTACTTCATGCAAAAACACTTATTCGATAAGAAGCCTTTCAAGCATTCATATATTCCAAATGGAATGGCAAAAGATATTGACAAAGAAGTTGACCGTTATAACGACATTATTGCTGCTAACCCAATTGACATCCAAATTTTAGGTATTGGTAGAAACGGACACATTGCCTTTAACGAACCAGGTACTCCATTTGGCAGCTTAACTCACAAGGTTCAATTAACTGAAAGTACTATTAAGGCAAATTCACGCTTCTTTGACAATGAAGACGAAGTTCCTCGCCAAGCTATTTGTATGGGAATTAAGTCAATTATGCAAAGTAAGAAGATTGTTTTACTAGCCTTTGGCGAATCAAAGCAAGATGCAGTTAAAGCATTAGTTGAAGGTCCAGTTACTGAAGAAGTTCCTGCATCCATTTTGCAAGATCACCCAGATGTAACAGTTATTTGTGATGAAGTAGCTGCAGCAAAGCTTGATCCAAAATACAGAAAATAATCCTCATTTAAGACTGTTTACTTTGGCGAATTAATCTTTTTAGATTAGTTCGTCTTTTCTTTTTGTATTTTTTTGATGTGTTCTCTTGACTTTTTTCTTTTATAGCAAATTAAAAAACCACTTGTTTTCATACCAGATATTGAATTACACTATTAAAGCAAACTATATCTTGTAGAAAGAACGTGATGACAGTTATTGTATTGAGCGGGCCTATTGGAGCCGGAAAATCCAGTTTAACCAGTCTTCTTGCAGAGCATTTAGGCACCCAAGCATTTTATGAAGGTGTAGATAATAATCCAATTTTGCCACTTTATTATAAAGACATGGCACATTACACTTTTCTCTTAAATACCTATCTTCTAAACCATCGTTTGGCTCAAATTAACCAAGCTATTCGCGATCATAACAGTGTGTCTGATCGTTCAATTTATGAAGATGCCTTATTTTTCAAAATGAATGTCGATAGTGGAATCGCAGACCCTACTGAATTCAAGATCTACGATAGTTTACTTGAGAATATGATGGAACAAGCCCCAGGCAACCCAAGTAAGAAACCTGATTTGTTAATTTATATTCATGTATCTCTTGATACCATGCTTCACCGCATTCAAAAGCGCGGTCGTACATTTGAACAATTATCAACTGATCCAGGCTTAAAAGACTACTATGCTCGACTTTTGTCTTATTACGAGCCTTGGTATGAAAAATATAATGCATCCCCTAAGATGATGATTGATGGCGATAAATATGACTTTGTTGCAGATGAAGATGCACGAAAAGAAGTTATCAACACAATTGATCAAAAGCTTACTGATCTAGGTAATCTAAACTAGCTAACGAATAGAAGGAACGTGATGACAGTTATTGTATTAAGTGGGCCCATTGGAGCCGGAAAATCCAGTCTAACAGGTATTCTATCTAAGTATTTGGGCACTAATCCCTTTTATGAAAGTGTAGATGACAATCCTGTTTTGCCATTATTCTACGAAAACCCTAAGAAGTACGCATTTTTATTGCAAGTTTATTTCTTGAATACTCGCTTCCAAAGTATCAAGTCAGCATTAACTGATGATAATAACGTACTCGACCGTTCTATCTACGAAGATGCACTTTTCTTCCAAATGAATGCCGATATTGGCCGTGCTACTAAAGAAGAAGTAGATACTTATTACGAACTTCTACACAATATGATGAGTGAGTTAGATCGGATGCCTAAGAAGAATCCAGATCTCCTTGTTCATATTGATGTATCATATGACACAATGCTTAAACGTATTCAAAAACGTGGTCGTAACTACGAGCAATTAAGTTATGACCCAACTCTAGAAGACTACTACAAGCGTTTGCTTCGCTATTACAAACCTTGGTATGAGAAGTATGATTATTCACCAAAGATGACTATTGATGGTGATAAATTTGACTTCATGGCAAGTGAAGAGGATCGTCAAGAAGTCTTAAATCAAATCGTTGCTAAGCTTAAAGAAATGGGCAAACTTGACGAAAATTGGAAACCAAATTTAGTTAAATAAAGTAAAAACATGTTAGAATACTTTATAGGAACAGTGTTACTATCTGCTTTATAATTTAATGCGCAGAATAGTGCTTAGGCGGTCGTTAGGCCGCTTTTTTCATATACTCACATCATTAAACTAATGTCTTGAAGCGCCACTTACTGCATCTGCAGCTTCACCAGTTAATTGATTTTCTTTAGTAACAGGATATGGCTTCATAACGCTCTTACTCGTTGAAGAAATTCCCCAATCAGCAGTATAGTCAAGATGATCAATTTTAGCATGTTTAATATCGTCAATCGTCTTACAACCAGTCAATTGCATATCAATCAACAATTCCTTATTCAATTGCTCAATAACTGACTGAACACCTTGAGCACCACCAAGTGCTAAGCCATATAAGAATGGACGACCAATACCAACTAAGTCAGCACCTAATGCCAATGCCTTAAAGACGTGTGAACCACGACGAACGCCGCCATCAAGGATAATTGGAACGGGGCGATCGCAACTCTTCACAGCCTTCGCGATTTCAGGCAAAACATCAATTGTAGCAGGAGCCCCATCAACTTCACGGCCTCCGTGATTAGAAACTACAATTCCATCTGCACCAGCACCAATTGCAAGCATCGCATCTTCAGCACATTCAACGCCCTTAACAATTACAGGCACATCAGCAATGTCCTTAATCTTACGAATATCATCTGGCCCAATATTTTGAGCAGATGAAGCGTACATTTCAGCAACGCTTTGTCCCTCTCCTTTTCCACCAGTCCATTCATTAAAGAAAGCAAGTGGAACAGGATATGTAAAGTTAGTCCGTAAATTTGCTTCACGATAGCCACTAACTAGCGCATCTACAGTTAAGAAGAAACCGGTAAAGCCGGCTTTAACTGATTCTTCAATTACCATTTTATTAAAGTCCCAGTTCTTGCTTAGATATAATTGCATAAACCGTGGGGAGTCGCCTACTGCGTTTTGCACATCTTGAACACTCTTATTTGCATAGGTACTCATTCCAAACAAAGCACCGGCAGCTTTTGCACCCTTAGCAGTATCAATTTCGGCTTCGGCATTTGCAATACCATGGCAGGCAATTGGACAGATCATAACTGGTGTCTTTAACTTCATCCCTAAAAATTCAGTATTCAATTCTGGATCCTGCATCCCAGTTAAAGCACGAGGCACAATTTGAAAATGGTTAAAAGCTTGTGTATTATTCCGCCAAGTCCATTCATTTTCTGCACCACTAGCAATGTAGTAATAAGCAGCTTCTGGTATTACATATTTTGCTTCGTTTTCCAGTTCATCCAAGTTAACCATGTGTAGTTTTTCTTCTCTAGTACTTTGTGGGAACCCCTTATAGTAAGTTGTCATCGATATTTCCTCCAATCATTAAGTAGGTTTCTATACACCTTAATTTTAGGACGATTTCATTAATTTATTAAATAAAAGCTATTATGAAATAATTCACTAAGTCCGATATGCTCACTATCCATGTTCTTTGTAGCGCTTTCTTTAGTTAAAATTCGTGTTTACATTTATTTATCAGAATGCTACACTGTAAAAGTTGCTTATTTAAAGCTAAAAAGCGAACATTATGTCTGGAGGACAAAATGAATTTTATCAAAAACTACTTTCATTTAGAAAAGTTGGGAACTAATGTTAGAACTGAATTTATTGCAGGTCTAACAACCTTTATTAGTATGTCTTATATTCTCTTCGTTAACCCAAGTGTTCTTGGTGCTAGCGGCATGAATACTGGCGCTGTATTTACTGCAACTGCTTTAGCTGCGGCTCTTGGTACAGCAATCATGGGTATTGTAGCTAACTATCCGATTGGTGAAGCACCTGCCTTAGGTATTAACGCCTTCTTTGCCTATACCGTATGTATTGGCATGAAGGTATCTTGGGAAACTGCCTTAGCCAGTGTTTTTGTTGCATCAATTATCTTTATTTTAATTACTTTATTTAAATTAAGAGAAAAGATCATTGACTCTATCCCTTCAGACCTTAAATTTGCCATTTCATCAGGTATTGGTCTTTTTATTGCCTTCCTAGGTTTACAAAATGGTGGTTTAATTGTTGCTAACAAATCTACTTTAGTTGGTTTAGGATCACTTCATAACCCGCTTGTTTGGATTACGATTTTTGGTTTAATTGTTACTGTAATCTTAATGATTTTAGGCGTTCCAGGTGCGATTTTCATCGGAATGATTGCTGCCTCAATCTTTGGCATTTGTACTGGTCAAATTGCCGTACCACACAAGTTTATTTCTTTAGCACCAAGTCTTGCACCTACTTTTGGTCAAGCAGTTTTCCACGTTAAAGACATTAATTCTCTGCAAATGTGGGTTGTTGTTTTAACTTTCTTACTTGTTACATTCTTTGATACTGCTGGTACTTTAATTGGTCTTGCTCAACAAGCTGGCTTTATGAAGAACAACAAAATGCCACGTGTTGGTAAAGCATTAGCCGCAGATTCAACTGCTATGATGTTTGGTTCTATCTTTGGTACTTCACCTGTTGGAGCCTTTGTTGAATCAAGTGCTGGTATTGCAGTTGGTGGACGTTCAGGTTTAACTGCAGTCTTTGTTGCCATCTTCTTCCTGATTTCAATGATCTTTAGTCCATTACTTGGGGTGTTCACTACTCAAGTGACTGCTCCAGCCCTAATTATTGTTGGAGTTTTAATGGCACAAAATACTGCTCACATTCACTGGAACAAGTTAGAAATTGCCGTTCCTGCATTTTTGATTTTACTTGGTATGCCACTTACCTACTCAATTTCTGATGGTTTAGCATTAGGGATGATTACTTACCCAATTTGTATGGTTTCTGCAAAGCGTGGTAAAGAAGTCAGCCCAATGATGTGGGTACTGTTTGTCGTATTCATCATCTTCTTGTGGGTTTTGAATTTTAAGTAAGCTAAAATTCACTAACAAAAATACCGATTATCATCCATCTTGATAATCGGTATTTTTTTATTGCTTTTATTATCTGTAAAGTATACTTAACAAAAAGTGCGATTTTTATAAAGTATACTTTACAACATCTATAATTAAGTCGTTCAGAGTATAATATAAGTATAAAAGAAATCTTTATTTTCCCCACTCAACTGTTTGACAATTATTATAACAACGACAGGAGGAATAAAAATGATCATTACTGGTAAGACTATTTTTAAGATAGTCTATATACTTAGCATAATATTTAGCATTACTTATATCGTCTGGAACACTCTCCAGCATAATCCATTAGATCCAACTTACCTTTTAGTTGCCGTCATCAGTATCGTAGCGATGACTTTAGTTTTTATAAAAATTAACAAAGAAGAATAAATTCCTTCCATAACAAAGCCCGTGCATCGCACGAGCTTTTTAAGTACCACTTCTCATCCAGCCGCAAAATACTCAATATTCATACTTTAAATACAAAATTCACTAGTTTAGTTAGTCTTTTTTGCCTGTTCGTCTTCTTTTACAAAAAAGCTTTCGCTATAATTATTTTCACAGCAAGTTTTATGAGCGGCGGTTATTTTTCCTCTCGGAGGTGAGGCCTATGGTCAATATACTACAGAAAGGGTTCAACCATGTCGGTTTACGAAAGCATCTCTTTGATGCTTTTGTTTGGTACATTTGTGTTAGCTTTGCTAACCTATATAGACCACCACAAAAAAATAAAAACGCCGCTCTACCTATAACTTTGGCGAGTTATAGAGCGTCGTTTTCGTCATCTTAACATTAAAAGCCACCGCTCTTAAAGCGGGCTGTATAAGGAGATCCGCGGATCTCCTTTTTTCATACTTGATTATATCATAGTATTTATTAATAAATATCATTTTTAGATTTGTACATTTTACCCTAATCTCTACAAATCTCTAGGCAATATGATCTCTTTTCACATTTTGGACAAGTTAATTTTCTAAACTTAGGTGTATGCGGGGCTAAGTTAAAAATTAAAAATGACGGAATAAAGACATCCCCGCAATTAGGACAAACATATTCAACTCGGTCGTAATAGTATTTTGAAAACATTATTGCCCCCAGCACAGCAATCACAATTGCTATACTTGCATTTAATCGCAACGCATACATGAGACTAATGCCTATCAGTTCAACTACTATCCACATAATTATATAAAGCCACATTTTTCTTCTTAAAACTGTCATTTTGTTTTCTTTTCTCATAATACTTGTAATGTCAGAAAAATTGGTTAATGCGGCAGATAAAACACCTATTTTTTGTAAATGTTCTATCTGTTTTTGCTTTGCAGTCAATTCGTTGATTTTTTGTTTGTTTTCTTGATACTGCTGCTTTAAAAGCAACTCAAGCGATTTACTTCCGCGCTCATCTTGAATGAGCGTTTTTATTTGTTTCAACGAAAAGCCAAGATCTTTTAGAAACAAAATTAATTCTATCTGCCTTATCTGTTCTTTTTCATAAAAACGATAGCCATTCTCTTCCGTATAAGCCGGCTTAACAAGCCCTTTTTCATCATAGAATCTTAGAGTACGCGTACTTACTTCCAGCATCGCAGCTACTTCACCAATTGAATATTTTTCTTGCATTACTTTCACCTCCTAGCTTCAAGATATCAATTAACGCAAGGTCAAAGTCAATATTTAAATTATAAAATATTATATTTCCCGGGCCATAATGTTCGGATTCTACAAAAAATATATCATTTCTTAATTCATTAGTATCTTTTATTGTAATTTAATCGAATAATTTTGACTGTTATTCTTGAAATAGTTAATATTTTAGATATAATTTTAGTTGAAGATTCGCTTTTAGATGACTAAGAACACAAGTAAATCATTTTAAAGCTTCTTTTTCTTTAAAATCCGAACATTACCACATCTGGAGGGTTACATGAATTCAATTGGTAAATTTTTCCATTTAAATGAAAACCACACTTCATTTAAAACAGAGTTTTTAGCTGGACTAACTACGTTTGTGAGTATGTCTTACATTCTGTTTGTTAACCCAGCTGTTTTAGGAGCAAGTGGCATGAACAAGGGAGCGTTGTTTACTGCAACGGCCTTATCTGCTGCTTTCACGTGTATTGTAATGGGACTAGTTGCCAATTACCCTATTGCTTCTGCACCAACCTTGGGACTTAACGCATTCTTTACTTACACTGTCTGCTTAGGAATGCACGTTAAATGGCAAACTGCTTTAGCTGCTGTTTTTGTTGCTTCAATTCTTTTCATCTTACTAACTGTATTTAAAGTACGTGAGATGATTATCGATGCTATTCCTAGTGATATTAAATATGCAATCTCAGCTGGTATTGGTTTATTTATTGCCTTTATCGGTCTTCAAGGCGGTAAATTAATTAGCAAGAGTGATTCCACTTTAGTTACTGTTGGTGCTTTGAACAATCCACTTGTTTGGATTACAATTTTTGGTTTAGTTGTTACTATTTTCTTAATGATCGCCAGAGTTCCTGGCGCTATCTTTATTGGAATGATCGTGGCCGCTATTTTCGGTATCGCCATCGGTCAAATTCCAATGCCTAAGGCCTTTATTTCAGGAGTTCCAAGTCTTTCACCAATTTTTGGTCAAGCTGTTTTCCATATTAGTGATATTAATACTGTCCAAATGTGGATCGTTGTCTTCACTTTCTTACTGGTTACTTTCTTTGATACTACTGGTACTTTAATCGGACTTGTTCAACAAGCAGGCCTCATGAAAGACAACAAAATGCCACGCGCCGGTGAAGCTCTAGCAGCTGACTCATCTGGTATGTTAGTTGGTTCTGTTCTTGGTACTTCACCAGTTGGTGCCTTTGTTGAATCAAGTGCCGGTATCGCAGTTGGTGGTAGAACTGGTTTAACTGCTGTCTGGGTTGGTATTTTCTTCTTAATTTCAACTATCTTCAGCCCAATCTTAAGTGTCTTTACTACTCAAGTAACTGCTCCTGCTTTAATTATTGTTGGGGTATTAATGGCTGAAAACTTAGCACACGTTCACTGGACTGATCTTGAAATTGCAATTCCATGTTTCTTAATCGCACTTGGCATGCCTCTTACCTACTCGATTTCAGATGGTCTTGGCTGGGGCTTAATTATTTACCCAGTATCAATGCTTGCTGCTAAGAGATTCAAAGAAATCACGCCAATGATGTGGATTTTATTCTTTGTCTTCGTCATTTACTTCGTAGTTCTAAATGTGAAATAGGATTAGGATAATGAAAAAGCTAGTTAGAGACAAAATACCTGAATTCGCTACCTATGCATCTTATCGTCAACTAAAACCTGATGAAAGAGAAGATGCCTTGAAAAATAAAATCGTCGAAGAAGCTAATGAAGTTAAAGCTGCACCTGACGATCAAAATCTCCTTGAAGAATTAGCTGATGTTTACACAGTATTAGAAGCATTTTTAGATTTTAAAAATATTAGTAAAGAAGACTTACTAAAGCAAGTAGAAGCAAAGAAAGCTGAAAAAGGTGGCTTTACCAAATTCCTTTTGATGAATACTGATAAATAATATCTCCTTAAACAAGTAGTTCACATGACTACTTGTTTTTTATTTATCTCCATTTGCGTATACGATAAATTTCTGCTAGAATACTTAACAATCAAGTTATCTATATATCGTCGAAATAAGGTCGACAGTATCTACCCTGAGCCATAAATTCAGGACTATAGGTATCAGACGTCATAAATTTGCTTTAAAGGACATCTTTTACCCATGGCTTTTTGGGTAAACTGTGTCCTTTTTTCATTTTTATTTTATGTTGGAGAAATGATGCAATTTTTAGATAAAGTCTTTCATTTGGAGGATGCACATACTAATGTCAAACGCGAATTAATCGCTGCTCTTACCACGTTTGTTTCATTGTCATACATCCTTTTTGTTAACCCTAATATTTTAAGTGCAGCTGGTATTAATAAAGGCGCTGCTTTCACTGTTACTGCAATCGCAACTGCAATTGGTTGTTTCTTAATGGGATTCATTGCTAACTACCCGATTGCCTTAGCACCAACTCTTGGTAGTGCTGCCTTTTTCTCATATAACGTAGTTATTGGAATGCATATCAATTGGCAAACCGCTTTAGCTAGTGTGTTAGTTGCTTCAATTTTGTTTATTTTAATCACCGTTTTAAAATTACGTGAAAAAGTTGTTGATGCTATTCCTCAGGACTTAAAATATGCAATCTCTGCTGGTATTGGCCTATTCATTGCTTTTATCGGCTTACAAAATGGTAAATTAATCGTTGATAATAAATCTTCTCTAGTTGGTTTAGGATCATTCAATAATCCCGCTGTTTGGATTACTTTATTTGGCTTAATTTTAACTGTCATCTTAATGGCTGCTAAAGTTCCTGGTTCAATTTTCATCGGTATGATCGTGACTGCCATTTTTGGAATGGTAATTGGTCAAATTCCAATGCCACATGGTATTGTTTCAGGTGCTCCAAGTATTGCGCCTACTTTTGGTCAAGCAGTCTTTCATTTAAAGGACATTAACACGCCACAACTATTTATGATTGTTTTGACATTCTTATTAGTTACTTTCTTTGATACTGCTGGTACTTTAATTGGGATGACGCAACAAGCCGGGATGGTTGACAAAAACGGCAAAATTCCACGTATTGGTAAAGCCTTCTTGTCAGATTCACTTGCTATGGTTGAAGGTTCTGTTCTTGGTACTGCTCCACTTGGTACTTCTGTTGAATCAAGTGCAGGTATCGCAATGGGTGGTAGAACTGGCTTAACTGCTATTTTTGTTGGTATTTTATTCTTAATTTCAATGATTTTCAGTCCTCTTCTAGCAGTAATCCCAACTACTGTGACTGCCCCAGCTTTAATTATCGTTGGGGTACTAATGGCAGGAAACCTTAAGTATATTCACTGGGATAACTTCGAAATTGCCTTTCCATCATTCTTGGTTGTTGTTGGTATGCCATTAACTTACTCAATTTCTGATGGTTTAGCCTTAGGGATGATTGCTTACCCAATTACGATGATTGCTTCTAAGCGCTACAAAGAAGTATCACCAATGATGTACATTCTATTTGTAATATTCGTTATCTTCTTCCTTATTACAAATATGGGATAAAAAGAAAAATGAGATCGTACGCGATCTCATTTTTTATTACCTTGGAAATAATTCACTAGCTTTACCGTAATATTTATTTCATAATGTTAGATATATTTACTAGTACGACACGCTAGCTAATCAAGGAGTATTTGGAATAATGGCAGTTAAACCTATCATTCATGATGAACTTTCTTTAAAATTCAAATCTATACCAGCTACCAAGCAAGATTTAGCAGCAGCTAATGATTTGAAGGATACTTTACTTGCTAATAACGGCAAAGCTGCTGGACTTGCCGCGAATATGATCGGTGTACAAAAGCGAATTATTACCTTATTTGTTGGTCCACTTCCAATTGTGATGCTTAATCCAATTATTGTTTCTAAGTCCGACAAGTATCTAGCTTATGAGGGATGTCTTTCTTTAGAGGGAGAGCGTCCGACAGAAAGATATAAGAAAATTACAGTAAAATATCAAAATGAAAACTTTGAAACTAGACAACAAGAATTCTCTGATTTTGTCGCTGAAGTAATTCAACATGAAGTTGATCATTGTAATGGAATTTTGATTTAAACTATGTATTTTCAAAAAAGGTAGCACCTCGACTAAAAATCGAAGATGCTACCTTTTTCTTCTATAATTCACGATTTGTTGGTCCACGTTCAATCTTAATTCTAACAATTAAATGAACTAAGTTATATAGCAGAGTAAATGCTAGTAAAATCAACCAAAAATACCAAAATGCATAAATAATTAACAAAATAGCTGGAAAAACACTTAAAATAACTGCAATTAGACTATCAGCTAGTTTCAATTTTTTATTAAAAATTCCACTTCTCACTAATTGATATGACTTAAAACCTAAATATCCTGCACCAGTTAGTCCAAATATTCTTAATAGCACGTCAACATTCACAAAGACACATACCATGCTTAATCCCATATACAAAACGCCAATGACAATCAATATAATTCGTACTGATCTAGTAATAGCATGGCTTTCTTCTAATCCTTGCTCTATATCAACAAGATAATAAATAATCGCGCATAAACCGACTAATCGATACAACCAGCCAATATTCCAAAATGCCAAAAAGAACATAACGCAACTTAAAATAACTCCGGCCACACCAAGAAGACGGTTTAGTTTTCTGTTCTTAACAATTAAGTCTGGCCGCATACAATCATTCCCATCTGATCCTATAATTCACGATTTGTCCCATCGTGTTCAACCTTAATTCTGACAATTAAGTGTAATAAGTTATATGCCAACGCAAAGATCAAAAGAAATAGCCAGAGAATATCTCTTGGAGCTAATGCAACTACTAATGACGCCACTACTATTCCCAAAAAAGTTGCTATCATGCTATCGGCAAACTTCAGATTCTTATTCTTCAAGTCTTTACGTAAGACCGCATTAGTTTTAAAGCCCAAATATCCAGCACTGACAATTCCAAATGCCACTAATAAAAAATCTAAATTAACAAAGGCAAAAATAATACTCATAAGCTCGTAAATTGTACCAAGAACAATAAAAATAATTTTTTGCGTGCGACTAATTACCTTACTATCTTCTAGCATTTGTTCCACATCAATCCAGAAATAAAGAATAACCGCCACCACAATAAAAGTGAGTAGCCAGCCGATGTTTTTTACAGTAAAAAAGACCATCATAACTACAATCAGCAAACTGATAAATCCAAAATACTTATCTTGCTTTTTTCTTTTTGCTAATTCAATCCATCTTTTATCATCCATCCTACTCACCTCTCATTATTTGTTTAGATTTTACTATGAAATATTTATTTTAACAATATTTTAATCATATTTTTATATAAATTGTGCAGTTTTCATTGTTGACAAATGTAAACATAAAGATGTATGATTACAAATGTAAACGAAAGGGAATATAAAAAAATGAGCGAAAAAAATTTATCTCCTATCTCAGACAGTGAATGGGAAGTAATGCGTATTGTCTGGACACTAGGTGAAACCCATACAAATCAAATTTTAAAAGAGCTTCAAGCAAAAAAGATTGGTCTGATTCAACCATCAAGACATTAATTAGAAGACTCGTTCAAAAAGGTTGGTTAACTGCCAAACATGAAGGACGGCGCTACATCTATACTGCTACTGTTAATCAGACAGAAATGATGTATATCGAAACAAAAAATTTGTTAAACAGAATGTGCGACATGCATAAGGGAGAAGTAATCTTAAAGCTTCTCAAAGATTCGCCTGTTTCTAAAGGTGATTTAATGAAGATGCAAGAAGAAATTAGTCAAAAAGAAAAAACAGCACCTGACAAGGTTCCCTGCAATTGCTTAAAAGCAGGATCTACTATCTGCTAGGAGGGTATAAAAATGAGTATTAGTCAAATTATCACATTAATTATCGGCATTATTCTAATTGGCTTTATTATCTGGTGGTTCTTTGGGAAACACAAGGAAGCTACAGGAACTGGAACTATTGTTAACGATGAACAAACTGCAACAATTGTTGTGAACGGTGGCTATTCACCTTCAACAGTAGTGCTAAAAAAGGGCGTTCCAGCACAAGTTAACTTTGACATGCGTGATTCTACTGCCTGCTTATCACATGTTGTCTTTGAACAATTAGGCGTTAATAAAGATCTAACTAAGCAAAAAATTACTACTATTGATATTCCAACTGACAAAGCTGGTACTTATAACTTTGCCTGCGGAATGGACATGTTTCATGGAAAAGTAATTGTTAAATAAAGAGAGGAACTACTAAAATGAGTATTTTTTCAAAAAATCAAACTAAAAAAGTTGTTGTTAATGCAGAAAATCATGGCTACAAGCCAGATGTAATTACTTTTAAAGCAGGCAAGCCTGCACAAATTAAGTTCATTCCTTCTGATAACATGGGCTGTATGAACGAGATTGTCTTCAAAGATCTTGGCGTTGATAAGACTCTTGACGATAAAAAAGAAATAACTGTTGATATTCCAACTGATAAGCCAGGTACTTATAACTTTGCCTGCGGAATGGATATGTTCCATGGAAAGGTCGTCGTTAAATAATGAAACTATCAAATATTAAACGCTTTTGGATCTCATTCATCCTGTCTATTCCAATGCTCATTCAGATGTTTGCAATGCCTTTTCATTGGATGATGCCAGGATATAACTGGATTGCGCTTATTACAACAACAATCATTATGGCGATTTCTGCTCTCCCTTATTGGAAAAGTGCCATTGCTGCTTTCAAAAAACATAGTGCTAATATGAATACCTTAGTTGCTACAGGTACAGCAGTTGCTTACTTCTACAGTATCTTTGCGATGATTACCAACCGCCCTGTTTACTTTGAAAGTGCCGCCTTTGTTACTGTCTTCGTTCTTCTTGGAGACGCTATGGAAGAAAAAATGCACGACAACGCATCAAATGCCTTAGGAAAATTAATGGGCTTACAGGCAAAAGATGCTGAAGTTCAAAGAGATGGCAAGTTCGTTAAAATTCCACTTGATCAAGTTAAAGTTGGCGACATTATCCGCGTTAAGCCGGGCGAAAAGATTCCAGTTGATGGTGAAATCTTAGAAGGTGTTACAACGCTTGACGAATCAATGGTTACTGGTGAAAGTATGCCAGTTGTCAAAAAAGTTGGTGACACCGTTGTAGGTTCAACTATTAACAGTAACGGCACTATTACTTTCAAAGCCACTAAAGTTGGCTCCGATACAATGCTCGCCCAAATTGTCGACTTAGTTAAAAAAGCTCAAACTAGTCACGCTCCAATTCAAAACTTAACAGATAAGATATCCAATATCTTTGTTCCAGCGGTAATGATTATTGCTATTTTAACTTTCATTATCTGGTACTCATTTTTAGGTGCGACTGCTGTAGAAGCCATGCTTTTTGCCGTTAGCGTTATCGTCATTGCTTGCCCATGTGCTTTAGGTTTAGCTACTCCAACCGCATTAATGGTCGGAACTGCTCGCAGTGCTAAAATGGGTGTTTTAATTAAAAATGGTGAAGTTTTACAAGAAGTCAGCGACTTAGATACAGTTGTCTTTGATAAAACTGGCACTATTACAGTTGGTAAACCTGAAGTTACAGACGTTATAGGTAATAAAAAACAAGTTTTAACTATTGCTGCTAGTCTTGAAGAATCTTCTGAACACCCTCTTGCTACAGCAATTGTCAAAAAAGCGAAAGCGGAAAAATTAACAATTGAAAAAGTTGACGACTTCGAAGCAATTGAAGGTAAAGGCGTTAAGGCTAACTACAAAGGAAAAACAGCTTTTGTTGGTAGTGATCGCTTACTAGCAGACGTTAATATTTCCCAGGAAATGACACAAGAAGCAACAGATTTACAAAATGAAGCTAAAACGGTTGTCTATATTGGTTTAGATGGAGAAATTATTGGCTTAGTGGCCATTCAAGATGTACCAAAGCCAAGTTCACGTGAAGCTATCAAAGAATTAAGAGAACGTGGCTTAAAGACCATTATGCTTACAGGAGACAATAAAAATGTAGCTGAAGCTATTGCTAAACAAGTAGGTATTGACCAAGTGATTGCTGGAGTTTTACCTAATGAAAAAGCAATGCACATTAAGAAATTACAAGATCAAGGTAAAAAAGTTGCCTTTGTAGGGGACGGAATTAATGATGCTCCAGCACTCTCGACTGCTGATGTTGGAATTGCTATGGGATCAGGAACTGATATTGCCATTGATTCTGGTGGTATTGTCTTAGTTCAAAACGACTTACGTGGTGTTGTTCGCGCCCTTGATATTTCTAAGAAGACATTTAACAGAATTAAGTTGAACCTCTTCTGGGCTTTAATTTACAACACAATTGGTATTCCAATTGCAGCTGGATTATTTGTTGGCTTAGGATTTACTCTTAGTCCTGAATTAGCCGGTTTAGCTATGGCATTTTCGTCTGTTTCTGTAGTTGGTAGCTCATTAATGCTTAATAAAACAAAAATTGCTGGTGAAACAGCTAAAGCATAATTACATAATCAAAAAGACCTAGTATCAATTTATAAATACTAGGTCTTTTTTTGTCTATTGTTCTTTATATTTATCAAAAAATTTTATCATCTCTTTGCCAAAAGCTGACATTCCACCCCATTCAAAACTTTCTAAAATCAAATTACACTGTTCTAAATGTGTTTCCTTTCTATCAGTATGATAAGCAATCAATTCTTCATAAAAAGTAAGCATTTCACGATAAAGAAAAAATTCAGGAATAACTTTAATTTGATGGCCTAGACTGATAAGTTCATTTGTTTCATTATATTTCTGCTCTTCAATTCCCTGCTTTAATACATTCAGTATAATCGCAAATAAAATTTCATCTTGTCTTTCGACTTTCTTCTTTTTTAATGCTTTAACAATCTGCTTAATTATTTGCCGATTACTGTCAAAATCATACAAATCCACAAAATTCGCATAGACTGATAATTTATAGGTATCATATTCTGGCATCAGGAATATCTTTTCCTTTAGCTTATTTCTTAAATTAAAGTCAAAAGTATTAGGATCATCTTTTTCTGATTCTAAAACACCATCAATTATCAGCATCATGTTTTTCTTCATATCAGCTTCGACATCTAATTTAGCAGCTTTTTCCTTAATTTTTTTAATTTGTGCTAACGAATTATCCGAATAATTCGCTTTGGTTATTTCTTCAAAAATGGCATTCACTTGATTTAATTGTTGCTGATGTGGATCAATTTCTAGTTTTTCAAAAAAATTTTTAACTGGGATTGCATTATGCGTCAGGAGCAACAATAAATCATCAGCAGTAATTCGGTGGACATTCTTTTCAACTTTAGAATAGTAAGACTGACTAACAATCTCAGCTGCAAACTCTTTCTGACTTTTATTTTGTTTTACGCGATATTCTTTAAGTAATTCACCAACAGTCATTTTTTCACCTCAAAGTAATTCGAATACGACTATTCTAGAAATGATTTTACTTTCTTGATATTATTAAATCAACATTAAATTTAAAGGAGTAATCAGTTATGAAAAGCTTTAAAATTCGTGGCGGACTTGGCGACTCAGCCGTAGTAAACCCTGACGTTAAATTACAAGACAACTTATACTTAGCTATTAATTCAAAATGGCTTGAACATGCAGAAATTCCAGCTGACCGTCCCATGATTGGTGGCTTCACAGAGTTAGATATCAAGATTAAAAAGCAACTGTTACAAGATTTTGATAACTTTGCTTCTAACGACAAAGTACTTCCTAAGATTGCAAATCTAGATAAAGCTGTTCAATTATACCAGCTAGCATTGGACTTTAAACAAAGAGATGCGGACGGCGCTAAGCCTATCCAAACAGACTTACAAAAGCTTACTTCTCTAAAGAACTTTTCAGATTTTGACAAACATACTGTTGACCTAGTCAAGTCTGTACTTGCTTTCCCTTTTAAACTTAGCGTTGATGTTGATATGAAAAATACAACTAAAAACGCTTTTTACTTTAGTTCACCAGAATCATTCTTACCTGATGCTGGCAACTACAAAGATTCTTCTGCTGATCAATTGCTAGCTATTTTTGAAAAACAATCAGTGCATCTTTTAAAGCTTGCTGGCTTTAACGAAAACGACAGTAAAAAATATGCTGCTAATGCAATTAAATTTGATAAACTCTTAGCTCAATATAAAAAATCACAAGAAGAATTAAACGATATAGCTGCTTGTTATAATCCTTACTCGCTTTCTGACTTTAAAGCAGCATTTACTAACTTAAATATTGATCAATTACTTAATGAGCTACTTCCTAATTCACCTGAAAAAGTCATTGTACTTGAGCCTAAATTCTTAGAGCGCATTAATGAACTATTAAGTCCTGATAACTTCGACGAACTGAAGAGTTGGCTTCTAGTTAGTTTTATTAATCGCTACGCTAGCTACCTATCTCAGGAATTTCGTGAAGCGGCCTTTGCTTACGACCATGCAGTATATGGAGCAAAAGAATTACAAAGCCAAGCAAAGCAGGCTTATGGAATTGTTAATGACGTACTAGGCGAAGTCATTGGTCTCTACTATGGTCAAACTTACTTTGGACCAAAAGCTAAAGCAGACGTGGAACAAATGATTAAAAAAATTCTTGCAACTTATAAAGCAAGACTCCAGACTAACACCTGGCTTACATCTTCTACACAAAAGCAAGCTTTAAAGAAGCTCAATGCGATTACGTTAAAAATTGGTTATCCCGATAAACTTAGCGACCTATATGATCAAATTCAAGTATTAGCAGACAAATCTTTATATGAAAATATTATCGCTGCTAATCAAACCAAACTCGTCCATAATTTTAGCCAATTAAATGAACCCGTTGATCGGACTCTTTGGGGCGCTGATCTTCCAGCAAATGAGATTAATGCAGGTTATAATCCAACAAATAATGATATTACTTTCCCTGCAGGAATCTTACAAAAGCCTTTTTACAGTCTAGATAATACACTAAGTGAAAATTTAGGTGGTATCGGTGCCGTTATCGGTCATGAAATTACGCATGCTTTCGATCCAAATGGTTCTAAATTTGATGAAGTCGGCAATATTCGTAATTGGTGGAGTGAAGAAGACTATGCTAAGTTTAATGAATTAGCACAAGCTGAAATAACTTTATTTGATGGTATTGTCTGTGGCGGGATTAAAACAAATGGTAATCTAACTGTTGGTGAAAATGTAGCTGATTTAGGTGGCCTCACAGCTGCAGTAGAAACTGCAAAAAAGGAAAATGGTAATTTGCAAGAAGTATTTCAAACTTGGGCTAAAATCTGGCGTGGTAAAATGACACCTCAAATTAGAAAAACGCTCATTGCCTATGACCCACATGCACCACGAGAACTCAGAGTAAATGTTGCCGCTCAATCCATCGACGATTTTTATACAACTTTTGACATTAAGCCTGACGATGGCATGTGGCTTGATCCTGAAAAACGAGTACATATTTGGTAATTTAAAGTTTTCATCATAAAGTGAATTTTTAACAAGAATTCGAGAAATTTACTTTATGAGGTAAAAATATGAACCCTGATTTAATTAAGCATAAAAAAAGACTGAATCTAGAGATATCAAAATCTCGATCCAGTCTTTTTTAGTTAGTCTAATTTTTCACCCATTGCTTGTTCACGCTTAGCTTCACGTTTTCTAAGCCATGGTAAAACGAATCCTAAACCAAACAATACTACAACCGTAATAATGTTCATCCATAATTGGTGAGTAAATGCCTTAGTACCTACTGCAACGTTTTGAGGAATAAATCCTAAAGTTGCACAGACAAAGGTAAATAGTAAGCACCAACCACCAACGGTTAAAGCACCAGCCTTATTTTTAATAAAGACATAATCTGAGTGATACTTATCTTGGTGCATTCTCATTGCAACAAAGGCAAAGAATACCCAACAAGTCTTATATGGTGAAATAATTCCGTTAACATTCAAAAGCCAGTTATAAATGGTATTAATGTTAGGTAAAGTTCCAGTTAATAATAGCAAGAATAAACTAAGTCCAACGGTAAATGTGTATGAGTGAATTGGACGGCCGTTCTTATTTTTCTTAGTAAGCCACTTAGGCATGAACTTGGAGCCAACATCTCCAGCAAAGACACGACTTGAAGCGTCTAATAATACAGCGAGTTGAGCCATCATGAAGATTGCTTGTACAACTGCAAAGATATACATTAACACCTTACCTACACCTAAACTTTCACCAAGCAATTGGAAAGCGTAGTAAGGACCGTTCATTTTGAAGTCATGTGGAATGTGGTGGGCATTAAAGAACATTGCTAAAGCTAATGTTCCAAAAATCGTTAAGAATCCGGTCATAATGGCAAGCATCCACATTGCCTTAGGAAAGTCTCTCTTCGGATTCTTCATTTGCTGTACATAAGGCGCAGCAAGTTCAGCACCCGACATCGCAAAGATCAAAAGACCAGTAGTTGAGAAGTAATTCAAACTAAATGAAGGCTTAAATGCACCCCAGTTAAATGGTTGAGTTGCAATATGGTGTCCATGCATTACTGACCATGCGGCAAGCAATACAAAGAGCATTGACATAATAAACATTGCTCCCCCACCAATTAAAGAAAGAATTTCTAGTGAATTACGAAGCTTATTTTCTAGCAAAATAAAGATCAAAATGATCACAAAAGTTAAAATTCCGAACCAAAAAGTCGACATCTTCTTGTCCAAGCTATTGTTACCAAAGATCATCCAGCTAAAAGAAACAATAACTGAGTTTGAGACGTCAACGATATAAGGCACACTTTGAACCCAGTACATCCAAGAGGTCCAGTAACCTAAAGTGTCGTTTGTACTTCTTCTGACCCAAGAAGCAAGCCCACCATCTTGATTATCAAAAGTCAAACTCATCTGACTACTAATCAATGCGTAAGGAATAACATAAGTAAATAAAAGAAAGATCCAAGAAATTACAACTGAAAGGCCTTGGTTTTGAAATGGATAGAAGATATTTTCAAAACTAATAATCGTTACAAAGTCAATCAGTGCAATAACAGGCCAACTCATATAGTGCTTTTTATTCGGTTCTAAATCATTTAAGACATCTGGTTTATCCAATTTTCAATTTCCTCCAAAATTAAAATATTTATCTAAATCCAAGGTCTTAAATTTGGAGGCTTCAAAACTATCATTAAAGTATTCAAAATCACTTGTAGAAATCCTCTATAAATCGTTATAATTTATGCCGTAGTCTTCTTGCAAATAAAATTGCGTACAAAAACGTTCGCACAAAATTATAAGGATTTATAAAAATTTTGCAAGTCTATTTTAGAAAATATAGTAGGAAAACAAGGTGATTAAATGAATTTTCTAAAAATTGCATTAAGCAATAAACTTAAAAATAATGATTTTAATTCATGGCAAACTACTAATTTGAATAATAATCCTCAAGCTAGTGAACTTGCCGCTATTGTTTTAGCAGAGGGCGACCAAAATAGCCTTAAAGCTGCTCAAGATCTACAAAAAACTTCTGGCCTTGGAATTCCTATTATTAAAGTTTCACATGAAACAATTTCTAATAATGAAAAAGAAAAAATAATTGATGCAGCAAATAAATATACGAAAAAAATGGTGCCAGGCTTTTTAACTGACCTAGTTAATTTTGCCGAAGATCATCCAGTAAGCTTCACTACGCCTGGCCACCACAACGGCCTCTATTATGAAAAGCATCCCGCTGGTGTTGTCTTCAACCGCTTCTTCGGTAAGAACCTAATGTTTGCGGATACTAGTGACACTGTGCCCGAACTAGGCGACACTATGACGCACGAGGGAACACCCTTAACTGCTGAACAAAAAGCTGCTGAAACTTATCACGCTGATAAAGTTTATTTTTGTACTAATGGTACAACTAGTGCTAACTCAATCTGTGCTAGCGCACTTCTTACAAAAGATGACCTAGTTCTTTTTGACCGCAACAACCATAAATCACTTTATAACAGTGCCCTAGTTATGAGTGGAGCTAAACCAGTATACATTCCAACTGACCGAAATGCACTTGGTCTAATTGGAGAAATGGATCCTAACTTTTTAAGTGAAGAAAAAATTAGAGCAGAAGTCGCTAAAGTTGATCCTGAAAAGGCTAAAGCTAAACGTCCATTTAGATTAGCAATTATTCAATCAGAAACTTATGATGGACTTTTCTACGATGCTAAATGGATGATTGACAAGATTGGCAAGCTTTGCGACTACATTTTATTCGATTGTGCTTGGGGTGGCTTTGAACAATTCGTGCCAATTATGAATCACTTATCTCCCCTCAATTTGGATTTTGGGCCAGACGATCCAGGGATCTTAGTAACGCAATCACTCCATAAGCAACAAGCAGGAATGGGACAAGCTTCCCAAATTTTGAAAAAAGATGCTCACATAAAAGGTCAAAAACGCTATGTTGATCATAAGCACTTTAATCATGCTTATCTTAAATTCGTCACTTCCAGCTATTCATATCCCCTCTATGCTTCCTTAACAGTTAACTCATACTTAACAAGTGGTGAAGGCAATAAAAAATGGTGGGATAAAATATTGCGGCTAGGAATTGAATGGCGTAAAGAACTAATTAGAAAGTCCAAATTATTTAGACCACTCGTAATTGATAATTTTGAAAATATCAGTACTGATGACTTAGCCACAAATGAAAAATACTGGAACTTAGAACCAAATAATCTTTGGCATGGCTTTAGTAAAATTGCGACCGGTCAAGCAATGATTGATCCGTTAAAGATCACAGTTGTCACTCCTGGCATTGATGTTAAAAACGCAAAATATGAAGCTGTAGGAATTCCTGGTCCAGTAGTAGCAGAGTTTTTGATGGAGAAGCGAATTATTCGCGCAAAAGATGATTTATATTCACTTCTCTTCTTACTTACCCCAGGTGATACAAAAGCTGAATTAGATACATTGCTGAATGCATTTTTAGAATTTGAACAATACTATAATGAAGATGCACCATTAGAAAAAGTATTACCAAAATTGACTAAAGTATACGGCGATCGCTACAAGGGTTATACTCTAAAGCAACTTTGCCAAGAAATGCATAATTATTACCGGGGAAATAAAACTTTCACTTTGCAACAAGAACTATTTGCTAAGCCAAATATGCAAAATTACCCAATGACGCCAGAACATGCTGACTATCTTTTTATGAAAAATGAAAGTGAGCTAGTTAACCTAGATGATGTTAAGGGCAGAATTGCGGCCGAAGGTGCACTTCCTTATCCACCCGGCGTCTTTATTGTTGCACCAGGGGAAAAATGGAGCGATATTGATCAAAAGTACTTTGAAGTTTTAGTAGGAGCAATTGAGCGCTTCCCTGGCTTTGTACCTGAAATTCAAGGCGTCTACTGGGATCAAAAAGCAGATGGTAAAATAAGAGTACAAGCAGAAGTATTAAAGGAGAATTAACTAATGGTTTTATCTTGGAAAGAAAACTTACCAACAGAATTAAAAGAAAAAGTCGATAAAGTCGACAAAATGATTGAACCTCGTTTAGAAGAAATTGACGAGCAAGTCTTTTACAACCAACAACGTGTTTTAGGCCTATTTAGAAAACACCGCGTAGGAGAAGAAGATCTAGTTCCTTCAACTGGCTATGGTTACGATGATGTTGGTCGTGATAAACTTGAAGCAATGTATGCTGATTACTTTAAAACAGACGACGCTTTGGTCCGCCCACAATTTTCTTCAGCAACACATGCGATTGCCGTTGGTCTTTTCAGTATGCTTCGCCCTGGTGATACTCTTTACTACTTAACTGGTATGCCATATGACACAATTCAAGAAGTTATTGGCTTAGCAGGCAACAAACCAGGAAATATGAAAGAATGGGGCATTGACTTCAAGCATACTGACTTACTTGATAATGGCGAAGTAGACTATGAACAAGCCAGAAAAGATTTACAAGATCCAAAGATTAAAGTCGTAACTATCCAGCGTTCTCTTGGTTACGCTGTACGTGCAAGTTTCACCATGGAAAAAATCAAGAAAATGCTTAAGTTTATCAAAGAAGTTCGTCCAGACGTAAAGATCTTCGTTGATAATTGCTATGGTGAATTTTCTGAAACTGAAGAACCAACTTTCTACGGTGCCGATATGATGGCGGGATCTCTATTTAAAAATGCTGGTGCTGGTATTGTTAAAGCAGGTGCTTTCTTAGTTGGTAAAAAAGATCTAATTGAAGGAGCAGGATCTCGCCTTAATGTTCCAGGTGCTGGTAAAGGTGAAGGCGCTACTTGGGGTTATTTAAGAGATATGTATCAAGGCTTCTTTATGGCACCCCACACTACTGGTGAAGCCTTAAAAGGTATGATTTATACCGCTGCACTTTGCGAAGAAATGGGGATGAAAGTTGCTCCTAAGTGGAATGATCCAAGAACTGATATTGTCCAAACCGTAACTTTTGGTGAACCAGATTCAATGGTTAAATTCTGTGCCGCAATTCAACATTATTCACCAATGAACTCATTTGTTGATCCTATTCCATACCACCAAGATGGTTATGAAGATGATGTTGTTATGGCTTCTGGTAGCTTTACTGAAGGTTCTACAATCGAATTATCTTCAGACGGTCCTCTTCGTGCCCCTTATCGCCTTTACATTCAAGGTGGTTTATCCTATGCTCATGATAAGATTGCGATCACTCATGCAGTAGAAGAAACTTTCTACAAAAATAATTAATCTTAATCAACATATCTAAAACGGTCAGTGAAAAATCACTGACCGTTTTTTATTTTCCCGACAAAATTAATATAAAATCATTTTCTCTTTGGTTTCTTCTACAAATCCGCGACTACCGTATAGTCTTTTTGCTCTGATATTTGTAGAAAAAACTTCTAAAAATGCTGGACGTTTTAGGTAAGGAATTGCAGTATCTAAAAGTTTACCTCCTATACCCTTTCCTTGATATTCCCTTAACACGTAAATATAGCCTAGTTCATTCTTCCTAAAAGCAACAAATCCTACTACATGACTGTCGACTTCCGCTACATAAATTGTTTCTGAAAATAGTTCTTCTTTGTATACTGCCCTTTCAAGTGGAGCATATAAATCAACTGCATTACCCACAATTAATTCTTGCATTCTCGCTTCATCATGTACTTTACATAATTGAACATAGTTTGTATTTTTATATTTTCTGATAATTACTTCTTCTGACATAACTAACCTAATTTCTATTTGAAACATCAGGAGAAATAAACTCCTGATTAACGACTAAATTGGCTAGCTTTTCTACGTAATCTCATTTTTTTACCCGCTTTCTGAATTTTTAGCAATATTAGCAGATAATTAAATTAGTGTCAATATTTAAGTAAAGATTAATCTATCTTTGCATCAATTAAAAATCTTTGTTAGGGTGGAATGTATACTTTAAATTTTTAAGGAGGATTTTTTCGAGTTAATCTAAATGATTTAACTCATGTTATGAAAAAAGAAAATCAGAATAATACAAATAATATTAAAGAAAAAAAGAATTATAAAAAAGCACCTATCATGCCTATTCATTTACGAGTATTTATGGCTGTCTTATTAGGTCAAATCGCCTGTGGCTTTGCCTTAGGTATTTCTGGTACAGCTCTTTCTAACGCTAGTAAATATATCCAAATTAATGATCTTTGGACTGGATTAATTGGTGCTGGATCTTTAATTGGACTAGCTGGCAGTATTCTAATTGGGCGTTTATCAGATAAGATTGGTAGACGGAAATTATTAATGCTCAATATGTATATTTTGGGTACTTTATCTCTACTGCAATTACTAACTAATAATCTTCCCACTCTTTTTATCATTAGAATTTTAATTGGATTAATGATTGCCGTTGATTATACCGTTGGGAACGCTCTTTTAACTGAGTGGCTTCCTAAAGGAGAAGACAGCAAAAGGCAAAGCCACTTGCTTATCTACTGGACAATTGGATTTATTGCTTCATATATAACAGGTACTTTTATTAGCGGCTTTGGCTCACATACTTGGCAAATAATCTTAGCAACTGGGGCCATACCAGCTTTTATTGCCGCTATTTTCAGATCTATTTTTCCTCTACCTGCCTCCCCAAGCTGGCTTGCAAGCCGTGGTAAAGTCAAAACAGCTAATAAAGTTATTAAAAAGCATATGGGACGTAAATGGGGCATCCCTAAGAAACTCAAAAAGGCTAAGCCAGTCAAGGAAGTTTCCTGGTCAATATTATTTTCCGGGAAATATTTACGTCGTACTCTAGTTGGTGGACTCTTTTATGCTTGCCAAGCTTTTGCATTCTTTGGTATCAGTATTTTTCTTCCAATTCTTTTACAAAGTATGCATGTCACTGACCAAAAGGTTTCTGGGATTATCTACAATGGTGGTATGTTTATCGGCGTCATTTTAGGAATCCTACTTTTTAACAGAATTAGTCGTCGCGCATTTCTCATCAGCAATTTTTTACTTTCAGGTATTCTAATCGGCTTTTTAGCTATTGACAAAAACCTTAATTCAAATATTCAACTTACTATCTTTTGTATTTTTGCAATTATCTTATCTTCTGGTTTAGTACTTGATTACCCATATCCAACTGAACTATTCGATATTAAGATTCGTGGAACCGGCGTTGGAACTTGTATTACTATAAGCAGATTTGGTGCCGCAGCAGGTACCTTTTTATTGCCAATTTTGACTAATCAAGGCGGTGCAAGCTTATCAATGCTAATCTGCGCAATTGTTCTTTTGGCTGCCTTTATCATCTGCTTAATTTGGGCACCTGAAACCTCACCAAAATTTAAGCAAAATAATTGATTCTGTTCTACTTTTTTCTAAAATAAAAATAGAAAGAGTCAGGAGGGATTACTATGGTAAAAATGACAATAAGCCAAGACGCAATTAACTTTCTTAAAAATCGTGGTTATGATAAACATGAAATAATTTTGATTGTTGATGGTGGTGGCGGTGATTATTCAATTGAAGGTGGATCTTGCAATATTGGCATGGATTACTCTCTAATTTCACTAGATACAATGAAACATGATTCACGCTATTCAGTAAAAATAGAAAATAATGCTGACTTTGAAATTTATACCTCCGATTATGATTTAGCTTTTTTAGGCGATAACTTGGTTCTAGATATCCACGATACTACCTTACGCCTTCGTAACGATTCTGGCATTTTAACTGGTGCTGTTAAGATTGCTAAGGCAAGCTTTCTTGCCGAGCAAGCTAAAAAAGGTATTATAAGTCAAAAAAATTGTTAATTAATAGTTTTACTCTCAAATATAAATTTGAGAGTTTTTATTTACCCTAATTTATAATGATTTTTTAGTAAAAATGTTATATCATTAAAATCAATAATTTAGAAAAGGACATATTGCTATATGATGCTAATTGTATTTTAGTCTCAAGGGACTAATTTACTTTCCCTTGAGAAAAAAATTAAAATCTATTTTCTTAAGGAGAAAAAACAAAATTGAATAATACTGACGAAATCGAATTTTCACGTGTACGTAAACTTGTCTCTCACTATGCTGTTTCACCCGAAGCAAAAGACAAAATTCTAGTTCAGCCACTTGCCACTAAATTAGTTAAAGCAACTGCTTTACTTGATGAGACTGCAGAAATGGTCTGGATTTTAAATCATGGATTACACATACCCTTTATTAGTTCAGATGCCTTGACTCCTATTTTAAATAAGGTAAAAAAAGGTTTTATCTTAAATCCAGCAGAATTAGAACAAGTAGCAGACTTCATTAGAGTTACGCGTCTATTAGTGCGCTTTTTTAACAAGCAAAGAAATAATACTCCAATTATTGCAAGTTATTGTGATACTTTAACTATTCTAGACACACTAGAAAGCGAAATTTATAATGCTATCGAACGCGGACAAGTTGCAGACAAAGCTGATAAAGATCTTGCTAAATTGAGACAAAGACGTGCTAAATTAAGTACGACTATTCAGGATACGCTACAAAAATATTTACAAAACAAAAAATATCAAACGATGCTGCAAGATTATCAGATAATTCAAAAAGATAATCATTATACCCTCCCGATTAAAGCAAGTTTTAAACATACTTTTGGTGGAAGTATTATCGATCATTCTAATAATGGGAATACAGTTTTTATAGAACCCACTAAAATCGTGCATCTTACCCAAGAAAAAGCAACTGTTGAAAATCAGATTTATTTAATTGAATCTCAAATTTTAGGTGATTTATCAGCAAAAATTTATCAAGAATTATCTCAACTAGAGGCAAATCTTAATATTATTATCGACCTAGATTGTATCTTAGCTCGTGCAAAATACTCTCAAAGTATTAATGGTAAACGACCATTGTTAAATGAACAAAATCAACTCCAATTAAATGAAATGAGACACCCTCTTTTATCTAATCCTGTTCCTCTTTCACTTAATTTAGATTCTTCTAAGCGTGGCTTGATAATCACAGGTCCTAATGCAGGTGGAAAGACTGTCACTCTAAAAACAGCTGGTTTGGCCATTGCAATGGCAGAATTTGGACTATTCTTACCAAGTTCAGGGATTTGCTCAATTCCAGTAATGACCGCTATTTATACTTCAATCGGCGATCATCAGGACTTAGATAACTCTCTGTCTACATTCTCTGCCGAAATGAAGCAAATGTCTTATATTGTCCAACATGCAACAAAATACAGTCTAATTTTATTAGATGAATTAGGCAGCGGTACAGATCCAAATGAAGGTGCTGCCCTTGCTATTGCTCTGCTGCAGACATTACAGCTAAAAGGCAGTCTAATCTTAGCAACCACTCACTATAGTGCAATAAAAGACTATTCTACTAAGCATCCCACTTTCATCACTGCAGCTATGGACTTTGATCTAAAGACACTTGAGCCAACATATAAGTTACTGTTACATCAAATAGGAACCAGCCGTGCTCTATGGATAGCTGAAAAGAATGGGATGCCTCAAGAGGTTTTAACGCAAGCCAATAATTTCTTAAATACTGGTAAATTTCCTTTAAATCAAAGCAAAATTAAATTTGCAAATAATCAGAAAAAAATCAAATCGACAGTTTCTTTTAAAAAAGGTGATCGTCTTAAAGTCCCGGAGTACGAACAAGATGTTTTATTCTATCAAAACTCGGATCTTGCAAATCAAATCATTATCTTTGTTAATAAAACTTTTAAGACAATACCAATTAAGGGAGCTAAGCTAGTTAGAAAGGCAAAAGATCTTTATCCAGAAGGTTACAATCTTGACCTATTATTCATACAAGATTGGAAAGAATATAAATTAAACAGAGATTTAAATCGTGGCTCTAAAAAAGCCTGGAAAAAATTGAAAAAAATAGACAAACTTAGATAATAATATGAACCCAGAAATTCGGACAAGAATTTCTGGGTTTTATTTACCGGCTCCTTTTACTTTGCAATTGTGATAATTTTTTTATCGACTTGAATTTTATTTTCCTTAGCCAATTCTTTTAACTTACGACTTAAAGTTTCTGGCGTAATGCCCAAATAACCAGCTAGGTCTTTTTTCTTAAGATCTAGCTTTACTTTATTTGTACCTTGTTTTTTTGACAAATCATTCAAATACGCCATAATTCTTTGCTTAGCATCCATTGAATTGCGACGCACTGTATTTTTCTCCGCAGTGACTAATTTTTGACCAAAATCATTGAGTAGACTTAAGGCTAGATCTGGCGTTTGACGAACTAATTTTTGAAAATCATTCCGTGTCATCGAACACACCCAAGCATCAGTAGTTGCCTGAATAAAATTCTCACGAGCGCTAGTCGAAAATAAATGTTCTTGGCCTTCAGAATCACCCTTATTCAGCAAGCCTAAAATCGTCTCTTTACCATCTTCATTAAGACTATAAACTTTAGCCTTTCCCTTATCCATGACAAGCAGCCCGTCTTTTCCATCAAAGGGTTGGCGAATCAAACTGCCTTTAGGAAAATATTCTTGATGCGTCGAAATGGTAACTAGCTTTTTTCTAAGTGATTCTGGTAAATCCTTAAATAAAGTGGCATTACTCAAACAAGCAAGTGGCGAATGTTTTGTCATTTTACATACTTCTTTCTTGATATAAATCAATTTTATTATATCCTATCTTTTTATAATTAACTTGTAAGCACTGATAAATGAATTTTCAAGCTTTTCGATTTATGATAGAGCTGAAGTGTTACTTAAAAGAAAGGATCGTTATTATGACAAAATATATTGCTCACATTAACCCATTAAATGCAGAAAAAATTGGTTGTCAGCCCCATGGGACAGCTGAATTTACCGAAAATGGCGATCAACTTCACATTAAAGTAGAAATGTTTGATACACCAAAGAATATCGAACACTGGGAACATTTCCATGGCTTTCCTGATGGTAAAGTCGCTCAGGCTGCAACTATGGCTCAAGATGTCAACCACGACGGCTTTGTCGATTTACCTGAAACTGAACCAGTATCAGGAACTACGATGGTGCCACTTGATGCGGATCCTGCCAAAATGAATATTCCTAACAATACTTACCCTGTCGCTGACAGCAATGGTTATTACGAATATGAAATTGATGTGCCTTTGACCGAATTACAAGAAAACTTCAAAAAAGCTTTCGGCAGCACCGATCTTCAATTAGATAAACGCGTAGTTTATGTCCACGGAGTTCCTGAGAGCATTAAATTGCCGGACACTGTTAAGGGCTGTGTAATGGATTATGATACTCACACTACCTTGCCAATTGCCGCAGGAAAGATTGAAAAAGAAGATTAATTAGATAATTAAAATTAATTGAATATTTATTCTAAAAAGCTGTTACTAATAATAGCTTTTTATTTTTATGTGTTTCATTGAGAGAGTATTAATTTTGTCGATACATTCAAGTACGTAGTTGTGATCTGATACTAATAAGACTATCGAACAGATGCAAGTTTGCACGATCCTAATGTATCGTCACCATCTGTTTAATAAGCATATAAAAACGGGTCATTTTTACTAATGACCCGTTTTCTGGTTGTATTTTAAAGTTGATTAACCCTTGATAACAATAATTACTACATCTTCTGGCTTCATGATTTGGTCCTCCTTTTGTTTAATCTTTATGCTACTAATCATATTTAGCTACCAGAATCAGATCACAATTAGTCATATTTAACTCAAAAATTATCTTTAATAAATTTTCTGAGTTCATTGCTGTATTCTTCCATGCCTGCATCTTGTAGAGTTTTAATAAAATTCTTGCACTTATTTATTTTTCCCGCATCATTACTATTTTTAATTTCAATTATATTTTTGAAAAACTCAATATCTATTTTATAAAAAAGCAATTGTGGCGTAGTTTTTATATTTTGAATCTTATTAAGAAAGTAAGAGACGTTTTCAAATTTATCATTTTCAATAGAAAAAATAAGAATATTGCATACTATGGCTAAAATAAGTTCCTGAATATTAGAGTCATTGGTGGATTGATACTGTTTTAAAATGTTCCGCGTAATTATTTCATTATCTGATAAGCTATAAAATCGCATAAAGTCGCAGTAAAGCATTAGCTTGTCTTAAGTATAAGATGGAATGTCAAAAATTTTATTTTTAATAGTCGATGTGAGCTTTTCACTATTTAGTTTTGGATTCATTAATGCTAAAAATCCATTAGTCATTAATGTTTGATAGTTTTTATCATATTCGCTTAAAGTACTTTCGTGAATAATTTTCTTAATATTATGCATCTGCTCTATATTATTAGTGTAATAAGCTTCAATCATCATATTTTCCAATTCTTTTGTTTGGCGGTATGAATCATCGCTTTTTTGACTAAAGTTATTAAAAAATTCCTGTACAGAAATATTGTTATATTGAAGCAAGCCTATTAAATTGTCCGCTGTAATTTGACTTATATTCTTTTCTACTTTTGAATAATAAGACTGCGTAACAATTGAACCAATAAATTTTCTTTGGCTCTTGTTTTGTTTTAAACGATATTCTTTCAAAAGACTGCCAATCATCATATTTATCTCTCTTTGCAATGAGTCATATATGACTTATTTTACTATATATATCGCTAATTTGCTAAGCTCAACCTAATTAAACGAGGTGAATATGAATGAATATATTTTTAACTAATAAAAATTATCGTAGATTTTCAATTGCTAGTTTTCTTTCTAGCGCAGGTGATATTCTTTTCTACTTGGCATTTATGACTTATGCAAGTAAATTAAAAAACTATTCTTTAGCACTTTCATTAATTGCCATTTCAGAGTCTTCACCTAAATTATTTACAATTTTTGGCGGCTACTTTGCAGACAAAACGCGACATAAATTTAAAAATATATTTTTAAGCGCCATTATTCGTTGTGTTTTATATGGCATCGTTGGACTGCTATTTATCAGTAATGTCAATCAATGGAGTTTAGTAATTATTGTTGTAATAATTAATTTGATTTCAGATACATTTGGAGCTTATTCCAGCGGATTAGTTTCACCATTAGTCGTTGATCTAGTAGGAAAAGATCATTTCGGAGAAGCAGAGGGTTTTACTAATGGGGTTAATGAAGTTATTAATATAGCAGCACAGTTTATAGGCTCAGCATTGCTGCTAATTATGTCATACTCATCCCTTGCGTTTTTGAATGCTATTTCATTTTTACTTGCTGGAATTTTGTTTGCGAGTGTGGGACTGAGGCAAAAATCTATTGAGTCGCTTAAAAGCCATGAAATTAATACTCAATCGTTTTTGGTAACAATGAAGACGTCTTTCAAGCAAGTTAAAAAGCAGGCTGGTCTTTTAGAGGTTGTCTTGATTGTTGCAGTTTTGAATGGATTGCTAAGTTCAATGGGATCATTAATTCCAATTATGATAGCAGCTCATAAAACAGCAATGGTAATTTCAAGATATAGTTTTACGATTGCTTTGATGGGTGTGGTTGTAGCTTGCGGAGCTGCTTTGGGAAGTATGTTTGGTACGCAATTGTTTAAAAAATTCACAATTTTTTCTATGACAATTCTAGCCACTTTAATCGCTTTAATGACCACTTTTGCGATTTTTGCAACTAGTATCTATCTTGTTTTAGGATTGTATTTTTTATTAGCATTAACAGCCAGCGCAACTTCAATCAAATTGACACAATGGCTAGTAACGTCTGTCGAGCATAAGATTTTAGCTTCTACTGTCGGTCTATTAAACACTATTTTGATTGCGTCTGCTCCTTTGATGACTACTATTTTAACAACTGTTTCAGGTGCAACCAATATAAGATATGCCCTTATTTTGCTTGTAGTTTTAGAAGTAATTACTTTTTTGATAGAACTTAAAGTAAGTCATAAGGTAAAAGCAGCCTCAATCATATCTTCTATAAAGGAGTGAAATATTTATTTATACCACTTTTTTATGTCTCAACAGTTCAAGAGATTAGAACAGTCACTTTGCATGATTTTTCATAATTTGTTGCGGTGGTGCAAGTTTAGCCATGCTGGTCTGCAGCATTGTATTACTCGCAAGTTTCATTATCTGCTTAATTTGGGCACCAGAAACTTCACCCAAATTCAAAAAAGAATAACTAATTTTAAAGTCTCACTTGAGGCTTTTTCTTTTGTGGCTCATAATAGCCATAATTATATTTATAAAGGAGAATACTATGACTCAAGAAGCACTCTTAATCATCGATTACACTAATGATTTTGTTTCAGACAAAGGCAGCTTAACTTGTGGCAAACCTGCTCAAGAACTTGAAAATGAAATTGTCAATTTAGCAGATTCATTTTTAAAGCAAAATAAATGGGTAATTATTCCCACTGACCTACATTTCCCAGGAAATAAATATCATCCCGAAACTAAGTTGTTTCCACCGCATAATTTACCCAACACTTGGGGTCGGCAATTATATGGCAAGCTGCAAACTTGGTATGATGCCAACAAAACAAATGATCATGTCATCTTCATGGATAAAACGCGCTATTCTGCTTTTGCAGGCACTAACTTAGATCTTATTTTAAGAGAAAGAAAAATCGATACTCTGCATCTGACTGGTGTCTGCACCGATATCTGCGTCCTTCATACAGCAATGGATGCATATAATCGTTGCTATAATTTAGTAATTCACCAAGATGGTGTTGCAAGTTTTGATGAAAATGGACATAAATGGGCCTTAAATCATTTTAAAACTTGCCTAGGTGCGACTATACTTTAATTACAAAAAATAAGCCCTCTAGCTTAAATTTGAGCTAGAGGGCTATTTTGTATATTTAAGCTATCCATCTAATTCGACACCTTGCAATTTTTTAATTGCATCATAGACTTGTCCCCGTCGATTTTGATCAACAGCTAGCACTAATAAATCGCCAGCTGCAATCACAGTGTCTCCGTGAGGAATAATATCTTGACTGCCGCGATGAATAACTTTAATTAAGGTATCATCCGGCCATTTAACATCTTCTATCTTTTCATCGACTAATTTACTGCTTTCATAGACTGGGATTGAAATTTGATCTTCTTCGCCGCACAATCCCTTTTCACTAGATTTTGGCTCCATAGCAGCCGCTAAGCTATCATAAATTGGACGGCCGCCAAGTAATTGGTCAACTAACAAAGCAATAAATGCTACAACAGCTAACGGCATTAAATGTAACAGCGATCCGACCATTTCAGTAATTAAAATAATCGCTGTAAATGGTGCTCGAATAATTGCTGCAAAATAACCAGCCATGGCAAAAATAATTAAATTAATAACTAATTTTTGTGGCAATAATCCCAGCTGCACCATAAATAGACCGTAAGTTGCGCCAATTAAAGCACCCATTGTTAAAATTGGTAAAAAGATGCCGCTCGGCAGACCCGAATCATAAGAAACAATTGAAAATGCAATTCTAATTACATAAAAAATCGCCAGCATCCCTACTAAATTCCAACTGCTATAAGCAATTGACTTAGGCAAAGACAAAATCAAATGATTACCTGGTCCAGTAATTAGCGGCAAATAATACATAATCGGCATTAAGATCACTAGTGGAATCAATCCGTGTAGCCAGCGCGGAATAAAAGTGATTTTTGCATAAAGCTTTTTAAAATTAAACAAGCCCAATTTATATAAGTGTCCTAAAAGTCCTAAAATAAGTCCTAATAACACTAAATGCCAATAAAGTGGCATTGGGAAGGAATGATTGTAAGCTAAAGCTAAAGCTGGTTTTTGACCAAATAAGTTAGATACAACAAAGTTCGAGGCAATCGCACCCACCAAGGCATTCATCCACACACGTGGCGAAAAATTATGAAAAATTTCCTCTAAAACAAACAACGCACCACTTAAAGGGGCACCAAAAGCAGCTGATAAACCACTGGCAGCACCTGTTGCTAGCAAAACTCGTGAATTTGTTTTAGTTTGCTTAAAGCCTTGGCCGACTCCTTGACCAATTGTGGAACCTAATTGAAGCGATGGTCCTTCTGGTCCTAAAAACAAGCCTGTTCCAATAACCATAATGCCGCCGATTAACTTTCGCCACAAAATCGGCCACCATTGCAAAGTTAATTTTCCTTGCATTTGTAATTTAACTTCCGGAATACCAGACCCACCAACGTGCGGATATTGTTTAACAAAATATCCTGCAATTATGCCAGTTAATGCCAGTCCTGCTACGATTACAATAAACCATAATGGATTTTGGTGCGACTTTTTAAATAAATCGAGCCAAAAAGCTTCGGTTTTACCAATTCCATATCTAAAAAATCCCACTACAACTCCAGCAATTAATCCCACGCATAATGCTTGCAGCATTAATTTGAGATTGCTTTTTTCCCCGTATCTCATACTTTCCCGCTTTCTGATTGATATAAATATTATTTTAACGCAAAAAGCCACTACTAATGTAGTGACTTTTTAGTTTCATGTGAAACATTATTATTTTTCTTCGTACCATTCAGTATGGAAAGTACCTGGACGATCATTTCTTTGGTAAGTGTGAGCACCAAAGTAATCACGTTGACCTTGAATCATATTTTGAGGCAAACGTGGGTTAAAGATAGATTCTAAGTAGTTCAAAGCTGCGCTAAGAGTTGGAGTTGGTACACCTGCATCAGCAGCAATTTTAACAACTTCTCTTAAAGCACTAATATTTTCTTTCTTTACCTTATCGAAAAATGGAGCCTTGAATAAGTTTGGTAAGTCTTTATCAGCATTATAGGCAAACTTAATATCATGAAGCATTTGTGAACGAATAATGCATCCAGCTTCCCAATTTTGAGCGATAGTTGAGTAGTGCAAGCGCCAATTATAAGCCTTTGCAGCCATTGTTAGTTGCTCAAATCCTTGTCCATATGAAACAGCCATTGCTAAATATAAAGCTTTCGCAAGTTGATCAACTAAATCTTTTGGAGCCTTTTCTGGATCAATCTTTGGTTCAGGATCATCTCTCAAAGTTGCTTTCGACATAAAGCGTGCAAGAACAGCTTCCGCAATTACAGTAATTGGAGCGCCAAGACGAATTGCATCTTCAAGCATCCAGTTACCAGTTCCCTTGTAAGAGGCTTCATTTAAAATATGATCAATAATGTGGTCATCAGTTAAATTATCTTTTTGCTTTAATACTTTCGCAGTAATTTCAATTAAGTAAGCTTGTAGAGCTCCCTTATCCCAATTCTTGAAAATTTCACTCATTTCATCATTTGAGTAATGACCAACAGTACGTAAAACATCGTATACTTCAGAAATAATTTGCATAATACCATATTCAATACCGTTGTGAACCATCTTTACATAGTGTCCACTTCCTGCTGGCCCAATGTAGCCAACACATGGTTGACCAGTTGGAGTCTTAGCAGCCATTGCTTCAAGAATTGGTGATACTTCTTCATAAGCCTTTTCATCGCCACCTGGCATTAAAGCTGGGCCATTTAAGGCACCTTCTTCACCACCAGATACACCCATTCCGATAAAGTGAATGCCATGTTTTTCCATTTCTTCATAACGACGATTAGTATCATGGAAATTAGAGTTACCACCATCAATTAAAATATCGCCCTTATCTAAAAGAGGCAATAATTTTTGTAAAGTCTCATCAACTGGTTTACCAGCCATGATTTGAATTAAGATCTTACGTGGCTTTTCTAATGAATTTACAAACTCTTCCCAAGTATAAGTAGGCTTTAAATCTTTATCTTCATATTTTGCTAAAGCATCAACCTCTGGTTTATCAATTGAAAATCCAGAGACAGAGTAGCCATGATTCTTAACGTTTAAGGCAAGGTTTTTACCCATAACGGACAAGCCAATAACCCCAAATTGTTGCATATTTTTGCCTCCACATATTTAATAAAATTCTTCATCTACTAGTATACTTTTTTATTGCAAATTTCGCACAATTTTGCTTACTTTTTATCAAAAAAATAAAGAGTTCAACTATGTGAACTCTTTATTTAATTATTTCCTAGGAAATTAATGACGTGATGCGCCTGATGAAGCATCTTCCTCTGCTTCGACTGGTTCTGCCTCAGTGTGTTCAGAAGCACCTGATGCGGCATCTGCTTCAACACCATACTTGCCAGCAAAGTAACTAAATGGTTTCAAAGCTTGGGCATCATACTTAGCAACGAATGCTGGATCATCCAAAGTATTCAACTCAGTTGAATATGGCATATCATGAGTAATCTTACAGTCAATTAGAACTGGGCCTTCCATTTGTTGAGCAGCTGTTACTGCATCTTCAAATTCTCTCTTATTGCGAACAGTAAAGCCCTTTACATTCATACCTTCAGCACTCATTGCCCAATCGTTATCAGGAAGCTTTACACCTGATAATGGTTGATGTGATTCATCAACTTGTTCAGCTTCAATGTAGCCTAAAGTTTCATTAGTGAAGACTACGTTAATTACATGCATGTTGTAACGTGCTTGGGTCAAAAGCTCTTGGTTCATCATAGCAAAGCCACCATCACCAGCTAGGTTCCAAACTTCACGGTTTGGATAAATAGTTGATGCAGCAAGAGAAGCTGGAGCACCATAACCCATAGTTGCATAGAGTCCTGAAGTAGTCCATTTTTGATCACCGTGCAAGTGCATTAGACGATCAAAGTTAATGTTTACGTTACCAACATCTACTGCAAATACTGCATCGTCAGCTGCTTTTTTGTTGATGACATCAAAAATTGGTTCAACTCGCATTGGAATTTCATCTGAATCATTAAAGCTTTCAAGCCAAGCTTCCCAGTTTTCACGGTCAGCAAGAGCTGCCTTATACAATGGAGATTCTGGACGACTTTCACCTGCTTCAATTAAAGCACGTAAAGTCTTCTTAGCATCAGCTAACATTGGAACAGTTACTGCATGGCGTTTACCTAATCTCTCAGAATTAATATCAATTTGAATTACTTTTGCATTAGGGTTAAAGAAGAAGACTGAGAATGGTGAATTATTACCAACCCAAACAACTAAATCAGCATGAGTTTGAATATCGTTACTTGGCTTAGCACCAACACGACCAATTGAACCCATATATGCTGGAAATTCATCTTCAACAATTCCTTTTCCTAGAACTGATGAAACTAGTGGCATCTTGAATTTATCAGAAAATTCTTTCAGTTCCGCACTAGCATCTTCAGCACCATGACCAAAGTAAACAATTGGATTTTCAGCATTTTTAATTAATTCAAGCGCCTTATCAACCTGTTCCTTACGAGGTGCTGGGAAGTTAGGTACAACTTTATGCGCTGCAGCATTGTTGCGGAAATTATCCTCGATTTTATCCCAACCAAAGTCCTTAGGTAAGATTAAAACTGCTGGACCTTTTCTTTGATAAGCTTGACGAATTGCTTCATCCATCAAAACTGGAATTGATTCAGCTGTTTTTGCTTGGTGATTCCAAACAGCAACAGGATCAAACCATGGCTTTTCATCAAAAGCTTGGAAGAAGTCAATATCTTGACGGCTTGTTGGAACGTTAGCAACAATAGCAACCATTGGAGTCTTATCATATTTTGCATCATAAAGTCCATTCATTAGGTGAACTGCACCAGGACCAGCAGAACCAAAGCAAACTCCAACTTTGCCACTAATCTTATATTCAGCAGAAGCTGCTAAAGCACCAGCTTCTTCATGTCTTACTTCAATAAATTTTATCTTATCTCTCCAGTTATGAATTGCGTTCATTGTTGAGTCAAATGAACCACCTGGGAAACCGTATATATGGTCAATTCCCCAGTCATACAAAACTTGGAACATTGCATCTGAACCACTAATTTTCGTCATAGTCTATAAGCATCTCCTTAATGATTTTTCTTACACCTTGATTAAAGCACATTTATTAACTAATTGAAAGCGTTTGCCATAACTGATATATCAATATTTAGAGCATACTCAAAAATAATTATTTCACAAACTATTTACCTTTTTGCTTAACTTATCGGTAAAACACAATTTTAAAGTGTGATTAAGTGATCATACTCAACAAAAAAAGCAAAAAAACTTTTAAAAATTTTTTTGCTTTGATTCAATTATTATTTATTTCTTTATTTTAGCAATTCTTCCTTGTTGAATATAAGCAGTTAAAATTGCTAAATCAGCTGGATTAACCCCAGAAATTCTTTCAGCTTGAGCAATAGATTCAGGACGAATTTTTTCGAATTTCTGACGTGCTTCAGTAGCCAAGCTTGGAATTGCATTATAGTCAATATCTACTGGTATTTTCTTTGACTCTAATCGATGTAACCGATCAACCAAAGTCTTTTCTTTTTTAATATAGCCTTCATATTTCAATGCTATTTCCACTTGTTCTTTGACATAACGATCAGTAGCTAAAGTTTGACCACTTAATTTTTCAACGGCATCAAAAGTGACGCGGGGACGCTTCAAAAAGTCTGCTCCGCTAACTCCTGCATTCAAACGGTCCTGCTTGACGCTAGCCAAATATTCTTGTACTTCATCAGTTGGATGAATTGTAACTTTTTTAATAGCTGCCATTGCCCGGGAAATAGCCTGCTTTTTTGCTTCAAATTTTGCATAGCGCTCTTCTGAAATCAAGCCTAACTTATGCCCCTTTTCAGTCAAACGTAAGTCGGCATTATCATGACGAAGAAGAAGACGATACTCTGCCCTACTTGTAAGTAGACGATATGGCTCATTAGTTCCCTTAGTTACTAAATCATCGATCAAGACACCAATATAAGCTTCGTCTCTTTGTAAAGTAAAGCCAGGCTTATTTTGAGCACTCAAAGCAGCATTGATTCCAGCAATTAAACCTTGTCCAGCAGCTTCTTCATAGCCTGAAGTTCCATTCATTTGGCCAGCAGTAAAGAGATGCTCAATATTCTTAGTTTCTAACGTGTGCTTTAATTGCCAAGGCTCAATGACATCATATTCAATAGCATATCCTGGACGCATTAATTCTGCTTTTTCTAACCCAGCAACACTATGAAGCATCTGTAATTGTACTTCTTCAGGCATTGATGTAGAAAAGTCTCCTACGTAGATTTCTTTAGTATTGCGTCCCTCTGGTTCTAAGAAAATTTGGTGACGATCTTTATCTGCAAAGCGGACTACTTTGTCTTCAATTGAAGGACAGTAACGTGGGCCTACGCCTTTAATAACTCCAGAAAACATTGGTGCTCGGTCAAGGTTAGCTCTAATAATATCGTGAGTGACAGTATTGGTATATGTCATATAGCAAGACATTTGACCTTTTAAGTAGTCACTATCTTTACTTGTGTAAGAAAAATGTCTCGGTTCCTTATCGCCAGGCTCTTCCTGAGTCTTTGAATAATCAACTGTATTACCATCAACACGTGGAGGAGTACCAGTCTTAAAACGACGTAATTTAAAGCCTAATTTTTCAAGATTTTCAGGCAATTTAATTGATGGCAAAGAGTTGTTAGGTCCTGAAGAATAAGTTAATTCTCCAATAATAATTTTCCCTCTTGCAGCTGTTCCAGTGGTTAAAACTACGCTTTTAGCATGATATTTTGCACCAGTATTAGTTATTAACCCTTTGCATACTCCGTCCTCAACGATTAATTCATCTGCAACAGCTTGCCGCAAAGTTAAATTAGGTTCATTTTCAATGGTATCTTTCATATGTTCATGATATTGCCACTTATCTGCCTGTGCACGCAAAGCTCTAACTGCAGGCCCTTTTCCCGTATTAAGCATTCTCATCTGAATGTAAGTCGCATCAATATTCTTACCCATTTCTCCGCCAAGTGCATCAATTTCACGCACAACGGTTCCCTTTGCTGGGCCACCAACTGATGGATTACATGGCATAAATGCCACCATATCTAAATTAATAGTTAAAAGAAGGGTTTTTTCTCCCATACGAGCTGCCGCTAAAGCCGCTTCAACCCCAGCATGTCCAGCTCCCACAACAATAACGTCATACTCGTTTGATTCGTACGTTTTCATTTTCATCCTACTTTCCAAGACAGAATTGACTAAATAACTGTGTAATTAATTCGTCAGGTGCACTTTCACCAGTAATTTCACCTAAAGTATCCCAAGCATTTTTTAGATCAATTTGAACCAAATCTAAAGGCATAGCATCATTAATTCCGCTAATTACATCCTCTAAAGACTGTTTTGCCTTAGCTAATAATCCAGCTTGTCGTTGATTCGTTACCAAAATTTGATTTTGAGAATTTTCTATTCCGCTAAAGAATAATTTCTCAATAGCATTCTCAAGTGCATCCATATTCTTTTGTTTTAAGATCGACGTTACAATAATAGGATTATCGGTAAGGTTTTTGATCATTTCCTGGGAAATTTTCGTACCTAAGTCCTGTTTATTCAAAATAATGATCCGCTTTTTATTTGCAGTCAAATCTAATAATCTCTTATCTTCAGCTGTTAAATCTTGACTTGCGTCAAGGAGCAAAAGAACTAGGTCAGCTTCCTTAATAGCCTTCTTAGAACGTTCAACGCCAATTTTCTCAACTTTATCTTCTGTGTGGTGAATTCCAGCGGTATCAATCAGCTTAAGTGGAACACCCTTAACAGAAACATACTCTTCAAGCGTATCTCTAGTAGTTCCAGCAATATCGGTTACAATCGCTTTATCATCTTGAGTTAAATAGTTCAAGAGCGATGATTTTCCAACGTTTGGTCTACCGACAATTGCAGTTGCTAAGCCATTACGGATAATTTTGCCTTCTTGAGCTGTTTGAAGTAACTGCTCAATTTGTTTTGAAACTTCTTGTGCTTTCTTTTTCATTTCCTGAGAAGTTAAATCGTCCATATCATATTCTGGGTAATCAATATTAACTTCTTCATGAGCCATTGTATCGAGCAGCTCTTGGCGCATCGTCTTGATTTTTTCTAGCAAGCCACCAGCTAGTTGAGTCATCGCAACTTGGCGAGATTTATCAGTTTTAGCTCTAACAATGTCCATTACTGATTCAGCTTGAGTTAAATCAATTCGGCCATTCATAAACGCACGTTTAGTGAATTCACCTGGGTCTGCCATCCTGGCTCCATTGGCCAAAAGCAATTGCAAAATATCGTTGGTAACAATCATTCCCCCATGACAATTTATTTCTACCATGTCTTCTCTAGTAAAAGTTTTCGGCGCACGCAACACACTGACCATCGTCTCATCGACAACTTCCTGCGTTTTTGGATCAACAATATGTCCATAGTGAATTGTATGCGTAGGAACTTTAGTTAAATCTGCTCCCTTAAAAAGCTTATTCGCAATCGCTACTGCATCTTCACCAGATAGACGAACAATTGAAATTCCTCCTTCGCCAATAGGAGTAGAAATTGCAGCGATTGTATCAAATTGCGTTAATACTTGTGCCATTTTTCACCTACATAAATAATTAAATAAAAAAAGTGCCCACTCCACCACTATAAAAACAATGATGGATAAAGCACTTTGACTACTTTATCTTAACAATTTAAAGATAATTTATTTTTGTTTTTTACGTCCTAAACGTTTGTATACACGACGAACTTTACGTTCACGTTCACGTTCTACCTTCTTTTGCTCTTCCAATTCACGTTGATACTTGAATGGATTTTGCAAAATGAAGGTTTGAACTACTTGGAATAAGTTTGAAATCACCCAGTAAAGTGAGATCGCAGATTGGATACCAATTGCTGAAACCCCAATGATAAGAGGCATTAAGTATGTCATTCCCTTAGTCATTCCATTTTGTGAGGATTGAGGCGTTGACATTTGACTAATATACGTACTTATAAAAGTAAATGCAGCTGCCAAAACAGGCATGATGTAATATGGATCGGGACGCCCCAAATCCATCCACAAAAACCGACCATTTTGCAACTGTGGAGTCCGCCAAATTGCTTGATACAAGGCATACATAACTGGTAACTGAATTAGCATCGGCAAACATCCAGTATACGGATTAATACCGGCTTCTTTATACAACTTACTAGTTTCTTCTTGCAGCTTTTGACGTGACTCAACATCCTTACCAGGATACTTTTTACGCAATGCATCCATCTGTGGTTGCACTTTTTGTTGCTTAGCCATGCTCTTAATAGAAATGGCATTCAATGGTAATAAGATTATTCTTACTATAATAGTAAAGATAATGATTGCCCAACCATAGGAATCACGAACTAAACTTGCAATCCAAAGAATAAATTGGGAAATATAGTAAACAATATACCGATCCCACCAATTGCCACTAGTATGAGAAATAGGAGCAACACTTGATCCATTAGTAGATGCACAACCTGTAACTACTAAAGCTAAGGTTAGCATTCCTAGACCTAATAGAATCAGTTTCCAATTTTTCTTAGATAAATGATTTCTCACTCTACTTTTCCTCAGTTTCCGTCTCTTCGTTTGATAAGACTTTAGCTAGCCTTAAGACATGAATAAGATTCTTTTTGGTTCGTTCCATGTCAAAATCTCTTGCATAAGGCCTAGCGATTACTAAAAAGTCTAAATCAGACCTTATCTCTGGCTTAAGTTCTGTCAGTGTAGCACGAATGAACCGTTTGAGGCGATTACGTGCTACCGCCGTATGACCCACTTTTTTCCCAACAGAAATTCCAACGCGAAAATGCTTTTGTTTTTCTTTGGGCAAAGTATAGACAACAAAGCCTCTATTAGCCATTGACTGTCCTTCTTTAAAAACTTTTTGAAAGTCTCTCTCAGTTTTTACACGGTAGCTTTTTCTCAATCTAGTTCATCCTTACTTAAATTAAAAAAACCACTGAGCTTCAGTGGCTTAAGCAGATAAGACTTTTCTACCCTTTTTACGGCGTCTTGCTAAAACCTTACGGCCGTTTGCTGTAGCCATACGCTTCATAAAACCATGAACGCGTGAACGGTGACGCTTCTTAGGTTGGTAAGTTCTCTTAGTTGACATTAATGTTGCACCTCCGTTTTTCAATGCTTAATAAGCACAATTTCTAAGATAGAATAGCATATTTACGCCTAAAAACCAAGTCTTTATCAAAATTTTCCTAAAAAGAAAAGCTTTTTTAAAGTTATTTTTAAATTATATTTTGTGGATATCTTGGATATATATTTTTGCGTGCTTTTTTATCAACAAGATAATTCTCAGAGTTATGCACAATTCACACCCTGTTCAGAATATAATAAACACCCTGTGCATAAGTGAATACTCCTCGGCAGAAATACTGATGTATCGCTAAGTTTGAACCCACATGAATTTGTGGATAATGCAAAAGTGAAATTTTATTTCAAAGATCAGTGGATTTTTATTCTCTCTTTTCCACATACTTGTGA